>NZ_JACSLW010000002.1:0-474429 GCF_018618345.1 Exiguobacterium sp. s36
AGACAAATCGACTGGTATGCGACGGCGAAGAAATCGACTTTGCAAACGAAACTGTACCAGCCGGTCAATCAAGACATGTTCACGGTGTACCTCGATTTGTCAGCTTCGAACGGGATCGGCCTTCATCATCAGTTCGAAGAATTGATAGAGGATACGGCATTGGTCAGTCGGGAATTGATTGAAAGCGGCGGGAAGGTCGAGCTATTTGTGAACCGATTAGATCAAAAGGGACATGTCAATCACTTGAGCATCCAAGAAGGGGCGAAGCAGCTTAAAAACATCCTCGCTTTACTCTCTAGTCTATCGGAGCAAGATCACTATATGGGTTCAACCCGTTTCTCGCCTTACGTGACGAAAATAAAAAACAAGCAAGCTCAGCTCATAAAAATAGCATCACCTAACTGACTTTTTAAAAGCCCAGTTAGGTGATGCTATTTTTTTACCTTTTTTAGTCTTCAAAGAACCACTTCTTACGCGGTTCCACTTTCAGGTTGTCCCCGTGCTTCTTCATCTCGGTGATGAGGTAGCGTTCGAGCTCATTCATCGCCTTGACCCAATCTGTCATCGTCGCGACGAGCGGGACGACGGTCAGGATGAGGTCCTCCTCCTCCTCACGCATTCTCTCAATCATTAGCTTGGCGAAGTCGAAGTTCTCGTGAATCAAGTCCTCTTCCCGGTCGATGATGTGCTCGTTCTCTAATTCATAAGCCGAGAATAGACGCTCATGCCGTCTGAGCAAGTGCCGCATATGACGCATCAATTCGTCCTCGAGCTGAGGTGGTAGATGTTCGAGTGTCAGAAAATCGTCATGCAGCTTGTCGAGCACGTGGATAGCGGCACTGTTCGTATCAATCATCTTCGACTTCAAGACGGCCCGGCGATAAATCGGCGTCTTCTTCTCGAGCCAGCGGTTGGCTTTAATCTCTTCTTCAAAGAAGTCGTACGTCGTCTTTGAGGCTCGATGTTTCTTTTTCGTCTCATCGAGTGACTCAAATGACGAGCGTCCTCCCTCTGTTTCCGAGAACAGTCGCGCGATGCGGACGGCCATTTGGGAGACGGTCGCGATCTCGTCCTCAAGCTTCCGCTCATAGCGCGGCGGGAACAAGAGCGCATTGACGACAAGCGCCACGGTGATCCCCATCATGATGAGCAAGTAACGTTCACCGGCGAACATCCAGACGGGCATGTCCGACTGGCTCGCCCCTTCCATAATCAGAATCGTCGTCAAGATGACGGTCCGGGTCGTCGACTCGAGGTTCAAAAAGAGAAGGATCGAGATGGCGATGATGATGACGACTCCGATGGCGATCGGTGTCGGGTTCGGCGTCAACATTAATGAGAAGACGGCGAGCAAAGCCCCGATCAAGTTCCCTTTTAGTTCTTCTAATAGCCGGACACCCGTCTGATAAACGGACGGCAATAATGCGAGCGAAGCCGCGAGTGCCGGTACGACAATCTGTTGAAATTGAAATGCCTCGGCGATGAGCAATACCAAGGCGACGGATATCCCGGTCTTGATGGTTCTAGCTCCAAATCTCATGCGGTGTCGACAACGAAGTGTCTTCCTCCCTTATACACGTCTTAACTTTTTGTATCCCACTTACCCTGCCCTGAAACCTCACAACTTCAAGCCGTTGTCTCCTGTTTCGATAGCGCTTCCGTGGTATGATGGCGTTGGATATTTTCTTTAATCTTGATTGGGAGGGGTTTACTTGTCAACCATTGCTTTATTTGGAGGGAGCGGCCGCACGGGGATGCGGTTGCTTGAACGTTTGTTAAAAGACGGCCACGACGTCCGACTGTTGTCACGTCGCGAGGTCGAACCGAGGGATCGTCTCACGGTCATCATTGGTGATGCGACCGATGCGGATGCCATCGCAGAAACGGTGAAATCGGCCGACGTCGTCATGTCGGCGCTCGGTACGGATAAGCAGGACGTCTTGTCCCGCTTCACGCCGTTCATCATCTCAGCGATGCAAGCAGCCGGGGTCACGCGCATCTTGACGGTCGGGACGGCCGGCATCTTGCAGGCACATGATTCTGACAACTATCGTTTCGAGACCCGTGAGTCGAAACGTTCGATGACGACCGCGGCCGAGGATCACGCCCGGGCATATGAACTGCTCGATGCATCAACGCTCGATTATACAATCGTCTGCCCGACCCAATTGATTGAAGACGCGTCCGTCGGGAACATCGTCATCATAGCTGACGTGCTCGGGACACAGAACTCGGGACCAATCTCGCGTGACGATGTAGCAGATCTCGTCATTCAAGCCTGGGAAAACAAATCATATCGTAGACATCGCGTCGGCATCACGACGGAATCATAAGTAGGGGATGGGGATTTATGAACGAACAACGCATGCGCCTCGCGCAATTGACCGACGTATTTGACACACAAACTGAGACCGAGTCGGCTCGTCTCGCCAAGACCGCACTCCGAAAAGTGACACAAAACGAGATTTGGATCGCGGTCTGTGGTCATTTCTCGGCCGGTAAGTCGACACTTCTCAACAATTGGCTCGGGGACGGTGTGTTACCGACGAGCCCGATTCCGACGAGTGCGAATATCGTGACGCTTCGACATGGGGAAATCGGGGCATCCGTCGCCGTCAACGATACAGATTGGATTCGACTCGCGCCGGATGAGCTCGACCGTTTGAGCGACTACTGCAAAATCGAAGAGATTAAAGAAGTCGAGTACGCCCTGCCCCGCTTCCCGTTCGGAAGCGACGTCGTCCTCATGGACACGCCCGGAATCGACTCGACCGATGAACGGCACCGTCAAGCGACGGAACGCTCGCTCTTCCTCGCCGACCATCTGTTCTTCATGATGGACTACAATCACGTCCAGTCCGAACAAAACATTAAACTGATGAAACAGTTTAGCGCCGAAGGACGTCCCTACTCGATCATCATCAACCAAATCGATAAGCACGATGAAGGAGAGCTTCCGTTCAGCACGTTCAAGCGTTCGCTCGAGACCGCCTTCACCCGCCATGCGATCAATCCGGACGATATGTTTTACATCTCGCTCCGTGAGCTCGATCACCCGGAAAATGAAGTGGAACGCCTCCGGACGTACGTCCAAACCGTCATCGACGCCGCGCGGGAACATGCGGAAGCACGCGCCGATTTGCTCGTTGACACGTTGCTCGCCCGGTCCACACGTGCGAACGACGCGCTCCTGAACGAGTTGCCGGTCATCGAGAAGCAGCCGACGGAGATTCAAGCCCGCCTGCAACGTCTCGACAAAAAATCGATATGGCTCACCGCGTTCCGCCGCGAGTTCTTCAAACACCAGACACCGATTGTCGCGAGCGCGCCGATCATGAACTACGAGTTCCGCGAACTGTTGCGGGACTATCTCGAGAGTTGTGCGCCGGAGTTCAAGGTCGGCCTGTTCTTCTCAAAAGAGAAGACGCGCCAGGAACGGCTGCGTCGTGAAGACATTGCCGTCAAGGAGTTCAACCGATTGATTGATACGAACCTTCGCCCCCACTTGATCAAGTACGCCGAAGACATCGTCCGCGATTTGAAACTGCCCGAGGCGATTCTGTCGCGTCCTGACACGTTACCGGCCGCACCGAGCACGCTCATCAGTGACCAAGTGAAGTCCGGCGCATCGCTCAGTGGTGACACGGTGCTTCAATTCAGCCGCGACATCGAGTCGGCGCTCGCCTCTTGGGTGACGAAAGTGTCCGAACCGTGGGTCACGTCCGTCGAAACGTATCTTGAGGTTGAAGGCCAAGACCGAATCCATTCCATCGAGACCGAGCAAGATGAGTTGTATGACATGCTCGACACGTTGGCGCTACAACGTCAGCTCTCCGAACAACGAGACGAGCTCACCCATTACACGACACGTGACCTCTCTGATTCACGTATGACGGACCTTGAGACCCGTCACTACGTCACGGCCGACCAATTGCCGCAGAAACAAGTCGAACATCAGCAACAAGAAGTTGCTTCGACCTCGCTTTTGGTGGATGATATTACTGCTTTGTCTCTTGATTTTTCGTATGAATATGCGGTATGTGAAATATTAAAGGACCATCCGTTATTCAAGTCACGCGTCAAATCGCTCCGTCATAAATTGGCCCGGGCCGAATCCGAGACGTACACGCTCGCCATCTTCGGTGCGTTCTCGTCCGGCAAGTCGTCGACGTTGAACGCGTTGCTCGGTGAGACGGTGCTCCCGACGTCACCGAACCCACTGACGGCGTCGATCACGAAAATCGTGCCGCCGAACGGCCGTGCCAACAAAAGTGCGTTGATCACGTTCAAGACACGTGCCGAGCTCGAGGCGGAGCTGAACGATTACGGGGCGTCACTCGACGCGCTCCATCTCGACCACTCGTTCGTCAACGCCGTCAAGAACGCTCCCCTATCCTATCTCGGCAGCCAGGAGACGGTCGACTATGACACGTTCTGCTCGTTCGTCACGGAGGAAGAGAAGAGCTGTATCGTCAAAGAGATCGAGCTCGCCATCGACTCCCCTTGGGCCGAGCGCGGCATCATCTTCGTCGACACGCCGGGTGCCGACTCGCAGTTCAACCGTCATAGCGAGGTGCAGTTCGGCTATATGCGTGACGCCGATGCCGTTTTGTTCGTGACGTATTACAATCACGCCTTCACCGAGGCCGACCGAGAACTCGTCATCCAGCTCGGACGCGTCCAAGGGACAGGTGACCATCACATGTTCTTCCTCGTCAACGCGTCAGATTTGGCGGCGGATGAAGCGGAACGGTTCGCCGTCACCGATTATGTGTCGAACCAGTTGACGAAGCTCGGTGTCCGTCATCCGACGGTGCTGCCGATCTCGAGCCGAAACGCCATTCAGGGAACGGATGCCGGGTTCGACCGATTCTCGGCCAAACTTGAGCAATTCGTCGACCACGATTTGCGTCAGGCGAACGCGGTCCGCATCAAAGATGAGGCACATGCCCTCGTCGCCGCGTTCGAGGACGTCGTCAGCGAGGCCGAAGCGGATGCGAGCGTCAAGGCAGCCCGTCGTGGCAAACTCGAACAAGTGCGCACGTCTGACAATCGTCTCAACGTCACGACGCTCGAAGACCCGTTCAAGCGCGAGACGGACGAGCTACTCGCCCACCTCGAGACTCGCTCGCTCTTCCGGCTGTCGGACTTCGTCAAAGAGACGTTCCACCCGGTCGAGGTCGATGGGTCGAAAGCGAGCCTCGAGCGCGCCCTCACCCGGACGCTCGACAAGTATGCGTATGACATCCATCAAGAGTTGCAAGTGTTCCAATATCGACTCGAGCGCTTCTTGAAACGAGAGACGGAACGCTTGATCGAGCGCGAGACGCTCAAACTGCGTCCGCTCCTGCCAACGTTGTCGTTTGAGGACGACAGCGACATCGATTGGTTCCGTGACGCCGTCGACCCGGTCACGTTCGAGGCGGCTCCGTTCCGTCCCGTCTTGAAGCACTATAAGAACGCGAACCAGTTCTTCGAAGGCGACGGCCGGACGAAACTGCGCGACGACTTGAGTGCCCTGTTGAAGACGGCGGTGCGCGAGCAACTCGCGCGCGTCGGAAGTCATCAAGTCGAACGGACGGCGACGCAGCTTGCCGCGCTCGAGACGACGCTCAGCCAGAACTGGGACCGTGAAGTGAACGACCTCGTCGCCGGCGAATTGAGCATGCTCTCGGACGGTCAATCGTTCCAAGACATGACACAGCGCCTCGCTGCGCTCAGAAAGGACTGAACGCATGGGTTCCTTGTTGCTCGTCGGCTTGATTCCGGCCGTCATTATGACGGTCGCACTCGGCTTGTTTATCCGCCACCTGTATCTGAATAGAGAGTAGACTTTAAAGGATGGGGTCGAGACCGGCCCCATCCTTTTTTATGACAGCATGAACGGCTTTCACACCACTACTTGACGGTCCCAAAGCTTTTCGACGCTCACGAGTTCATCGTTGTCGAACGTCACTTTATATACGTCCGGCATGTCGATCTCTTCCCAGAACGAATAGCCGTTTTAGTCATCTTTTTATGGATTCCGCCCGACGTCCGACTGGCCCGATTGCAACAACGGGAGCTCGAGCGCTATGGAGCGGCGGCACTCGCTGGCGGCAGCCTATACGAGCAATCACAAGCGTTTTTGAGCTGGGCCGCCCTTTACGACCAAGCCGGGACAGAAGTCAGAAGCAAGACGTTGCATGAACAATGGCTGGCTGAACTGGCTTGTCCCATCCTAAGGATTGAGGGTGACTACTCGACCGAGGAACGTATCGCGATGGTGATGAATGCGTTAAAGCGGGATCAGCATCAATGATATTCCTTCCCGATTCTAATTTTAGTGAAATGAATTTCAGCGCTTGCCGGCGGGAACAACAGGTTACATACGAATACCTCGGTTCCGTCCAACATGTAACTCGAGACAGCGATATCGTGCATGAAGTAAGGTAGCTGTAGTCTCGTTAATTCTTTTATAGGTGCCACGCGGTCGTTCAAAGGAGCAGAGATGTCGACTTTGATACACCCTAAAAATTCAATCAGATGATGATAATCCTCATTTTCTTCCTCAATTTTAACTGAAACTTCATCTCCATAATACCGACAATCAAACCCGAGAACTCGAGCATCCCAATAATATATCTTTTCAAATTCATCTAGAATCTCTTGTGCATTCATTTTTTGTTCCGCACCTTCTCTTTAGAATAAGAGACCCGAGCACATGCTCGAGGCTCATTTGTTATACGTCGGCAGGATACCACACGTCGATGCGCTGCCGGATGTCGGTTATGACGTCCGCGAGTGTGAGCATATCGTCAATTGAATGGACCTCGGTCTCCCGCTCTCCTGCCTCAATCATTTTCACGAACGTCTGAATCTCATACGTCATATGGCTCGCCTGTTCTAAACCGAGTTCGACGGTCGTCCCGTCGCGGCCAACGAATGTCAACCGGTCGAGCGAACCGATATCGTCAATCACGATGCGTCCCGCTTCCCCGATGATTTCAGACGGGGCGTCCGTGCCATGGATCTTCGAGTGGAGCACGATGATGTCCATGCCGTCATAAGACAAGATGGCCGAACCACTACCGTCGACGCCTGACTCGAGCTTGACCGCGTTCGCCTGCACGCCGCCCGGTCGTCCGAACAGTTTCAGGGCCGGGCCGAGGCAATAGACGCCGAGGTCCATCAGTGAACCGTTCGAGAAGGCAGGATTGAACGTGTTCGGGTTGTCCCCGCGCTTATACAAGTCGTAGCGTGACGAATATTGCGACTTGTTCAAGATGACACGCCGGACCGGTCCGACGCGATGGAGCTCTTGACGCAACACCTTGAAGTTCGGCATGAACAAGTTGCGAAGCGCCTCGAGCAAGACGACGTCATGTTCGCGCGCCGTCTCAAGCATCTGTCTCACTTCCTCAACGTTTGAGGCGAACGGCTTCTCACAGAGGACGTGCTTGCCGTGGCGCATAAACAGCAGGCTCTGCTCGGCGTGGAGCGAGTTTGGGCTCGCGATATAGACCGCATCAATCACCTCACTGGACGCCATCTCCTCGAGCGAGGTGAACGTGTTTGGAATATCAAATTCTTCAGCGAACGCCGTCGCGCGTTCGTCTGTCCGAGAATAGACGGCGGACACGGTCGCGCCTGCGACTTGATGGGTCGCTTCAATGAAAGAACGGGTGATAAAGTTCGTGCCGATGATACCGAATCGAATCATGGGAAGATTCCTCTTTTCTTTAGGTTGGGATGACTTTGCTAAGCATGATTTCGTCATGGAGCGGGATGCCGTACTCCCCGATGACGGGGATTGACGGCTTATGGATCCGGGCCGCATCGACTGCGCCCGGGATGATCCGTGTGAGGCGCCAGCCTCGGCGTTGGTAAAACGCGAGCGCCCGCAGATTGTCATTTGTCGTGATGAGCGACAGCCGCTCAAGCTGATAGTGCTTGGCCACTCGCTCCACGGCATCGAGGAGTGCCGAGCCGATGCCACGCTTCTCCTGCAAACTGTCGAGCGAGATGATTTCAAGCTCGTCTGCTCGAATGACATACGTGACGAGCCCGATGATCACGTCCCTTTCCGACCAGACGAACCCGTCAAGTGCGGCGCAATCATACGTCCCGGTCGAGATGACCATCTCAGATGAGCCCCAGGCATCGATAAAGAATGCGCGGACCGCGTCACGCTTCGAAGGGGTAATCGATTCAATCATCGTCGAATCACTCCGCCTCTCGGGCAGGTGACGGTTTTGGCGCACTCGCCTCGGCGTAGATACGGAACTGTTTGAACTGTTCATCATAAATCAGGCGAATCGCCCAGCGGAACGCTTTTACATATAGGGTATACAGCCATGAGGACGGTGCGAGTGTGATGCGAATCGTAACGTCCGTCCCGTCTGCTGTCTCGCTCAATGTGTATGTCGCCGTCGACACCCCTTGATTCGTCATCGCCTGTACCTCGCACTCATATGGACGATTGACGGATGTTAAAATTGATTCGACCCGAATCTCTTTCTTATCCATTTGTTGGACCGAGATGAACCGTTTTCCCGTCACGAGTGAGGCGTCACCGTCCTCGTAGATGTTCTCAATCAAATGGTCGTTCCATTTGATGATATGTTCGTCTTCTGCGAGACAAGCGAACGTGTGGTCAATCGGTGCGTCGATTGTCATCGTATATGTAGCCACTTCAAGTTGTTTCAAATCAAATCCCCCTTAAGAAATCCCTTTTGGATAACGGATGTACTGGCGTTGCCCCTCGATGATTGCCTTATTCTTATTGATCAAGTGGTCGTAATTCAACTTGAACATTTGGTCAAAATCAGTGGCCTCGAGCACGTCTAACGCCTCCATGTTCTTCTGCATCTTTTCTTTGCCGACCGCAATTCCTTTGATGAACTTCTTTTCTTGTCGAGACAGACTTGACCACTCTTGTGAATTTTCGAGAAACGCCGCGAACGCTTGAATATCTTCACCCTGACTCGTTAATATCTTCAACGTTTGATGTTGATAGATATCTGCTAGCACGGCGAATTCTTTCATCTTAGACAAATCTGTGTCCGTGATGTGCTTTCGGATTAATACGTCATCGTTATAATACGCCGTATAGTCTTGAAGCATCTGATTGAACGTTTGCTGAATCTCCCAAAAGTGAGCAAACGCGTCTCTCCCCTGTTGAACTTGCGGGCTTGCATCCACAACCGGTATGTCCAACGGTTTCGTGTAATAAGAGATTGGAATGTTTGAGCGCTCTGTCGCCATACGCGACAGGTTGCCGCTTAAATCGGCAAAATAAGACAGGTTCGGCTGCGCAATCAGCACTTCGTCCACGACCTCTTCCCCGATTGTAAAGTAGGCGCTTGCTACCGGTTGATTGTTTCGCGTAAAGCCTGCCATGTAATACGGCGTTCCATTTACCATCCAATAGACTGGATTGACAAAAGCCCCTTCGGTCCATTTCTTATGTTTCTTTGCCTTTTTCATGAGTAATGTCGTTGTATTGTGCCACATCGTTGAATCTCTCCTTTTTGTCTTGCTGATGATTTTTTCGTCATACGCTAGACAAATAAACGTCTATTCACTCGGCACGAGAACTGTCAGCTGTTAGGTAAACACTTCGATTGGTTGCTTCTTAGTTCCTCTATTCATTGTAGTGAGATTTTGTTCGACCTATTCGTCGTCCTTGTCAGTGGACGATTAGAGTGATGAACGTCTGTTTAATATCAGCCACTCGATTCGAGCAAGGGTTGACGTTTCTATATATACGGCCGGGACAGCAGAGTCACGATACATATTGGACTCGGTTGCAAGTCCGTTCATCCACGTTTGAATCGATACTTCGGGCAATGTCAGCGTGATTAACGTTTTCTCAATCTGAAGCGAAGATCGATCACCGCGTTGCACTGTTAGGCGTGTTTGAATTTGAGAGGCACCTGAACCATGCGTCTTATACATGACATCGAACGATTCGATTGAACCTTCTAGGCACTGACTTAACTGGCGATGTATTACGAGACGTTTCGAGGCGGGATAAAATAAGTTAACGATGGTTTGCGAATCACGGACAAATTCTAGCATAGGACTCCTTTCCAGAGTTGGACCTCGAAGTTGGATTGTTCAATCGAGTGCTTTCTCGAAACAAATATACCGTTCATGCCCTTTCGGTTTTGAATCGAAATGGACGCTTCCGCGTTCGACGTAGCCGTGTCGTTTGTAAAAGTTGCAGGCGGCCTCATTCCCTGAGAAGCTGTCGAGTCGGATGCTCGTGTAGCCTTCTGCTTTCGCCAACTGTTCCGAGGCACGCAACATCGCTTTTCCGCTCCCTTGACCTTGCCGCTCCGGATGCACCATCAAAGAATGGATGACGAGTGGCCGAGCGTGACACCAGTCGATCGCCTCCCATTCCGGCGACTGCCATTCATCGAGCACGACGACTCCGAGCAACTCCTCACCGTCTTTCATGATATAGACAGAATCGTCTTTGATACACTCCTCAAAATAGGCGCGGTTCGGATACGTGTCGTCCCATTGAAAAATCTGTCGGGCGAGCAAATCGTCTTTACAGGCGAGATACAGTCGTTCGATTGCATCTACATCTGATGGTTTGGCTAATGCGATTGTGATCATTCCAATGCTCCGTTCTTGAAGGTGATTATTGCGGATTGATGATTCGCTCATATTTCATGTACTCGTCTTGGTTCATACTTAGACCGAACAGCTCCGTGATTGTGTCTTGCCGCCACGTGATGGGATTAAAATACTGTGAGCCCGTGTCGAACCAGCGCCCCTTCTGATCAAATCCCCACGTATACTTCACCCGGTCTAGTCCTTGCTGGATAAGCATCTTTCCTTCTTCCGGATTAGAATAAAGGCGGCGCTTCCCGAGCCACAAATACGGTTCAGGTGCCCACGGGCAGTGTTCAATCGCGAGTTGAAAATACTTGTGCTTCAAATGGCCGAATTCTTTTGCCAACGCAATGCACAGCAAGCCGCTCACTTCTTCTGGCCCTTGTTCGATGAGTGACGCTGCCAAGGCGACGTGTTCGTCCGTGATGACAAAGTCATTCCATCCCGTCCAATATAAGGCGAGCGCGAAATAGAACGGGTCATCCGGATGAAACGTATAGGCAGTGAGACCGAAGCTGTTCACCCGGGCAAAATCTTCGATGGTATTTATCAACTCATACCCGATCAGCAAGTCCCAGCGGCTGTGATCGGTCGGGTCCATCATCACGCGGTCAATCAACATCTGTTCGATGCCTCGGGTCTGTTGAAGGTACTGTTCGAGCTGTTTAAACTGTTCTGCCTCAACGTAGGCGTCGATGCGATCGTTCATCGCTTGTTGTTCCGCTGAAAGTTTTTCATTTCCTGAATACAGCTCAAAAATATTCCCTATAGCCTAATCATTCAAAAATGTGTTCTCCTCTCATGCGTCGCTTTCCACGATGCGCGCCAGTTCTTCAATCCGTTCGCGGGTGATCCCTTCCCGCTGTTCGACGGCAAGCGGATGGTCGGTCGGCTCCAATTCGATGAACGGCCGCATCCCCACTTCTCGGGTATGAACGTTCGTCTTTAAATTAAGGGTGTCCGGATAGCCAGGTAGTTCGGTTGCGAACCAGCCGAACATCGGGTCAAGTTCGATGCGGGACGGCTCATCCCACAAGTCGAGCATGCGGAAAAAATTGTCGGCACTAAGTGACACCCAGACGTTCCAAGAAAAAATCTCATCTTCTCCGACAATCGGGAGTTCCACACAGCCGTAGACGAAAAAATGAGCCTCATCGACGACACAAAGGTCATCGGTCAGTACGACGCGTCGCTTCAACTGTTTCTTCGTGAAGCCTTCGATGCTTACCGGCATGACAGAACCGTAACCTATCGGGGTTTCAAGTTCCTGGCGACAGTTTGAACACGGACAATTGTCGAGATGATCGCGTTTTTGGGAAAAAGGATTTATCATAGTTGCTGCTCTCTTTTCTTTAAAAATATTATATTAACGGTATGTGAAATAAATTTATTCGAAATACTCCAGAATGGTTTCTGGGTCATACTCCAATCCAACCAGATCGCTCGACCAATCGAGGCCGCACAGCAGCTCATCATCCGACATGTTCGGCAACCAGCGTTCGAGGAACAGGTCGACCGGCAACTCAATCACATGATAGTCGGCCCACTCTTCAGCCCGGCAAGCGAGCGCAAGCTCTCGGGACGAAAAGAATAACAACACGTCTGTCGCCTCGACGTGCGATGGTGCGTACGCCCATCCATCGTCCTGTTCCGCAGATATTCCAAAGACGAGTCCATTCTCCTCGACTCGTTCGCAAAACGTCTCGAGCACGTCATTCTCCGCCTGCTTCACTTCGACGAACGCCTCAATCGAATGCGCCGCCACCTCCAGGTCATCCATCTCGTGCCACCAGACGTAAATCGTCTCACGGTCGTCTTTTAGAAAACCGAGCTCGTCACCGGATCCGTTCGTCGCTAGCGTCACGAACCCTTCCGGCAACTCCTCTTGCTTCAATTCGTTGGCCCGAATCACATCATCCCACGTCTTATTGAAGAACCGCTCGTCCTTAATCGGATAAAAGAACCACTCTCCGAGTTCGAACTTGTTCCCGTGACCCCATGCGTCACGCAAGCCATCCGGGAAGCGCACCCCGATTTCTTGTTCCACCTGTTCAATCGCTTCGACCGAGAAGCCAGGAAGATTCGTCTCAAGTCTCATCTCATCGCCCTCTTTCTAACATCAATAACATGAGTATACTGAATTTACAAAAAAGAGGGAATTGATTCCGACAAGTTGATGCAATGATTAACGCGATTCTATCGCGCTAATCGTTTGAGAATGTAAAAAGGACCTGTACATCAGGTCCATCGTCACGAGACATCATTCGGTTGTAACCAGTAACTTCTTAGTCGATTCAACGACACCTAGATGCGTCATCACTCATCGAGGAACTGAACGCCGTTCACTTCATAATCACCGATTTGAATGAAGTGGAAGGTCGTGCCCTCTCCTAACCCTCTAGCCGCTCCCGAAAACTTAGCTACAACGTCAGGGCGTTTCCGCGCACCGAACGGCCATTTGTACAACAGTCCGTCTTTCAAGAAGTAGCCGACCTGACCTCGGACCTTCAGCGCCGAGCTATCGTGAAGAAGTTTCGGTGTCTTATACTTGTTAAGTCGCCCGGTCACATCGATATGAATCAAGTCATACCAAATCGACGGACAGAGCCAGACCCCGGTTCGATTTGCTTGCAGTAATTCGCAATCGACGATGGTCGGCGGACGTACTATATCGGACTGATAGCGCCGTAACACTTCACCTGTCTGCGAGAAGCAGACGAGTGCCTCGGTAGAAATCCCATCGCCGAACACCCCCTCGTCGACATAGCCGATCCAAATCCCCGTGTCGTTGACGGCGACCGCTCCGATGGCGTTGCCCGCATGGAACGAATGAAGAATCTTACCCCGCTCATCGATGACCCAGGCGTTGACGGGAGTCTCCTCGAGCGTCACATCGACGACCAGAAACGTTTCTGAATCAAGGAGACGGATGAATGGCGAACTCAACTGAAACGGCAGTCGCAGCGTCCGCTCGTTCCAATAGACGACCGGGCCACCCTGATTCACCAGAACAATCAAGTCATCCCCGAATACATCGGCATCAACGATTCGCGAATCTTTCGTTTGGTATAGCGTTTTAATGTACAAATTCACTTGATTCACGTCTCCTAACCCTTACTTAGCTCTCGCTTTCTCCCCTTTAGCCATAGACGATCAAGCCCTGCACCGACCACCGCCCAAAATAGGATCGTCACCCCATATTTGACGAACATCGTGATATTCGAAGGGTGGGTGAACGTCTCGACGAACCAATGCGTCTCCATGACCCAAAACGGAGGACTCGTCAGAAAGAAGAGAATCGATTTGTCATCAGCGCCGCTCCCATTATAAAGACAAATCAGCACCGCAAAAAGTGTAAGCCAAAACGTAAACGATTTGAATCGACCCATCGTCATGTCCCCTGTCGTGTTTTGGGTGTTTAGCCAGATTCGACCGTGTCCGTTCAGTGATGCAATCGGTTCTCATACTGTTCGAGCGTCGTGCGAAAACGCGCAACCTGTTCCGGCGTCACCGGATCGGTCATTCCATAGCGCTCGTCCAAATACGGCTTGAAATCGACGTCCGTCAATTCGATGCGTCGTGCCCACTCTAAAACCGTTTCCGTCGGCAACCATTTCTTCGCCGATGGCAACGCCTGATTGAATGCGATGAGAGCGTCCCGAATCGTCACACCGGTCCAAGCCGGTTCCTCGACACTCGTCATCGAGCTCGGGACTGGATGACGCGAGAACGTCCTTGTCATGAGCGAAGCTGTTTCGTCAACTCGCTTGCGGTGCTGAAAACGAATGTTAGCGGCAAAAATCAGTACGCTAAGCAATACACAGGCTAACAACAATACCCAATAGAAGAGGCCATCGCCTCGTTCGATGACGGTCGTCACGGAATCGATCGTATAATCCAAATAATCCAGTTTCAAACGAGACTGTTCTTCTTCTTTTGGTATCCTCATCTTTCCTTCGGACGACTCCATCAAATACTCAGATTCTGCCGGTGTCGGTCGTAACTTTAATCCCGATGTCGGAGGACGATACCACCACTCGATTAAATATGAGATGAGACGTATTCCGACAATGACCATCCCTACCGTCAGCACTGCGGTCAACCCAAGCCGAATCATCCAACGCATGGCGTCGCCTCCTCTATAATCGGTTTCCATATCAATTGTATCATCGAAAGTTTCATTTGGAATATCCATCCAGAAAGTTTCAGGCTTTCGTTCACAACAAATGCATCTTGGCGACCTTACTTGTCGGTCGCAATTTCAAAATCAAAGTCGCTAATTCGTTCGCTTCAGCATCCGTCATTAATTTGTCGGGAATCGCATTGAAAAAGAGCAAATATTCCTTCAAATCTATACGGTTAGTATCAAGCTCGGCAGCACGTTTCGCGTGTTCAAACGCCCGTTCATAGGCGTAAGGATGGTGACAGAACGGTTGGCTCATTAGAAGCGAAGCGGTCTCTTCCCAATCAGCAGTCTGCTCAACTTGAATCTGATCGCATACGATTTCGTAGACCATTAAATCATCCGTTTCAAACGCCACTTCAAGAAATGTATTTAACACCACTTCATGAGGGAGCGACTTCCCTAGACGTTGAACGGTCGCTCTGTCGTCTGAGAGAATTGCCTTGTGTAGTTGTTTTTTCAGACGCATTTGAACGTTTGCCCCTTCCTATATAATTTGTCTAAGCTCTTTTTTTCATTCATTTCCTTCTTTCTTTTTTTAGTCTGACTTCACCTATCCATCTTGACACACTATCCCTTTAGTGTAAAATTACACTTGTAAGTAAATGTAAATATAACCCTCATCAAGAAAGGGGTGTCCTGATGGGCAATCCAAAGAACTGCCTCATCGTGTTGTCATCGCTCTATGTGCTCGCATTTATCGTGAACCTGATTCCTTCCATCATGTTCCCTGATGCGACGATTCAGCCGATTCATGCGGTCGCATCCGGCTTACTGCTCGTCTGCATGTTCGGGACGTGTTTATTACGGAATCGTGTCGCCAAGCTGTTGATTATGGCTATTCTGTTCGCAAGTGTGACCGTGTTCACCTTGATCAGTTTCGAGTCGTACGTCTATGACATCGTGCTATTGGACGCCTTGTTCTTAATCCAGTATCCGCTCTATATCCTGTTCGTGACACCACTGTTCGGGCTCAACTACTTCCTGAACGTCAATCCGGAATACGTCGCCTTGCTCGTCTTTTTCATCGCAATTTTGTTGCTCGTCATCCATGAACTCGCGGTGACACGATTCGATCGAATCAAACCATGAGCGGAAGTTGCATCACGCGTCGTTTTCAAGCGATGATGATCTGCGGCACGAGCCTTTTCATATCCATCGTATACCTTTTGTTCTCCCCGAATTGGATTGGACCAGGATTCATGTGGATACTCGGAACGATGATATTGTTGGCAACCTCTTCAATAGGATTAACGGTTCACCTTTCCAAACATCGGGGATGGTATCGATCTAAGTACATTTTCGTAGGCATCGGCATATTCTTGATGCTTGGACTCATTTCCCTGTATATCTTGTGGTACGTTATTGCCATCAACATGAATCACACGACATCACATCCGCTAGGAGGACTCATATGAACTTCTATATCAGCTCCCGTTTCTCGAACATAGAAAAGGTCAGAGCCCTACGCAATCACCTACTCAACGACGGCCACACGCATACATACGACTGGACGACGAATGACCGCGCCACGTCACTTGAGGACTTGCGAGCCATCGGCACGAACGAGTTCGAGGCAATCAAGGCGTCGGACTTCGTCGTCATCTTGCTGCCGGCCGGCAACAGCAGCCATGTCGAGCTCGGAATCGCCCTCGGTGCAGGTGTTCCACTGTTCATCCATGACGCTACAAATCGTTTCGACGATGTCGAGACGACGAGCACGTTCTATCATCTTCCCCACGTCATCCAACTGACGGGATCGCTCGAGGACGTACCTCGGGCCATCACGACCCACTTCGCAACATGTGTTTCGCCTTCTGGAGCCGTAATCGGGTGATGTATTGATATGGGGTGTACCCGGTCAACCCATTAAAGTTGCGGATGAACTGATATTTGCTCTGGTTCGCCAAGCGGCACAAGTCGTCGACACGGATGACTGTCGCATAATTCTGTTCGATATACATAGAGACGGGTCCATGTGTTCGACTTTGAAGAGACGGGCGCGATGAAACGAATCTGTTCGGGCGAATCTGTTCGGGCGAATCGAATGGCACATTGATTCACGATGGCCAGACCAACCTTGCCACATGACTGACGACATCACCGGCATCCGTGTCGGTGGTGTCATTTACTTGATCTCGAAGAACGCACTCGCTCCGATTCGAAAAACGAGCTCGTCGTTTCAATCTGATGTTCTATAATGAAGATGATGGACACCTTTGATTGGTTATTCCCCACATATAGCGGGTAATTGAGGATGTGGCTCAGCACGAGCCGATTTGAAACGGATGGAGGGATGAACATGAAGCAATGGACCACTGACTCGATTTATTTGTTCGGGCTCATCGCTTGTATGATGATCGGCACGATGGCGTTCACCGTCCTTTTGTTCGAAAGTGACACCGGCCTTCTCGGCTATTTGATTTTACCTGCCATCGTCTTATCTTCCCTCATCTTCGGGATGCGGGCCGGGCTCACCTTGTCTGTCACGCTCCTCCTCTCTTTATTCATCTATTTCCGATGGTTCGCGTCCATCTATGAAGCAGGAAACATTCAGTTTTTCAACGGCAGAGGCATCAGTTTCACGATTTTGCTGCTCGTCATGTCCATCTTGTCCGGCCTCATTCATCAACTCGTGAAGAACGTGCAGCTGTCACGGCTCGAGTTAGAGGAGCGCGCCCGACAGCTCGTGGCCGTCGACCCTGAGACGTGGCTCGATAACGCCGAACGGTTTCAGATGGACTTGACTGCCGAACGCGATCGCCTCATCCGCCACGGTGAAGCTTTCACGGTGTCGTTCATTCAAATCCATGAGCTGAGACAGTTCGAGGAACGGTTTGGACGGACCGAATATGAATGGTTCTTGAACTACTTCAGCGACGAGCTCCACCTGGCCACGAGACGAACGGATCATAAGTATCGCGTCGCCCTAGACACGTTCGCCATCATCTATCCACACACGTCCCCTGAGGCCGCCCGTGTCGTCCATGACCGGATTCGCCCGTTACTCGAAAAGTACGAGCTTCAAAGCGGTGAACACGTGTCGTTGATGCATGTGGATACGTTCTATGACGTGAATCGAGAAAATGGCAATGCGGTCGTCGACGAAATCATTGCGAACATGTCCACGTTCAGTTGACTGTCGCCCGATAAATATCCCCAATCAGACCATCCATTTGATGCACCCCTAATTCTGCATTCGTCATGATGATCAGTGACTTGCCGATGTACGGGTACGCCACGAGCATGCTTTGAAAACCAATCCCCCAGCCGAGCGAGGATAGCTCGCGTTGCTCCTGTTCACCATCCAGAAAGACACCGAGCCCGGCGAACAGGTTCAACGACGAAGCAGACAGCATGTCTTCGACCGTCCGATGAGACAGTTCGCGACCGTTCCCTTTCACCGCCTCCATCAGTTCGATGACGACGCGCGACAAATCCTCAGTCGTCGTCCAGAGCCCGGCCGCCGCTGGATATGGATAGTGCGGGATGATGGGGGCGACGGAATGGCCGTGCTTGTCGTGGCCGCTCGCGAACGTCACACCTTCCACCTCAAAGTCATACCCACTCGCATGCATATCGAGCGGGATGAACAGCTCGTCACGCATCACATCCGCGAACGGACACTTCATCACGTCCTCAACCAATAGTTGAATCAGACAGAACCCGGCGTCCGAAAAGTGAAACGCTTGGCCCGGCTCGCCCGTCACATGAACCGGCCCGTCATGATACGGCGTGTCTCCGTTCATCAAAGCAGCCATCGACGGACGTCCGAACGTGACATCAAGTGCTCCGAAACCGCCCGTCGCATCGACAATTCCGGACTCATGACGCAACAACTGACGTAACGTCACTTCGGATGGTGTCGAGACAACATCCTTTAGTTGCCACGAGACGAGCCGATCATTCACCGGTTCATCTAACGCCAACTGTCCCGCTTCGACCAACTTCAAGACGAGGACACTGGTCAGAAATTTGCTCATCGAACAAGCATTGAAGCGCGTGTCAGCCGTCACCCGTTGACCGCTCCCCGTCGCCACCGTTCCCAATTGTTTAGCGTCCATCAGTCGCCCGTGTTCAATCCAGGCGATGCTACAACCCGGGACGCGATAATGTTTCATCCGCTCCTCGATATACGCTACATCTAGCGACATGCCGCACCTTCCTCTCCTAAAGATAATCTCACCGCATCACGATCAATTCGGACAAATCGTCAATCGAATCATCGGCGTCTGCTTCAGACTCTTCCCACCAATCGTTCCGTTTCCAAACCGTCCGTATGCCGACTCGCTTGGCGGCTTGGATGTCATGGAGCGCGTGATCCCCGACGAACATGGCAGTTCCTGGCGTAACGTCTAATGCCTCGAGAGCCCGATGAAACAGCTCGGGCTCTGGTTTCTTCATGCCTTCCCATTCAGAGACGAGAATACAATCGAAATAGTCGCGGATCCCTAGACCACGAATCGAATTCATTTGAAATTCGCCATACCCGTTCGTGATGATGCCGAGCCGAAGCCCACGCGCTTTCAAGGCGCTCAGCATCGGATCAAGATTCGGGAACGCGACGCAGAAATGCTGAAACTGGTTCTCATAATCATCGAGTAGTTCTTGTTGGGTGATCCCGGTAATCTCAAACTCCTGAATCAACTGATCATACACCGCGTCTTTCCAGCGATAGCCGTGCTGGTCGAGTTCGATGAAGCGCGTGACATAATCTCGTTCTTCGATGCCGGTCAGATGTCTGTTCAGTCTTGCATACTGGTCATGGATGAAGCGTCGCACGGATTCATCCCGGTTCAGCAGCGTGCCATCCAAATCAAAGAGCACGGCTTTTAACGCCGACACCTCGGTCGTTTGAATCGATTGAGTCAGCGACATGGGATTGAATCTTCGAGCACGACGACGGTCTTCGTTTCCGTATCGATAATCCGCGTGCGCGTATCGTTTTTCGACAGCAAAATCGCCTTGCCCGTCTCGTCAAAACAGTAGGCCATCGGAATTGAAAATCCACAGTTTCGATACGACCCGTCGGCATGGCTCGTCCCGAGAATGATGGAGCGTTGTTGCAATGCAATCTGTTTCGCTTCTCCAGACCAGTCACTGTACTGTTCTTCACTGAACATGCCGACTCCAATCGGATTGAAGATAATTTGGATAGGTTCTTCCGATTTGAGTCCGTCCAGCCCCATGAAGATTTCTCGACAGAGCATATATCCGTATCGAAGACCGTCGTCATCGACAGTTGACGGCATGAAGAGCGGCATCGCCTCCGGAGTCTTGGCACGGTCCAACAGTGTCTCCCCACGTTTGTTGATGATGAGGGCCCGGTCCACATTCTGCTCGTTCCGATAGCCCATCACGACTGCTGTCTGAAATGTCTTCGCAAGCTCCTTGACCTCGTCCAGATGTGTGTATTGACAATAACCTTCCGGATACAACATCAAGTCGACCGCAGGGTTCGCTTTGATGTCTTGAATGAATTGCTCTAAGTGTTGCTCCATTTTGGGTTGACCGATCAGAATCTTCATTTGTACCGCACATCCTTCTCTCATTTGCTTTGTTTAGAATCAATCGTCTCACTTCGAAGTAAACCCGACTGAATAAAGAGGTTTCTTCTCTTGAACCGCCTCGACCACGCCTCCAGCTATCTCTTCATGCGTCAACCAACGGCGCTCCCCCTTCTCGATCTGATAGCCGAGCTGCACTTGGTGATAACGGACGTCTTCAGGGATCGTCAGACCGTTTCTCATATCGCTCGAGTTGGCGTGAGTACCGAGGACATGGAACACGTCCGTGCCCCCGCGCAGTGCTAACAACACACACGGCAAGGCATCAGCTGCGTCCGAATGAATCCAGGCAACGACCAGGTCGAAATCTCCATGAATCGCCATCGAACGTCGCAGCGCCTCCTTCAGACGCAAGTCGTACCGATAGTCGACCAATACGGCAGACAGCCGGCCCGGCGATCGCTCGGTCAATCGGCTCATTTTCTCGGCATCCCGTCCGATGATGGACACGTGATACCCAACCTCTGCCAACCAAAGGACTGTTTCCGCCAGCATCCCGCTGCCGCCAATCACTAACGCATGTTTCACGCTCTATCCGTCCCTTCTGTCCGTTTATAAGTAAGGAAAGGAATCCTGACTGACGAGAGCGAAATCTACATACAATATCCCCTCAAGGAGGCATGATTCCCATTCCATCGACCATCTATTCCATCAAACCAATCGAGTCGTCACGCGAACTCAATGACTCGTTCCTTGTCATGAGCCAACTGCGCACCGACCTGACGCTCGATGCCTATCACGAGCTCGTCGCCGCCATGCGACCGCAAGGCTATGAACTGTATGCGTTATACGCCGACGATACCATCGTCTCACTCGCGGGGATCGAGGTACGTGTCAATCTCTATCTCGAGAAGCACGTCTTCATTTACGACCTCGTGACGTGCGCGAACCATCGCTCGAACGGATACGGCGAGATGTTGCTTCACTTCGTCCACGAATACGCCCGCGACCTTGGTGCCAAATACGTCTCCCTCGAGTCAGGACTCGCTCGAACCGAGGCGCACCGTTTTTATACAGATAAGATGGACTACGCCATCACGAGTTATTCGTTCCGTAAACAACTTTGATTTCTATGTAACGAAAAAGGAAGAGCCGAACGCTCTTCCCGTCTTTATTATATCGTGATTCACGAGCCAAAAACAGACTGTCTTCTCCTAAATTCATCCACTATACTGTGAAGACAACCTGACTGAAGGAGAGATGAAGCATGACCGATGACATGAGATCGCTCGACCCCGGCCCGTTTTTCCACGGGACGAAAGCCGAACTGAAACTAGGGGATTTGCTTGAACCGCAGCGACGCTCGAACTATCAAGACAAGCAGTCGAACTACATCTATTTCACCGCCACCCTCGACGCCGCCAAATGGGGTGCCGAACTGGCGAGCGGTAAGGCTCGTGAGCGCATCTATCTCGTCGAACCGACGGGTGACTTCGAGAACGACCCGAACTTGACGGACAAGCGCTTCGCCGGCAACCCGACCCGGTCATACCGGTCGAGCGCCCCGCTCAAAGTCGTGGCCGAGCTCGGGGCGTGGGAACGCCATCCGGACGATGTGATCACGCATATGCTTGAATCGCTTGAGAAAATGCGACAAGCCGGGGAAGATGTGATTGACGACTGACACGAAGGAGAAGCACCTTTAAGAAATCCCACAACAAACGCAAGTATCTCTTGATGTCTATCGAAGTGACTGATTGGCTCTACGTCTCGACAGCAAGAAGATTAGCATCAGATTGGCTATCGCTGAGATTGCAACCTTAAGCTGAAATCCATTCGTCAATCCTTCTATCACATATCCTTTTAGTTTTTGGGACAGACTCGCATCCGGTATCCAATCAATCACATAGCCAATTCCTAACATTGCGGGAAGGCTTATCACGACATAGATCATGATAAACATGGACGTGAACGTCTTGATCTTTATCGTCTCCTACCTCCATTTCTGGTTGCACTGAATCGTAAAGTCTCCCGACCAAATAGAAAATGATACAATCCATCCAATAATTGGCTCAAAAATAATAAAGAATAGACACTCTGTGTATATGTCGATGCCAACATGTATACAGAGTGTCTTTCGTATTAATTTTCTCTAACGTACTTTGCGAAACTATCGAGGATTGCCTGCCAGCCTTGGCGCTGTAACTCGAGCGGATTCATCGATTCCGCATCGAAAGTTTCAACGATTTTAGTCTGCTCACCTTCTGAAACAAATGAAATGCTTACTTTACGGTCGTCTTCGAGGCGATATTGAATGAGGTGATTAATTTGAACCTCATCATACACACCTTCAAAATCGAAGGCCATACTCTTGTCTTTCGCCTCCATCCGACTTCGAAACTTTCCTCCGGCTCTCAAGTCATTTTCAGCTTCCGTCGTATGCCAATCTTCGGATGCATGATTCCACTGTTTGATGTGTTCAGGGTCCGTCCAAAGTCGCCATACTTTGTCGATAGGTGCTTCAATAATTGATGACACCGTCACTGTATTTGATTCCATCTAATGATCTCCTTTGAAATGAATTGTTTCTAAACGCTTTAACGTCGACACTGGATGACATCCAACTATCCTTTACATCACTTTCATTCGATATGCGTTCGATGAACCCCTTCTCCAATCTAACTAAATAGAAGAAGGCGGTTTTTTGAATTGAGTCGAATGATTTGTATGAACGAGTGTGAACGGATCCGCGAGCGACGCGGCCGCCGCCTCCGTTTGAGACATCGTCTCTTCCGTGACGACCGCCTCTTGGCGTCGTAATCGGAACGCCCGCTCGAGGCGGCTCGTCAGCAAGTTGCTGAGGAAGACGAGCAGTGACAGGCCGAGAGCCGGAACGAGGAACATATGGTTCGTCATCCATGTCGTCGCTGTGAACTGCGTGAAATAAAAACCGAACATCGACGACCATTCAAACAGCGTCGGTCGGACCCCTTCAAACAGGAAGACGGTGCCTCCGAAAAAGACGCCGAACAACGACAGATGAATGAGCAACATGAGTGTTTGCACGAACTGTTGCATGAAGACGATGACCAACGTCGGAACGAGGTGCGGCCATAAGTGTTTCCTTGTCCGGTGCCACACACTGCCGCCCAACGTCTCGGCGACGATCATAAACTCTTGTTTGAGCAATTGCCGGACCTCTGTAATGAGATAAAGCGTGACCGCAGGCAAGCCGAGCGCCACGAACACCGTCAACTGCAGCGTCACGCGGTCCAGCAGCGGCGGCACCATGGTCGAATCCGCGAAGAAAAAGGACGGGAATAGCATCATCATAGCCAACAAAGAAATCGGTAGAATCAAAAACCCGTCTAACACCATTTTGAAGATTCGGTTCACGCGCGCCCCGCGAAACGCGAGTGGAATCCCGATCAATAGGCCGAACGCCATCCGTCCGAGCGCAACGGTCGCACAAATACCGACCGTCCACTTAAAGCCTTCGATCATCATCTGGAACAAGTCGTTGCCGGCCCGGTCGGTACCGAGCCATTGATCTTTCGACGGTTCAAGCGGTGGAATGCCAATCAACCGACCTTCGTCGGAGTAACGGTTCAAAAATTGGTCGACTTGGCCATCGCGGAATACGGTATTCCCGATACTTAGTAACAGCAAGCTGGCAAAAATGACGAACCCGATGATGAAAATCGGGTCCCGCAGTAACGTGCGTCGCATCAAATCCCTCCTTTCCAGGCGTTCGGGATGAGCCATTCCGCTACTAAATCCAATATGAAAATCGGGATATAGACGACCAACAAGATGACGAGCAGGATCGGCATGACCGGATTATAGACGGCGAACCGGAAAATCCCTTGCACGTTGAACAAATACTCGATAATCAACAGACTCGAGAGCACCGTGATCAAGTTCGAGCGGAAAAAGAGGTAGAAGCGGTACACCAAATTCGGGAGCAAATGTCTCCAGAACAGGGCGGCCGGTCGGACGCCTTTGGCCCGGGCCAGTTCGAGAAACAACGACACCTCCTCCTCGAGGATATGTTTCGTCAACCACTTGAGGAAGAAGAACAGAATCGTGAGCGTCAACGTCACAATCGGCAAAAAGCGTATGTATTCGGCGAACCCACCTGCGACTTCAATTCGATCGAACCCTGTCTTCTTATAAATCGTGATGGCAAGAAATTGCGAGACGATGAGCCAAAACAAATCCGGGATCATCTCGAGTGTCTGGCTCGTTTGCTGGAGCACCGTGCGCACGCGCTTTCCGCTCCGATAAAAGAAATAGGCGTACAGAAGGGCGAACCCGACCGAGACGATGAGTGACGTCATAAAGATGATGACCGTCTCTTTCATGAGCGGGGCGAGGTCTGGCAATAACGGTAACTCGCGTTGTGCGGTGACGTTGTAGTATGTAATCTCATCGAGTTTCGCCAACTGACTGAATTGTTGTTGAATCCCATTCCAGTAATTTGATGGCACGAACTCGAGTTGCACGACGAGTGACGGCAAGGCACTGATCGCAATCAATACAAATAGCGTGATGAAAAACTGAGCCGATTTTTGAGCAATCCAATTCATCCGATTCTCTCCTTTCAAAAAACAAGTACAATCTCATAACCGTTTCGAGCTTGCTTATAAACCATAAACTATAAAATCCAAAAAACGCTTCCAAAATAAAGCATATCCTTCATCCCGAAGTAAAATTTCCCCATTTACACTGTTATGATTTTATCATAATCATTTATGAATAAAAACAATATTCCGAAAATTTCAGAAATCTAAATTGTCTCTTGATTAAACAGTTTCTACATGAAAATCAGCGTTCTTTAAAACTTGACGACTTCCGTTGGACTCACCTTATTGCTTTATCGGAAAAGTAGATTTCAATTAATAATTAAATTCATAGGATGAATGGCAGAAAAACCATAAAAAAATATCCTTCTAATTAGAAGAATACTTTAGTATGTTGAAAAGAGCGTATCGCCATCTTTCGACTTCAACACATAGTCAACTCCAGTCGAATTCACTTTCGTCAACGTGACGGTACAATCAAACAACGTGCCTGGTCCATATGCAACGTCCTCCGGTATGTCCGGAAAATCGTAAGATTCCTCTTCAAACCAGAGCGTCACGCCGCCTTGTTTCGACTGATTGTCAACGACATAGCAACTCCCAGTTTCTGTCTCATAACGGCCAAGCGCGCGATCATATGTATCAGGTATGGCAATCATAAAACAAATGATTGCGATGCATATGCTGAATATAGCTCCTAGCAATTTCATCAATTTGCGCTCGCTCCGCCATTGTGACATATATACAAATGTCGAAAGCACACATATGAATCCGACAAACCAAAACGCAATTAATTGTGCCAACCTGATCACCTCTTTCATATTATACGAACATTGCCGTATAATGTTTCATCATCCTATCAGATTAAGGAGTCCTATATGGCCCACTTCCTCAAGTTACAATCTATCTCCATTTTCCTCGCGGTTCTGCTATTATTGAACATTCAACTGCTCGCCAACAGCGGACGGCTTTATTTGTTGATGGGTGATGCTTATATGCTAGCCATCACTATGTTCGGTCTTGTTTCACTCATCTTGTTCACGCGGCTCATCATCAAACGTGTCAGGCAACTCGCACCTTCACCATGGAACCTATCCCTGTACGTGTTATGGCTCCCTTATTTGGCGCTGTTCACCTATGCCTGGACACAAATCGTCCCCGCCCCTGGTGAAGCGGCATGGCCAAGTCGGGTCGTCGGGCTATTGATTATCGCGCTCACATTCACGTTCCCGCTCTATGTGTTCATCGTCCATATGGTCGCCTGCTCCAAACAACGAACGACGTAACCAAAAAACGTGTGCAACCCGAAGCGGGTGCACACGTTTTTTCATGAGAGCCCCTGTCTTCGTTTCTGCCACGCCACCAGCAAGATGCTGATGATGACGAGCAGGAACCACGACGACAGCTTGCCGAGGTCAACGAGCGCCCAACCGCTCAACTGGTTCGGATATGCCCAACCGTTGTAGAACGTGACGATATTTTCCGCGAACCAGATGAAGCAGGCAATCAAAAAGAAGGCGACGACGACGGGCATCGTGAAACGGCGGTCGTCGAGCCGGTACGTGACGATGGTACGGCCGAAGACGAGAAAGACGAGCCCGATCAACACCCAGCGCAAATCGAGCCAGATGTGGTGCCAAAAGAAGTTGAAGTAGATGGCGATCCCAAGGCCGAACGCGATGAGCGGCGGTGGCATCTTGAGAAACTCCAAATCGAGCCGGCGCCACGATTGGACGACGTAGCTGCCGACGCTCGCATACATGAAGCCTGCATAGAGCGGCACGCCGAACACTTTTGTCAGCGCCTCGTCCGGATAGCTCCACGACCCCATCTGGACTTTGAACAGCTCGAGGCCGAGCCCGATGACATGGAACCAGCTGATGACTTTCACTTCTTCCATCGTCTCGAGCCCGGTCTTGACGAGCACGACTTGGACGAACAGACACCAGATGAGTAGCACGTCATAGCGTGGGAGCGGAAAGTCGAACCATTTCGTCAGCGCGAGCGCACCGAAGATGGCGACCGGGAAGATACAGCTGAGTGCTTGTTCGTAACCAAAGATGAACAAATAACGGAGACGTCGCATCCTCTCACCTACAATTCGATGTATTCGTATAAGAACGACGACTCGCCGTCAAAGAAGCGCGGGTCATATAGACCGAGTCGCTCGTCATCCTCGACGACGACCACGAACGGGGACCACTGTTTGAGCGTGATTGCTTCTTTGTTCTCGGCGAAGAGCGGTGCAAGATCTGCATCGTCGGCACTCGTCAACTCGTATTGGACTTCGGGTTCTTGATAGACCGAGTCGCTGTAAATCGACACCGACTCGTCGGTCTTCGTGATGACGGTGAACTGGGTCGGGATGAACGAGGCCGACAGCGCCACCTCGTCGTGATCGGCGGCATACGACTGATACAAGTATGCCCCTTGCGCACTTTGAATCAGGACGTGAACGACGATCGCTGCCCAGGCGTAGCGATACACCGTGTGCCTGACGTCCGTTCGACGTGCGATCAGCCAGGCAACGAGGAAGATGCCCCAATAGACGAAGTCAACGATCGGGATGACGCCGAACGTGATCCGGACAGCCGATAACGGTTCGAAGTAACCCGTTCCCCAGGCGTTGAATAAGTCCGCCGTGTTATGGATGAACACCGACAAGAGCGCCCACCAGAAATAACGGATATCGGTCACCTTGAACAAGACGCGTACAAGTAGGTAAATGAGTAGCGCGAACAACGGGACGAGAAAAATCGAATGGGTGATGCCGCGGTGCCACATCTGATACATCCCTTCCGTGTCCCATAGTCGCGAGATGACGTCACTGTCCGGGATTTGACTCCCGACGAGCGTCGTGACGAATAAGGCCCGTTTTTCTTGTTTCTGAAAGTCTCGCTTATCGGCCGCCCCGTAGAGCGTCAGACCGAACAGCGTATGGGTAATCGTATCCAACGGTCTCCTCCTTTTGGACGGAAAAGACATCCCCCTCATGACGAGGAGGATGTCCGTCCTAGCTTATTTTTCTCGGTCCATTTTCATGGCGCGTCTTGCGACGACGGCGACAAAAATGACAGCGACAATCGGAATGATTAAAGGCATCCAATTCAACATCCGCCTGTCCCCTTTCTACAAGTGTCGCAAGCAGTATATCATACCTTCATTTCAATCGTTTAGTGAATGCTCGCCTTCGCATATCGTCCGGCCATCGCCTCGATCGTATCGCGCATATGGTCGCGGAGCGTCACCGGTTCAAGCACTTCGACTTGCGTCCCGAGCGACAAGAGCCAGAAGACGAAGCCGTCCGAGACGGCTGCGTCAAAACGGATCAGGAAGCGGTCACCGTCTTGCGTAATCGAGACGTCTTCGCCGAGCTTGTCGAAGATGACCGGGAGGACCCGCTCGTCGACGGCGAGGACGATTTCTTCGTCGAGCCCGTTGTACATATTGAATGACTTTTGGAAGTAGTCGTCCGGCAGATGATGCTTCATGCGCGGCGTGTCATCCTCGACGATTTCCGAGTTGACGATACGGTCGACGCGATAGTTTCGGATCTCCCCGATCGACTCATCGATACCGATCAAATAGTACTGCTCATGGTTCCAGTGCAGGTCAATCGGATTGACGACGTAACGTTCGCCGTCACGGCGGAGCGGGAACGTCCGCTTCGTGGCATCAAAGCCGATGACGTCCGTGTATTGGAACGAGATCGCCTTTTGTTCCTGAATCGCACGCTGGATGCGGTCGATATGGTACGGGATCTGTCCATGTTTCTTCTTCGGTGTTTTAATAATCGACTGGAGCGTCTCCGCTTCCGGGATGCTCGTCAGTTTTTGAAGTTTCTCGACGATCCGCTCTGTCACGTCTTCCGAGATGAACTTCGCCGCGACGATGGCATCGACCATCATCCGGAGCTCATGGATTTCAAACAAGCGGGCCGAATGCCAATATTTTTTGGCGAGGCCGTTCTTCTCGAGCTCATCCTGCACCTCGAACCCCGAATCGGTCAATGCTTGGATGTCGTCTTTCACTGATTTTTTTGCTAACTTAGAAGTATCTCCGATAGTAGATAAATATTCGAGCAAGTCTTCTAACGTCTTCGGATGGTTGTCATCTGTATGGCGTTCGAAAAACCGTCTCACCTCGAGTAACCGTTCTCGGTTGTTCACGGTTTAATCCCCTTTCATTTCTCTATGTAAAATATGTATAAACAGACAGTAGCATGTTATTTCCATGAAATAAAGTTATTTTCCATTACAATGCGTTTAAGGAGGCCATTCCGCTTTGAAACATTACGCGCACGTCAACGGCACAAAAATCGAATATATGGACCGAGGTCACGGTCCGATCATCATCCTGATTCATGGGACCCAGTCGTCAAGCCTCGAACCGTACCATGTGGACCGGCTCGTCGTGTCCGGTTTCCGGGTCATTGTCCCATCCCGTCCCGGTTACGGTGAGACTCCGTACTCATTTTCAGCCTCACCACAAGCGTTCGCCGCCAATTTACGTCGCATGATGGAAGTCATGGCCATCGATCAGTATCACGTGTACGGCATCTCGGCCGGGGGACCGACCGCCATCGAGCTCGCGTCGCAGAATGAGCATGCGCTCAGTCTGACGCTCGCAGCCGCGGTGACGAGTGTCGTCGACTTTCCGTATCGGCACTACATCAGCCGTAACGTCGCCCAACCGGCGTTCATCGCGCTACAGTTCGCCATGAGACAGTTCGTGCTCCGGGCGATTCAAAAACAACCGTTCGAAGCGACAGCCCGCATGATTCAATCGACGAGCCTGCTCGCACTCGATGTCATTCGTGACGAAGTGACCCCGTACGATATCTTCCTATTGAAACGGGTCGCGAACCAAATGGCGTTCGGTCTCGGTGCCCAGTTCGACTTGCGGCAACAAGTGACCGATGAAGCGCTGCTCGGGGTGACGTGTCCGACGTATATCGTCCACTCCAAAAATGACAAGGCCGTCCCGGTCCGCCACGCGCATCATGCGAAGCGACTCATCCCGCATGCCCAGCTCACCATCTTGAACAGCCCGGGTCATCTGATTTGGATCGGTCGTCAAGCGCGGAAGAGCGAGCAACAGATTGAACGCTTTATCCGCTTCAACTCGTAAGACGCCATTCCGGGCGTCTTTTTTAGTCGCCCGCTTCGAGCAGGTTGATCAATTCCTCCGTCACGTCCGCCGGGAGGCGGTACCCGATGTTCGTATCGTCCGCGTCGTACAGGCTACTGACGGATTTCGGATCATCGTTCAGCCAGATGTAATAGCGGTCCATCTCCCCGTCCTCGAAGTGGATTTCAATATCGTATTCAGGACCGACCACATTGGCGACACCGGGAAGTTCGTCCGCTTCACGCAGCATGTCTTCGAATACTCGTATCGCTTCCGGTTCGTCGAACGTGACGACATCGCGCTCTTGGAAACTTGAAAAACCGTCCGATTTCGAGACGCGGACTTCTTCAATCCCATCCGTCCGAAAATCGTTCGAGCCGCAGCCAGTCAAAGTAAGGGCTAATATTATATAACCAAGAACTGACATATGACGTTGTTTCATGAATAGACTCCCTTTGTTTGTGTATGGTTGATATACGCGATGAAAGCTAGTAAAGTTCCCATCACATGTCTATCGATCACTCATCCACCCCGAGCACTTGAATCAACTGATTCGTCATGTCTGCCGACACGCGGTAGATGAGGTGCGGATGGGTCACGTCCATCAAATAGCTCGGGTGCTGCTTCTGACCGAGCCAAAGATGATACTGCGCCATCACTCCGCCTTTCCAATGAAGTTCCAGGTCAAAGTCCGGTTCCCCGTGAATGGAATCTTCGAGCGCTTCATCTGCATTGCGCAACATGTCCGCGAACGGTCTCACTTTTTCGATTCCGTTGAACATGATGAAATCCGTCTCATTGAACGAACCGATCCCTGATGACTCAGCGACTCGCGCTTGAGTCATTTCTTCGTTGTTCAATTCATTCCAGTCCGGTTCCATCAACGCTTTGATTATCGCCGAAGCCCCTGTCAACATGGCTCGATTTAATTTCATGTCCTCCACCCCATTCACGTTGATAGTCATCTTTTACGAAAATCTTGACGAAAGGTTTCACAATTTTTGACATCATATCATTCATGCCTGTTTCCGCGTTCGCTCCAAGAAAATCGGCAACAGGTTCAAGATAATAGAGATGCTGGTGAGCACCCATAATGCCCGTCCCATACCTGGTATGACATCCGCCAACGCACTCCAATCCTCCGCTTCGACCCAGACAGATAAATAGCTGTAATCCGCGCATACTGTCAATGCGGTCAAGGACAACGCAAGCGCCATCGGCAGCTTGTAATCTTTCCCGACGCTGAACGTATATAAATTGACCAGTGTCGCCCCAATCGCCAGTAATCCTAAAACCATCCACACGTAAACCATCCCTCTCTATCATATGTAATTTATTCCCTATTATCAGAATAGCATACAGTGCCCCATTTAATGGGAAACAAAAAAGCCGAGCCGAAGCTCAGCTTTTCCTTATTGATACGTCCAACCGGTCAGGCTCGCAGTCGCGCCTTCGTAGCGCAACTGTTTCTCGAGCTCGCTCGGGAAGACACGGAGCGTCGCGACCGCCTCCCCGTCATTGACGAAGCATTCGACACTTGACGAGTCGACGAACAAATGAAGCGACGTCACGGCAATCGCTTTCGTCCGTGTCGTACCGTAATCCGTCGCGAACGGCTCTCCGGCGTTCGTCCGGTCAATCGTCAATTCGCCTGCCGCTGCGTCGTAACGGATGACGAGTGACTCGTCGCCGACTTGAAGCAAGTCGAGGCTGAAGTCTCTCCCATCCGTTTTCAGCTCCAGCTCGTAACGGTCCGGTGTCGCGACGCTGAGCGACGTGCCAGTCGCGTCGAGAAATGTGTCTTGGCGAAGCGTTGTCATCTCCGCCACCGGACGCTGCTTGAGCGACCCGTCCTCGATCGTGAGCACACGTGGTAACGTCAAGGCGTGGGCCCAACCGAACCGGTCTGTCGGATACTCGATCTCCGGGAGTCCCATCCAACCGACGAGCACGCGACGTCCATCCTGTTCTGTCGTCTGGGGGGCGTAGAAATCGAAACCGAAATCGAGTTCTTCGAACGCGCCGTGTGTGAACGTCATCGTCTCCACATCGAGCTTGCCGATCAAGAAACCGGACTGATAGATGTTGTGATAGCGGTGCCCGTTCGGTTCGATTCCTTGTGGCGAGAAGACGAGGACGTGCTGTCCGTTCAGTTCGAACACGTCAGGACATTCCCACATGTAGCCGAACGGATTGAGTCCTGTCTCAATCTCACCGAGGAACGTCCACTCGTCCAAGTCGCTCGAGCGATACAACACGACGCATCCCGTCTCGTCCGTGCGTTGTGCCCCGACGACTGCGTAATAAACACCGTCCTCGAGCCACACTTTCGGGTCACGGAAATGTTCCGTGTACCCGGCCGGCACTTCCGGGATCGCGACGTTGCGACGCTCAATCTTTCCATCTCGTAACACGCCGATCACTTGCGAGGCGTGACGCGTCCAGTCATCCGTCCGGTGATTGCCGGTGTACATGACGTGGAGTTCTCCGTCCTTCACGAAGCCGCTGCCTGAATAGGCACCGTGTGAATCTTCGGTCGTCTCCGGGACTAACGCTACCCCGCGGTCCGTCCACGTGACGAGGTCGGGTGATGTGACATGATACCAATGCTTGAGACCGTGTACCGGTCCAAGCGGGAACCACTGATAAAACATGTGATATTCCCCGTTGTAATATGCGAATCCGTTCGGGTCGTTCAGGAGTCCCGTCGGCGGTTGGATATGGTATCCGAACCGCCACGGGGAAGCCGCCGTCTTTGTGCGGAGCGTCTCCATCTCGAGGGCACTCACGTCACGTAACGAGCGATAACGCTCTGCCTTCGTCCAACTCATAACATCACTTCCTTTTTCTTAAGCTGCTTCTTTTACTGCTTCTTTTTTCGCTTGGCGTTTTGCGAGCACGAACGTCAATCCGAAGGCGACCGCGAAGGCAATGGCCATCCCGATGATATACGAGACGATTGACGCTGGTGCAATCGAGATAATCCCTGGAAGACCTGCCGCACCGAGGGCGACGGCGAGGACCTCACGTCCGACGATGAACGCCGAGGCGATCCCTGAACCGATGATGGCCGCGATGAATGGATAGCGTAGTTTCAAGTTGACCCCGAACATGGCCGGCTCTGTGATTCCGAGGAGTGCCGAGATACCAGATGCCGAAGCGACACCTTTCATCTTTTGATCACGTGTCAAGAAGAAGACAGCGAGTGTGGCCGCACCTTGTGCGACGTTCGACATGGCGGCGATTGGGAAGATGAACGATCCGCCTGTTCGTGCGATATCCGCGAGAAGTTGTGTCTCGATGGCGATGAAGCTGTGGTGCATCCCTGTGATGACGATTGGTGCGTACAAGAGACCCATGACGAGACCGCCGAAGAAGCCGAGTGAGTCGTACGTCCAAACGAGACCGTCGATAATCAAGTTACCCGCTTCACGCGTGATCGGTCCGACGAAGGCGAACGTGACGAACGCCGTGATGAGGAGCGAAAGGAGCGGTGTGAGCAAGATATCGAGTGAAGCTGGCATGAATTTACGGATGTTGATTTCAAGTTTCGACAAAATATAAGCAGATACGAGGACCGGTAACACTTGTCCTTGGTAACCGAGTTTTTCGATTTCAAAGCCGAGAATGTTCCAAACCGGGATATCGCCGACCGTTGCTTGCGCATAGGCGTTGACGAGATCCGGGTGAACCATGATCATCCCGAGCGCGGCGCCAAGGTACGGGTTACCCCCAAACCGCTTGGCGGCGGAGAAACCTATCAGGACAGGTAAGAAGACGAAGGCGGCGTTGGCGAACGTGTTGATCATCGCGGCGAGGTCGGCGATGCCAGGGTACTGGTCAATCAATGAGCTACCTTCGAAGAACAAATCAGGTGCCGTGAGCAAGTTGTTGATCCCCATCAAGAGACCACCGGCGACGATGGCCGGGATGATCGGGACGAAAATATCAGACAACATCTTAACGAACTGTTGGAGTGGGTTGCCTTTCTTCGCACCGGCCGACTTGACGTCGCTTGTCGACATATCGCCGAGGCCTGTCAGTTGAGCGAATTCGGCGTATACCTTGTTGACCGTACCTGTACCGATGATGATTTGATATTGGCCACCCGTCGAGAACGTCCCTTTGACGACGTCTAAGGCGTCCAACTTCTTCTCATCGACTTTCGATTCGTCGTTCAAGACGAGGCGGAGCCGGGTCGCACAGTGGGCCGCGGCGGCGACGTTGTCTTTTCCGCCGATTGCCTCTAAAATCGCTTCTGCTTCTTGTCTGTAGTTCATGCTGGTTTCCCTCCTAGCGCTTCAAGCACGCGTTGTTGTGATGGTATGGCTGGAATCGCGCCGTATGCCGTGCATGTCAATGCACCGGTCACGTTCGCATATTCGATGTCCTGCAAGAGTCGGTCGTCATCCATCCCGAGTGTCGACAACCGATATAGATAGGCTCCGACGAAGGCATCGCCCGCTCCCGTCGAATCGACGCTGTCGATTTTCACTGAAGCGATGACATCTTTGACATCTTTCGTCGCAATCAGCGTCCCGCGCGAGCCGAGCGTGATGGCGATTCGTTTCGCACCCGCTTCGAGAAGCGACGTGACCGCCTCGTCTAAATCATCAAGCCCCGTCAACAAGTGCGCCTCTTCTTCGCTCAATTTGACGAAGTCGGATTCAGCGATGAAATGGAGCGAATCTTGTTTGAACGCCTCGAGGTCGGTCACAAGCGCGTCACGGTAGTTCGGATCGAACGAGACGAACAGGCCGTCACGTTTGGCGAACTGAAGAAGTTTGAAGTAGGCGTTCTTTAACTCGCCGTCGAGGAGCGCCGTCGCCGACCCGAAATGGACGATGTCTCCAGGCTTGAATGCCGACAAGTCAATCGACTCGAACGCGTAGTCACCGTCGCTGCCGCGGCGGAACGTGAAGTCCCGTTCTCCGTCTTCTTGAATCGAGACGAACGCGAACGTCGTGTCACCTTCCTCAACGAGGTTCTCGACGCCGACACCGTTGTCGACGAGCGTCTGTTTTAAAAATCGGCCGAACGGGTCAGCCCCGACTTGACCGAGGAAGCTCGAGCTTCCACCGTGTTTGCTGACGACGGCCGCGACGTTTGCCGGTGCGCCCCCTGCTTTCTTCACGAATGTCGTCCCGTTGACGAGGTCGCTCGACGCGTCCTCACAAACCCAATCAATCAATAGTTCACCAATGCAATGTACGGTATTCATCCGTCCACCTCCATGTCTGAATGTATTGCTTCGTAGCATCTGTCGAACCGGTTCCAAAAATAAATAAAAAAAATGTTGCGGAACCGGTTCCGCAACACAAATGTAAACGATTTAATTTAAAATGTCAACGCTTTCGCGCAGTTTTAATTCAAAAGTTGTGAACGTTTTCATCGGGATGGTTTCACCTGTTAACAACTGGAGAATCATGTCAGCCGCTCGGGATCCGGTCCGACGGTATGGGAGGTGGACCGTCGTGATGGACGGATGGAGCACTTCGGTAAAATCATAGCCTCCAAATCCACTCACCGAGATGTCGCCCGGGACCGTCTTGCCGGCGTTGGCAAGTCCCTTCAACACGCCGAGTGCGATGTTGTCGGTCGCACAGACGACGAGTGACGCCGACAGCTCATGCCCTATCTGAGCCCCAATCGGAATCGCGTCATCGATTTTAAATGACGTCGTGTACGTCTTCACATCCGCCCCTGCCTCGTTGAAGGCGCGTAAAAAACCATCACGTCTCGTTTGACCGACGGCGATGTCGTACTCCTCGACGCCCACATAGATGATGTCGCGATGTCCCCAATCAATGAACTGCTTTCCGAGGGCGTACGCCGCGTCAAAGTCGGGATAAACGAGGCTATGAACGTGTCCATGTTCCTGACCGATCAATAAGACGGGGATTTGAATGTCTTGTATTGCCTGCAAGTGTCGCTCCGTCACGGTCGTCCCGAGCCAGATGATGCCGGCCACTTTCTGTTTCGCTAAGTTATACAGTTGCTCGATTTCCCGTTCGGTCTGTTGGGCCGTGTTGACGACAAGCATTTGATACCCGCGTTCGGTCAGTCGTTCATCGATGCCCATCATGGTCCGCGAAGCGGCATAGGAATCGAGCCGCGGCACGATGACACCAATCATTTTTGTCTGTTTCGACTTCAAGCTTTGCGCGAACTGGTTCGGCTCATAGTTCGTCTCTTGGATGACGCGCTCAATCTTGTCGCGGGTCGCCTGTCCGACCGAGCCCCCGTTCAAGTAACGGGAAACGGTGCTTTTCGCGACCCCGGCCAATTTGGCGATGTCATTGATTGTCACTTGTTTCATCTCAAAAACCTCCATACGAAAAAACTGACGCGTTAGACGCCGTCAGTTCAATGGTTGATTACATATCGTTTTTTAAAGTTTAAATAATAAAGGCCGTTCCGTTTCTCGAAGCCGTTCTTCTCGAGGACATGGCGTACCGCTTCCTGATGCGGACTCGTCGGCGGGATGCCGGCGCGGACCGTATGCCCTTCTTTCAAATCGGACTGCTCGAGCGCGAGGCGAAGCCCTTCAGTCGCATAACCCTTGTCTTTGAATGGGTCGAACACCATCAAATCAAGCTGATAGACGCGAGCCAGTTTCAAGAGCAACACTTTTCCGACGACTTGACCATCGACACGGAGGTCGTAATAGAAGTCCTCCCCATAGCTATGGGCGTCGGCTGAGTACACCTGCTCTTCGCCCATCTCGACAAAGATGCCTTTTAACTCTTCGGCTGACATGCCGTAGGAACTTTGACCGTATTTTTTAAAATGCTCATATTCGATCTCATCAATCTGACGAATAGGTTGACGCACGATTTCCATCCCGTGCCCTCCTTAACAGTTATCTCATTGTCTTTCCACACTCATTATATACGAACGGCGCCGTGAAGCGCAAAAGATAACCGAAATCAGACCGGTTCGATGTGAATGTGGACTGTATCGACGGCATGGTGTTCGTCGAGTTCGCGCTCGATGTCATCACATAAATCGTGCGCCTCCTCGACGGTGAGGCTTCCTTCGACGGCAATCGTCACATCGAGCATGACGTGATTGCCGAGGTGACGTCCTTTGATTTCACGGACTTCCTTGACGGCATCGAAATGTTGGATCGTCTCTTCATACGAATCGACAAGGTCCGGAGGAAACCCGTCCGAGAGCTGATGGGTCGCGTCGAGAAAGATTTGAATCGCCGTCCGGATAATCATCCCGGCGATGAGGACGGCGAGCACCGTATCCATCCACGGTAATTTAAAGTAGGCAAACAGGACGCCGAGCGTCGCCCCGATTGAAATCATGGCGTCGGCGAGATTGTCTTTCGCTGCCGCCTTCAAGGCGAGTGACCGGGTCTGCTTGGCCAATCTCGAATTGTACGCATATACGCCGAACATGACGAGCGCACTCACGAACGCGATGACGGCCGCGAGCGGGTTCGGTTCCACGTATTCGCCCCCGATCAGAGTGGCGATACTGTTCAATAGAACGAACACCCCAACGGCGACCATGATCAGTGATGCGACGAGTGCGGCGAGTGTCTCCATCTTGGCGTGCCCGTATTTATGTTCCGCGTCTCGGGGCAGCGCGGCGATGCGAATGCCGATATAGACGGCGATTGAAGCGATGATATCGGTCGTGTTATTGAATCCGTCGGCGAGGACGGCTTCCGAATTATACAAATAACCGAATACGACTTTTAGGACAGATAAGACCAAATACGTCGTGATGGATAAAATGGCGCCTTTGAGCGCTTTTGGTGGATGAGTTGTCGACTGCATCCGACCACCTCCTTATTAGCTAAGTCAGTATACCAGTCGAATGTCGTGTGGGCATAGAGAAACAGTGTTTCCCTCAGTCAAATAAAATGGAATATATTCCCGGTAGTTTCGTCTTTCGATAATTATGGTAAAGTAAATGAGAAGATACCTAACGGTTACCCAACAAAAGAGGTGAAACGAATGTTTACAGAACGTGATGGAATCAAGCTTCGCTTGGAACAAATTGACAGATTACTCGCCGATTTGAACCGAGAAGCAAAACAATTGATGGCTCGTCTGCGTGAACTCGACGCAAGCGGTGAAAACCCGCATGAAGTGACGCTCAAGCCGGAAGATCGTGATACGCTCAAATCGTCAATCGATGAGACGCTCGAAGCGCTTCAAAGTCGCTCGAAACGCCCGATCAACCCGAATGATGAGAAGAAGAAAGAACTCGCCTCGCATAAGGCGCTCATCGATGAACTGTCGGATTTACTCAGCAAGAAAAAATGAGACGCCTCCGCGTCTCATTTTTTCAGTAAGGAGATGCTATGACCTATATCGTTACGACTTGTTTACGCCCGACCGAGGCAACCATCGAACGGGCCGAGGCTCACGCAGCAAAGTACGGCGCCCGTTTTATCCCCCGGCGCAAACACTCCATCGACACGTTAAAGCAACGCCACCAGACAGGCGTCCTCGTCTTCGATAAGCGCCGTGTCGAATATACCCCACTCGACGGAGATGAACCGTTCTTTTTCCATCCATCGAGCTCGGTGTTCCGCGTCAAGCAGCTTGCACGTGGTGGGAACGACCCGCTCGTCGATGCTGCCGCAATCAAACCAGGTGACCGTGTCCTCGACTGCACACTCGGGCTCGGCTCGGACAGCATCGTCCTCAGTCATGCCGTCGGTCCGACCGGTCGCGCCGTCGGTCTCGAGAGTGAGTTCGTCACCGCGATGCTCGTCAAAGAAGGCTTGACCGTCTGGGAAGAGAAACACGACGCGGTCAATGAGGCGATGCGTCGACTCGAGGTAGTTTGGATGGACGCCCTCACCTATTTGAAGTCATGCCCAGACGATTCGTTCGACGTCGTCTACTTCGATCCGATGTTCGAAAAGACGATTTCAGAATCGGTTCACTTGAACCCATTAAGATCCCTCGCCAACACAAATCCACTGTCTTTTGAACTCATGACGGAGGCCCGTCGTGTCGCGGCCAGACGGATTGTCCTAAAGGCTCATTTTGAGAGTAAGACGTTCGAAACGTTTGGTTTTACACGGATTGTTCGCAAAACATCCAAATTTCATTACGGCATCATCGATGTAGAGACTTGACCCCTTAGGTCTTTAGGACCAATCGGGACGAAAGTCTCTTTTTTCGATTCTTATTTTCTGAATATTGACATTAATCTGACACAAGTTTAATGTTGGATTCAAGCTCACACAATTTCCCATTATTTTCACAGGAGGTTAGTACAAATGAAAAAACGTTCCATCCGTCGCACGACGCTCGCCGTCGCGCTGACATCGGTCATGAGCGTCAGTGCGATCCCGGCCGTCGGTGCCGCTCCACTCGCCGCCTCACCGCTACCAACCCCGAGCACGAATGCTCCATTCGATCACAACATCATCGATGAGGATCGGCTCGCCAAAGCGCTCGAGAAACGAGGCGTCATCAAAAAAGGGCTTTCGGCCACCGAGCGCCAAAAGGCCGTCGATGCCTATATCGAGAAGAAGCAAGGCAATGCGCAAGACGTCCATAAGCACGGCTTGAACGATAAAGCCGCTGAAGCAAAAGAGAAGATACATAACCAATTCGAGAAAGAATCGAAACGTCTCCTCGACAAAGCGAAAAAAGGACAAGCGAACTATCGGAAAGGCAAGCCGAACGGCCAAGTCAAAGTCGACCCGGCCAAGCAAGCTGGCTATAACGGCGCCGTCCGTGAAGACAAAGTACTCGTCCTTCTCGTCGAATATAGCGACTTCAAACATAACAACGTCGTTCAAGAAGAAGGCTATCTCTATAGCGACAACTTCAGTAAAGAACACTACGAGCAGTATATGTTCGGCGACGAGTCGTTCGAACTGTTCAACGGTGAAAAAGTCCAAACGTTCAAACAGTATTATGAAGAGCAGTCGGGCGGCAGCTACACGGTCGACGGCACGGTTTCTGACTGGTTGACCGTCCCAGGCACGGCGAAAGACTATGGTGGTGACAATCCGGCTGGCGGGAATGACAACATCGGACCAGGTCCGCGTCAACTCGTTAAAGACACGTTGAACGCGGCAGTCGCTTCAGGCATGGACCTCGCCGAATATGATGAATACGATTTATATGACCTCGACGGTGACGGCGACTTCAACGAGCCGGACGGCTTGGTCGACCACTTGATGATCATCCATGCCGGTACCGGCCAAGAAGCGGGTGGCGGTGTCCTCGGTGATGACGCAGTCTGGTCACACCGTTGGGTCGTCGGGAACAGTCCTTACCGTGTAGCTGGAACGACAGCAGACGTCCCGTACTGGGGCGGTCAAATGGCGGCATTCGATTACACGATTCAACCGGAAGACGGCGCAGTCGGCGTCTTCGCTCACGAATATGGTCACGATCTCGGTCTTCCAGATGAATACGACACACAGTACACAGGTCAAGGCGAACCAGTCCAATCATGGTCGATCATGAGTGGCGGCAGCTGGGCTGGTAAAGTGGCAGGTACGGAGCCGACGAGCTTCTCGCCACAAAACAAAGAGTACTTCCAAAAATTGATGGGCGGCAACTGGGCGAACATCACGGAAGTTGATCTTGAAGACATCACACAACAAGGTTTCGTCTCGAAACTCGATCAATCCGTGACGAAATCGACGAACCCTGGATTGTTGAAAGTAAACCTTCCAGACAAGAAAGTAAAAGGCATAGAGCCAGCATTCGGCGAGTATTACTACTACTCGACAAAAGGCGATAACTTGCATACCGAACTCGCAACACCGACGGTCAAACTCGGCGCGGACGGTACGCTCGCTTTCGACACACGTTTCGATATCGAATTTGACTACGACTACTTGTACGTGAAAGCACTCAGCGGCGGCAAAGAAGTCGTCCTTGATGTCTACGGCGATGACAACACTGGAAACGGTGCGGAATCGACGAACGGTGCTTGGGTGAACAAATCGTACGACTTGTCTCAATTCGCGGGTCAAGACGTGCAAATCGTCTTCGAATACGTGACAGACGGTGGACTTGCCCTTGAAGGATTCGCACTCGACAACTTGTCGATCACGTCAGGCGGTCAATCGCTTCTCGCAGACGATGCGGAAGGCGCAGAGAAAGTCACACTCGACGGTTTCGTCAAGTCAGACGGCTATGACACGAAACCTCACTACTACTATCTTGAATGGCGCAACCATGAAGGTGCAGACACAGGTCTCTTGAACGGCCGTGGCGTCAAGTACAACACAGGTCTCGTCGTCTGGTATGCGGATGATTCGTTCTCAGACAACTGGGTCGGGATTCACCCGGGTGAAGGTTTCCTCGGTGTCGTCGACTCGCATCCTGAGGCCCTTATCGGCAACTTGAACGGTCAAGAAACAGTCGCTGGCAGCACGCGCTACCAGATCGCAGATGCGGCGTTCAGCTTAGATAAGACGCTCCCATGGTACATCGATTCACCGAGCCGTGGCATCTATGACTACAAAGCTCAACCAGGCGTGAAACAGTTCAACGACGCCAACACGTACATCAACTCGCTCATCCCAGATGCGGGCCGTAAACTTCCACAATACGGACTCGTCGTCGACGTCGTCGGCGAAGCGAAAGACAACTCGGCTGGAGCTGTTTGGGTCCGGACGAAGTAAGCTTGATTCAACGCACCCCCGCCCTTCTCACCATGAGGAGGACGGGGGTCTTATTATTCTAAAAAAGCTTGAAATTTCATGACAGACTGTGTAACATACTAGATGTAACCGCCTCTGTAGGTTAGTGGCAGACCTCAGCAATGGTAATGCTGCAGCACGAGTTCGATTCTCGTCGGAGGCATCAAGAATACCGCTCAACCAAGTGGTTCAAAGCACTTCCTGTATCTTTCAGGAGGTGCTTTTTATTTATCCGTGAAAACAACTTTGACAGACGACAAAAAACGCCCCGAAGGACGCTTATTTGCTCATTTGATGCATTCCCTAATCTTTTTTAAACTTTTAACTGATCATTCAATTTGTTTTCTTTAGGTTGATAGCTCTTTTTAGAAGTGAAAAAGAAAATGATAGACAGTATAAAAAGTGCTACAGGAAATATTATTAAAGAAGGATTAAATTTTGTGGAACTAACAGCATACTCGCCATACAAATAAATCGTCATCCATAAAGAGTTACATAATAAAATCACTGCCGATATAACTTTCATAATTTGCCCACCCACCTTTCAAGTGATATTATAGCCGATTTCCAAGCCACTTTTGGCCGCTTCCGAAAATTTACAAAAAATCATTCATTAATATTATTTATTGGTGTCTAATTACAATTAGATACTTCATTTAACAAATATGAGTATACATAGTTTAGATGATGTTACAATAGACTCGATGAAAGAAGGGAGTGTTTTTTGATGTCAGTCGACTGGTATTACGCTCTGAACATAATCTTGATGTTGACGGCGGGAATCGCGTTCATGGCGAGAAGTTATTTTATCAAGAAAGTCATTGAGGGCGACGAATCCGTCTACCAACACAAGCAAAACAAGCGTCGCGCCCATCAATCGAGCATTATCTTGGCGGCTGGGGTTCTTGGGATTCTCATTTTAATAGGAGCAACCAGCTTACAAGAAGACGATCCGGCAGTCGAAACAGCGACGGACCAGACGGAAACAATGATACTCGCGGATGGCGAATATGGGCCAGGCACTTATAAGGTCGGTACAGACATCGACGCCGGTGAGTACAAGCTCACTGCTGCTGATGAAGATTATCACGGCTATTATGAGGTAAAGACTGATTCTTCGGCAGATGGGGACATGGTCGGAAACTCGATGTTCGAAACCACAGAGTATGTAAGTGTCGAGGATGGCCAGTATTTAATCGTCAAACGCGCAACCTTCGCAATGAGTAAAGAGGCTACCGTGGCTGAACCAAAAGAAACGGACAAAGATTCAATTTTAGAGCCGACCGATGACACTGTCGATGCGTTCTTTGATACTCCGGAACAGGAAGCTGAGTTTTTCAAAGCAATCGCACTGACGGTGGAACAAGGACGTGAGACGATACAGTTAGCATCTGCCTTGACGCGAACATGCGGAAAGCTATGCCCTGATGTGCCTGGTGAGGAGTGGGTGTTGCAACTCGAATCGGCGAACAACGAAATGTTCGGACTGCAACGAAGTCTTAACGATTTCGCTATTGACCTACGCGTTATCCCCGTCGGCAGTTCGGAGAATATCGACTTTACGCAACGGGATGAGCTTGCCAGTGAATTTGAACGAGTCTCAGAACTCATCACCCCAATTATGCTGAAAGAAGATTGGGCGACATGGGACGACGCCAATGCGGCGGTCGATGAAGCAATCACGCTTATGCAAAATATGCGCGCCGAAGACGTTTACACGGTCCCGAATCAACAATGAAGTTATGTAAAAATCGTGCACAGTAACGTGCACACTTACCGCCCATGCACGGGCGAATTCACAGTTTTTCCAACTACTTTCTTACAAATTCAAGACCATCAACCCGCATAACGGCGCGAATTCTCGAGCGTTCGCATTCCCACGAAAAACCAAAATAGAAATGGTAATGCTGCAGCACGAGTTCGATTCTCGTCGGAGGCATCAAACGCATTCCGTGACACGGACCAACACAAGCACTTTCTCAAACTATTGAGAAAGTGCTTTTTTATAGTCGATCGTCCATCCTTATATTCCAATAAATGGTATGATGGATAAATACTTATATAAAGGAGACTCGATATGAAACGTTTCATCATTCTACTTGCTGCCGTCGCCTTATTGGCCGCCTGTACCGAACAGACGACAGATCGTACGTCTGACTCACCCCCGAAAATTAAAAATGTCGTAATCGATGTATCCGAGACACAACCTTTCTCCGAGCCCGTCCCGACCGAAGAAGAAGTCACAATCTTTTTAGGGTATCTTGAGTCTCTGAGCAGTGATACGTTCGGCGCGTTGCGCGAATCAGAGCAGGCAATTTTCCCCTGTGGGATGTCTTGTGAAGACCGTCCGCTCGACGAAATCTCTACGCAAATCGACAGTAACCTGGAAGAACTCGAATCCGTACGTGCCGACATTGATGAGATTCTCCCGGCACTTGACCACTTGTTGTCATCTGACGCCTCAGGCATCGACCGCGAGGGGTTGACCTCTGTATTGAACGAACTCACTTACATTAGTGAGAGGTTGACACGATTTATAGAAGGTGACGATTGGGAATCTTGGGAACATGCCCGTACCAAATTGAATCATCTGTCATCGATGATGAAAGGCATCGCCATTAACCTAAGTGGTGTATGACAGCATATCAACTAGATATATCGCTCTCATCCAACCCCGGGTGAGAGCTTTTTCCGTCTAGTCATGGAAACTGTCTTGACACGGTTTCCGTTCCTCTATAAACTTGTAAAGTTGACAGAATGAATGATTTGGAAGGAGTACGATCCCCATGCTCAATGAATGGTTATGGATTCCTTCTGCCTTGCTCACGCTCGGTCTGCTCGTCCTCAGCTACAAGCTGTTCGGACGCGTCGGACTGTTCGCCTGGATTGCGATGGCCTCGGTCGTCGCCAACATCCAAGTGACGCAGCAGATTGTAATCGGTGGTTTCATCTTTACTCTCGGGAATATCGTCTACGGTTCCCTTTATTTAGCGACAGATATCTTGAATGAAAAATACGGTCGTCACACCGCCCGTAAAGGCGTCTGGCTCGGCTTCTTCATCTTGATTGTCTCGACCGTGCTCATGCAATTCGCATTGCTTTATGAGCCGTTTGAAGAGGCACTGTTCATGCATGAGAGCTTCAAAGCGCTGTTCTCGATGCTTCCGCTCATCACGCTCGGTAGTCTCGCCGCGTACCTCGTCTCGCAACTGTTCGACGTCTTCATCTATTCGAAGATTCGCGCCAAAACGGGTGAGAAAAAACTGTGGCTTCGGACGACCGGTTCGACCGTCGTCTCTCAGTTCATCGATACGCTCACTTTCTGTACGATTGCCTTCTGGGGCATGGAATGGGATATCTGGTGGAACATCTTCATCACGACATATGTCGCCAAGTTCATTATCGCCTGGATGGCGACACCGTTCATGTATTATGCGAAACGGACCGTCCCACAGGACGACGAGACAGAAAAAGCTGCTTAATCAAAAACCGCGAGCCGATGGGCTCGCGGTTTTTACTTTCCTTTGATATGAAGCCGCACCGCATAAGGGCGTGCATCTTCAAGCGACGATTTCTCCCGACAAACGGTGAGCGCCACGTACGCGTCGATGGCGAGCGCCTCGATGGCCTCGTCCGTCGCCTCGACCTCTAGTATGGTGTAGGGCGGCAGTTGTTCCAATTTGATCCACTGCCCGTGTAGATTTTTCGCGTAGATGATTGGTTCGTCGATCGAATAGCGTCGGAGTAAGTCCTTGACGTTCATACGATCCCTCCTTCACCAACTCTGTCTTTCTATTATAGAGAGCGTTTGCAATTCTGTAAACCGCGCTTCCTAAATTTTGGTGGCTTCACCCCTTCACGATTCACTTCAAATAGCCGATAATCTAGGTAGAGAAATGAGGTGAACCGATGCGCTATCGACGACAAGAAACGTTTCGCTATATTTTACCGAATCCCCGCTTCATCCCATATCGCCTCATTTGGGAAGACAAAGAACTGCATGACGGGGAAGCACAACTGCTCAATATCAGTGCCCACGGTCTGAAGATGCGATGCGACTACTTATTCCCACTTTCCGAAGGGCTGAAAGTTCAGATCAAATTGAATCTCGTCCCGTTGATTCAACCGCTCGACTTAACGGGCCACGTCAGGCACCGCGGACAAATGGGAAGCCTATATGATTACGGGATCCGACTCGAATCAGACTCAGACGAGACCCAGCAACTCGTGACGATGATTAAAGCGTATGCTCGTGAAAATCAATGAGAACGTGTCGATTGACACTTCTCATTTTTTGTTCGCTTGATTCCAGGGTATACTAATGGAAACAGAGACAGACTCGAGGTGTTGGGCATGACTAGAAAGTTTTTACTCATTCCGTGGGCCACTGCGATTGCTATCGCGCTCCTCGGCCCGAATGAACCGTTCTCGAGCCGGTTTTTGCTCGATTTCATCACGTATAATACGGACGCCTATGAAGGATATTCGCTTTCCCTTTTCAGCATCCTAGGCGTCTATCCGCTCGCCTTGTTCCCGCTTCTTTGGTCTGAAGTGAACCAGTTGCGCCCGAATCCTCTCATACCGGCAGCGACCGGTTTCATCGTCGGCGGCTTCATCATTGCCCCGTACTTGGCGTTCGCGCGGCAGTCGCCTTATCCGACACCGATTAAGCCGCTCCCGACGCGACTGCTCGGGGTGCTACTCTTGCTCGTCACGATTGGCTTGTTCATCGCCGCATCAACGACCGGGAACGTGGCAGAATATTGGTCTTACGTCGAACAGAACCAGTTCGTCCGGACGATGACGGTCGATTTCGTCTTGCTCGCCTTCATCCAAATCACGTTGATGAATCGGGATGCCAAGCGCTACAAGATGAGTTTGTGGCCTCTGCCTTATATCCCCTTGTTCGGTTTGTTGTTCTGGCTAATCATTCGCCATAAACAACCGTTCAACGAGGCACCACCGAACCGCCACAAATTAATATGAGACGAGCCCCTTTCACATTCAACAAGGAAGGGGCATCTCTATGGAAACCGGGATGACGGTTCCCAAATCAGTCCAGCTCCTTTATACTGAGAATTCAGCTTACAGACGAAAGAAGGTACACCAATGAGATTTTTTAAAGTGATGACGCATACGAACGACAGAGGCGAAGACATCATCTTGAGCGAATACTTCAAAATTAACGACAAACAAGTCGATCAGTTTTTGAAGGACACGCTCGAGCTTGATATGTACGACCAGAAAGTGACACTGAAAGAGTGTCAAATCGCCAAAGACCGTTGGGAATGTCCGGTCGGCGATTTCGTCGTCGTCGAGTATTTCAATGAGAAAGAATTCGACAAGATGACCGAGTATCGCAGCCCGGCACCGAAGAAATAACAGTAAAAAGGGATTTCCGACATTGATCGGAAATCCCTTTTTGTATGAATCGCCTATCAAGCATCGGCGTCCTTAGTTTGAGTCGTCATTGTCCTGTTCCGGGTCCGGATCTGGATGTTGGGTCGGTGCCGGTTTAGTGGCCGGATCTGACTCTTCATCCGGGACTGGATCTGGGTGTACCCCAGGTTGTGATTCATCACGTTTCATTGAGCATCCCTCCTCTGCATAATGCTTTAATTCCACATTCCGTCTTCACTAAAACATCAGTGTATGTCTTTGTTACCGATGACACGACGCGAGATGGCTTTCTCGATTTCGACGATGACAAAGACGATGAGACCGAACGCGACCGGATAAATCCAGTCTTGCAGCTCGAGCGGTGCCGTACCGAACAGCGTATGCATGAACGGGACGTAGGTGATGAACAACTGGAGCCCGATCAGTAGTGCTGAGACGACAAAGGCGATTTTATTGTCGAAGAAATGACGGTTGAACGCTGGCGCGAGCTCCGTCCGACAGTTGAACAAGTGGAACAGTTGCGCCATGACGATCGTATTGAGCGTAATTGTCTGCAACTTATCAGTCGAATAATCGAAATCACCGAGCATATAGTTGATAATTAAACTACCGCCCCCGATTAAGATCGAGACGAACGTTATGCGGAAAATGTAATAGCGACTTAACAACGGCACGTTCGCAGGGCGCGGCGGCCGTTTCATCGTGCTCTCTTCAAGCGGCTCGAATGCGATAGCGAGCGAGAGCGTGATGGCGACCACCATGTTGACCCAGAGGATTTGAACCGGGCTAAGCGGTGCCGCTGCACCAAGCAAGATACTCATGGCGACGAGAAGTGCTTGTCCACCGTTTGTCGGGAGCAAGAACAAAATCGTCTTCTTCAAGTTATCGTAGACACGGCGTCCTTCACGGACGGCGTTGTAAATCGTCTTGAAGTTGTCATCGACGAGGACCATCTGCGAGGCCTCTTTCGCGACTTCCGTTCCTTTAATCCCCATCGCGACACCGATGTCGGCCCGTTTCAAGGCTGGTGCGTCATTGACGCCGTCTCCGGTCATCGACGTGATTAAGCCGTTCTGTTGCAACCCTTTGACGAGACGAAGTTTATCGTTCGGGCTCGTCCGGGCGAAGACATCATTATGAATCGACGCCTCTTTGATTTCTTCGTCGGTCATGTTCGTCAATTCTTTCCCTTCGAGGGCACCTTCGACTTCCATACCGAGTTCTCGCGCGATGGCGACGGCCGTGTCTTTATGGTCGCCGGTGATCATCTTGATACGGATTCCTGCGTCACGACAAGCCGCGACCGCTTCAATTGCTTCTTGACGTGGCGGATCGACGATACCATAAAGCCCGAGGAACGTGATGCCGTTCTCGACGTCTTCGTGGTCGACCGTCTCTTTCGAGGCGTCGACGCGCTTGAAACCGCCTCCGAGCACGCGTTGTCCGCGGTCGGCAATCTCTTTTCGTTTCTCATCCCAATAGGCGCGGTCAAACTCCGTGTCTTCCGCCATATCGAACAGGCGGTCCGGCGCCCCTTTGATGAAGATCATGCGCTCGCCCTTATAATCGACGAGCGTCGCCATATATTTGTACTCCGAATCAAATGGAATCTTCGAGATGACGTCCAAACGTTCGATCGGCCGCTCCGCCTTTTCGGCGAGCGTGAGCAAGCATGCTTCCGTCGGGTCACCATTGACGACCCATTCGCCGCCTTCTTCGTACAACTGGGCGTCGTTACACGTTTTCCCGACCGTTAGCAAATCGATCATCGACTCGTCATCATCCAAATCGAACGGTTGACCGTTCAATTCCAAATCACCGTCCGGCTCATAACCGCTCCCTGAAACTTCGATGTCGTGTTTGGACGTGACGACTTGTTTGACGGTCATCTCGTTTTTCGTCAACGTCCCGGTCTTATCGGTACAGATGACCGATACGGCGCCGAGCGTCTCGACCGATGGTAGGCTGCGGACGATGGCTTTTTTCTCAGCCATGTTCCGGACACCGAGCGCGAGGATGATCGAGATAACGGCCGGTAACCCTTCTGGAATCGCGGCGACGGCGAGACCGATTGTCGTCAGCATCAACTCGATCGGGTCGAAATCGCGGACGAAGTAACCGAACGCGTAAATGACGACCGAGATGACGAGGATGGCAATCGATACCGTCTGACCAAACTTCGTCGTCTGCCGAATGAGCGGCGTCTTCACCGTCTCGACTTCAGCAATCGAGGCGTTGATTTGGCCGAGCTCCGTGCCTTCTCCGATGGACGTGACGATTGCTTTCGCGCTTCCTGTCGCCACGCTCGTACCCGAATAAATCATGTTCTTGCGATCACCGAGGACGGCGTCTTCCGGGACGACTTGAATTTTCTTTTCGACCGTCGTCGCTTCGCCCGTCAATGCCGATTCCTCGACTTTGAACTTCTCCGCTTGAATGACACGGGCGTCAGCCGGGACCTTGTCCCCGGCGGCAAGGACCAAGATGTCCCCGACGACGAGGTCGCTCGAGTCGACTTGGCTCTGCTTCCCGTCACGGATGACGCTCGCCTTCGTCTCGAGTAACTTCTTAATACCTTCTAACGCTTGCTCGGCCTTGTTCTCTTGAAGGTAACCGACGACCGCGATAATCGTCACGACGAGTACGATGACAATCGTATCGATGTACTCCCCTAAAAAACCTGTGACGACCGCGGCACCGAGTAAGACAAAGACAAGAATATCATTGAATTGACGTAAAAATTTTATGATTTCAGGTGTCTTCTCTTTCTCGGGCAGTACGTTCTTCCCGTACTGCTCTTGCCGACTTGACACTTCCCCTTTCGACAGACCACTGTCCGTGTCCGTCTCGAGCGAACTCTTTACCGCATCCGGTTCGAGTGCGTGCCAGTTTTTTGTCTCCATCTGCATCTCTACTCCTCCTTGGTCATTCCTATATGAAAAGTCTTTCCCCTTTCTGTTCCCACTCCGGACCGGACTGACACATATGAGCTTGTTTTTTTCGCGAATTTCAAAGTTAATTTTGTTCACAATTATCCAATTCCTAAGATGGAAACGCTACCACCAAAAAAAGTCGTGTCAGATGGATGAAATGGCTTTACAGAACCGTTCGAATGGTTAACTATAGAGGAAATATAGAACAGAGAGAAAGAGGTACACCATATGGTCATTATTCAAGGTATCGCACTTTTACTGTTGATTCTTGCCTTATTCACATTATTCAGCTACAAAGCCCCGTTCGGGATGAAAGCGATGGGCGCCCTTGCCGGCGCCGCCATCGCCAGTTTCTTAGTCGAGGCATTCAACGCCTATGCCATCGGCGGTCTGCTCCCGCTTCCTTTATATGAAGAAGTCGGACAAGCAGCCGGTTCATTATCAGGTCCGGCCGCAGCCGCGCTCGTATCGATCGCCCTCGGCATCAATCCAGTTTACGCGCTCATGCTCGGACTATCGGTTGCGGGCTTCGGGATTCTTCCCGGCTTTTTCGCCGGCTACATCCTCGCGCTCGCCGGTCGTAAATTAGACCGGCACTTGCCGGCCGGTGTCGACATGATCTTCTACGTCATCATCATGGCTCCGCTCGCCCGTCTCGTGGCGACAGGCGTCGATCCGCTCGTCACGAACACGCTGACACAAATCGGTGCGGTCATCGAACTCGCCGCGACACAGAACCCGGTCGTGATGGGACTTGTCCTTGGGGGGATCGTCACGGTCGTTTCGACATCGCCACTCAGCTCGATGGCACTCACGGCGATGCTCGGCTTGACAGGTGTGCCAATGGCCATTGCCGCCCTTGCGTTGACGGCGTCGATTTCGATGAACTTCTTGCTGTTCAAGCGCTTGAACATCGGGACGAAGAAAGACCAACTATCGGTCGCAATTGAACCGCTCACGCAAGCAGACCTCATCTCGGCGAACCCGATCCCGATTTACAGCGTCAACTTCGTCGGCGGTGCGATTGCCGGACTCATCGTCGCCATGACCGGCATGGTGAACGATGCCCCAGGTTCTGCTGCCGGGATTCCGGGACTGCTCGTCATGTACGGCTTCAATGATTGGCAGACCGTGACCGTGACGGCGCTCATCTTGTTCGGAGTCGGGATCGTGGCCGGACTCGTAGGTAGTAAGCTGTTCAAAAACTTCCCAATCACGCGCCAAACCGAAAAAATGGCTGTTTCTGACGAAGAAGCCGCTTAATACAAAAAGGTTCTCACTCGAAATGGAGTGAGAACCTTTTTGTTATCGTTCCGCTTGCACTTCGGCGACCGTCTCTGCGACCGGTGTCCGATAGAGCGGAAAGAAATCAGATGGTCCGTGGCGGAGCAGATGATCTTGATTCAACCGGTGATAGACCACCTCGTCGAGCACGGCTTGACCGATGTAATACGTGAGCGGCTCGTCACTCGAGAAACTCTGCTTGAAATGAAAGAGCGCATCTTCCCCGGTCGCACCGCCACCGAGATGAAGGTACACCTTGTCCTTCTCGACCGCACGACGAATCATCTCCCGGAACAAGAAGTGGTTCGGCCGGAGCGCCAAATAGTCCGCTTCCGACCCGCCAAGATGATAGTGGGCCCCGTCATCTCCGAACAACATGAACACGCCCGCCACGATGATGCCGTCATGGACGGCAAACAATAATTCCGTCTCACACGTATCGCTGTTCCATAGGTCCTCGAAGTATCGATTCGGGAAATAATAGGCGTCATTCGCAGCACGCCGGTCCATTGTGGCCCGATACAGTCGAATGAACTCATACAATTCATGCGCCTGACCACGAGCGACCGTCACCTGTTCACGGACGGCCCGCTTCACGTTCCGTTTCGTCATCTTGCTGAAACGTTGCTCAAGCTGTTCGAACGAATCATCAAGTCGGACGTGGACCGTCTGCCGAATAGGGATGGCTTGCCCGAATACTTGCATCAAGTCCGGGTCGACGCGACATGGATGATAACGAATCGTCTCGGTGACGGTCGCTTGATTTTCAGCGCGTTGCAGAAAGAGTCGGCGTGCCTCCTTGACGTCCTCGTTCGTGAAGTTGCCTTCACGGAACGGGCCGCCATAACCGTACGCCGTCACGAGGTCGTCATGGCGATGCGCGATCAGACGACGGATGTACGGGTACAGTAAAATCCCGTCATCCTTGGCCGCGATATACAACTCAGGCTGCTCGCCGGGTTCACAGTTGGCCAACACGTAGTCGTAATGGTCATACGAATCACAGTTGACCTCCCGCAACCAGTTCTCCCACTCCCAACGGTGTTTCACGATTTGATTGAACATCATTCGTTCCCCTCTTCCTAAAATTCGTCATTGGTTCGAAGCGTGACAGGACAGTCTGAAGTCGTTTCCTATGTCCTGTTCCCATTCACCGCTGACTATTTGAAAGAGACGGATAGCTTTTTGTTGTTAACAAACATGAAGCGAGTTTGTTCATTCACAATAAAATCATCATGATTTCTTTTGAATTATGGAAAAAGACGACCGTGCCGAACACGACAGGTCGTCTCACAAGATTAAGCTTTGAAGTCGAGGATACGTTGGGACCGGGACGACTCACGGGCAGTCTCGATGATCCGTGTCGTCAAGAGCGCGTCACGAAGCGGGACGAGCGGGCGCCGCGTCGTATAACTATCCGCGAGCGCTTGATAGAACGTCACGTAACCGCCTGGGTCGATGTCGATCGTCGATTTAGAATCCGTGACGACCGTTCCGGTCTCACGGTCGGGGCATCTGACTTCCCCGTTCCGGAGACACGCCTCTTGCGGATCGAGCCCGAATTTGAGAAAGCTGCCTTCCGTCCCGTGCATTTCGAATCGCGGCGCCTCGATGGCGATGAACGGGTTCGAGCGAAGATAGACCCGTTTCTCTCCATAGTGCAACGTCACATGGAACCCATCATCGGACTGGCCCCCGTCACGTTGAACCATGACATCGGCCGATACTTTGTCCGGCTTCCCGAACAAGACGAGTGCTTGGTCAATCAAGTGGCTGCCGAGGTCAAATAGAATGCCCGCGCCCGGCCCAGCGTTCTCGCGCCAACGGTCACGGACAGTCGGACGGAACCGGTCGAACCGTGACTCGACGACTTTCCAATCACCGAGACGATGTTCTTCGAGCAATCGTTTGACAGTCAAGAAGTCTCCGTCCATTCGGCGGTTATGGAAGACGTTAACGATTCCCGCACTTGCCTGTTCGAGCGCAATCAACGCCTCCCCTTCCTCCGTCGTCACGAACGCCGGCTTTTCGACGAGTACGTCTTTCCCTGCTATCAGGCACCGTTCGACCATGTCTTTATGTAAATCGGATGGCGTCGTGATGACGAACAACGAGGCCTCTGTTGCAAGTGCCTCATCTAGCGTCGCATAAACCATTACGTCGCCGAGGACGGCTCGTACGTCTTCCGGGCGTGATGAGACGACACCGGCAATATGGAAGTCATCAAGTTCCTGTAAAAATGGTACATGGAATGTCGTCGCGGAAAAACCGAAACCGACAAGTATTGTGTTGATCATCTTGTTTCCTCCCATCAATTCGCTTCTCAGTATATCAAAAAAAGGGGTTGGTTGACCCCTTATGCACTGACACTCTCATCCATATTGTATTCGAACGTGTTGTATCCGTCCCGTGAGTCCACGAAAACGAAGCCAAACCGTGGATAATAACTATTCAAGAACGCATTGTCGGCCACACAGTCGAGTCGAATCGGTTCATGTGTGTCGGCCTCACGCAAGACGTGCTCCATCAGTTGTTGACCGACGCCTTGGCCTTTTAACCGTTCGCTGACGACGATTCGATGGATGTATTGACCGCGTTCGCCATCTTCCCATAAATTGTGATCCCAGTCATCTGCCGGAAGTAAGGCGATCGAGGCCAATACCGATTCGTCTTGCTCGTACACGTAAACGTGTCCCGAGGTGATGTCCGTCTGCACCCGATCCATGAGGTCCTGCTCCAAATATTCCGTCCATTGGTCGCTACCTTGTTGTTTTAGCGCTACGGCTCGTTGTTCGATTAGGTCCGCGATGTGCTTGGCATCGCGTTTCGTCGCGAGTCGAATCATAACGTCCTCCTTTGTATTGCAGTATTTGAAATACAAATATAACGGACTGTTTCGACTCGTTTCAACCATCTTGCTCACATCACGTGAAGGGGACGACCTCGCCTCCGTTCAACTGGTAACTATACGTCATTGTCGCGTTCAGACTGTGCGATACGGAACAGTAGCGATCAACCGACAACTCGATGGCACGACGGACCCGCTCTTCAGGCATGTCCCCATCGAGGACGTATAAGATGTGAATCGCCGTGAACTTCTTCGGATGTTCCGTCGCCCGGACACCGTCGATGTTCATCTCGAACCGCTCGAGCGGTAAGCGCATCTTATGCAAAATCGAGACGATATCGATGCCTGTACAGGCCGCCGTCGCCTGCAGGAGCATCTCGGTCGGCCGTGGACCGGTGTTGAGACCACCGACTTCCTCCCCGGCGTCGAGCGTCACATCATGCCCCGACGGCGTCGTCGTCTGGAACGCCATCCCTTGTTTCCAATTCACTTGTAAATGCATCTCTGTCTCCTCCTTATGTTTCGATAGCTTACTATTCCCTTGAATGAGGTATTATTAATCTATGCAGTGAAATTGTCGTTTAGGGAGTTGGTCGCATGGATTGGTCGGTCATTATTAGTTGGGGACTGTATATCGTCCTCGGATTGAATTTATTGTTCGCATTAGCCGTCATATTCGCGGAGCGCCGTGACGTCGGGGCGACGTGGGCATGGCTGCTCGTTTTATTTTTCTTACCAATCCTAGGGTTCATCGTCTACATGTTTCTCGGACGTCAGTTGAAAAAAGATAACTTCTTCAACTTGAGCGTCGAAGAGCGCTCGTTCCACGCCCTTCAAGTCGACAGTCAAATCGAGCAGATTCGCCGGAAAGAGACGATGATTGCTCAACCGTTATTCGAGAAGTACGAGCAACTGCTCGAGATGAACTTGCGCTCTTCGAAATCGCTCATTAGCGTCCACAACAAATCTGCCATCATGCACGACGGGGAACAGAAGTTTAAAGCGCTCATGGACGATATTCGGAGCGCCGAGACGGAAATCAATATCCAGTACTACATCATTCAGCGGGATGCGCTCGGGAAGGCGCTCATCCATGAACTGATTGAACGGGCCAAGGCCGGTGTCAAAGTGCGGCTCCTCTATGACGCGGTCGGCTCGCGCAGCCTCCGCAACTCCGACTTCAAAGAATTGATTGCCAATAACGGCGAGGTCCGTGTCTTCTTCCCGCCGACACTCGGCCTCATCAACTTTAAATTGAACAACCGGAACCACCGGAAAGTCGTCATCATCGACGGCAAAATCGGCTACGTCGGCGGCTTCAACGTCGGAACCGAATACCTCGGCCTCGTCGAGAAGTTTGGCTACTGGCGTGATACGCACCTTCGAGTCGAGGGAGACGTCGTCTACCATTTGCAACATCGGTTCATTCTCGATTGGAACTATTCCGGCAGCAAACATCATGACCCGGAGAACTCGTTCTGTTTCGCCCGCCATGACATCAAGGATATGTCACCGATGCAAATCGTGACGAGCGGTCCGAACTCAGACACGGAACATTTAAAAAACATGATGATTAAAATGATTATGTCGGCGAAGGAGCGCGTCATCATTCAGACGCCTTACTTCATCCCGGATACGAGTTTCATGGACGCCTGTAAGATGGCGCTCCTGTCCGGTGTCAAGATGGACATCATGATTCCCGGCAAGCCCGACCATCCGTTCGTCATGTGGGCGTCACTGTCATTCCTAGGCGAACTGCTCGACTATGGGGCGAACGTCTATATGTACGGGGAAGGTTTCCTGCACGCCAAGACGCTCGTCGTCGATGATGAGATTTCAACCGTCGGGACGACGAACTTGGATGCCCGCAGCTTCCGGTTGAACTTTGAAGTGAACGCCGTCATCTATGACGAGCGAGTCGCGCTCGAACTCGCCTCGTTGTTCGAGTCAGACGTCGCCGTCAGCCGGAAGTACACGATTGACGATTATTCAGCCCGGAAATGGACCGTCCGAATGCGCGAAGGCGTGTCACGATTGCTCAGTCCGATCTTATAACCTCCATTTATTGTAGTCGCCCTGTTATGTCGGATTAGCCATCGACATGATGGGGCGATTTTGATGTGGCGATGGGGAAAGATTACCTCACAACAAGCTGTGACGATTTCTCGTCATATTCTAAATTTTGTTAGCTTTTTAAAGAATACTCGCTAGTTCTTTCCCAAATTAGGGTATAAAGTATCAGTACTAACGTCCTACACTACCGCTACGGCTAGGAAAGGAGGAAGTATGCGTTCACGCATATGTCATACAATGGCTGATCATGAACCCATTCACCAAGACCGAGACACCACGAAACCCGATCCTTCCTCATGGGACCAGCTTCCGATTGGCTTGTTCGCCTTCAACCTGCACGGCCAGATTGTCAGCTATAATGAAGCTTTCATCGATTTGTTGGGTATATTGCCGATTTCGAGTCTATCGCTAGAGCGGTGCTCGTCATCTGCATTCGATTTGGCAGTTGCCATCCGCAACGTCTTGAACGGACAGACGATTCGCATGGCCGGCTGGTATAAACCGCCGGAACGGCAACCTCGCTTCATTCGCACGACGATGTCCCCAAGTTATTCGCCAGACGGTGATCTCGATGGCGGTGTCGGTATTTTAGAAGACGCGACGGAACAACGTCGCTATGAAGAGCGGATGGAACACTTGTCGTCGCTCGATCCGCTGACTGAACTATACAACCGGAAGAAGGTCGGGGATGTTCTCTCGACGACGGCTCAGGAGACCGTCGACAAGCGGGCACCCGCGGCTGTCATCATGCTCGATATCGACTATTTCAAACTCGTCAACGACACGTTCGGCCACCCGACCGGTGACCTCGTTTTGCGATCGATCGCCCAACTGCTCAGGCGCAACATCCGCAAGTCGGACTCGATTGGGCGCTGGGGCGGAGAGGAGTTTTTAATCGTCGCCCCCCAGTCGACACTCGCCGATGGTGTCCAGCTCGCGGATAAGCTTCGGCAGAAGATTAACGCCGAGCCATTCGGTCCCGTCCCGCGCGTCACGTGCTCGTTCGGCGTCAGTTCGCTCGAAGGCGGAAAGACGGTCGAACAGGCGCTCCAAGACGCGGACGAGGCACTTTACGTCGCCAAGAACCGCGGTCGCAACCAAGTGTCGAGCAAACGATAGTTTTGAAAAAGGATGCGTCCCCGCATCCTTTTTTTGTGGACAAACGATTCCGTCAAGTCGGCTAGCCTTTACAAACTTGAGATGATTGATTATAGTTATTGCAGACTCATTATATCTATAATAAAAGGAGTGTTTATGCATGCATGAGCAAGTCACTAAAAAAGCGGCCCGACTCGACTCCCTTCAACGGATGCCGGCAGAAGAAGTATTAAGTTTCTTGTCTTTCGCACCTGATGACCATGTTCTCGATTTGGGTGCAGGGACCGGTTATTTGAGTCTCCCACTCGCTCCTTTGGTCACACGGGTGTTTGCGGCCGATCACGATCAAGGGATTCTCGATTATCTCGAGACGAAAGCGCTAAAGCTCGGTCATGAGAATGTATCTCCCCTCCTCGCAGATTTTCGAAAGTTACCTTTGGATAACGATACGATTGACAAAACGGTCGCCACGATTTCGCTCCACGAGGTGTCTCCGCTGCACGACGCCCTCACGGAAATTTATCGGACTTTGAAACCAGGCGGACGCTTCTTATGCCTCGAATTAGAGAAACAGAGTACGGCACGAGGACCACGAGTCCTCGCTCACGACATGCAGCAGGCGATGCGGACGAGCGGGTTCAACATCATTGAAGTCGTCAATCCCGATTCAACGATTGCGAATCAACCAGTCTATATCATCATTGCCGAAAAGGAGGCATAATCCATGCAATTCTCCAAAAGTACCGACTACGCCCTTCATGCGTTAGCCTATTTGGCAAACCTCAATCCGTCCGGGCCGACCGGGATCAAACAATTGGCTGATGTGTTGAACGTCTCGGAAAGCTATCTGTCAAAAATCATGACCAACTTACGCAAAGATGGACTCGTCAATGCAGTCCCTGGCGCAAAAGGTGGATATGAACTGGCACGTGAGGCATCCCGTATTTCGTTTCTCGATGTCATTCTGGCGATGGAAGGCCGTCAACAACTGTTCGAGTGCTCGAACACGACGTCCAAACAACACAGTATGCTCGTCCAGGAAACACCTGCATCGGGCTGCCGAATCAAGCGCGTCATGGATGCCGCCGAGTCACAGTTCTTCGACTATCTTTCAAATCAGAGCATTCAATCGGTCATCAGTCAGTAAAGCATATTTGTAACAACAAAAAGGGATGATAATCTGCCTAGAACAGATCATCATCCCTTTTTTTATTATACGTTGAAGCGTGATACGAGCTCCTGCAATTCTTCGGCCATATCCGCAAGTGACTTCGCGGATTGAGCGATTTCTTCCATCGAACCGAGTTGGTCCTCCGTCGTCGCCGCCACTTGCTTCGAGGCGACCGAGTTCTCGTCGGCGATATGGGCGATTTGTGTCGCTGCGGCCGAGACCTCTTCGACGTTGGCGGCAATCTCTTCGACCGTCGCCGTCACGTCTTCGATGCGCGGCGTCATCGCCTGCGTCTGGGTCATAATCGTTCGGAAACGCTTGGCCGTGTTTTCCGTCGTCTCGAGCCCGGCTTTCGTATGGGCCGACACTTCTTTCATCAACTGGACCGAACGCTCCGTCTCTTGTTTGATATTGTCAATCAACTCAGAAATCTGTTTCGTCGACTGTTGCGATTGTTCGGCGAGCTTGCGCACTTCACTCGCGACGACGGCGAAGCCTTTCCCGTTCTCACCGGCCCGTGCCGCTTCAATCGCAGCGTTCAAAGCGAGCAAGTTCGTCTGGGTCGCGATGCCGTTGATGACGTCGACGATATTGCCAATCTCGTTCGAACGTTCGGCGAGCGAGTGAATGACTTTCCCGAACGTCTCGACCGATGAGTCAATCGCTTGCATCTGGGCCACGTTTTCAGTGACGGCAGTCGTCCCGTTCTCAGCCTCGAGCGCCGTCTCGCGGGACAGCTCAGACACATCGGTCGAGCTTTCTGCGATACGCATGATGCCACCGGTGATAGCTTGGAGCGAGACAGCGTTATCGTCGAGTTGACGTTTCGAGTCGTCCGCTCCGGCGGCCATCTGTTGGACCGCTCCGGCGATTTGTTCCGAGGCAGCCGTGTTCTGCGCCGAGTTCGCCATCAGTTCCTGTGACGAGGCGGCGACTTGTCCGATTGATTGATCGAGATTTTGGATGATGGCACGCAAGGAACGCGTCATCTCGTTGAAGCTCGCGGCGACACGACCGACTTCGTCATTCGACTCGACGACGATATCTTCGGTCAAATCACCGGCTTGAATCCGTTCAGCCCCGACCGTCAAACGGTTCAATGGTCGCAAAATCGAGCGTAAGATGACATAGAGCAGTCCCGCTGCCAAGACGAGCATCAATCCGATGACCCCAACGGTCGTCCAAAGAATTCCGGACGTCTCATCCGTGATTTCCTCATCATGTAACGTCCCGGCAATCTTCCAACCAGTCAACTCGTTCGTCATGAAATCCATCTGCTTGCCTTTATTTTCGAACTCATAGGCAAAGCGGCCCGCATCTTCTGCATAGAGCGGTTCGATCCATTCGCCCTCCCCTTTCTCCCCGGCCGCCATTGTCGGATGGGTGACGAACTGTTGCAACGCATCAAGAATCGTCACGTAGCCTTCTTTCCCGATTTGAATGCTTGCCGCGACGGCTGCGATATCGTCGACGTCGACGTCCACCGCGATCACCCCGCGACCATCTGTCCCTGTCTGCGACAGCGTGATCATCATCTTGTTCGAGGCTGCATCCACGTAAGGATCCGTCACGACGGCGCTCCCACCGGCCGCTTCTGCCGCCTCATACCACGGACGTGTCCGTGGGTCATAATCATCCGGTAACTCTTGCGCCGGATAAATCGTCATCTCGCCACCAGTCGAGGCGTAGTAAATATTCGTCACGTTCGGATGCGTCTCCAAATACTCGAGAAACTTCTCTTCCAAGTCAAGATTCTCCGCCCCCGACTCGTAGAGGGACGAATCAATCCGTCCGGCAAAGAACGCGACATCGCGTTGAATCGGTTCAATCAAGTTAGTGATTTCATCATTCATCCGCTCCACTCCCGCGTGAGCCGACTGCATGATTTGTTCGGTGATTTTCTGTTTCGCCTGATTGTAGGCGACAAATCCAATCAATAAAGAAGGAATCAATAATAGCACCAGCGACATCGTAATCAATTTTTGTTTAATGGTAATCGTGCGGTCGTGCTTTCGTCTCATAAAACAACTCCCATTCTCGAGAAAACTCGTTATGTTAACCTTTGTATCGGACAAAGCAGGAGAATGTTGACACCCTAGACAAAAAAACATCACCTTTTTCTATTTTTCGTTATTGAAACCCTTTTCATACACAAAAAGACCATTTGTTCACATAAAGCGAACAAACGGCCTCAGTCGTTGGTCAAATAGCGGGCCAGATTGTCGAGCGTGGAGCGAAGCCCGGTGTCGTGATCTTGTTTCTGAATCCCCGGTGGGACGTTCTCACAAACAATTGTAATGCGTGTTCCTCCATCGAGTGCCTCTAAATACCACGTCTGAATCATCTCTCCAGCAAAGGCGGGGTCTGTGGACTCGAACGTTCCGATTTGTACGATTTTGAGGCCGGGAACGAGGTCTAGAAAGCGGCCGTTTGATACGTCGGCCCGGTCAGTCGTTTTACCGGAGGCGAAATCAGTTTCTTCATACGTAAGGACGAGCTGGTACGTGCCGCCAATCCAAGGCTCGAACACGGTCGCGCGAGCCGACATACCTTCCGGTGGGAGCCACTCGACGAGCTCCTTTTTGTCGAGAAACGCTTGATAAATTCGATCTGGTGATGCCTCAATCCATGTCATGGCCGTATCAATCCGTCGATTCATCACTTATCACCTCTTACATGTCGTTATTGAATTCTCTATCAACTATTCGCGTACCCAATCACCAGTTCTCAGCCCTCGATACGAGTCATTGATTGAACTCGTTTTCGGTCCAACTTGCCTAAAGACGTATAGGGCAGCTCTTTAACGAAAGCGATTTCTCGAGGGATTTGATAGGTTGCCACTCGTGTGCGTAACCAGCTCAAAAGTGCTTCTTCAGTCATTTGTTTATCAGAATATAATTGGACGTATGCCTTCAGAATTTGGCCAGCGTAGACATCGTCTACACCGATGACAGCGACGTCTTCGACACTCGGATGGGTGCACAGCGCAGCTTCGATTTCCGACGGATAGATGTTGTTGCCGGCTGAAATGATCAAGTCGTCTGTCCGTCCACATAAAAAATAATACCCGTTCTCGTCCCGATAACCCATATCGCCCGTTTCAATCCAGAGGTCTGGGCTATTTTTCATGGACCATGTATTCCGAATGCAAAATTGACCGATTCTACCCGGTCCAACTTCTTTTCCGTCCATCACGACCTGCAATCGGTTTCCCGGAATTGCTTTTCCGAGCGTGTCTGGATGATCATATAAATCTTCAGGTGTCGCAATGATGTTCAAACCGGCTTCCGACGTCCCATATAGATTGTATAAGACATTCCCCAGATGATTGGTTACTTCACTCACTAAAACCGGATTTAGTTTTGCACCCCCAGACGCAATGCAAGCCAAGGAACCAAGCGCTTCTTGGTCGTGCTTCAATATTTTATGGACCATCAAAGGAACGACCGTGACCACTTCGACTTGATGCTGCCGAATGAGGGCGCATGCGTGTTTCGCATCAAAGCTCTCTTGCATGACAACTTTCTTTCCCAGAGCAAGAAAGGATAATAGGACAGCGATCCCATAGCCATGGTAAATCGGCGTGGCGATATAGGCCGTATTGTAGGTTGGCAGCTGCAATCGGTTCAGTAAAGCCGCAAACGGATGGAGGAAGTTAAACAGGGACGGACGGTGAATCACTTGTTTCGGCTTCCCAGTCGTGCCACCGGTCAACAGCACAATCTTTCCGCTGGATGAAGCCGTCAGTTTGGCTTTTTGGTGTGAAGCCGACGTTGACAACCTGTTGATGGATTCTTGCGTTTCATGATAACTGACGAGTTTTGCATGCTGATAGGACGATTTTTCAATCAATCCACGAAATTCTTCGTCGTAAATCAGGAAGTCGAAGAGATGTTCTTGTACGAGCCGGTCGAACTGCTGTTGACTCATGGCACAATTGAGCAAATATACATCTGCGCCGAGCCGCGATGCAGCAAAAATGCCTTGCACGAACGACGCGTGGTTTTTACAGAAGAACGCCACTTTATGGCCTTTCACAATCCCATACCTCTCTGCTAAAAGAGAAGCTAGATGTTCACAGCGCTTCTTCAACTCCTCATAATTGATTGTTCCCCGACCATCCACCAAAGCAATCTTTTGGCCGCCTGTCTTTTCCGTCAATGCAAAAAGAAGCATCAGGTTGACACCGTTTTGACGGATTGCCAAGCAAAGACGTCCTAAGTTCGATAAGGAAAGAAAATTGAGCTGCGACAATATGTTCAACAAATTAAACATTGCTTCTGTCACGCTCCTTTTTCTTGACTAACTTGAGAACGATAAAGGATAACGGTGACCTGAAAACGACTGAAGCCCATTGACCTAGAATCAGCCACCACGGTTTATAGACGTTCCGTTTCGTATACAAGGCGTGACCAATCATTTCCGCCACGTGAACCGGTGACATGGCGGGAGAGTTCTGATAAGCAATCGTCGGTTCGATCATCGGTGTCCTCACGAGCGGCAAGTAAATCGAAGTGGTGTATATGTTTTTGACTTTCAGTTCCGGCTCCGCCGAGCGCAACCACGTATCAAACGCGGTTTTAGACGCCTGGTAGGCAGCCCAGTAAGGTACAGGCAAGAGCAAGACGTTGATTGTAGAGACGTTGATAATTTGTCCGTTCTTTTGGGCAAGCATCGGAATGAGCGAGAGCAATAACTGGACCGGGGCAAAATAATTGAGTGCCATCGTACGTGTGAAGTCATGGTAACGATCCAGCGATTGGACAATTGGACGGTTGATGGAGATGCCGGCGTTGCTGACGACAACATCTAATCCGTCCGGCAATTGGTTCAGAAATGCCAGCAATTCGATTCGTTCCTCTTCGTTTCGCAAATCTGCCGGGAATACCGTCACACGGGCTGAAACCTGTTCAATGTCGTCTTTCATGGCGTTCATGTTTGCTTCGCTGCGGGCCACTAGAATCAGGTGCGCAGTCGTATCCGCTAACAGATAGGCGAACGCCTTGCCGATTCCTGAACTCGCTCCAGTGATTAGGACCGTCTTCCCGTCCACTTCTTGTTTCATCTTTTCGAAATGAAAGGAAGGCGATAAAAATAGAAACTTCTCCAAAAGCGTGTAGTTATGCATATAGCCAGCACCTTTTTATAAAATATTGTGATTGAATCAGGAATCACTGTTGACTTAATGTTCGAGATACATATCCAAATGCAACAGCTCGTCTCGAAGCGGCGACAAATCTTTTACCGAATGGACCCCCATCATATAGTCGTATCCGAAGAACACCTTGAACGTGTATTGTTTGTCTGACTCATTCTCTTTATACTCTAACTCGGCATAAAGCGTATTCCGGAACATGAGGCGAAACATGTTCGGGACTTGGTCTCGGGACATGACCTTTCCTGGCTTCACTTTTTTACGAAGTTCTCTCATCCGGATCGGATAAAGCTCATTGAACGCGTGTTGCGAAAAAGGTCGATAGTCATAGTCGCGTCGTTCTAGATAGGAGACGGTCAATGTCTTTACGCCTAAATAGAACATGATTTGCTCAATCGCTTTGACGTAATTCGATTCCACGCGGAGATATTCCTCCAATGTGAAGACGACTCCGTCAAACGTTCGATTGATGTCAGAGATTTCGGTCCATTCGTCAATCTCACCTCTCGTTTCAGGATGATATTTGGTTACGCTATAGATGTTCATCTAGTCACCTGGCCTGTTCTTTAAATATTGGCAGTCTAAAAAACGGACACAACGGTTGAGTCGTGTCCGAGCATACGCCGACGACGGCGTCGTGATCCCCTTTCGTCCACCCGTAGGCGACTTCGCGCAGATTGAGCCAACCCCGTTGCGTTGATGGTCTATTAACATGTAATCGATACGCCGCTTCATCATAAATCACTCCGTCTTGAGAAACGGAGACCTCACTGTCGTCAGCTTAGACGGTAAAAACGCATCAATTGCTTCTATGACTTCCTGTAGAACCTCAATCGTACCGAACGTATCGACATCCCTCTCTAGCCCATGGTTCACTCCCATGAGCAGGTGCGTCTTGAGCGATGGGATGGCCGCTAACGCGTCTACCCGATTCGCCGTATAACAATGGTCCTTGTCACCGATGACGACGAGTTGAGATGCCCGGGTCGTCCTCATCGTCTGTGTCACATCCTCGCGTCCAAGGAGCGGCGTCAACCAAATGACATGTGCCTCGTGGAATATGGGACGGGTCAACTCATGGTCTAGCGCGACGGTACCAAGCGACTTCCCGACGAAGACGAATGCTTCGTATTCATGTGTCGATAAGACATGATCGATGACCGTCCGCACATCGTGACGGACGACGTCGTCGATGTCATCGATGTGCGCATAGTCGTCACGGTAATATTGGTAGTTGATTTCCAAAATATCGCTTGAGCGTTCTAAGAGCAAGCTCGTTGTAAAATGGAACATCGGGGCAGCGGTCGAATACCGAAACCCCGGTAGTAAAATCGCGAGTTGCCGCGATGGCCTGTCCTGCGTCAACAAAGTATACGAGACTTCAATCCCGTCAAATCCTTTTAGCTTAGTTGTCTGTTATTGCATGATGATCCCCCTTATTTATAAAAACGGACGCGACCCGCTCAGGCCGCGTCCGTTCATGCGCCGACGATGGCGTCGTGATTCCCTTTTGTCCACCCGTAGGCGACTTCGCGCAGAGCGAGTTCCCCGAATAAACGCTCTTTCGCATCGATGACCTGCCCATCACGTTGCTCATAGAACGTGCGGTAAGGGTTCAATTCGAGCGCCCAAATGATGAGCCCGTGATTCGACATCGCTTGAATCGCTCGCTCTAGCAATAGCGAACCAATCCCGTTACGCTGATGGTCCTCTAGAATGTAAATCGCATAAATCTCATTCGGATGGTCCGGATATTCGCCCGTCCGTTCTTCCCCGTAAAGAACGAACCCGACGATTTCCTCTTCGACGATGGCGACAAACCCTTCGACTTCTCGTTTCGCGAGGGCGCTGCGGACCTTTTCAGACCACTCGATCGCGTTCGAACCGAGCTTCAAGAGAAAGTCGGTCGGCACAATTCCCCGATAGGTTGTGCGCCATCCGTTCACCCTCACCCGCGCAATCCCGTAAGCGTCTTTTGGCTCGGCTTTCCGTACGAGCATCCGTACCCCCTCCTTAGCGTAAGTTTTACAAGTATTTTACCACAAATCACCCAATCGAAATCAGACTTCTTCCAGATTTGACTGACAATCATTTGACAAAAAACGACCGTAGGAAATCCTACGGTCGTACTGGTCAAGCAACGTTACGCGTTGTTGTAGCTTGCGTCTCCGTCAATGGTTTTTTCAAGAATGAGAGGAGAAGTGCTCCAATCAAGGCTCCCGCAAGAATCGCAAGGGCGTAAAGACCCATGCTCATAGCGACGTTTCCAGCTCCTTCAAGGAGTGGGAAGACGAAGATTCCACCGTGCGGCGCTGGCAATTGGATGGCGAAGAAGGCTGACAATCCACCAGCGATGGCTGATCCGAGAATCGCTGACGGCAATACCCGAATCGGATCGGCCGCTGCGAACGGAATGGCCGCTTCTGTGATGAACGAGGCTCCCATGATATACGCTGTCTTCCCGGCTTCACGTTCTTGTTTCGAGAACTTTTGACGGGCGAATACAGTCGATGCGAGTGCGACGAGAAGTGGTGGCACCATCCCGCCGGCCATGACGGCCGCCATGACTTCTTGGTTACCGGCAGTAAGTGCCGCTGTACCGAAGACGTAGGCTGTCTTGTTGATTGGACCGCCCATATCGACGGCCATCATTCCACCAACGATAACACCGAGCAAGATGGCGTTCGCTCCGCTCATGCCGTTGAGTGTGTCCATCAACCATGTCATGAGTGCAGCGATTGGTTCGTTGACGACGAGCAACATGATCATCCCAGAGATGAATGAGCCGAGTAACGGATACAACAGGACTGGCTTGATTCCTTCAAGTGTGGCCGGCAACTTCGCGAGCGCTTTCTTCAAGAAGAGGACGACATAACCGGCAAGGAAACCGGCGATGAGTCCACCGAGGAATCCGGCGTTCCCTTGGCTGGCGAGTGCCCCGGCGACGAGACCTGGTGCGAGACCTGGACGGTCGGCAATCGACATCGCGATGAAACCAGCAAGAATCGGAACAAGGAAGCCGAACGCTGCGCCACCGATTGTCATGAGTTGGGCGGCGAATTCGTTGTATGACGGGTCATCCGGGTTAGCCGAGTTGATGCCCCAGAAGAAACTGAGGGCAATCAAGAGACCACCAGCGACGACGAGAGGAAGCATCGCAGATACCCCGCTCATCAAGTGCTTGTAGATACCGGTGCGCTGTTCTTTTTGCTGACCTGACTTCCCAGTCGCTTGATAGACCGGTCCATCTTGTTTCACAGCACGATTAATCAACTCTTCTGGCTTCCGGATCCCTTGGGCGACCGGGACTTCAATGACGTGTTTACCCGCGAAACGATCCATCTCGACGGCTTTATCAGCCGCGACGATGATGGCTGTCGCTTTCGCAATATCAGCCGCTGTCAATTCATTCTTGACGCCGGTCGAACCGTTCGTCTCGACTTTGATATCGACACCCATCGCTTCCGCTTTCTGCTTCAAGCTATCGGCGGCCATGTACGTGTGAGCGATACCCGTTGGACAAGCCGTGACAGCAAGGATGTAAGGTGCATCGGCTTGAACCGGTTTCGAAGCAACAGGAGCCGCCTCAGCCGCTTCTTTTTCTTCGATGGCCCGAATGACGTCATCTTCTGACGTGGCTGCATAGAGACGTTCTTGGAACGCTGGATCCATAAGGAAGACAGATAATTTCGAGAGTGTTTCCAAGTGTTCGTTATTGGCGTGTTCTCCAGCGGCGATCATGAAGAACAAGCGGCTGTTTTGGCCGTCGAGTGCTTCGTAATCGATGCCTTCCGAGCGTCCAAAGGCGATGGCCGGTTGTTTGACGGCCTTCGTCTTCGCGTGCGGGATGGCAATCCCTTCACCGAGTCCGGTCGTACTTTGTGCTTCACGTGCGAGGATGGCGTCGCGGTAGCCGTTACGATCCGATAGTTTGCCAGCGCGGTCGAGCACGTCGACGAGTTCTTCGATGACTTCGGCTTTCGAACGGCTGCGGAGATTCAGTTGAATCGTGTCCTTTTTAAGAAGGTCCGTGATGTTCATGTTGTTTCCTCCAATCGAGATAGTGGGATGACGCTGACTTCGCCGACCAGGCGGTCCACGTCTTCTTTTGTGCACAGCCCGAACGTATATGCAGACGCGCTGCCGGTCGTGACCGCATAGCGGAACGCTTCGGTTGCGTCGTGGTCGAGAATGTTGGCGACGAATCCGGCGACGAGTGAATCGCCTGCTCCGACCGAGTTGACGAGTTTGCCGCTCGGTGTGTTCGCCGTATAGGCGCCTGAACTGTTGACGAGCATCGCACCGTCACCGGCGAATGAGACGATGACGTTTTGGGCACCGCGTTCGACCAACTGCTCCGCATACGGGAGCGCCTGTTCGAACGTCTCGATGTCTGTATCGAACAGTTCACCAAGTTCATGGTGGTTCGGTTTAATCATGAGCGGATTGAGTGAGAGGACTTCGAGCATCGCTTCCTTCGTCGTATCGACGACGAACTCGGCACCGTTTGCCCGCACCGTCTCAGCGAGCGTGCGGTAGAGTGTATCCGGCAGATTGCCCGGAATGCTTCCGGCGAGGACGACGATGTCGCCCGGTTGAACGTGATCGAACTGACGCGTCAACCGTTCAAGTTCCGTGTCCGAGATGACCGGGCCGCTCGCGTTCAATTCCGTCTCTTCTTGCGCTCGAATCTTGACGTTGATGCGCGTCTGACCATCGACTTCGACGAAATCGGTTTGGACGCCCTTGTCGGTCAGCGCCTTCTTGATGAAGTCTCCCGTCGTGCCGCCGACGAATCCTAACGCGACTGTGTCGACGTCATATTCACGTAAGACGAACGCGACGTTGATGCCTTTTCCTCCGGCCCGCTGCGTCGTCTCTTGAATCCGGTTGACTTCACCGAGGACGACTTCAGGGAGCGTCACGTAATAATCGATTGAGGGGTTCAGTGTTAACGTGTAAATCATTGGGCGTTCACCACCTTTGTGATTGATTGAATTGAACTGACGCTTGTCGAGTCGCTCCATGTGACGAGTGTAGCCGCTTCGAGCGGAGCCACCCGACTGAACGAACGTTTCCCGAATTTTGAATCGTCCGCCAAAATGTACGCCTCGCGAGCCAGTTCGATTGCTGTTTTTTTGACGAGTGCCTCTTCCGGGTCTGGGGTTGTGTACCCGGCCTCTAGGTCGACGCCATTGATGCCAAGAAAAGCGAGGTCGACCCGATAGTTCATCATGCTCTCCCGAGCGTTATAGCCGACGAGTGCCTGTGTCGACCGTTTCAACTCACCACCGATCACGAACGTCTTGATATCGAGGTCGAACAAGTCGTTGGCGATTGGTAAACTGTTCGTCACGACGATGACGTCTTTTCCATCTAAAAAAGGAACCATCGCTTGCGTCGTCGTCCCGGCATCGAGATAGACGGACATCCCGTCTTCGATGAATGTCGCGGCCTTCCGTGCAATCGCGACTTTTTCATCGACGTGCTGATCTCGTTTCTCCTCGAACGTCGGCTCTTCTTCGTAGCGGGCCACGAGCGTTGCGCCGCCGTGTACCCGTTCGAGATAACCTTCTGCTTCGAGGTCGGTCAAATCCCGGCGAATCGTCGACTCCGACGATGCCGTCAACTCGACCAATTCTTTCAATTTGACAATCTTTTGCTCCGACAGACGTTGCAAAATCAGTTGATGTCGTTGCTTCGTTAACATCATATTCCCTCCGTAGCTCTAATATAAAGCGTTTTCATTTAAAAAACAATCATAAACATTCAAAAACATTCATCTTTTTTTACGTTTTCACAATTATAACATAAAAAACGGTCACTTAGTGACCGTTTTTGACAGTTCGTTATCGTTTCATCAACCAATCGTTCAATCGGCGGATGAGTTCGGGATGAAGCGGTGCCTCAATGGCGTTTCGATATTCCTTATGCAATGTGAGGAGCGCATGCGGACTCGTCCGTTCGACGAGCAAGTGGTTCATGTTGTGGATGATGTGGCTGTCGATGTCCCCTTTCGTCCGAATCGAGTGGACATGCTCCGGCGGGACTTGGACATCGCGGTCACCGGTCAGGGCGAGCACCGGGACCCGCACATGTTCGAGTCGCTCGCGGACGTCATACGACGCATGCTCGCGAATCCATTTGGCGTTCACGACTTGGCCGCGGTACTTGAAGGCGGCGACGTTCGTCCGCAGCGACCGTTCGAGCAAATCGTCTTGGCGCTGGCGAATCTTCTTCGGGACGCCGGTCAATCGATAGAACACGCCCTTGAGTCCTTTCACCGAACCGACTTCAGTTGCGAGTGCGTCGGCTTGCAGCAAGAACATCTTCTTCGAGGAATCGTTGAATCCGGCAAGAAGAAGCAGTCCGGCCGCGTTCGTCTCGAGCTGGACCGCCGGGGCGATCACTGCCCCTTCGCTGTGACCAAGCACATACATGTCACCTGCGTCCGGCTCCTGTTTGATGGCGTTGACGACGGTGATCGCATCTGTAACCAAATCGTGCAGCCCGACTTTATTGAAATCACCGTCCGATTCACCGATGCCTTGTTTATCATAGCGGTAGACGTTGACACCCATCTCAAAGAGCGCCTCGGCCAACTTTTTATATGTGCCGAATTGGGATGGTCCAAGATTGCCGTCCCGGTCGCTCGGCCCACTCCCGCTGAGCAGGACGACCGTCTTACGGGGTTCGCCGTGGGTCATCCACGTACCGGCCAGTTGTCCATAATTCGTTGTCACGTTCAGTTGTCGTTCCATTGTATCGCCTCCCCTTTCATCATACCGAAGTATTTAAGAGAGGACGAGTGTTTATCCGTAAAGAAAAGACGTTCTTATTAGGAACGTCTCGGGGAAAATCGTTTCATTGAGTAATCAGCCACTGCTTCAGCCATTCAACTTGCTCTTCCATCACTTCATTGGATAGACGATCTAGATTATCGTATTCAGTATGCAAGTCATAAACCGCCAACCGCGAATCGCTCAGGACGGCTAGAGGTAAGTCAGCTTCTCCGTAGCTGTCCAGACTTGAACTGCCTAATATCGTCACATCAAGTGCTTCGAACGGTTCTGTCTCTAAAAAGGAGTGGCGTTTCATCCCAATCGTTCGAATGTAAAGTGGGTCGTCCCCCGTTCCCATGGCATCTAACTGCAGAATCGTCTTCAACGATGGTTGACGCTCTTTCAATTGAGCGAGATAGTCATCACTTGCCTCTTCTCCAAACCCACTACCATTTAAAAAAACGTAGCGGATTGTGGCATCGGTTTTCACACCGTCCATCTTTTCTAAAAAATGATAAAGGATGGGAGACCCACTAACGCTTGATAGGACATGATCCCCTTTCCACGAAGCGTCAAGGCGAGACATGATGACAATTTCTTCATCCCCTTCCCCTTGTTGTACATACTCTATATACGGTATTTCTTCGAGGTACGGTTCGATGACAATCATTTCGCCATCACGAAAAGCTTTGGCCGCCTCTCCATCGATTCCGGTACCCCCAATTGGTAATGTATAGGAAACAATCACGAAGCCGCTCTCATCCGGTTCATTTGGATGCGGTGTAATGACGTAACCGGCTGCCCCTGCTTCAGCGAGTTTACCTAAGTAACGGTTGGCCGCTTCATCATTATCGATGACCCCGTAATAATCTGACGTATAGGCCGTATGCGACTTTTCGAGAGAAGTGTCTGTCATCGGCAACACGATCACTTTGCCTTCTACTTGTTCGATGGGGTCATCCCAGTTCATATGTAAAAGTTCACCTTCGATCTCCTGTTCGAGCGCCATGCTCGAGTATCCTTCAAAATAATCGTCGCCTAGATAAATGTCCGTCCAATAAGTAGAGCGCTGGACGTAATGGACGATACGCTTCGCACTCACTTCTAGCTCTGTACCAAATGTGTCAAAAACTCAAAACTATCGTAACTATCTGCATCCGATCTTGTGACGCAAAATATTCAGCCGTCTCATAAGGACTTGTTGATGAGAGCGGATTGAAATAAAGAAAAACGGTAAATAGTGCCGACAGTAAGCTGTACATAATTGTCATCTGCGTATCTCCATGAAAAAAAACTCATCAATAAATGGTTGTATTATCCTATTATATTAAGTTATCTGACAATTGTATATTTCTTTTTCACAAAAAACGGCCTCCCTCTGAATGAGGGAAACCGTTTTGATCGGTGCAAGACTTATACACCTTCGTATGCAGCGTACATGATCTCTTTCAATTCTTCGACGAGCGGCATTTTCGGGTTGGCCGTCGTACATTGGTCTTCGAACGCGTCGACTGCCATCTTGTCGACTTTCGCGTCGAGCTCCGCTTTCTTGATGCCTTGGGCTTTGAACGAGAGCTTGATGTTCAAGCGCTGACCGAGCTCGATGACAGCTTGAATGAGTGACTCGACGCCTTCCTCCGTTGTGCTGGCTGGAAGTCCGAGGTAGCGCGCGATTTCTGCGTAACGCTCGTCGGCGATGAATGACTCATATTTCGGGAACGCCGCGAGTTTCGATGGGCGTGTCGCATTGTAGCGGATGACGTGCGGCATGAGGATCGCGTTCGTCCGTCCGTGTGGGACGTGGAACTCGCCACCGATTTTGTGTGCGATCGAGTGGTTGATACCGAGGAACGCGTTCGCGAACGCCATACCAGCCATTGTCGATGCGTTGTGGACTTTCTGACGCGCTTCGGCGTCACTTCCGTTCTCATACGCTTTCGGGAGGTAATCGAAGATCATCTTCATCGAACGAAGCGCGAGTCCGTCTGTATAATCGTTAGCCATGACTGAGACGTACGCTTCGATGGCGTGTGTCAACACGTCCATTCCTGTATCGGCCGTGATTGATGCTGGGACCGTCATGACGAACTCAGGGTCGACGATGGCGACGTCCGGTGTGATCGCGTAGTCAGCGATCGGGTATTTGACGTTGCGTTTCTTATCCGTGATGACCGTGAACGGTGTCACTTCAGAACCCGTGCCTGATGTTGTCGGGATGGCGACGAACATCGACTTGTTACCGAGCGTCGGGAACTTGTACGTCCGCTTGCGGATATCCATGAATTTTTGGCGAAGGTTCGAGAACTTCTCTTCTGGGCGTTCGTAGAAGAGCCACATGCCTTTCGCGGCATCCATTGGTGATCCACCGCCGAGAGCGATAATCATGTCCGGTTGGAAGTGGCGCATCGCTTCGGCACCGCGCATCACCGTTTCAACTGACGGGTCTGGCTCGACTTGGTCGAAGATGCGGTACTCGACGCCAGCTGGCAAGTTTTTGACGACTTTATCGGCAAATCCGAGTTTGACCATCATTTCATCGGTAACGATCATTGCCCGTTTTTTCGATGTGAGCGATTGAAGGTACTGGACCGAGTTTTTCTCAAAGTAAATCTTTTCTGGGACTTTAAACCACTGCATATTCACGCGACGTCTCGCCACCTTTTTCACGTTGAGTAGATGTTTCGCCGTCACGTTCTCAGAGACGGAGTTTTTACCGTACGACCCACAACCGAGTGTGAGTGATGGTGTCATTTCGTTATAGAGGTCACCAATCCCACCGTGTGCCGTTGGCGAGTTGACGATGATGCGGCAAGCTTTCATCCGGAGTCCGAAGGCGAGGATGGCGTCGTCGTCAGTCGAGTGGATCGCTGCCGTATGTCCGAGACCACCGATTTCAAGCATCTTCTCAGCGATGGCAAATCCTTCTTCACGCGATTGGACTTTATAAGCACCGAGCACCGGGCTGAGTTTCTCGTGTGAGAGCAACTCTGTCGCACCGACCGTCTCGAGTTCGGCGATCAAGATTTTTGTATCGGCCGGGACTGTGAGTCCAGCTCGTTCGGCGATCCAGGCTGCCGGCTTCCCGACGATTTCCGGGTTGACCGCACAAGAGTCTGTTTTGATAACGAGTGTCTCGAGTTTCGCTTTCTCTTCTGGTGAGCAGAAGTAGCAACCGAGCGCCGTCATTTCCGCTTTCACTTCTTCATACACTTCTTGGTCGACGATAATCGCTTGTTCAGATGCACAGATCATGCCGTTGTCGAACGTTTTCGACAAGATGACGTCCGAGATGGCGCGTTTCACTTTTGCTGTTTTGTCGATGTAGGCCGGAACGTTACCAGGACCGACGCCAAGGGCTGGTTTACCAGTCGAGTAGGCTGATTTGACCATCGCCGCTCCACCAGTTGCGAGGACCATGGCAACACCTGGGTGGTTCATGAGCGCTTTCGTCGCGTCGAGTGACGGTTTTTCGACCCATTGAATCAAGTGTTCCGGAGCTCCCGCTTCGATGGCTGCGTCACGAAGGATCCGTGCCGCTTCACTTGAACACTGTTGTGCCGACGGGTGGAAACCGAAGATGATCGGGTTACGTGTTTTGATGGCGATGATTGCTTTGAACATCGTCGTTGATGTCGGGTTCGTGACCGGTGTGACCCCGGCGACGACTCCGACTGGTTCCGCGATGTACGTGATACCGTTTTGCTCATCGTCCTCGATGACGCCGACCGTCTTCTCGCCACGGAGTGAGTTATAAATATATTCTGTCGCAAAGATGTTTTTGATCATTTTATCTTCAAACACACCGCGACCGGTTTCTTCATATGCATGTTTCGCGAGGGCGACGTGTTGTTCGAGACCTGCGAGCGCCATCGCTTGAACGATTGCATCGATTTTCTCTTGGTCGAACGTCATCAATGTCTCGAGCGCCGTGTGGGCTCTAGTGACGAGCGTGTCGACCATCTGTTCTGCTGATGTTTCTACTACTGCTTTCTCTTTAACTGCCATGTTGGTTTCCTCCTCATGAATGAGAGCTTATACTGTTGACTTGATGGAGAGCACGGGGCAATCAATTGGTTCGAGAAGAGTTTGTGCTTTCCTTCACATTCATAGAATACAACGTTTCTCGCATTTTGTGCGTGACAACAATGTGAACTCTTTCACAATATTTTTCAGGGGAATGAGGATAGGGCTTGCTTTTTCATATGTCGCTCAGTAAAATCGAATGCGTTTTCATGAAAATAAAGTATATGCGATATGAAAACGCTTACATACGTTGTGTCCATGATGGGGCGAATGCGCTGTGCAAAATGTCACGGGATGAGGATTGGTCGTCCACCCTGCGCTCGGTCGTGTATAATGAAGAAAGAACCTAATTAGGAAGTGACATGATTATGCCGAGACAAGACGCAGCCGATCAGTTCGTGAAACTGATCCCATTTATTCGCCGGAAGTTGTTACGTCGTTCCGACCTTCCGCAAATCCCAAACTTAAACTTTTCCCACTTTCATCTCCTCATGTTGATTGAAGATGAAGGCGCGGTCACGAACGGACACATCAGTGAGACGTTATCGATTGCCCCGCCGAACGTGACGCCGCTCATCACGAAGCTCGTCGATGAGGGCTACATCACCCGCGTCCCGGACGAACGCGATCGCCGCGTCATCTGGAATCAACTGACCGAAAAGGGCGAACTCGTCCTCCGCGAGCGTCGCGATTCGTTCCGTCGCCTGTTCGAGGACCGTCTCGCGTTTCTGAACGAGGAAGAGACGGACCGCCTGATCGACAGTTTGAAGACGTTGACGGAGATCGTCGAGAAGATGGATAAAAGCGAGGGATGATTTTTGCTCGTCAACATCCACGTCTTCTTATATAATCGAGGATGAATCAATCGAACAATGGAAAGAGAGATGACATGTAATGGGTCGTAAATGGAACAACATTAAAGAGAAAAAGGCGTCAAAAGACGCCAATACGAGTCGCATCTATGCGAAGTTCGGCCGTGAAATCTACGTAGTCGCCCGTCAAGGGGAACCAGATCCAGAATCAAACCAAGCACTCAAGTTCGTCGTCGAACGAGCGAAAACGTACAACGTCCCGCGCGCAATCATCGACCGTGCTATCGACAAAGCGAAGGGCGGCGACGAAGAGAACTTCGACGAGCTCCGCTATGAAGGATTCGGACCGAACGGCTCGATGCTCATCGTCGACACGCTCACGAACAACGTCAACCGGACGGCGTCTGAAGTCCGCGCCGCTTTCGGTAAAAACGGCGGCAACATGGGTGTCAGCGGGTCGGTCGCTTACATGTTCGACGCGACGGCCGTCATCGGTGTCAACGGCATGTCTGCCGACGATGTACTCGAACTCATGATGGAGCACGACCTCGACGTCCGTGATGTCATCGAAGAAGATGAGACGGTGATCGTCTATGCGGAACCAGAAGCGTTCCATGCCGTCCAGACTGCCTTCAAAGCAGCAGGCATCGAGACGTTTGAAGTCGCCGAGTTGACGATGCTGCCCCAAAACGAGATTACCCTCGACGACGAGTCGAAAGAACAGTTTGAAAAACTACTCGACGTCCTCGAAGACCTCGAAGACGTGCGCCAGGTATACCATAACGTTGAAGGATGACGAACGAGCGATAACTTTTCGGAGTTATCGCTTTTTTTGAACAATCGATTTGACAACCCGAAACACGTATGTTAAATTTCAAAAGTCTTTATCATATTAAAGTGATAACAAGAGAAAGAGTTTTGAATGAAAGGTGTTGGAAATGATGAATGCTGTCTTATTAGCTGTTATCGTATTATTCGCGCTCGCGATCAGTCGCGTGCACATCGTCTTGTCACTCATCCTTGCCGCCGTCGTCGGTGGTCTAGTCGGAGGTCTCGGATTCAATGAGACGTTGACCGCCTTCAGTGACGGGCTCGGCGGAGGTGCGACAATCGCCCTCAGTTACGCGTTGCTCGGCGCCTTCGCCGTCGGTCTATCAAAAACTGGACTCCCAGACATCCTGGCTGAAAAGTTAATCAGCATGTCAGGACGCGACGTCACTGGCAAAAGTGTGACACGGGTCAAGGCGCTATTGCTATCGTTCTTATTACTTCTAGCGATAAGTTCACAAAACGCGCTACCGATTCACATCGCGTTCATCCCGATCGTCATCCCGCCGCTCCTCGTGCTGTTTAACGAGTTGAAGCTCGACCGCCGGCTCGTGGCGACGATTCTCACATTCGGTCTCGTCACCCCGTACATGTTACTCCCGGTCGGATTCGGTGGCATTTACTTGAACGAGATTTTGCTGCCGAACGTGGAAACGAACGGCATGACCGTCGGTGATGTCAACATCGTCAGCATCATGGCCATCCCGGCGCTCGGAATGCTCGTCGGTCTCATCACTGCCTTCTTCCACTATCGGAAGCCGCGTTCGTATGAGACGATTCAACTCGGACCAAGCGACTATGAGGTCCGGACGTTGAGCCCGCTCAAGATTTGGCTCACGGCCGCTGTCATCCTCGTCGTGCTCGTCGTACAGCTTCAGACCGAGTCGATGATCGCCTCGGCCGTCACAGGACTCATCTTGTTGACGTTGCTTCGCCTCATCCCTTGGTCAGAGGCCGATGACATCTTCACGAGCGGCATGCGCATGATGGCTTTTATCGGTTTCGTCATGATCGCAGCGAGCGGTTTCGCCGCCGTCATTCGCGCGACCGGTGCCATCGAACCGCTCGTCAGTGGTGCGAGCGGCATTATGGGTGACTCACAATTCGTGGCCGCACTCGTCATGCTCCTCGTCGGACTCGTCATCACGCTCGGCATCGGTTCGAGTTTCTCGACGGTTCCGATTATCGCAGCCATCTTTGTCCCGCTCTGCATCCAATACGGTTTCTCGGTCGAGGCGACAATCGCCATCATCGGGACGGCCGGTGCACTCGGTGACGCCGGTAGCCCGGCGAGTGACTCGACACTCGGACCAACGAGCGGCTTGAACGCCGACGGTCAACACGATCACTTGCGTGAGACGGTGTGGCCGACGTTCCTCCACTACAATATCCCGCTCATCATCTTCGGCTTGATTGCCGCCATGGTACTGTAATCACTTCCGATTGCGCCGAGCGTAAATCGTGCCGAGCAAGACGAGCACGAGTAAGAACCAAATCCCGGTATACATGAGGATCTCGATAATCATTGCTAATTCCTCCTAAATGTCCATGTAAAAAGGAGCGACGAAATCGTCGCTCCTTTTTATGATGAAGTTTTTAGCTGTTGTTGACAAGTGTTCAAGTATCCGTCGACGGTATCCGCGACTTCGCGGCCTTCCCGGATTGCCCAAACAATCAAGCTTTGTCCCCGTCTCGCATCCCCTGCGACAAACACACCCTCGACGTTCGACGTATAGTCATGGTTCGCCTCGATGCCGACTTTCCGGAGTTCACGCTCCGGTCGTTCGAATCCGATGGCGACAAGCACGAGATCGGCTGGATACGTCTCGACCGAACCGTCGACGACGAAGAACGTCGCCTTTCCGTCCGGTTTGACGATTTTCTCCATCCGCTCCGTCTCAATCCCGACGACCCGGTCCCCTTGTTTGATGACCCGGTTCGAGCGAATCAAATATGTGCGCGGGTCACGGTCGAAGTGTTCGATTGCTTCCGCATAGGCGTAATCGGTCGATAACGTGTCCGGTTGGAGCGGCCATGGCTTCTCCGGCGCCCGGAACATGCCTTTCTCCGGATGCTTCCCGAACTGCGTCACCGACTTGGCTCCTTGACGGATCGCCGTCGCCACACAGTCCGCGCCCGTGTCCCCGCCACCGATGACGATGACGTCTTTCCCGTTGGCGTCGAATCGAGCGTCGAGCGATTTCCCGCCGAGCGAACGCGTCGACTCGGTCAAATAATCCATCGCCGGCTCGACGCCTGTGGCATCATCCCCATCGATGCCGAGCGTACGCTGTTTTTGAGCTCCCGTGGCGAGAATGACGGCATCGTACGTGTGACGAAGTGACTCGATGGTCACATCGGTCCCGACGTTCACGCCCGTCTTGAAGCGAATCCCCTCCGCCTCAAGCAGACGTACACGACGTCGGACGACATCTTTCTCGAGCTTCATATTCGGGATGCCATAGAACAACAGGCCACCCGCCTCATCCGCTTTCTCATAAATCGTGACCGCATGGCCGAGCTGATTCAACTGATCGGCCGCTGCGAGCCCGGCCGGCCCGCTGCCGATGATGGCGACACGGCGTCCGGTCCGCTTCACGACGTGACGAGGTTTGACCCAGCCTTCCTCGAAGGCGCGGTCGATAATCGTCCGCTCAATCGATTTGATGGCGACCGGGTCTTCGCTGATACCGAGCGTACAAGATCCTTCACACGGCGCCGGACAGACACGACCCGTGAACTCCGGGAAGTTATTCGTCTCCATCAACCGTTCATAGGCTCGATACCAGTCCTGATCCGTTACGAGCTTGTTCCACTCCGGAATCAAATTGTGAATCGGGCAACCGATCGTCTCTTGTCCAATCATATCCCCGACGTGACAGAACGGGGTGCCGCAATCCATGCAGCGCTCGGCTTGTTTGACGATTGGTCCGTCTTCCATGCGGGAAGCGTATTCTTTATAATCATGAACCCGTTCGACGACTGAGCGCTCCGGCAATGTCTGTCGTGGGATATCGATAAATTTATGTCTCATACTCCCCCTCCTTCAGTCACGACACGGAATAGTTCGAGGGCGCGGTCGGCGTCACTCAATTCCGGACGCGTCGCCTCGATGTGACGCATGACGTCAAGCACGTTCGCATAGTCACGCGGCACGATTTTGACGAAGCGTTTGCGTTCTTGCTCGAACGCCTCGAGCACAGCTCTCGCTTTGACACTGTCCGTATGGAACTGGTGCATCTCGAGCAGTGCATAAATTTGTTCGGCATCCTCGTCGGTCAACTCACGGTCGACCGAGACGAGTTCTTGGTTGACGAGCTGTTCGTACGCTTGGTCCCCGTACAGATAGGCGACCCCGCCCGACATCCCGGCACCGAAGTTACGCCCGATATCCCCGAGGACGACGACCGTGCCACCGGTCATATACTCACAGCCATGGTCGCCGACGCCTTCAGTCACGGCGACGGCACCGGAGTTCCGGACGGCAAACCGTTCTCCGACATGACCGTTGAAGAACGCCATCCCTGATGTCGCGCCATACAGGCAGACGTTACCGGCGATGACTTGTTCACTCTCTTCGAACGGGGCATGTTTCTCTGCGATGATGGCGAGCTTTCCACCGCTCAGGCCTTTGCCGACATAATCGTTGGCGTCACCGATGACCGAGATGGTGATCCCGTTCGGCAAGAAGGCGCCGAGGCTTTGTCCGGCCGAACCGCTGAGACGGAGTGAAATCGTGTCCTCGGCGAGTCCGACGTTGCCATGCACTTTCGTCACTTCATGGCCGAGCATCGTTCCGACGGCGCGGTCCGTATTGCGGACGCGCCCGACGAAGAACGTCGGTTGGAGCGATTTGATGGAACGGGAGACGGCCGGAATCAATTTGCGATGATCATAAGACTGATAGGCCGGATGGGCCAATTCCTCTTTCTCCGGCAAAGCCGTCGGAATCGACAGCATCGGCGTCAAGTCGAGCGTTTTCGCTTTCGGATGAGCTTGTTTCCAGGCACTCTCCTCCAACAAGTCCGTCCGCCCGATGACGTCACGAAGCGAGGTCGCCCCGAGCGAGGCTAAAATCTCCCGTACTTCCTCGGCGAGGAACGTCATCAAGTTGACGACATGTTCGGGCTTGCCCATGAACTTCGCACGCAACGCCGGGTCTTGGGTCGCGACACCGACCGGACACGTATCGAGGTGACACGCCCGCATCATGATGCAACCGAGCACGACGAGCGGTGCCGTCGCGAACGCGTATTCCTCGGCCCCGAAGATGGCGGCGAGGACGATATCGCGCCCGGTCATGAGTTTGCCGTCAGTCTCGAGCGTGACGCGACCCCGGAGCCCGTTCAACGCGAGCGTCTGGTGCGTCTCGAGCAGACCGAGCTCCCACGGGAGTCCCGTATGCTTGATTGACGTCCTCGGCGACGCCCCGGTCCCGCCGTCATAGCCGCTGATGACGATCGTATCGGCGTTCGCCTTGGCGACACCGGCCGCGATTGTCCCGACGCCCGACTTCGAGACGAGCTTGACGCTGATTTTCGCGTTCGGATTGACATGCTTCAAGTCGAAGATGAGTTGCGCCAAATCTTCAATCGAATAGATGTCGTGATGCGGTGGTGGCGAGATGAGTCCGACACCTGGGACGGAGCCGCGCACTTCGGCGACCCATGGGTAAACTTTGTTACCCGGCAGTTGTCCGCCCTCACCCGGTTTCGCCCCTTGCGCCATCTTGATTTGAATCTCATCGGCGTGATACAAGTACTCGGCCGTCACGCCGAAACGTCCACTCGCGACTTGCTTGATACGACTGACGCGTTCACTGCCGTCCTCATCAGGGGTGAACCGCTTCCGGTCTTCCCCGCCTTCCCCGGAGTTGCTCTTGCCACCGATTCGGTTCATGGCGATGGCAAGCGTCTCATGGGCCTCTTTCGATAGAGAACCGAACGACATCGCTCCCGTCTTGAACCGACTGACAATCGATGCGACCGACTCGACCTCGTCGAGTGGAATTGCATCCTGTTGTTTAAAGGAGAACAATTGGCGCAAGAATTGACCTGACGACTCATGGAGCTTGACGTAGGCATCGTAATACCGGCGCTCGTTCTCGCGGCAGGCTCGTTGCAAGAGGTGAATCGTCTTCGGATTAAAGGCGTGTTCTTCCCCATCGGCGCGCCACTGGAAGTCGGTCCCGGCCTCGAGTGGTCGTTCGCGTTTATAGGCGGATTCGTGCTGCCGGCGCGACTCGTCTTCAAGTTCGGTGAAACCGACACCGGACAACTGTGACGTCGTACCGCGGAAGTGACGCTCAATCAAGGCGCGGTCGATGCCGACCGCCTCGAAGATTTGGGCGCCACGGTAACTTTGGACGGTAGAGATGCCCATCTTCGACATGATTTTGACGATGCCGTCGACAGAGGCCGTCTGATAGCGGCGGACCGCCTCGTCGAACGAGTAGGACAGCTGGCCCGCCTCGATCGCCTCGGCGATGGTCGCATAGGCGAGATATGGGTAGACGGCGTCGGCGCCGTAACCGATTAAGGCGGCAGCTTGATGGACTTCACGAACTTCGCCGCTCTCGGCGACGAGACTGCATGATGCCCGTAGATTGACGCGAATCAAATGTTGGTGGACGGCGCTCAATACGAGAAGCGCCGGCATGGCGAGCATATTTTCGTTCATGTTGCGGTCCGACAAGACGATGACGTCGGCGCCGTCACGAATGAGCCCCTCGACTCGCCCGAACAACACCTCTAACGAAGCCTCCAAATCGTGCGTATATGACGTATCGACCCGTTCGACGCGCAACGTCTCGTTCACTTTTTCGAGCGCGGCCGCATCGAGGAACGGGTGCTTGAGCCAGACGCGACGGGCGTGACCACGGCCGTTATGGACCGGGTTCGCTTGTGGCCCGAGCCATGTGAATGTCGCCGTAACGATTTTCTCACGCAACGCATCGATCGGCGGGTTCGTGACTTGGGCGAAGTGCTGTTTGAAGTAATGGAACAAAGAACGTGGCCGCTCGGATAACACCGCGACCGGTTGGTCATGTCCCATCGACCCGATTGGATCTTTTTTCTCGAGGATGAGCGGGACGAGATATTGTTCAATGTCCTCTTTCGTGTATCCGAACGCACGCTGCTTCCGATGCAGGTCGGCGACGAACGGCTCGTCGACCGGTCCATCGCTGAGCTCGGTCATCTGCTTCAACCATTTGCCGTACGGCTCGGCCCGTGCAATCGTCTGTTTGATTTCCGCGTCCGGGATGAGTCGTTTCGACTCCAAGTCGATTAACAACAGTTGCCCGGGACGAAGTCGTTGCTTCGACTTCACGTTCTCGGCTTGAACCGGGATGACGCCGCTCTCTGACGATAAAATGAGCTCGCCATCGAGCGTCTCGATATAGCGCATCGGCCGCAGTCCGTTCCGATCCAAGATGGCACCGATTTGACGGCCGTCCGTGAAGACGACACCAGTCGGTCCATCCCAAGGCTCCATGATCGACGAATGATATTGATAGAAGTCTTTTTTGAACGGGTCTATTTTCACTTCCGCGAACGGCTCAGGGATGAGCATCATCGCCGTATGGGCGATGGAACGCCCGGTCCGGGTGAAGAACTCGAAAGCGTTGTCGAGCATCGACGAGTCACTCCCCGTCTCTTGGAGGACCGGGAACAGCTGATTCACATCCTCGAACAAATCGGTCGAGGTCACGCCTTCGCGGGCCCGCATCGCATCGATGTTGCCACGGAGCGTATTGATTTCCCCGTTATGGACAATCATGCGGTTCGGATGCGCCCGTTCCCATGACGGGAACGTGTTCGTCGAGAAGCGGGAATGGACGATGCCGAACGTGCTCTTAAAGGACGGCGCCTGCAAATCGAGATAGAAGCGCTCGATTTGTTCCGGCGTGAGCATCCCCTTATAGACGATCGTCTTTGTCGACAAGCTCGGCATGTACAGGTTCAACGCTTCGGTCTTTTCAATCATCCGCCGGAGCTGATAGAGCGTCCGCTCGTTCGAGTCATAGTCCGCGAACGGGCACGAGACGAACCATTGATAGATGGTCGGCTGTGTCACGCGGGCATGTTCACCAATCGCATGTGGATTGACCGGGACTTCGCGCCAGGCGATGGTCGCAAAATCGAATTCGTCGGCGATTGCTTCCATCTGACGTTGCTTGTCCCGAAGTCTCGACTCATCCGGTTGGAAAAAGACCATTCCGACTGCATAGCGACCTGGCGTCGGCAAATTCATCGTCTCCAGGAACAGTTCGTGCGGCAGCTCGGTCATGATGCCCGCGCCGTCTCCCGCATCGATGACCCCTTGTCCGCCACGATGTTCTAGCTTGCAGAGCATCGACAGCGATTTACTAACGATGTCATGTTTTTTCTCTCCATTTAGGTTGACATATAGCCCAATGCCACATGCGTCTTTTTCGAATCGTGAATCGTACAAGCCTGTTCGCTTCATCGAATCAACCCCTCTCTCTCGATCTTGTTTCGTAAATTTTATTTTGTTCTAAATATTCTGATAAATCAAGTGGGTTGTATACTATTCTGCATAACACAAATCGTCAAAGTCATAATTGAAAGCGGATTCATTAGCTTTATCAAGCTATTTATGAAAACCACTTATAATCTATAAAGAATAATTATCCATCAAATATATTAGTATATAGGTTCACAAGAACTTAAATATTCACAAGGAAAAGCGATAACCAAATTAGGCTACCGCTTCAACTTCAACCAACTTATTCGACCGTCTTGCGAGAATGGTGTAAAAATGCCCGTGGCTTCTTCCAAATGATCAAGCCTACATAACCGAGCGTGAGCAAAATCAAGGCACTGACGAGGACGACGTAAAGCGTTGCTTCCTCGATTCGAGCGAAGATGGCGATGTATGCCCAGACGAAGACGAGCAGATAGATGAAGTCACGATGCCACCACATGAAGACGAGTGCTAGGACGACCCCGACCATGAGCATGAGCGACGTCCAAGCAAGCTCGTCGAGTCCGAGCACGGTTGTGACCCGCTCCCGATTCATGACGACGAACACGTTGACGATCGTCGCGACGGACACCCAGCCGATATAAATCGAGAATGGGAACCGGTCGAGCCAGCTCGTCGACGTCCGGAAGGCGATGTAATAGAGCCAAGCGAGCGTCGCCAAGAACGCGACCATGACGACGAGCGAGGCGATGAACCACTCGTTCGTAAACGTAAGCAACCAAAGGCCGTTCAAGATACACGAGACGAGAAAGCCCGCTTTCATCCGATTGGCCTGCCGGTTCGCGACCGACCCTTTCTTCAATTGCAAGACGAGCCAGACGGCGAGCGCGACATAAATCACGCCCCAAATCGAGAACGCATAGCCGGCCGGTTTGAAGTAAATATCGATGCGGTCCGACACAGCAGCGTTTTCACCGCTCGCGAAGTAGTTGATGACGACCGTCGCCAAAAATGCCAGCCAGTTGATTAATGGCCATTTTGATAAGTCCATAATTAGGATCCTCCGAAGAAGACCTGACACCTCCTTTATTAGCATAGTTTTCTATACCCATGTGCCAACGCTCATACACATCCGGACTAGCTCTAGGAAGAATCGCTAATTACACAATAAAACGACCCCGGTCTCAACCGGAGTCGTTTCAAAGAAGCGGCAGTGTCACCGCATTCGGGATTGCCCATCTGAGTTCATGGACAAAAGGCATCAATTGTTTAAAAGTCGATCTCGTCCGGGTCTGGACCGAGACGGTCATGGGTCGCCACGGCATCGATTTTCGCCAAATCGTCCGCGTCGAGCGCGAAGTCGAACACATCGAAGTTCTCTTGAATCCGGTGCGGCGTGACCGATTTCGGAAGCGCGACGTTCCCCGTGTCCAAATGCCAGCGAAGCACGACTTGGGCCGGCGTCTTCCCATGTTTCTCAGCAATCTCGGCAAAGGCCGGGATATCGAGGAACTTCCCTTGCATGAGCGGGCTCCATGCCTCGACTTGGATGCCCTCGTCTTGGCAATATTCGACGAGATCCGGTTGCGGGAGTTGCGGATGGAGCTCGATTTGGTTGATGAGCGGCGTCATCAGGCCTTCCTGTTTCAACGTATCGAGATGATGCTCTTTGAAGTTCGACACGCCAATCGCCTTGATTTTACCGGCCTCATAGAGGTCAATCAAATCTTTCCATGCCTCGACGAACCCGTCGACTGGCCAGTGGAGCAGACAGAGATCTAAATAGTCAGTCTCGAGTCGAGCGAGTGATTCGTCAAACGCCTCTTTCGTCCGACGCTGGCGAATGTCTTCGTTCCAAATCTTCGACGTCAAAAAGATATCTTCACGAGCGACGCCTGATGTTTGAATCCCTTTGGCGACACCCTCTTCATTCTTATAGACGGCTGCCGTATCGATATGGCGATATCCGACTTTGAGTGCCTCGGCGACGGCCTGTGGCGCCTCCGTCTCGTTGTCGACTTGCCATACCCCAAAGCCGATCATCGGAATTTTGACACCGTTGCGTAACGTTGCGAGTTGCATACAATCATTCCCCTTTCCAATCTGTTCGAGCTGATTGTATCATACCCCTCATTCTATTTCGAAAAACTAAATCGTCAAATCTTTTCGTGTGAAGCGTCCATAAGATAGGAGCATGCTGACGACGAGAATCCCCGCCAACAAGAAGAAGGAACGAAGCGTGGAATCCCCTTGGATTTGTGCGTTGGCGTCAAACAACGAGAATATCGACAGCGCATTCAACCAGTCGAGTTGGTCACTAAATCCTGAGAACACATTCGCCATCAAGAAGAGGGCGAATATGCCTCCCGTGACCATATACGACCGTGAGCTGTCGTCGAACAGGCTCGCGAGCACATAAGCGAGCCTCCCAAGCATGAGCAGCAGCAGACCCGCGTTTAACTGCAGCGTCCACAATAAGCCAAGGTCAATCTGTAAATCAAACAAGACGTTGGCGAGCATCAGGCTGAGCCCGTTCAGTCCGACGAGCAAGGCTGACGCCATCAAGAGTACGACCAGACTGGCCGTCACGTAACCGCCACGCAAAATCGGTGCGGCCAAATAGAGCATGACCTCGCCTGAGTCCACCGGTTTGGCCATGAGCCGTGAGGCGAATGTGAGTGCGAACAGAATCGCCAACACGTAAAAGATGAGCCCATAGTAATTGCCGGCCAACAAGTTCATGACGTTGTCCATCGCCAAATTCGGATCGATTTTGAACACATCGAGTAGCTCAGGTGGCAACGAATCCAGTTTGCCTTCAATCAGCCCCGTCTCTTGGATGGACGGGAACACCGCCGCCAAAAAGAACAAGTAGAGACTCGTCCCGAGCGAGTATCCAAAAATCCAGCTCCGGTTTTGTTTGAACAGTGCCGCGATGAGAACCATTTAGTTCGCCTCCCCGTAATATTGCATGAACAGATGCTCAAGCTCGTCGGTGCCGCTCGACAACGATTGGACCTCGAAACGAGCGAGTCGATGAATCAAGCGGACGCCTCATGGCAACAGTTGGCCGGGCGGGGCCATCGACCCGGAGCTGTCGACCGATTCGTATTTACGGTACGTGCAACAAGCGATTTTATCCGACCCGGGCCTGTCGACGTCATCGATGACCGAATCGAAGCAAGACTATTTCCGATTTTTCTTGCACGGCATCATTCGGAAATAACTAAAAAGTCGCCTTCCCCTTCTTGTGTGTATAGCAAGGGGGAGGCGACTTTTTATATTTCGTTGTTATTTATCATTCGTTCTAAACACCGATTCCTTGATTGGATAAAGCGACAGGTCGAGCTCGCAATCTCCTGTCAGAACGAGGTCTGCGAGCACTTTCCCGATGAACGGACCGACCGTCAAGCCGGACGAGCCGAGACCGTTCGCGACGAGCAACTGCTCCGCTCCCGGTACGCGTCCGAGAATCGGAATCGAGTTCGGGGTGACCGGGCGAAAGCCGACCCGCGTCTCAATCAGTTCAGCCTCAGCGAGTCCCGGAGCCGATTCTAGCCCTTTCGAGAGCACTTCATGAATTCCGATTGCCGTCGGCCGTGCGTCGAACGCCTTGTCACGCTCATGCGTCGAGCCGATGACGATTCGTCCTTCTTCAAATCCGAGCAAATAGCGGCGCCGCGGCGGCATGACGACCGGCCAGTCGGAAGCATCCGTGTCCGGCAGCTGGACGTGCACGATTTGCGCTTTTTCGCCAGCGACACGGGCCGTATAGCCGATCGGCTCCATCAACTCGGGCAACCACGCCCCACAGGCGAGCACGATCTCATCCGCCTCAAAGCGGACACCGTCGCACTCGACATGATAGCCGTCCGCTTCGACGAGGACGGCCGAACCGTCAACCAAGGTCACGCCACGCTTCACGGCGACCCGTTCGAGGGCAGCTCGCAATTTCTCTCCATCGACACGAGCCCCGCCTTCGACAAGGAGGGCGTCATATTCGTCCGAGAGCGGTGGAAATAGCGCTCTCGCCTCTTCCGCTGTCATCCGGGTCAACTCCCCGATTTCTGGTGCTTCTTCCCGGCGCAGCGCCGTCCGTTCTTGCATCTCGTTCAATTTCTTGTCTTCATGCAAGGCGAGCGTCCCGACTCGTTTATAGCCGGTCTCGGTCTCTCCTTCTCGTTTCAAGTCATCGACGACCGTCGCATAGTAGTGAGCGCCGCCTTTGGCGAGCGCGTACCATGCCTTATTGCGACGCTGGGCGATCCATGGGCAGACGATTCCTGCTGCCGCGTCGGTCGCACGGCCCTTTTCTTTCCGGTCGATGACGGTGACGTCGGCTTTCCCCGCCAAATGATACGCGGTCGAGATGCCGACGATTCCTGATCCAATCACAATCACTTTTTTCATAACAGTTGCGCCCTCATCGGTTCGATGACGGCTTCACATCCTTTCTTAAAAAAATCACCGGCCCGAGGGCCGATGATCAGTCGCGCATGGCGAGGCGATAGAGTAAATCGAGTAGTTCAATGTAGAGCCAGATGAGCGTCACAATCAAACCGAACGCTGCCAACCATTCGAGCTCTTTCGGAGCCCGGCTCTCAACTTGACGCGCGATGTAATCGAAATCGAGTACGAGCGCGAGCGAGGCGATGATGACGATCACAAACTGCACACCGATCGCAAGCGGTGATGAGCCCGTCATGAACGGGAGCCCTGAACCGAAGAAACTCATCCCGATTTGGATGAGATAGAGCAACATGACCGTAAAGATTGCGGCCGTGACGCCGGCACGGAACTTTTGCGTCACTTTGACGAGACCCGTCGAGTAGACGAACCACATCGCGAACGCGACGATGAACGTCGTCAACACGGCACGTCCAACGATGCCCGGAAGCATCGCTTCGAAGAAGTACGAAATCAACCCGACGAACACACCTTCGACGATACCATACAATGGCGCAACGACCGGTGCCGTTCTCGGTTTGAACGTGATGACGAGTGCTAACACCAAACCAAGGATGAGTGAGCCGATCATGAGCGGGAACAACAACGCCTCCCCGATTGTCGGCACGAGCATCCACGTCGTCCCGGCGGCTGCCGTGACGAGCAAGAGTAACGTGAACACTTTCGACCACGTACCGGCTTTCGTCATCGGTGTGGCGCTATAAGCTGTTGTCTCCATTGATTTACGGAGAATTGGATTCGATTTAAGCTTCAACTGTCGTTAACCCCTTTATTCTATTTTCAGTGTTTAGCCATGACCTTGATGAATTCGCGCATATAGTCAGGCAGGTCAGGCGGACGGCGGCTTGAGACGATATGACCGTCGACGACGACTGGCTCATCATGCCAAATCGCACCCGCGTTTTCCATATCATCTTTAATGCCCGGCGTGCTCGTGACGTTGACACCATCGAGAATCTTCGCTGAAATCAACACCCATCCGGCGTGACAGATTTGACCGATCGGCCGCTTCTCGTCATGCATGTAGCGGACGAAGCCTTTCACCGAATCGAATCGGCGCAACAAGTCTGGTGACCAGCCACCCGGGACGAGGATAGCGTCGTACGATGAGATGTCGACGTCATCGAACGCAATGTCCGATTTGGCCGGAACGCCGTATTTGCCGATATAAGCATGATCCGCCTTTTCACCGGCCAGGATGACGTTTGCGCCTTCCTCGCGTAACCGATGGACCGGATACCATAATTCTAAATCTTCGAAGTCGTCGCTGACGATTTGCAGAACGTTTTTACCTTGTAATTGCATCGAATCCCTCCCTTTATTTGTCTTTCACAAGTATACCCCATAAGCTACGTGGCGAAAACAGTGACTGTCCACCAAGTACGTGACTCACATCAATTCGTTTGTGTCACGGTCACAATCACATTGCCAGCCTTTCCTCCAGCATCGACGTATCGATGCACCGCGACGATGTCCTCGAGCGGGTAAACCGAATCGATGACGGCCTTTAACCGACCGGCTTCGAATAGCTCGTTCAAGAAAGCCAAATCCTCTTTCCGTTCACTCGCAGGTCCTTGCCCGGCGACAGAACTGAATTTCCCGTGTTCGGCAACATGTTTCCGTGCCAACCGCTTATCGATGTTTCCAGCCGCATCGAACACAGCGTCGTATGTGGTCAGTTTCTCGTCGTAGTTAGGCTTCGTGTAGTCGACCACGACGTCCGCGCCGAGACTTCTCACCAGTTCGAAGTTTCGCTCCCGACAAACTGCCGTTACGTGAGCCCCGTAATATTTCGCGATTTGAACGGCCATCGAACCGACTGCTCCGGAGGCCCCGTAAATTAATACGGTCTTCACTTGTTCGATGTTCACTTTTCGCAAAAAGTGAAGAGTCGTCGTCCCGCCAAACGGCAAGCTGGCTGCTTCGACAAAACTAGCGTTGTTCGGCATGCGCTCGACACATTTACTCGCTTTGACACACGCATATTCGGCATAGCCACCGAACCGCATCCCGGTCAGCGCATAGACACGGTCGCCGACCTTGAAGTGCTCGACGCGGCTGCCCGTCTCGACGACCTCGCCTGCCAAGACGACACCCAGAATCGGTTGACGCGGTGCCTTGAAACCGACGACGATTCGCATCGGAAGCTTACCTAGAGCCGGTACATCGAGTGACCGTAGCCGACGGTCCCCGGAATGAACGGCTGTGGTGTAAACTTGAATCAATAACTCATCCGATTTTGGCACCGGTTTGTCGACTTCTTGAAGCTGCAATACGTCCGGTGGTCCATATGCGGTACAAATTACTGCCTTCATCGTATCCCTCCTCTTAAGACGTGATGTTGTTACTAGAGGAATTCACCGTTTCAATAAAATAAAACCAGATGAAAGAGTCATCTGATCTCTGAAATTGGTTTTTCATCATACAAGCTGAGGAATTAGAATGACCGCCAACAGAAATACGGCAGTGGTCTTTGCTTTATTTCGATTCAACGAAAAAGGAAGCAAAAATAGCCCAAGAACAGTGATGGCGAGGATTAGGAATCCATGGATGAAATACCCTTCGGCGGATGCGATTGGGATACTGATCACCTGAACGGTTGGATTTGAGAAAAAACCCATCGCTTCAAAAACAACATTTCCGATTAGGCCAAGGCTCAGTAAGCATAAAGATAATGCAAAAAGTAATGAGTGCTGTTTCAAGATGATCCTCCTTTTAAAAGTATTTCAATAAACATGACGAGCTAGACTCGCTTGTCTTCTTCATTATAAGCAATCACATATTGTTTATGGAAAAAAATTCAACTAGTTCGGTTACAATGAGGTGGCTTCTATATCAATTTATTGAAAGAACTCTTACACGAAGGAGGTTTACAATGAAGACGTGCTATTATCTTGGATGGTTCAATGAATTTTTCCCAACTTATTTGGCAAATGCCTTGTCACGAGACGTGACAGATCGGCAGTCCCTTGTAATGATTAGCTCAGATCCTGCCTCAACTGCGGTTAATGGTGTTATCGAGCAATCGTGGCTACAGGAGGCTGGCATCTTGTTCAACGATTCTCACGTAATCAATTATGAAATGGATCGCACTAATGCGAAACATCTTCTCGACGCAGCTTCGATGATTTTCTTATTAGGTGGGGACACCATCAAGCAAAATCAGTTTATTCATGAATATGACCTAATCCAATCGATTCAACAAAGCGACGCTATCGTCTTAGGTGCTAGTGCTGGCGCCATCAATATGTCTTCGTCTTGGTTATGCTCGCCAAATATGGGTTATAACGTAACAACCTCAACTATTTTTCAAGGCGTGGCCCTCAACGATTTTTCGATGCTCTCCCACTTCAATCTCGAACAACACATGCACGTCGTCAAGCAAGAGCTAGCCTCGTTCTCTGAAGAAATACCAATCTATTTGTCGAACAAAGATTGTGCGTTTCGTGTTCAAGGCGATCAATTCGATATCTTCGGCGACGTCTATTTGTACTCGAATCGAAACATGACGAAGCTACCTGAGACCAAGTCCTTTGCCACTAATTTTTCACCCCCGCTCTAGAAGGGACTGATTATGCATCCTCGAGATGTGTACGAGAGTAAATCTGTATATGGAAAGCGAAACGTTCTGAAGTCCATATATTGTGTTATAATGAGTGCGACTTTTTGTAAATTCGAACGAGAAAGGGGACTTCCCACATGAAACAATACCATGATTTATGCACCCATATCCTCGAGCACGGTGTCGTCAAAGAGGACCGGACCGGGACCGGGACGACGAGCGTGTTCGGCCACCAAATGCGGTTCAATCTTCAGGATGGATTCCCCCTGGTCACGACGAAAAAACTACATACCCGCTCGATTATCCATGAACTGCTCTGGTTCATCACCGGTGACACGAACGTCAAGTATCTTCAAGATAACGGTGTCCGTATTTGGAACGAATGGGCAGACGAGGACGGCAATCTCGGTCCGGTTTATGGGGCACAGTGGCGCTCATTCCCAAAACCAGACGGCACGAGTGTCGACCAGCTCGCACAAGTGATCGAGCAGATTAAGACGAATCCGGACTCGCGCCGACTCATCGTCTCGGCATGGAACCCTGGGCAACTCGAGGACATGGCGCTGCCACCGTGTCACTTGTTGTTCCAATTTTACGTCGCAGACGGCAAACTATCGTGTCAGCTCTATCAACGCAGCGCCGATACGTTCCTCGGCGTACCGTTCAATATCGCGTCATACGCCTTGCTCACGCATATGGTCGCCCATGTGACCGGCCTTGAGGTCGGGGACTTCGTCCATACGCTCGGCGACGCTCACATTTACCATAACCACCTCGAACAAGTGAACCTTCAATTGACACGTGAGCCACGCCCGCTCCCGACATTGAACATCTTGCGCGACGTGACGTCGATCGAGGACTTCCGCTTCGAGGACTTCGAGATTGTCGGCTATGACCCGCACCCGCATATCAAGGGAGCGGTCAGCGTATGATTGTCCACGTCGTTGCCATCGGGAGAAATCGGGAAATCGGGAAAGATAACGCCTTGTTGTGGCGCCTGCCCGATGACTTGAAACAATTCAAGGCCATCACGACGGGCCAAACGGTCGTCATGGGTCGAAAGACGTTCGAATCGATCGGTCGTCCGTTACCGAACCGCCGCAATATCGTCGTCACGTCCGACCGATCATTTTCAGCTGAAGGTGTCGATGTTTGGCACGACCTCGAGTCGCTCAAAAATGAGACGACAGACCTTTACATCATCGGCGGCGCGACGCTTTATGAGCAAACGCTTCCGATGACGGACCGGTTCTATGTCACCGAGGTCGACGGCACGTTCGAGGCAGACACGTATTATCCACCGCTGCCGAACGGACTCACCGTGTCGGACGAACAGTTCCATCCGGTCGACGAGCGGCATGCCTATAGCTTCACTTTCCGTCAATATGACAAAAGGGACATCGACTGAATCGACGTCCCTTTTTAGTCGGGCAATTTTTCGAGCCACTGCTCGATTTTTTCAGTGATGACATCATGATGGTCCCGTTCAGCCAAGTCGTCGTATAGAGTACCGAGCTCGAGTGCCGTCCGTTTCGACAAGGCCAATACATGACTGTACTTGCCACGCTGCTCCTTGACGGCCGAGAGTGTCCCTCTCGTCTCCGTCGTACTCGATTCGTCTAAGATGAACATCTCCATATGATCGTTACAGGCGTAACGGTCGTAAGGCCGATAGATGACCTCGTAGCGTCGATGCTGTTTCGGCAACTGTTCGGCGAGCATGGCGTACTTCTCCGGGCTCATCGTCACGTAAGCGAGCCGCTTCTCCTCCCGGACCGCCGTCGAATAACGGATGATTCGATTGCGCCCGTCACGTTTCGCTTTATAGAGCGCCTCATCGGCGTACGCACACCACTCGCCGAGCGTCATTCCGGTCTGACAGACGCGCGTATAGCCGATGGACACCGTCACGTGATGTTCGTATGTGAACGTCATCTCCTCAATCCGGCTGCGGACCCGTTCGAGCACCGCATCGACGACGTGGCGCTCGGACACGTTCAAGATGATGAGGAACTCTTCCCCGCCGTAACGAATCAACTCGTCACTCGAGCGAATCGCCAAACGAATCTCCTCGGCAACGCGATGCAACACCTCGTCCCCATACGCATGACCGAACGTATCGTTCAACTGCTTGAAATGATCGATGTCGAGCAACGCGAGCGTGAAGCTTTCACCGGACCGCTCTAGGCGGGACATAAAGCGACTGAACGTCGCTTTCAAATATTTACGGTTGAAGGCGCCTGTCAATTCGTCGACGAGCAGCGCGTTCGAGACGAGCCGTGCCTTCTCGATATGATGTCCGAGGCGGACGAGCCGCTCTTCCATCGGAATCCACTCTTCCCAATAGTCATCGAACCCATACGAGTAGGCGGCGAGTCGATAATGTTCATTCGTTCCAATCACGATGAGCGGGACGTACAGCTTCTTCATCTTGCTAACGAACGATTGGATTGCCCGCTCCGGGAAACGGGCCCACAGTTCGACGTCCATGATAATCGCCTTCGGCACGTCTTCATAATCGTATTCGACGGCTTCTTCTAACGTCTGTAAAAAGACAGGACGTGCCCCGAGCTTTTCCACCCGCGGCTTATAGCGGCTGAACGTCGCAAAGTTGTTCGACAAAATCAAGACGAGGTCCTCGTCTTCTTGCTCGATGCCCAGGATCGTATGGATATATCGTTTCACCGGGGCAATCAATGCCATCGCTTCTGCTTGCGTCAGGACGGCCGGCAACTCACGCACGTCAGATTCGACACGACTGAAGATTTCAAGCAAGTGCATGAACCGTCTCTGTTTCACTTCTTGTTTCATCCAATCCAATAAAAACTCGATGTCTGTTGTTTGAATCTGTCTCGCGCTCGTGATTTGCGCCAAAATCTTATGTATACGATCTGTGAGTTGCTGCTTCATTCCCGACCCCCCAGTTTCGTTCTCCCGATATTCGCTTCTGACTATGATTATGCGACTTCATCCACGAAAATACAACTATTTACTTATTTTTTTCCTATTGTTTGACAGTAATATGGTTCTTAAGACCCATAAGACAGCAGAAAAGAGCGGTCATGGACCGCCCTTCCCTTATTTACCAACTTTTAAGTTAGGAGACGTCATCTCTTCCGGACGAATCCATTGATCGAACTGCTCTTCCGTCAATAGTCCGGTCTCGAGCGCCGCTTCCTTCAACGACGTCCCATTTTTATGGGCGAGTTTCGCGATTTTGGCTGCGTTCTCGTAACCGATATGCGGGTTGAGTGCCGTCACGAGCATGAGCGACCGTTCCACGTTGTGAGCGATGACGTCCAAATCCGGTTCGATGCCGACGGCGCAATGCACGTCGAACGAATGTAGACTGTCCGTCAACAAGCGGCACGTCTGGAGGAAGTTGTACATGATGACAGGCTTGAACACGTTTAACTCGAAGTTTCCTTGGCTCGCACCGAATCCGATGGTCGCATCATTGCCAAGAACTTGGGCAGAGACCATCGTCAACGCCTCGCTCTGCGTCGGGTTGACTTTTCCTGGCATGATCGAGCTGCCCGGTTCGTTTTCCGGAATCAAAATCTCGCCGATACCGGCACGCGGACCAGACGCGAGCCAACGGACATCGTTGGCAATCTTCATCGCGTCCATGGCGAGTGCTTTCAAGGCACCATGGGTGAACACGAGCTGATCGTGACTCGTGAGCGCATGGAACTTGTTGACAGCCGTAATGAACTGTTTGCCGGTCTCTTGCGAGATTTTCTCGGCCACGACTTCGCCGAACTGTGGATGGGCGTTGATGCCCGTCCCGACCGCCGTCCCGCCGAGGGCGAGCTCTGTCAACGGTTCGAGCGTGCGCTCAATCATCTGTTTCGACAGCTCGAGCATACGGACCCAACCGCTAATCTCTTGACCGAGCGTGACCGGCGTCGCGTCTTGCAAGTGCGTCCGTCCAATCTTGACGATGTCCATGAATGACTCGGCTTTCTTCGCGAGCGTCGCGTGGAGCGCCTCAATCGATGGCAACACATGGTCCTCGACCGCTAGGATAGCCGCGATGTGCATCGCCGTCGGATACGTGTCGTTCGAGCTCTGCGACTTGTTGACGTCGTCGTTCGGATGAATCGTGAGCGTTTGACCACGGTCTTTCAACTTATCATTCGCCAAGTGGGCGATGACTTCGTTGACGTTCATGTTCGACTGTGTCCCTGAACCCGTCTGCCAGACGACGAGCGGGAACTCGGCATCATGTTGCCCAGCGACAATCTCATCGGCGACTTCGGCGATGACGTCGGCTTTCGCTTGCTCCAATACACCGAGCTCAGCGTTGGCGAGTGCGGCACCTTTCTTCAAAATCGCGAAGGCATGCACGACCTCAAGCGGCATTTTTTCAGTCCCGATTTTAAAGTTCTCTAGACTGCGCTGTGTTTGGGCTCCCCATTTGGCTGAAGCCGGAACGTTGATTTCCCCCATCGTGTCCCGTTCGATCCGATATTCCATGAAAATTCCCCCTCTTTTTTTGACTACGCTTTCATTTTAGCGAAACTTTTGCAAAAAAGAAATCATTCCCCCGCAATTGACAAAAAGTCGGGCCCACGCCCGACTTTTAGCCTGTCATCAATGCCCGTTTAGCCACGTCATGGGCCCGGTTCTCCGCTCGAGGAATCCATTTGATGAATTTATTCGGCAATTCGTCATAAAGCGTCAGCGCCTTGACGAACAACGGACGCATCGATTGGTCTTTGAGGAAGCGCTGTTCGAGCGCCCGTACGACCGTCTCGGCGTCTGAATAGAACATGAACGTCGATTCGCCCGTCAGTTCGTGCGCTTGTTCGAGGGCGAACGCGAGCGCGGCGAGCTCCGCCTGAACGCTCGTTAACCCGACGCGTTGGGCAATGTACGTGGACACCGTGCCGTCGGTCTTCTTGATCCAGACGCCAATACCGTTCTCACCAGCCTCTTGGTTCGTCGCCGCATCAAAATAAATGTGAACCAAAGCGATACGCCTCCCAATCGGTCTCAATCGGTGCATGAATATCGATGAGCGAGAGACGTTTCGACAAGAGCGCCACTTCTTCTTGCCCATCAAGTTTCTTCGCAAACTTCTGATGCGCCTCTTGAAGCGCTTCTTGTCTCACGATGTCGTATAGCGTTTCGACCGTGTCATACGACTGGACGAGGATGGTCGCTGTCTTCGGTCCGATGCCGCGGACACCGGGAATATTATCTGAGGCGTCGCCTTGGAGCGCCTTCACATCGACGAACTGCTCTGGTCGGACGCCGTACGTCGCAACGAACACTTCCCGATTCATCATCATCTCTTCCCCTTTTTTCGGAACGATTTGAAACACGTTCGGGGAAAGCAACTGATGCAAATCGCGGTCTGACGAATACATATACGATTCGCCCGGGAATGCGGTTGCGACGGCCCCAATCAAGTCATCAGCCTCGTACCCGGCGAGCTCAGACTGAAAAATCCCGCGCTCGGTCAACGCTGCCCGCAACTTGACGTAATCGTGGAACAACGGTTCCGGCAAGCCGGTGCGAGTCGCTTTATAGTCCGGAAACAGGGCGTAACGGTGCGTCGTCTCGCGTGGTCCGTCCCAAAAGAAAGCGATATGCGTGAAGTCGTTCGTCCACCCGTCAACTTTTCGAAGCAGTCCCTTCAACGTCACATCGGGGTCGAGAGCCCGACGACGCTCTGTGGCAAAATAATATCGCGACAAGAGGTTAAACCCATCGACCAACATCAATTTCATCATGCATTCACCTCACAAGCTTGTAATCCGCGCGTGAGCGCGTCCCGGTCAAGATTTTTTCCAATCCAGACGAAGACGGAACGTGAGTCGTCGCTCGGTTCGTTCGCGAACGTCGCCCCCATCAGTTGATTCGTCGCTTGGACGACGAATTTTGATGTTTCTCCGTCTAAACGAACAATCGCCTTCAAGCGATAGACATCATCTTCATAGTGCATGAGCACTTCTCGGACGTATTGAGTGACGCGTTCCCGTTTGAGCGGCACGTCCGTCGTGAGCGTGATGGCCCGAAGTGATGAGACCGAGGAGTGTCCTGCCGTCAGTTGGCCGATGAGCTGTTCGTCGACTCGTGAGAGCTGGAACGTATTCTCCGTCAAGTCATAGTCGCCGACCGTCTGCACCGTCTCGATGACTCGAACGGTCGGATTCAGCGCGTGAATCCGCTCATGCGCCTGTTTGAGCGCATCCGCATCGACGAGGTCGACTTTATTCAATAAAATCACGTCAGCATAGGCAATTTGATGGATTCCTTCTATAAACAGCTCGCGGTCCAGTTGACTGGCATCGACGACAGTCAATATCGCCGTCAGCTTGAAGCGCGTGCGCAAATAGTCGTCATAATAAATCGTCTGAATGATTGGCGCCGGGTCGGCCACACCAGTCGTTTCGATGACGATGCGGTCGAACGTATCCTTCGATGCGAGCTGATAGAACGTCTTGCTCAAATCGCTTTGAATCGAGCAACAGATACAACCGTTCGACAGCTCGATCTGCTCTTGGTCCATCTTGACAATTAACTGTTCGTCGATATTCACCGACCCGAGCTCGTTGACGATGACGAGCAGCCGCTCGTCCGTCGCTTCTAGCAAGCGATTCATATAGGTCGTTTTTCCGGCACCTAAAAAACCGGTCACCAATTGCACGGGAATCATGTACTGCACCTCACCTTATAAATTTTCGTGGACCCGCGCCCATTTCTCATAGCGCGCATCCAGCAAGTCGATCAAATGTAGCATCCACGCTTCTGTCGTGACCGGTAACACGCTCGATCCCCACTCGCGCTTGCCGTGGTGGGATAAAATCATATGCCAAATCCGATGATGGGCGTCGAGCGACAACGTGACACTTGCGGCCTGTTGACTCTTCTCGAACAACAGTCCGCCGTATGGCATATGTCCGATGAAGCTTCCCATCGGATTGATCGAGATGCCGGTCGTCTCACTCGTACCGTTGACCGAGAACAGTTGCTCGAACCGATTCGGGGACGACAGCAAGTGACTGTACTCGAACAACTTGCCGATATCATGGAATAAAATCCCGAGCGCGAGTTCGTCCCAACGGAGCGGCTCCTTCAATTCCGCGATGGCCTCGCAGGCCGCGTAAAGCGACTCGAACGTGCCCCGGAACGCCTGTTCAACTTTTACACCGTTCATCGTATTCCATACGTCTACTTTGTGCAACTGCTCGGCTTCTTTGATGACCCGGAACGCCATCGCCAAATGGTCGTCCTGTTCTTGGATACGATAACCGAGTCGAAGCATACAGACCGTGTGCTTCAAGAGGCCGCCGACATAGTTATGATGATGATACAGTGCAGCCGGTGCGAGTACGAAATCGTCCCAATAGCGGTCGAGTAGCGACATCGCAATCGCTTGATAGTCAGGCGAGAGCGTCGACAGAATCGCGAACAGCTCATCGGCGTATTGTTCCATCGTCTCGTCTCCAGGAAGACCTGGCAACAATGAGACTGCCTCGTCCCGGGCAATCGGTTTGGCCCGGTCGATTGTAATCGACTTGGCGCCGTCCGGTTTCGGATAGACGTCGATTTTCCCTTCAAGCTCGATCACACCAGACTCGTAAATCGGTAACAACTGCTCTTCATTGCCACGCAACCATTGCTTGGCACGGATGAGTCCGCTCGATGTCGTCAAATTCAGTTGCAGCCATTTGGCACCCGATTTGCCTTCTCTCACTTCGACTGTACTGACGAGCGCTTTCGTCTGGACCGGTGTCCCGTCCGTAAGGTCAGTCAATCGCGTCGACGCTTTTTCGACGGTCGGGAGTTGGAACCGCGTCCGGTCGAAGCCGCTCCCCGTAATCGGATCAATCTGTTGGTAATAGTTCATATACAATGCCCTCCTTCTTCTCTTTGCCCATTGTATCGTGTTTTCCACTTCGAGGCGAACATACTTTCGTTATAGGTCATGAAGATTCCTAAATTATATTGAAAGCGCTTACTAGAATTGATACGATTAAGACAGCCAGATAAAGGGGGAACTCACATGATTTCATTGGTAGATACGTATGAACGGTTGATCGCAACAGGGGAAGCGACACGTTACGCAACAACGCACTCAACAATTGATAGCATTTTACAGGCATCGGCTTGCCCGGTCTCACATCACGAACTCGTGGCGGCGGTCTCGGGACATGCGGGGAATCCATATACGCCGGACCAACTCGTCGACTCGGTCATCGAGCATGAGATGAAAGGCGCAATGGCCGTCCTCGTCGTCGCCGGTTATCCGATTCAAACACCGCTCGCCAAAGCCGTCGTCTTATCGGCATTCGCTCGGACGAACCGGATGAATATCGAGAAACTGAAAGAACTCGGTCATGCCGACCTGCTCGTGCGCATCCAGTCGGCCGAACGGTCATGGAAGCGGACGTATACACACTTATACCGCTCGGCACCAAGTCAGCTTTGTGACCAACTCGACTCACTTCTCGGCGGTTGTGCCGTCCATCGTGTGCTCGAGGCCATCGATTTCAATCCGAACGTCAAAACGGCATAAAGAAAGAGCGGTCCCCGGGCCGCTCTTTCTTTATGCCTTCAATTATCCTTCTGTCACTTCGACCGCTTCCGGTTCGAACAATGTGACGTTCCGTGCTGGTGAGAACGTTGAAATCGCATGCTTATAAATCAACTGTTGGCGCCCTTCCGATTCGACGATGACCGTGAAGTTGTCAAACGATTTGATGACTCCCCGAATTTGAAACCCGCTGACTAAAAACACGGTCGTCGGCACCATTTCTTTACGTAACTGATTCAAAAAATGATCTTGAATGTTATAGCTAGCCTTCATGTTGCATTCCCCCTAGTCTATGTCTCTTTGAAATAATCGGAATTTTCGAAAAAACTCCTCAACTTCATCATAAATATTTTGATACGATAGTTCAAATGATTTTCGTCCCATATCGACCCAAATCCCATTAAATTGATGACGGAACCATGTCAATTGACGTTTTGCGAACTTGCGCGTGTGCTGTTTGAGCGTCTCGCTCATCTGTTCTCGGGTCATCAATCCATCAAGATACGGAACGACTTCCTTGTAACCGATGGCGCGCATCGCTTGCGTGTCCCGGTAACCAGCCGCGAGCAAGCGCTCGACTTCCTCGATGAGGCCCGCTTCGAGCATCAAGTCGACACGATGGTTGATACGCGAGTAGAGCACGTCCCGGTCCGCATGCAAGACGAACAGTTTATAGGCGTAATGTTCCGACGGGAGGCTGTCCATCGCCTGGGCGTCGCCTTGGAGCGCGACTTCAAGGGCCCGGATGACGCGGCGGACGTTATTCGGATGAATGCTCTCGGCCCGTTTTGGATCGAGCGATTGCAGACGCGCATGCAGCGCCTCAGGTCCACCCGTTTCAGCTTCTAACTCGAGCGCTTCACGCAATTCGTGATTGACCGGTCGTTCTGTGAACTCATAGTCATATAGAATCGCACGGATGTAGAGACCTGTCCCGCCGACCAGAATCGGCAATTTTCCGCGCGCATAAATATCATCGATCGCCGCCCGGGCCAACTTTTGGAAAGTGGCGACGCTCATCGCCTCGTCCGGGTCGCATATATCAATCAAATGATGCGGAACCCCTTCCGCCTCCTCGACCGTCACTTTTGCCGAACCGATATCCATCCCGCGGTACACTTGGACCGAGTCGCCCGATACGATTTCACCGTTGAACGCTTTGGCGAGCTCAATCCCTGTCGTCGTCTTCCCGACAGCCGTCGGTCCGACGAGGACGATGACTGGTGTCTTTTCCATCCTTGTCACTCCTCAAACGAAAGACCGTCCCTTAAAGGAAACGGCCCGTTAAATTCTTCTTTTTATTGTATCATCAAACACGACCGCAAACAGCATCCATCCGCATAATAATAGTCCCATCAGTAAAATTAGGCCGTCACTCATCCGAGGTCGCCTCCTTTACGTATGTCATTCCCACTTTTCACATTTTAGACACAAATGAATGCGCAAAAAAACGACGCTCCCAAAGGAGCATCGTTCATTGTGTCACTTCTACTAAACGGCGCTGGCGCCACATCGTCAATCCAAAATAAAGAATCGCGGTGCCGCTCGCGGCCCACCACATAACGCCATAGAGCGGCGTCATCAAATTTGCGAGACCGAACAGCGCCGGAATAATCAAGGTCAACCAAGCGAGCACGAAGGCGACCCGGGCCGTCAAGCCGTCAATCTGCCACCCTAGGCCCATCCCCATGAAGAACAGTCCCCACAAGAGCGACCAAAACAACCACGTGACTGCTCCCATCACATCGCCCGTCGTGAATGCGATCACCGCATAGAAGACGGCCGAAATCGATACGAAGAGCGAGAACCATCCGACGCCCCGACCGTCCAAATCGAATAGGAACGTCACACCGACGTACAAATATGTGAACGCGAACAAGTAGATGCTCGCATATCCAAACATCTCCGCCGAACTCGCCCCGATGACGAGCCACGTCGCGATGAACGTCTGTAATAGTCCAGTGAACAGACTAAACACACCCGCACTCTTAACGTCCACTTTTCCAAACAAAACGAGGCTGTTGATGAACAGTGCTACGCCTCCAAATAATAAACTTATATTCCCCACACTCATTGCTCCTTCATACAGATGTCTGACGTCTAATTTTATCTACGTCCACTGTAACTTGAATTCGCTTTCAGTGCAAGTGGAGAAATGGACGTTCACGGACTCGACAAACGTCACTCGTTTTCGAGCGTTTGAATCGCTTCATCGATTCGTTCCTGTTCGTCCTCTGTAAACGTCGGGAATTGTGGATCGATGTCTTCAAGAACATCAATCATGACCGTCGAGACGATATAACGTGCGTACCAGTCATCATCTGCCGGCAGTACATACCACGGGGAAAGTTCTGTTGCTGTGTTCGACAACATATCCTCAAAAATAGCTTGATAATCGTCCCAATGCTTTCGTTCCTCGACATCACTGAACGAGAACTCCCAATTCTTGCTCGGGTCTTTTAGTCGTTCGAGGAGACGGTCTCGTTGCACTTCTTTCGATACATTGAAAAAGAACTTGATGACCGCGAATCCGTTCTCGTTCAAATATTGCTCGAAATCGTTGATTTGACGATAGCGGATTTTCCATACCGACTCTTTGTCCTCATCGTCCGGGATGACCTCTTCTCCGAGCAGGTCATGGACGCGCGGGGCAATCACTTCCTCGTAATGGGAACGGTTCAAGATGCCGACCTGACCGCGTTCCGGCATGAGGTCATGCATCCGCCAGAGATAGTCATGTTTCTTCTCTGTATCCGATGGTTTTTGGAACGCATTCGTCTTTAACCCTTGCGCGTTCAAATTCGAGAAAATGTAACTGATCGCCTCATCTTTACCACCCGCATCGAGCGCCTGTAAGACGACGACGACACCCTTTTTGGCTTCGGCATATAGTTTCCAATGCAACTCTTTCAATTTTTCGACACTCTCCGGAATCAGCTTGTTTTGCAACGTCTCGTCCGATGGGCGGTCCTTGATCGTGGTTGGGTAATCGTTCAGACGAATCCCGTTTTTATGGTCAATGCGAAATGATTGAATGTCCATATGTCCTCCTTGATTGCGACAATTTTTACGTACAATCCGTATTTACCCTATTCTTTCAAAAAATAGCGACAAAAAAATCCTTTCCGCCGAAACGGAAAGGATGTTTGAATGGACTCGGCTTAGTAGATTCCGACCGCGTCGAACGATTTCGCTGCCGCGACCGCTTGTGTACTCGTTGGACCGTACAAATCTTTGGCTGACTGTACGACTGCTTGACGTAGGCTCGAGAAGTTCGATGTCGGTGTCAAGTAGACAGTGAGCGCGCGGTAGTAGACATCGCCCATTTGCTTGACGCCGATGCCTTGAACCGATACGCCGTAGTGTGAGCCCCCGCTCGCGAACAAGTAGGCCGCCTTGTTGACGATACCTGAGTTGATATGGACGCCACCGTTGTCTTGCGTCCCTGTGTAGCGGACCGAGTAGTGGTCCGGGTCACCGTTGGCCGCTGGGTTCGACATCGAACGGAGACCGTCCCCGGCAATACCCGGCGTATAGATGTCTTCCCCGACCAACCAGTCGAAGTTCGAGCCGACGCTGTACTCCGCGACCGTACCGAAGATATCAGAGATCGCCTCGTTGATGGCTCCTGATTCGTTCTGATAGATCAAACCGGCCGTGTACTCTGTGACCGCGTGTGACAATTCGTGAGCGACGACGTCAAGGGCGCCCGAGAGGTATGTGAACGTTTGGCCGTCCCCGTCACCGTACACCATCTTGCTGCCATCCCAGAACGCGTTGTTGTAGCTGCGGCTATAGTGGACCGTCGAGTTGAGGGCCGCACCGTTGTTGTCATAGCTGTTACGACCGTACGTGTTTTTGAAGAAGTCATACGTCTTCGTCGCGTTGACGTGGGCGCTGACCGCGGCCCGGTCGTACGTCGTGTTCAAGACGTTATCGACATCGGCCCAAAGCGATCCAGGAAGGCGCGTCCGGTTACCGGCGTCATACGTATAGATGCCTTTGCCGCGTGTCGAGTCCTGGAGATAGTAATATGAACCGCTCTTCGTCGTCTTGAACGTTTGGCTCTGGCCAAGGACGTCGATTCCCGTGCCGGTATACGTCGTACCCGTGACACCGTTCGTCGGTTTGGCGTGTGCCAATTGGTTGTACTTGTTCAATACTTTCCCGCTTGCCGCATCGATGAAGTACGTCCAACGTGACGGCTCATCCGCATCAAGAATCGTCCCGGTCACTTCATACGCATAGACCGCCTCTTCCCCGTTCGGATAGACGACGAGTTCCGCTGCCGGCTCAAGCTCGTATGCGCCTTTGTGGCCGACAAGCTCTTTATAACGAGCGACCGCTTTTTGTTCATTCAGCTTGATTGACTTATGTAATCCTTTGAGTTGTTTCGTATCATCGACGACCGTTTTCAATTGGCCATCATTATCGACGACACCGACGACGATTCCACCGAAGACCGGTACACCGTCAACCGTCTGTTGTAATTTGACGACTTGTCCGACTTTGTCACGCTTCGATTCGAGCGTTTTGAATTCGCCTTTCGCTTTCGCATACTCTTTGACGATTGTCGTCGGCGCCTCGTTCGATGGTTTCGTCAACGTACCTGACTTGAGCTCCGCCGCGCCGACAAGTTGCGGCACAAGCAAGACGCCTGCGATGAGTGATGTAGATAAAACTTTTTTCATGTGTGTTTCCCTCCTTATGTGGTGTCTCCTACTTTACATAGTTTCCCACATTTAATGTATCCAACTTTTTAATTATTTTGACAATTCAAATTATTAAGACATTTGGACTAACCCATCATTTTCTCTAGTCGTATCAGCCGTAACAAAAAAAGCGTCACCGTGGAAGGTGACGCCAGTCATCAATAAACATCTTTTTGTGTGAAATGGTAGAACGCATAAGCGAGAGCCGCTAGCGACCAGACGAATATGACGATGAGCGAGAACGGTAATGTCATCCCCTCGATCGGTGGGGCTTGCCCCTCGAGATAGGTATGAAGACCGAAGTTGACGTTCACCAAATATTTCGAGCTGTCCCAATTCGACCCGAGCGACGTGAGGAGCGGTCCTGAAATCAGGACCGCCATCATGATCCCAATCCCAGTCGCCGTATTTTTGACGATGACCGAGATCATGAGTGCGATCGTCCCGACGGCCGCGACGACGAACCAGGATAGGCCGACCGACATGAGCAAATATTGCCACATCGGCAGCGTATGGACGAAGTCGGTCGAGAACGTCCCGGTCGCCGAGGCTTGGAACCCAGTCAAAATCGGCGCGGTCCATCCGTCCCAACCGAGCACGATCCCAGAGATGACATAACTGACGAGTGCCGTGATGAAGATAAGAATCGACGTATACAGCAGCGTCGTCATCCATTTAGCAAGCAAAATCTTAAAGCGCCGGACCGGACGGGACAACAGCGTCTTGATTGTGCCATCATTATGCTCACCGCTGACGATATCGGCCATCAGGACGATGATGAAGAGTGGGAGCACGAGCGTCGTTCCTTGCGAGAAGAAGACACGCATGAACGTCGGCGCCCCAGGATAGTTCGGGTTAATATCATTATCTAAGTAATATTGATTCTGTTGGACCTGGAACTCCAAAATTTGACGGAACTCATCCTGAACGTTCGCCGAGGCGAGCCGGTTTTGCGTATCAACGATCTCTTGCTGTAAATCGACACGCCAGTCAATCGTTCCTTGTTCTTCCCGTTGTTTCTCGATCTGCCGGTAGTTGGCATACGTGAACATCGAGACGAGCACGATGAGAATGGTCGACACGACGAGAAGCCGACGTTTCTTATGAATCTTTAAGACTTCGTTCCGAATGAGGCCAAGGATTGACGGATTAGACAATATGGTCACCCCCGGTCAATGAAATAAACAATTCTTCTAGCGTCTGGACGCGTCGTTCGAGACCGAACACGTCGACGCCTCGATCGAGCAAGTAGCGATTCAAGCGAGCCGTTTCTTCCAGATTCATTGAGACCCGAATCGTCCGTTCATCGACAACATCGGCGTGATCAATCGACTCGAATCCGCGGATGATCGGCAAGACTTCAAAACTGTCGGCCACGTGGACATCGACCGTCGACGCCAACTCATGAATCAGTTCCTCGACCGTGCCGACTTTCACGATTTTCCCGCGCGACATGATGGCGACGCGGTCCGCGAGCAGTTCGATTTCAGCCAAGATGTGGCTAGAGACGAGGACGCTCAAGCCCGTTTCTTCGACGAGACGGCGGATGAAGAGTCGAAGGTCACGAATCCCCATTGGGTCGAGCCCGTTCGTCGGCTCATCGAGAATCAAGACGCGTGGATTGTTCAACATGGCCTGGGCGATACCGAGCCGTTGCCGCATCCCGAGCGAGTAGGTCTTCACTTTGTCATCGATTCGTGCCGTCAAGTCGACGAGGTCAATCACTTCTTGAATGCGGGCCTCATCGACACCGGGTAACATCCGGGCGAAGGCGTTTAAGTTCTCACGCCCGCTCATGAACTTGTACAGTTCGGGGTTCTCGACGATAGCGCCGATTTGATTCATCGCCTGCACGAATTGACGTTCGACGCTGAACCCACAAATTGAGACAGTCCCGTTCGTCGGTTTAATCAATCCGACGATCATCCGGATCGTCGTCGTCTTACCGGCCCCGTTCGGACCTAAGAACCCAAACACTTCTCCGGGGAAAACATCGAACGAGATGTCATCGATGATCGTTTTCTTACCGATTACTTTTGTCAAATGGTCTATTTTCAATGTTGGTTGCATCATCTCACCTCATCTACATTCTATCGGACTCGACCGCATCTGTCCTATTCGAACATTCACATAGGGCAGGTTCAAACTTATTTGATATGATAGTTCTATAGAAAGTGAGGTCATCACATGAAAAATGGGAAATGGTATACGTTTTTAATCGGTTCTGTCTTCTTGACGGGCATCGCCCTTTACGGGTTATGGATCGGTTATCAAGATATCGTCAATCCGCCGGAACGGACACTCTCGGTCAGCGAAGACGCGAGACCCGAACCGGTCGGTGACGTCTACGTCGCACTTGGAGATTCATTGACACGCGGCGTCGGCTCGACTTCGGGTGCTGGATATGTCCAACCGGTTGGTGAAGCTCTCGAAGAAGATGATATCCGCACGCAGAACCTGGCCGTCTCTGGTGCCCGAACGGAAGACCTATTGGCGCAGCTCGAGCAACCCGAAGTAAGACGCACGATTGAGAACGCCCGCTATATCACGCTCACGATTGGCGGCAATGACTTGTTCAATCGCGGCGAGAACGTCGACAATTTCGAATCGGTCGATATCGAGCAAGTCGTGACCGATGCAAAGACGAACTTGAATGAGATTTTCGAACAAGTCCGCGGGTTGAACGATACGGCGCAAATCGTCTATATCGCACTCTATAACCCGTTCCAAGCGAACGAGAACGGCGAGGCGTTCAACCAATTGATTCTCGATTGGAACGCCTCGGCCGCCACGTACGGCAACGCGCAACGCATCGATGTGATCGATCCATTCGCTTACGTCTCTGACGTCGGCCGTGACCTCGCGACCGACCAGTTTCATCCGAGCGACCGGACGTATGACAAGTTAGCCGAGGACGTGCTTTTCATCCTCGAGTAAGCAAAATGGCCTGATCGTCGCGATCAGGCCATTTTTTCATCGTTCATATTTGACGAGCCAACGCTCCCCGTCGCGTGTCATCGTCGTCCCGAACCAGCCCGTTTTCAATAGAGCAACTTGTTGTTCGGTCTCGCCCATGTTGAGCCACGTCGCCTCACCCGCCGGTTTCCAATCGCTGTGCAGTTCCTTCATAAAAATGTAGCGCAGTTTGCCGCCGTATTTAGGTTTGAGGGCGCCGATGCGAAGGCCGAGCGCGAACTTGTCCTTCAGACTCGGGATATTGAACGGCGCCACGGTCGCGCATACGAGGTCGAACCGACTGTCCTGTTCAAGCTCTTTCATAAGGAGCTTGCCGAGATGTTGTTGCAGGCCGTAACCACGATAGTCCGGATGGACGTTCGTCACTTCTTGATACAAGACGCGGTCGATCGTCTCCAGCGGATAACCGATATCATAGCCGAGATGCTCCGCGTCGAGCGGCGGGATAAGCAGGGCCCGGAACGCAATTAACGTCCCTTCGTGATACGCCCCAATCAACGTGCGGTCGCTCAACAGCTTCATGAACTCTTCGGTCGTGAGCGACTGGTACTGACTTCCTTCCGTCAACGCGTCCATGACGGACCGTTGCACCGCCTCGATTTGATCGAGCTCTGCCACCGTCAAATAGTTGACCACGATGTCGAGGCCGTTACAATCACCGCGCCACATGGTCGGCCCCTCCGACGACGTACGTCGCCGTCGTCAGACGTGACAAGACGTCCTCATCGACGTCGACACCGAGACCAGGCCCGTCGGTCAGACGGATGAACGGCAAGTCGTACATCAAATTGCCGATGTCTTCAGCGAAACGGAGCGGTCCCGTCAATTCAACCGATTGGACAATTTTGCTCGAGAAGGCGACATGGAAGCCCGCGCTCGAGGCGACCGACGACTCGACCATCGAACCGATTTGACACTCGATGCCCGACATTTCGGCCATATGCACAAGTTTTTTCGCCGGATAGATGCCGCCACACTTCATCAATTTGATATTCACTTTGTGGGCGGCCTGCATCATCGTCAACCGACGCATCTCCGTCACGCCGCGCACCCCTTCATCAATCATGAGCGGCACCGTGATTTTCCCTTTCACTTCGACCATGCCTTCAAAGTCGTCGGCCTTGACCGGCTGTTCGACCCAATCGATTTGGAATGGCTCGAGCTGCTTCATCGCTTGGAGTGTCTTGGCGGCATTTACCCAACCCTGATTGACGTCGACCCGAATCGGCACGTCTGGGCCGACGGCACGACGGACCGCCTCGACCCGACGTACGTCCGAGGCGACGTCGACGCCGACTTTCATCTTGACGGCCGTGTACCCTTGTTCAATCTGTTCGCGAGCCTCGGCCGCCATCGCCTCCGGCTCGCCGATACTGAGGACGTGCGTGACCGGAAACGCGTCGTGATAACGGCCACCGAGCAAATCATACACTGGAAGCCCGAGCTTTTTCCCGACGACGTCATGACAGGCGATATCGAGAGCCGCCTTCGCCGCCGGCACGTCACGGATGGCCCGGTCCATCACGTCGTGAATCCGTTCCATCTGTATCGGATTTTCTCCGATTAAGAGCGGTCCGAGCACATGTCGAATCACACTGATTGTACTATCGAGCGATTCGCCCGTGACATGTTCATCGGCGACGGCCTCTCCATAGCCGACGTGACCACATTCGGTTGTCAATTTTACAATCACTGAAGGCATGTCGTCATAACGATGGTAACTGACGATGAACGGCACTTTTAACGGTAATCGAATCGCAAACAGTTCGATTTTCTCTATTCTCATATCCATTCTCCTTTACTTCTTACTTGTCATTAGCTATATTGTCGTTAAATAGTCGTTAAATTGCAAGGAGGAGTTTTGATGTCCATCCATATCGCCATCGTCGGATCGCACGAATTTGTGGAGACGATTCGCTCGCTCGGTTCACCAGAGGACGTCCGGTTCGCCTATCATCCGTATGAGCATCCGCACGAAGCAGCGACCATCGCTCAAACGCTCGGCTCGTTCGACGGCGTCTTTTTTTCCGGCTCATTCCCGTTCGCCTATGCGACCCCTCATCTTAGCCACGTGGCGGCACATCACGTCGTCCAAGACGAGACTGTCCTCTTGACGACGCTTTTATATGCGACGCTCACCCACTCCGTGTCGCTCAATCAAGTATCAATCGATTTGGTCGAACCGAGACGACTGACGTCGATTCTCGACTCGTTTCCAAACGAACGGGTCGCCCCCACCGTCATGCGCATCAGTCCTGATCTCGCATTCGAGGACGTCATCGCCTTTCATACCAATCACCAAGGCAAACAAACGAATCTGGCCATCACGAGCATCGAGCGGGTACATCATGAGCTCGTTCGTGCCGGGTTCAACAGTCAACTGATGATTGAGCCGACAGTGACCGTCAGGAACCATCTCGAACAGTTAATTCAACAAGTTCGGCAACAGTTGGCCGATGCCGCCCAGTTCGCCATCATCCGCTACGACACGGACGATATGGCGTTGCGTGACCATCTCGACTCGGTCCGGTATCTGGGTGGACATCTCGAGTCCGCGGAGGACCATCACATCACAGTATTGACGACCAAAGGTGAAGTGCTAAACGCGTTCGAAGAAGATACGCTCGCACCGATCGGGACGTACCGCATTGGAATCGGTTATGGCACGGACTATCAACAGGCGGACGAGCATGCTCAAATCGCCTTGTCTGCCGCAAGTGAAGAGCGCATCCGCATCGTCGATGATTCCAAACGATTATCGTTCCCGACCCGTGACGCGCACATCCCGTATCGCGTGACGGAACAACTTGCCTTCGACTTCATCAAACAAGCCGGAGTCAGCCCCGTCAATATCGGGAAGATTTTACAATTCGCCAAACGAAAGCACGAGTTCACGGCTAAAGAGTTGACCGACTATCTCGACGTGACGCGACGTACGACGGAACGGCTCATCAAAAAACTACATGACGCCGGCATCGTCGATGTGATCGGTGAAGAGATGAGCTATGGCCAAGGCCGGCCTCGCGCCGTCTATAAATTCAATTTCCCGACCTCATGAGGCCGGGAAATTTTTTATTGCGCCGCTTGTTGTTCAATCAATGGTTCTGCACTCAACACAGCGATCCGTTCAATCGTGAAGCCTGTGAACGCATAGATGATTGAAATGACAGGAACGACAAAGTTTAAGATAGCGTATGGCGCGTATTCGAAAGCCCCGACGCCGAGTGTCCCGAGAATGAACACGCCGCACGTATTCCACGGGATGAAGACCGACGTGAGCGTACCGCCGTCTTCAAGCGCTCGCGACAAGTTCTTCGAATGAAGTCCCATCTTCTCGTAGGCACTGGCGAACATGCGTGACGGCACGACGATCGAGATGTATTGTTCGGAACATGATGCGTTCGTCGCGAACGCCGCTAAAATCGTCGAAGCGACCATCGATCCGGCCGTCTTCGCAAGTTTGACGATTTGGTTCATGATGGACTGGAGCATGCCCGAGTATTCCAAGATGCCCCCAAACGTCATCGCGACGATCGTCATCGAAACGGTATACATCATCGCATCGAGACCACCCCGACTGAACAAGTTATCGACGAGTTCGTTGCCGGTGTCGATTACGTATCCACTTTGGAGCGCGCCGACACTATCTGAGAGCGAGCCGCCTTGGACGATGACTTGCGCCAAAAAGCCAAGGGCGATGCCGACGACGAGTGCCGGAATGGCCGGCACTTTTTTCGCGACGAGCGCGATGACGGCGAGGGGGATTAGCAACAACCACGGTGAGATGACAAAACTGTCTTTTAAAATCGCGAGCGTCTGGACGATTTCCGACGAGTCCGTCGTCGTCTCGCTGAAGCGGCGGCCGAGCCACCAATACGCGCCAAGCGCAATGATAAGGCCCGGGATAGTCGTATAGAGCATGTGACGGATATGGACGAATAGGTCCGTATGCGTCAAACCGGCCGCCAAGTTCGTCGTATCCGACAGCGGCGACATCTTGTCCCCAAAATAGGCGCCAGAAATGACCGCTCCGGCGACCATCGGTGCTGGTATCCCCATACTTAGCCCGATGCCCATCCCGGCGACGCCAATCGTCCCCATCGTCGACCATGAACTTCCGATGGAGAGCGCAACGACCGCACAGATGATACAAATCGTCACAAGAAAATAGGCCGGTGAGATAATCGTCAACCCATAATAAATCATCGTCGCGACGACGCCTCCCCCAATCCACGCCCCAATCGTCAAGCCGACCAAGATGATGATGACGACCGCCGGCAAAGCGAGCCGAATCCCTTTGTACATCATCTCTTCAATCTCTTTCCACTTATAGCCGTGTCGCCAGGCGACGAGTGCCGCCACAGCAGTCCCGATGATGAGCGGGATGTGTGGGCCTTGTTTTAATTGGACAATGGCTACGAGCATGACCCCGATCATGACAAGTAGCGGCAATACTGCCCAGCGAAGCTTCATGTCTACCTTGTTCCCCTGTTGTTCCATGTACCTTCCTCCCCGATAGCGAAAGATTCTGAATTGTCGTTATATTGTCGCTAATAAGATGATGATAACGCTTACATTCGAGGAAGGCAATAAAAAAATGAACGGAAGCGAAGTCCCCTCGTTCATTTCGTTAATCAATTAGTGTGTACGGCCCGTCGCAACGTATCGGCGAGCAGGGCGGACGCTTCCGGTAATACGTCACGATCGAACGTCATTTGTGGATGATGAAGCCCTGGTGTCAAGTTGGCCCCGATTCCAATCATCGTCGCATCGAGTCCCGGTTGCTCGACCGTATAAAAATGAAAATCGTCGCTACCTGACGTGATGATACGATCGACGAGCGTATCATCCCCGAACCGCTGACTAATCGCTTCAGCCGCATGTCGGCTCGAACGCTCGCCAATCAAGGCGCCAGGGGTGAAATCTTGCCACTCCCAGTCGATCGTCACTCCATGCAGGACTGCAATCTGGTGCAACATCGTCTCGACCCGGTCGCGCAGCTTGAGCAGTTCCTTGTTCTGTTGGGCCCGGACGTCAATCGAGAATGTCGCATTGCCCGGAATGATGTTCAAATTCTCACTCCCAGCTTGTACACCCGTCAGTTTGACCGAATGCGGCTCAAACGGTGACAAATAGATACTCTTAAGCATCTGTTGAATCGTGAAAATGACGTCTAACGCGTTCTGACCTTGATGCGGCCGCGCGCCATGAGCATCGTCCCCGCTGATCTTGCCTTTCAAGAAGAACGCGGCCCCATGTTGAATCGCAGCCGCATATTGACCGCGTTTCAGTTCCTCGAGCGGACGCAAATGAATGCCGTACAGCTGACTGACGTCTTGTAACGCCCCGTGTCGAATCATCGCGAGCGACCCGTTGCCTTGTTCTTCGGCCGGTTGGAAAATAAACCGGACCCGTTTCGGCAAGTGTTCGTGTCGCAACTCATCAAGTGCACCGAGCACCATGCTGATATTGGCATCATGGCCACATGAGTGATTGGCTTGGAACGTCCCGTCAACTTGTTGCCATAACGCGTCGATGTCGGCTCGGACAGCGATGACATCATCTCCCTCACCAATCTCGGCGATGACGCCGGTGACGTCGGCAAACGTTTCGTGACGGACTTGCCATGACGTCAAAATATCGGCAATCGTCTTCGTCGTCTCGATTTCTTTCCAGCTCACTTCGGGATGGGCATGAAAATGCTCAAACCAGTTCAATACGTTCGTCATGATCGATCCCCCCATATGTACTTATATTTTTTTGACCCCTTTAATCAATACCCATTGCAGCGGCAATCGGGCCCACGTCACCCATTTCGGGAGCGGCATCTTGCCGAGTTTCGACGGTTTGAGCGCCATATTGATATTGGCCGGGAAGACGGCAATCAAAAATGCCGGTAACGTTCCCTTCACAAACCGTGTTCCCTTGTTCGTGAGCAACAGTACGCCATAGACGACTTCGATAACCCCGCTAGCCTGGACCATGAACCGTTTGAACGGCCATGATTTCGGAATGATCGACATGAACGCCCGTTCTTGAACGAAGTGCATGATGCCGGCTCCTAAAAATAAAACACCGTATAGTGTGCGAATCAATGGAATCCCCTCCTTTTTTCTAAGCATAACAAAAAAGATGGGCTACGTGCCCATCTTTACAATGCATCCCCATTCGCATTTTGAATCTCGACATCGACCGTCTCGGTCTTGCCGTCACGAACGTATTCGATTTTGACCGTTCCGTCCGTATCGCGAATCAATTCACTCCGAAGGTCAATGAACGACGAGACGGCTTGATCATTGATTTTCACGATGACGTCGCGCGCTTCAAGTCCGGCCCGTGCGGCCGAGCTGTTCGCTTGTACTTCGACGATGATCGTACCTGCTGTCACCGACTCCGGCAAGTTGATTTGCTCGGTCAAGTACCCTGGTGGGAACTCGGACACGTCTCGGAGCGACACACCGAGCGACGGATGGTTCACTTCGCCCGTCTGTTCGATTTGATTGATGAGCGGCAAAGCGATATCGACTGGAATCGAGAAGCCGACCCCTTCCACCGAATCGGTCGCAATTTTCATCGAGTTGATGCCGATCAATTGGCCCGATTCGTTAATCAAGGCGCCACCGGAGTTACCCGGGTTGATGGCAGCATCCGTCTGGATGACCTCGGCATTGAAATCGGCTTGTCCATTCTCATCCGTATCGACCGGAACGAGACGGGACGTCGACGAGACGACCCCACGCGTCACCGAGTTCTCAAACTGGCCGAGCGGATTGCCGATGGCGATGACAGTCTGTCCAGGTTTTAGTTCACTTGACTTCCCAATCGTGATGACGGATGAGACTTTGTCCGCATCGACTTCGAGTACAGCCAAATCGTACGTGGCGTCGCTGCCCATCAACTTGGCGTCCGCTGTCGATCCGTCATTGAACGTCACGGTGAGACGGTCAGCACCGTTGACGACGTGATGGTTCGTGACGATGTAAGCCGAGTCACCGTCTTTCTTATAGATGACACCCGAGCCGACACCAGCTTCAACCGCTTCATTCGATAATCCGTTCGAAGCGAAATTGTTTACCGTCACGACGGCAGGTTGTGCGGTCGCGACCGCATCGGTGACCGAGCTGTCCGCCGTCGTCGATGTCGTCTGGACCGGTGACCCTTCCGACGTCACGTTCGTATCAGACACGTTCGTTGGGACTTGATCGATGAACGGGAAGGCGATGGCCCCAGTCAAGACAGCACCGATTACCCCACCGACAAACCCAGGGAACATCCGACCGACGAATGAAGGTCGGGCCGGTTGTGTTGCGCGCGACGGCTCTTGTCGTTGTTCGGACGAGCCAAGCTCGGTGTCGAGCCAATCCTCGCGGCGATTTGGTTCATTTGATTCTGTTGGACGATCGTTGCGTTCCATGTGTAATCATCTCCTATATGATGTTTCCTCTTTTGTTCTACCCTTAGTATAAGAGGCATAGTCATCGTTGTGCGGAAATGAGACATCGATTACAAGATTCTTCACAATTTGCGTCAATTGGATCAGACGATGACGTTTTTTAACGTCCCGAGTCCCGTGATGCTCACTTCGATCGTGTCCCCGGATTGGAGATAGACGGGCGGTTTCATCCCATGGCCGACCCCCGCCGGCGTACCGGTGGCGATGATATCACCAGCTTCTAGCGTCATCCCTTTCGACAACGTCCGAATCAACTCTTCAATTGGACGAATCATGTCCGCCGTCGACCCGTTTTGGCGTGTCTCACCGTTCACGACCGTTTGAATCGCGAGCGGGAATGAGAGCTCATCCGGTGTGACGATATACGGTCCGAGCGGACAGAACGTGTCGAACGATTTACCGCGGAAGAATTGGACGTGCTGTTTTTGAACGTCCCGGGCCGTGATGTCGTTCAAAATCGTATAGCCGAAAATATGGGCGTCGATGTCGTCGATGTCCCGCCCTGATTTTCCGATAATGACGGCTAGCTCGCCTTCGTAATCGAGTTGGTCGGTCAGTTCGGGATGACGTTCGACGACAGCCCCTGGTCCAACGACCGAAGTCGGTGCTTTCGTGAAGATGACGAGTTTGCCGGCTCCCGCCGTATCCATCTCTTTCACGTGTTCTTCATAGTTCTTGCCGATACAGATGACGTTTTTGAGTGGTCGGTATGGCGCGACGAGCGTGACGTCGGTCAATGCGGTCCGAGGTGCGACGTCCAAATCGACATCCGGTTCAAACTCTCGCGCGATGACCTCTAACAATGAAGTCGTATGTAATTGGTCACTGACGTCATAGACAAACTCCCCCGCCACGACACCGACCCTTTGCTCTCCTTCGACTTGAAAACTACACCATTTCATCAAAATTCCCCCTTTTTTGCTAGTATACAAAAAATCGGGACGCGACGGCCCCGATTACGCTTTGTTCAAGAAAATAATTCGCTGATTGCTCGACCCCCGAAATCGGAGCGACCGGTCCATGAGCGGCTGTTCGAAACGACCGTCGACAAGTACATCGGCACGATCGAGCACACTTGTGACGTACTCATCGTCCATACCTTGTAACTGTTCGAACGTATAGCCTGTATACACCCACACGTTTTTCTGAAGCGCCTTGCACCCGTCGACGAGCCGTGCCAGTGCTTCTGGTTGCAGGAACGGCTCTCCGCCCGAGACGGTAACACCGTCCCACCCGGATTGTTCGATTCGGGTGAGCAAGTCCTCGACTGGAACGTCTTCCCCACCTCGCGGGTTCCACGATTCCGGATTGTGACATCCAGGACAGCGATGAGGGCATCCTGCCGTAAAGATGACCGTGCGAATGCCTGGACCGTCGACGACCGATTCGTTAAGTACGGATAGGACGCGCATGATGCTTCACCCTCGCTCGTTCTTCTTCTCGTTTCGCCGAATTCCATCGGTCCATCGTACCGACCAGATAGCCGGTGATGCGACGAATCCGTTCAATTTGCTCTTCCTCGCCACACGTCGGGCACGCGGCATCAATCGTTCCCTCGAGGCCGCAGTTACCGCACCGGTCGACGGGATGGTTAATCGATCCGTAGCCGACGTTTTCGGTTCGCATGAGCCGGACGATCGCTTCGACCGCTTCCGGGTTATGGGCAAGCGACCCGTCGACTTCGACATAAGTGATATGACCCGCGTCACAGAGCGCATGGTACGGCGCCTCCAAGCGAATCTTGTCACGAATCGACACTGACTGGTACACCGGCACATGAAACGAGTTCGTATAAAAGGCGCGGTCGGTAACACCCTCAATCATCCCGAACGCCTGCTGGTCCTTCAATACGAACTTCCCAGACAATCCTTCGGCCGGCGTGGCCAAGAGCGAAAAATTTAAATCGTGCTGTTCTGCCGCCTGTCTCATCCGATCACGTAAATGTGTGACGATATCGAGTCCGAGACGTTCCGCTTCCCGTGAATCGGCATGCGTGCCGCCTGTGAGCACGCGTAGCGCTTCGGCGAGACCGATGAAACCGACGGACAACGTCCCTTGCTTCAGTACATCCCGTAGCTCTTCTTCCGCCTGGAGTCTCTCGCTGCCCCTCCAGACGTGTTGAGCGTAAAGGAAGCGGAATTCGTCGGCATGACGCTTCGCTTGATAGTCGTACCGTTCGAGCAATTGATCGATGGCGACGTCGACGTAGGCGTCGAGCGTCTCATAAAATGTATGGATGTCCGAAGCGACGAGTGCCATCTTGACCAAGTTCAAGGTCGAGAACGATAAATTACCTCGTCCAATCGATGTCTCGGCGCCGTGACGATTCCCCATCACTCGCGTCCGACACCCCATATAAGCGACTTCTGAGTCATGGCTCCCATCATAATATTGCAAGTTGAACGGGGCATCGACGAACGAGAAGTTCGGGAATAGACGCTTGCCCGTCACGCGACAGGCGAGTCGGAACAAGTCGACGTTCGGGTCGGTTTCATGAAAGTTGACGCCCTCTTTTACTTTAAAGATTTGAATCGGGAAAATTGGCGTCTCCCCGTTGCCGAGCCCCCGCTCGGTCGCATGCAACAACTCGCGGATGAAAATCCGGCCCCAACGGCTCGTGTCGGTCCCGTAGTTGATGGAGACGAATGGCACTTGGCCGCCTCCTCGCGAATGCATCGAATTGGCATTATGGATGAACGCTTCACACGCTTGATAGGTCGCTGTGATTGTCTCGGTCTCAGCGACTTCGAGAAGTTGCTCGGTCGACCATTCGACCGGAAGCTTCTTGAGACGCTCCAGTTGACGTTCATACGTCTTTTCGACGTATGGCGCTAAATCGACATCGAACATCGGGAACGCTTGACCCCCGTGTTGCATATTCTGGTTCGCTTGAAGAATGATCGAAGCGAGTGCCATCGCCGAACGGATGTCCTGGGGTGGTCGAATCGTCCCGTGACCGGTATGAAATCCGTTCGTCAACAACTCGCCGAGCGGGATTTGACAACACGTCGTCGATCCCGTCACGTAATAGTCGGCGTCGTGGATGTACAAAAAGTTGTCTGCGACGGCCTGACGTGTCCTCTCTGACAACAAATACGTTGTCGACAGCTGTTTCGATACTTCCGAGGATAATCGTGCCAGTTTGCCAAGTGGTGATTTCCCGTCAACGTTGGCGTTCTCTTGTACGAGATCTTGATCTGGGAGAACACAGACATCTTCATAAAGCTGGAGCATGTTCACTCCGCATCACCTCACTATATATTGATATGAATCGAGTTATGAACTCGATTCAATTCCATATATAGATTATGTCATGTTTGAGCATGGAGATGTGGAGTCTAAATTGTGAGCGTTGGTTGTGATATAAACGCAAAAACAGCCAAGCCCGCATATGGACTCGACCGTTCTTTCAAGTGACCCAACTTATAATTCTTTAGCTGGTTTCACGATTTTTAATTCAACTTCTTCTTTTTCCTCTGACTCTTGAGCTTCGCGCAAGCCTTTCGCGTTCAACCACGTATAGATCGCACCCATGAACAAGGCGCCGCCGATGATGTTACCGAACGTGGCCGGAATCAAGTTGTGGATGGCGCCGGCAAAGCTAATCGCCTCAGGGTGTGGGACGACGAGAGTGAGCGCAAATAAGACGAAGTTGGCGATGACGTGATCAAATCCTGACGCGAAGAAGACGGCGACGAGGAAAATCATCGAGAAGATTTGAGCGAACTCATTTTTCATCTGTTTTGGTAAGAAAATCGCGAGACAGACCATCCAGTTACAGAAGATGGCACGGAAGAAAATCTCGACCGTCGTATGATGCATCTTGCTCTCGACGACCGCGAACAACCAGTTATCCATCCCGAGTTCTTGGATGACGCCGGTCGGGGCGAGCAACAAGGCGAACAAGACACCACCGAGCGCGTTCCCGACGAAACAAAGTAACCAGACGAGCATCGTGTCACTGAGCGTCGTATAGCCGCGTAACGTCGACGTCGTGAAATACATTGTGTTCCCCGTGAACAATTCGGCTCCGCCGTAGATGATCATGACAAGCGCGATCCCGAATGAGAACCCACCGATGAGTGTCGTGAACGGTGAATCGATCAAGTACATCCCGTTGACGACTTTAAGTGTGAAGATTGAAGCGAATCCGATAAAGATCCCCGCGAGCATTGCCCGTAAAAAGTATTCCATTGGCCGATAATGAATCATTTGCGAAGATGCCTGAGCTTTTTTCCGTAATGATTCGAGTGCATGGATTTCCATTGATGCCATGTCACAAACCCTTCTTTCTGTTTGAATGAACCCATATAATAAGAACGAACATGTGAAATCATTAACAATATAAGCCCGAATCCAATAAATTGCAATCGACCTTGGAACGTGTTGACACATTTTTCACATCGTAATCGTTTACATTTGTCGGATTTGTGACGAAAAAAACGACCCTTCGCAAAGGGTCGTTCGATACAGCTTATTCTTTGTCTGCAGACTTCTCTTCAGACTCCTCAGAAGATGCCTCAGCCGACTCTTCTTCTGTTGCTTCAGCTTCACTTTCTGTCGTTGTGTCTGTGTCTGCTTCAAGTTCTTCAAGAGAGACCGGCTCGTTTACAGATGCGATTTGAAGCTCGCCATCCGAGACGATTTCATAATCTTTGTTCTCTGGAATGTCAGCTACCGTGACCGAATCACCGATACCGAGTTCAGAAACATCTAGTTCAATTCGTTCCGGAATGTTAGCCGGTGTCGCCGATACCGTTACTTTATAAAGCGTTTGCGCCAAGAAGCCGCCTTCTTTGACACCTTTCGCATCGCCGACGAGTGTGACGTCTGCTTCGACTTCCGTCGCTTCGTCCATCTTCACGGCCATGAACTCGACGTGCTTGTATTCGTTCGTGAACGGGTCAACTTCAGTCCCGTGAACGAGCGTGTTCACTTTCTTGCCGTCGATGTTCAACTCGATTAATGCGTTGTCACCGTGTTCGCGGAGAATCTTGCGAAGTGCCATCTCCTCGAATGCAACTGGTGTGCTCTCGACTTTATAGCCGTATACGACACCTAGTACTTTACCTTCTTTACGCAAGTTTGCGCGGACCGAACGTGGTCGTAATTCACGTTTCGTTACTTTAAGCGTGTCTGCCATAATCTTTTCCCCCTACTGGTTTATCGATCATGTCTACATCTTGAGGGTGAGGCAGTGAAAAAGCCACCTCTCAACCTCGATGCGTTGAGTGACATGTGTATATTGTTCCCATAGGCACCCGGACATAAACGTTACAGCCGGTTAAAAAAAGATTACAAGCGTGTCACATAACCCGTTTGAACAACTTCTCAAGTTCGTACGTGCTCCATTTCACCAAAATCGGTCGCCCGTGCGGACATGTATACGGGGACGTCGTCTGATTGAGGTCATTCAGCAATTGCCGCATCATTTCGTGGTTCAATGGATGGTTCGCTTTAATCGACCGCTTGCACGCCATCAAGATTGACGCGTCTTCCCGATATTTGGCGAGATTGACAGAGCGGTCCCGAATCGCCATCTCAATCAAATCGCGGACCGTTCCTTCTAAATCGTGTTGCGGGTACCACGTCGGAATCTCCCGGACGAGGAACGTGTTGCCACCGAACGGCTCCAATTCGAGACCCGCTTCTTTCAAGAGCGGAGCGACTTCTTCAATCGCGAGCGTCTCTTCTTGCGTGAACTCGAGCGTGAGCGGGAGCAGCAACAATTGATATTCCTTGTCCGGATTCCCGAGTTGCTCATAAAACAATTCGTATTTGATCCGTTCCTGAGCGGCGTGTTGGTCGATGACATACATGCCGTCTTCGGAACCGCAGACGATATAGCTCGCATGCAATTGGCCGATGACGTCGAGCGGCGGCAACCGCTCTCCTTTCGTCTCAATTTTGTCCGATTCGATAATCGGGTCGGTCGGTGCAGGCGCTTCATTGACGAGCGGGGTCGGCGACCATCGGCTTGGTGACGTGACAGGTTCACGGGGAATCGGATAGTTCCACGTCGGCGGTTCATCCGTGACAGGTGTCCGTTCGACCGTGAAATCAAGTCGTTCTTGTTCGGTCCGATTAACCGGTCGCTCTTTCGGTTTGACCGATGGGATTAAACGCTGTTCCCGGAGCGTCAGTTGGACCGTCTCGCGAATCAACTGGCACAGCTCTTTCTCTTTCGAGAGTCGGACTTCCCGTTTTGTCGGATGGACGTTAACGTCAATCAACATCGGGTCCATCTTCACTTCAAGGACGGCGATCGGATAACGACCAATCGGGAGTAGCGTGTGGTAGCCCTCGAGCACACTTTGGGTCAGCGCAAAGTTTTTGATGCTCCGTCCGTTCAAGATGAGCGTCACATACTGCTTGTTCGACCGGGTCACTTCCGGACGGACGAGATGGGCGCTCAAGCTATAGTCGTTCGTCTTGCTTGACGCGGTGACGATTTGCGCCGCGACTTGACGTCCGTAAATGGCGAGCATGACTTGCTTGATGTCGCCGTTGCCACTCGTCCGCAGGAGTTCCTTGTCTTCATGGAACGCCGTGAGGCGAACTTCCGGGTGGGATAAGGCGATCCGGTTCAACGTATCGGTGATGCTCGCGAGTTCGGTCGCCGACGTCTTCAAGTATTTAAGGCGGGCCGGTGTATTGTAGAACAATTGACTGACCGCTATCTCTGTTCCGACGTTGGCTGCGGCCGGTGTTTGCGCCGTAACGACACCCCCTTGGAGCGTCATCTCAAATCCGTCCTCTTCGGTCCGGCGTGACTTCAGCGTCACATGACTGACCGAGGCGATGGACGCTAAGGCCTCTCCACGGAAGCCGAGCGTGCGAATCCGGAACAAGTCGTGCTCGTCCCGAATTTTGCTCGTCGCATGACGCAAAAAGGCGCGCGGAGCATCCTCTTCATAAAACCCGTGCCCGTTATCCCGAACTTTAATGAGACGTATCCCCGCCTCCTCCAAGTCGACTTCGATTTTCGTGGCACCGGCATCAATCGCATTCTCGACGAGTTCTTTCACGACCGAGGCCGGGCGTTCGACGACCTCGCCGGCCGCGATTCGGTTGGCCAGTTGCTCCGGTAACTCTTGAATGATTCCCATCGACTCACCCCTTCTTCGCAGATTGTTGGAGCGCATAGAGCGCCTGCATCGCCTCAATCGGGTTCATCGCCAGTAAATCGAGGTCGAGCAGTTGTCGTTTGATATCGTCTTCCGCCTCAAATAGTGACAGTTGGGCCACAGGTTCGGCTGGCACCGGATGTTCCACGACTGTGCGGGCCGGTTTCGGTTCCGTCTCGAGCTCAGACAAAATCGTTCGCGCCCGTTCAATCAAATCAGGCGGCAAATCAGCGAGTTCGGCGACATGAATCCCGTACGACTTGTCGGCCCGTCCCGGGTGAACTTCATGCAGGAAGACGACGCGCCCGTCCCGTTCGATGGCACGGACGTGCACGTTCTCAAGGGCAGGAATCGTGTCCTCGAGCACGGTCAACTCGTGATAATGGGTCGAGAACAACGTCTTCGCGCCGATGGTGGCCGCGATATATTCGACGATGGCCTGCGCGAGCGCCATGCCGTCATACGTCGAGGTTCCTCGTCCAATCTCATCGAGGAGGATGAGACTATCTGCTGTTGCTTCCGTCACCGCCTGCCGTGTCTCCGTCATCTCGACCATGAACGTCGACTGACCGCTCACCAAATCATCGGCTGCCCCGATGCGGGTAAAGATGCGATCGAACAATGGAAGTTCGGCCGCTTCGGCCGGCACGAACGAACCGATTTGATGCAGGATGGCAATCAGTGCGAACTGGCGCATATACGTCGATTTACCGGACATGTTCGGTCCGGTGATCAACAGCATGCGCCGCGTGTCATCGAGCGTCAAGTCGTTGGCCACGTATTCACCACGAGGCAATACCGTTTCGATGACCGGATGGCGCCCACGATCGATTTGGACATTGTTTGACGTTGTCGGCCGGACATAGTCCCGTTTTTCGGCGACAATGGCGAGCGCGAGCAGGACATCTAGTTCACTTAATGAGCGGGCCAGTTGTTGGAGCGGTTTCGTCTCTTGTTTGACTTCTTCACGTAACGTGACGAACAAGTCATATTCAAGCGTACAGCTCTTCTCCTCGGCACCGAGGATGAGCGCTTCTTTTTCTTTTAACTCAGGCGTGACATAGCGTTCGGCGTTCGTAAGCGTCTGTTTCCGTTCATACCGCCCCTCTTCGAGTAAGCGCGCGTTCGCTTTCGTCACTTCCAAATAGTAGCCAAAGACTCGGTTATAGCCGATTTTCAGCGACTTGATGCCGGTCGCGAGCCGCTCTTGTTGCTCGAGATTGGCAATCCACGTCTTCCCGTTCGCTTTCGCCTCGAGCAGTTCATCGAGTTCTGTCGAATAGCCTGAACGAATCATGCCACCTTCTTTAATCGAGATGGGTGGTGTCTCGACGAGCGCCGCCTGAAGTCGTTCCGATAGCGCGTCGAACGTGTCGAGCGTCGCATCGATGTGATGCAATCGTGTTGCCGTGACATTCGCGAGCAACTCTCGTACCGCTGGAATGCGTTCAAGCGTGTTCCGCAACTGAACGAGGTCACGTGCGTTGGCCGTTCCGTATCCTACTTTCGCGACGAGCCGTTCGATATCGTAGACGTGACGTAACTGCTCCCGTAATTGATCGCGGAGCATGAAATCATCGACTAAATTTTCGACGGCATCTTGGCGTTCACGAATCGCCTGTTCCGTATAGAGCGGCTGTTCGAGCCAACGTTTCAATAGTCGTCCCCCCATCGCCGTCGTCGTCTCATCGAGCAGGGCGAGGAGTGATCCTTTCCGTTCCCCGGACCGGGCCGAACGGAACAGCTCCAAGTTCCGGGCCGTATTCGCATCGAGTTGCATATGGGCCTCAACCTCGTAGGCGACAGCGGGCTGCAGGTGATCGAGGGCTCGTTTTTGCGTCCGCGTCAAGTAGGCGAAAAGGAGTTCGAACGCACTTACTTGCGCCTCGTCGCGGGCACCGCTCGACAACGTGCTCGACAATCGCTCCGTCTGTACCGACAGCGGGATGCCGAGTGATGAGAGATGGTCTGCCAACTCGGCGTCATCAACGATGATCTCGCTCGGGACCAGTCCTTCGACTTCGCGTAGGACGGCCTCGCGCGACGGTAAGGTCGTCAACCATGATTCACCTGTCGTCACGTCGCCGCGGGCAATCCCAAAACGGCCTGCGACGTTCACGACCGATAGTAAATACCGGTTCTCTTTCTCACCGAGCGCGGCCATATATGTACCCGGCGTGATGACTTGAATGACTTCCCGTTTGACGAGTCCTTTCGTCGCTTTTGGATCTTCCATCTGCTCACAAATCGCCACGTTGAACCCTTTTTCAATAAGTTGCTCGATATAAATCGCAGCGGAATGATGCGGGACCCCGCACATCGGAATCGGGTGCTCGGCGTTCTTTCCGTTTTTCGCAGTCAATGTCAATTCGAGCTCTTTGGCGACGATTTGAGCATCTTCAAAAAACAGCTCGTAAAAGTCACCGAGCCGGTAGAAGAGAAAGGCGTCTGGATAATCGGCCTTGATTGAAAAGTATTGTTTCATCATCGGGGTTTGATGTATCGTTTCCATTCGTGTTCACCTCTAGAAATTAGAACAGCTGACCAAAGGCCAGCTGTCTGTTTGTTAGTATCCGCAGCCGCCGCGTGATTTCTCCGCTGCCATGCCGCTACCTGTTTTGCCGGCGAGAACGTCACCGTCCGTCGACTCGATAATGCGATCTGTCACCGAGTTGACGAGTGTGACCGTCACGTATTGAAGCAAATCGTTCACTTCGACTTGCGTCTCTTGGAACGCCTGGACGACCGGAATCGAATCGAGTTCGTCCATCGCTTTGTCGATTTTTAGCTCGACTTTGGCGAGTGCTTCCGTCTTTCCGTAGTGCTTGCAGTTGACGGCTTCTTTTTGTAAGTATTTGATACGCTTGATCAACGTTTGAACGCGCTCACTTTCGTTCACTTTCGTTTCCGCTTCTTTGAAGCGGGCCACTTCCGGCGTGCTCGCCAATAAGTCGGCTAATTCTCTCGCTTTTTGAATCACAGTTTGATCAGTCACCATCGTAAACCCCTTTGCTCTCTATGATTGAACGCACGATTTGACGCACGCAAGTATTCCTCATCATTCTACCACGAACTTATGGCAAACGGTACCGCATCGATTCACTTCGAGACGGTCGCCGTCCGAACCATATCGACGTGGGGAATCCCATCCTCTAAGTACTCCTCGCTCGTTCGTGTGAACCCAAAGCTTGCATAGAACGGCTCCACGTACGTTTGCGCTTGCAAATACAAATCGCGATCCCCAAAGTCGGCCACGGCTTCTTGCATCAAGCGCCGCGAATGGCCTTGTCCCCGATGCGTCGATTTTGTGACGACACGACCGATGGCGATTGGCGCTTCATTCTCGAGGACACGTAACGCCGCGATCGGGCGACCGTCTGCCTCAATCCAGTAATGGACGGCCGTCACATCTTTCCCATCGACTTCTTGGTACGGGCAATCTTGTTCCACGACGAAGATTTCAGTGCGGAGCGCCAATAACTCATAGAGCTCTCTCGTCGTCAATTCGTCAAACCGTTTTTTCTGCATCTCAACTTGTCCCCCTTATAACGTCGAACCGAGCGCTCTGGCGACGTGGAGCCCGCTCGTCATCGCCCCGATCGTCCCGGCACCTGGAAACACCGTGTCGCCGCAAACGTAAAAATTCGGTAGGTTCGCCCGATAGCTCGCCGCATGGAATAATGCTTGTTGCGGTGTTTGGGCATATCCACCGACCGCACCGTGCGGACGTTTCGTATATTTCACCCACGCCCCCGGTCCACCCGGAAGCAATACCGACGATGTGCCGGTCCAACTCGGGAACGCCCGTCGCACTGCCTTGACGAGGCGCTCGGTCCATTCTGCCTCTAGTTTCTCATAGGTTGCCTTGTCCTTCCAAGCCTGCCACTCCGACAAATCGATATGAGTCGAGACGGTCAAGGTTCGTTCCGGCAGTTCGGTCCGGCGTGTATCGTCCGCAGCCGACATTGAAATGAAGGCGTGACCTGACGGCAAATCGTCACTATACACTTGTTGGAAGAGCGGACGTCCCGTACACACCGCTTCCGGTAACGTGATATACAGACTGAACGTTCCCCATTGCATCCGTTTTAATTGACGGCCGTACTGTCTTTTAAACTGTCGTGCCGCTTGTCCCGTGACCAACTGAGCGGTCGCCTCGAGCGGGATTGCCGACACGACGACATCGACGAGGTCGAGCCGACCACGGCGATCGGTTAACAACCAGCCGTCCGCGACTTGCTCGACTTTCACGATTTGCCGGCCGAGGAGCGTCATCCCCCCGTCTTGCCGAATCGCTCGTTCCAAGGCGTGGCCGAGCGTATACAAGCCCCCATCGACGTAATACGCGCCCTCATGATAAATCGATAACGCGACGGCCGCGAGCAAGTGGCTCGCTTCACGGGCACCTGTCTGCAAGCTATCGAGCAAAATCCCATCGATGACCCGCTCGAACGTAGTTCCGTTTAATCGATGCCGTTTTAACGTTTTACCGAGCGGTCGATACAACTTCCGGAACGCCCGAAGTTGTTCCGGTCGAAACGCACGTATCGCGAGCGTGGCGTCACGAATCGTCCGAATCGGCAAGGCCGGTAGCGTCTCAAACAAAGGACGAATCGTCTCGAAATCGGCCCACACCTCATTCAAGAAGGCTCGAATCTGCGGAGCAAGCTCCGGAAACATCGTCTCGAGTTCTGCTAAAAATTGATTCCGGTCTTGATGATAGCGGACCGTCTTTCCATCTAGATGAATCTGCATCACCTCAGGTAATGGACGAACGTCAATCGTTTCACCTAAATAAGATAAGACCCGCTCATGCAGGCCCCCCGGTTCAAATCCCATCCCGAGCGTCGCCCCGGCCGGGAATCGATAGTCCCCCCGTTCGAATTTCCCGGCACAACCACCCCATTCTCGTGACGACTCGTATACGGTCACGTCATGGCCGATTCGGCTCGCGAGCGCACCCGCCGTCAATCCGGCAATTCCCCCACCGATAATCCCGATTCGCATAGTAATCCCCTCCTGCCTTCATCATACATGCCTTCCCGAAATCCGAGACATTTCAACCTGTCGTATGAACATATTTCATCCGCCAGGCAGGGTTCTGCCGGAAGATGGCGAAAAAAATCGATAAAGGACAGGTGAAACCATATGCGAAGTCGGGTCATCATTTATCTGCTCATTCCGATCTTGATTTTTATCGGTATTTTAATCACACCCCCATCCGAAGAATCACAAAAAGTCGCCACCATGACGGCTGTCAACATTCAAGAGATGATTCCGTATGAACGCGAGTACACAGCCCAAAAAGTGTTACTCGAGGAAGTGAATGATGGCCGGGAGGCAATCATTGAGGAATGGCGGCTCGAACGCGGGGCCCGCACAACATATAGTTATGTGCTCCGACTGCAAGGGTTCGAGACGGTGCTTCAAGTCGATGCCGGGGCGGCCAACACGCGCTCGGACGGCTATTATGCCATGCAGGCGCATAGCCCAGTCTTCGAAGCGGACGAACCGCTATCAATCGGTTATCCGATTGTGCTGTTCGCTAGCGAGCAACGGCTAGTCCTAAACCAGATGGAAGTACGCATCCTGTACGAAGAGGACGGTGTCATTGAGAAATGGCGAATCCTTGAATCGAAAGACTCCTAATTAAAGGCGGAATGGATATGAATCTCACGTTTCAACGAGCCACCGAATCACAACAAGCCGAAATTTATGCACTCGCGGGCACCAATCGCGAAGAAGCGACTGCTCACGTCTCGCCCGATAATCAGGAAAAGATGATCGAAGCGTACGAGCATTCCGCAAAGTTTGGCGCTTATTTTCTCTGTCTAGTTGATGGCGATACACTCATCGGCTGGACGCAAATCGACAAAGCATTTGATTATTTGACTGGCGAGGAGGTCGGCTGGATCAACGACCTGTATGTGAAACCGACATATCGGGGCCGCGGTTATTCGAAACAGTTAATGCGAGAAGCGCTCAATACGTTCAAACAAATGGGCTATACCGACGTACGCTTGAACGTATATGCCCACAATCAAACGGCGATGCACCTATATGAACAAATCGGCTTCACTGACGTCAGTAAATTTATGAAGATTACTCTATAAAAGGCGGTATTCGATGCAAAAAATACTTCTCATCGGTTCGGGTGGTTCAGGCAAATCGACGCTCGCCCGCGAGTTAGGAACTCGACTCGGCATCGACGTCCACCATTTGGCTGCCTTGTTATGGAAACCGAATTGGACACCTGCCACGAGACAAGAACAAATCGTCATTCAGTCCGAGTTGATTGAACGTGATTCGTGGATTATCGACGACAATTACGGCGGCACACTCGATTTGCGAGTAGATGCTTCCGATACGGTCGTATTTCTTGATTTGCCGCGCATCGTCTGCACGTATCGCGTCTTGAAGCGCATGCTGTCCTATCACAGCAAAACACGTCCGGACATGGGCCCTGCTTGTGAGGAACGGTTTGATCCGAAGTTCTTGAAGTGGGTATGGGATTATCCAAAGTCGCAGCGACCAGCGATTTTTCAACGTTTACACAAACTTGAATCCGAAAAAGACATCATTGTCCTGCGTTCACGGGCCGAAGTCCGTCGTTTCGTAGCGAATTAACTGGAGGCGAATAAATGAATCCAATTCTCGCAGAAATCGGGACCGTCTTTATTCCCGTCAGAGACGTTGCGACGTCACGGGACTGGTACTGTCAGCTATTCGATTTACCAGCAGATGGGCAGATTTTGTTCGGTCATCTCTATGTCGTTCCGCTCGACGGACCGAATCTCGTGCTGGATAGTAAGATATTTTCTGAAAGGAACGTCCTGAAAACTCCACTGTTTCATTTGAACACAACGGATATTCATCAGGCGTATGCGCACATGGAGCAACGACAAATTGACATTGTAACCCCGATTGAACACGACCATTGGTTTAATTTCAAAGACCCGGATGGAAACGTCCTGATGATGTGCCAATGCTGACGGGGGCTACGTAGGTTTCATGAATGGCTTGTCCGATGAGGAGGCGAATGCCTATTGGAACAGCGTGTTATCGCCGGACGTCCATTTGTTGATTGCCGCACTTCTACTTGAAAGGAGTCCATAATGCCTTCTAAAATTGACCCGCTCGAAGCGGCGCATCACTTTATCTCTACACATTTCCCCTACTGTCAGGCCGCGTTGCTCGCCGGGAGTGTCGTCCGTGGTGAGGCGACCGAGACGTCGGATTTAGACATCATCATCTTCGACGACACCCTCGTCTCGTCTTATCGAGAATCGTTCATCGAGTCCGGATGGCCCATCGAACTATTCGCCCATAACTTGACGTCGTATCGTACTTTCTTCGAACAGGATTGCCAGCGTGCCATTCCATCGTTACCGAGAATGGTCATCGAAGGCATCGTCTTGAAGGACATAGACATCGTCGAAGACATCAAACGTGAAGCGAGAGCGTTGCTCGACAGCGGGCCGGAGGCTTGGTCGGACGAGACGATTGAGTTGAAACGATACTTTCTGACCGATGCACTCGATGACTTGATTGGATGTACCCGTCGCTCGGAAGGACTGTTCATCGCCGCAAAAATCGGTGAGCTCACGGCTGAGTTCATATTGCGTACGAACAAAAAATGGATTGGTTCATCGAAATGGACTTATCGTTCGCTTGAACAATTTGATGTGTCAGCCGCACGTCAACTCACTGGCGCCCTTGAGGCGTATTATCAAACGAACGAAACCGACGCGCTCATCCGTTACGTCGATGAGACGCTCTCCCCGTTCAGCGGCCGGTTGTTCGCCGGATTCAGCCGCGGGAAATCAAACGAAACGTGAGGGGCCTCCATGTTCTATCTACAAATGTCCGGTTTTCCCGGATCAGGTAAGTCGACGCTGTCTCGGGAAATCGCCCGACGACTGGATGCGGTCATCGTCGATCACGATGTCACGAAGACGGCACTGCTCGAATCAACCGCACAACATTCGCTCGACCCGGAGCTGGCCGGAAGAGTCGCCTATAATCTCGACTGGGCGCTCGTCGAGTTCCATCTGTCTTTAGGACGGAATGTCATTCTAGATAGCCCCTGTCTGTATGGCGTAATGATTGACCGCGGCCTGGCGATGACGGCAAATAGCGGAGCCACGTATCGTTGCGTCGAGTGTCTCGTCGACGACGTCGATGAAATCAATCGTCGCTTGCGCGAGCGCGAGCGAAAGCTCAGTCAAATCAGGAGCGTGTCACCAGAAGATTTTTATCGGACTGTCACAGCCAGTAAAAGACCTGCACATATGCATACGCTTACAATCGATACGAATCGCCCCCTCGAGACGTACTTGCCTGACGTCATCGCCTATCTTCAAGGGATTGATAGACCACCTGATGCATCCTGCGACTTTTGACCGGATGCATTTTTTTAAACTTTTTTGTATTTTTATGCTTTACAATTAATAATCATACATATACACTTAGTCTCATATCTTGAAGGAGGAATTCATACATGAAAAAGTGGGTCATTACAGGGGGATTAGTGGCAAGTGCATTATTAGCAGGATGTAGCCAAGAGACGACGGGCGAAGAGAAAAAGACACTCGTCATGGGGACGAGCGCCGATTACTTCCCGTATGAGTTTGTCGATACGGCGAACGGGGACGAGATTGTCGGATTTGATATCGAGATTGCCGAAACGGTCACGGAACGCCTCGGCTACGAACTCAAAATTGAAGACATGGACTTCGGTAGCCTGCTCGGGGCACTAAACGCCGGACGTGTCGACTTCGTTATGGCCGGTATGACGCCGACCGAAGAGCGCAAAGAAAATGCCGCCTTCTCGGATATCTACTTGTCGGCGACGAACTTAGTCATGACGAAAGATGAGTCACTCGAATCGATCGAAGCGCTCGCCGGCAAGAAAATCGGTGTCCAAACGGCTTCGATTCAAGAAAACATCGCCAAAGACCAAGCTCCGGAGGCAGAGCTCGTCTCATTGAATAAGATTCCAGAGATCGTCCAAGAGTTGAATACGGGTCGGATCGACGCGATGGTCATCGAGGACACGGTCGCCCAAAAATACTTGGATCAAGACGCAGGGCTCTATACGTTCGCGCTTAAAGAAGATGGCGAGAAAGGTTCTGCAGCCGCCTTTAAATTGGAGGATGACCTTCGCGATCAGTTCAACGAGGAGTTGAACAAGATGATTGACTCAGGTGAAATCGACAAACTCGCCAAAAAATGGTTCTCGATGGAGCCGACGGAATGAGACCAGTCTCGTTGCCAATTTATCCAGTCACCTATCCAGAAGGTTACCGTTTGAATCAAAACGAGAGTCAGTTCCCGGTGCCGTCCCGCCTGTATGACCAGCTCGCGACGATCTCGTTCCAAGACTTACATGAGTATCCGGTCCAACCGATTGACGAGTTGTTCACCCGTTATGCAGCCTACGCCGGTGTCGAGCCGAATCAATTGCTAGTCGGTTGCGGCAGTGACGAGATGATTCACGTCGTCACCCAGGCGCTGTTGGCACCGGAAGACGTCGTCTTGTCACCGAGCCCGGATTTCGCACTCTATCCGATTTTCACAACGATCGCGCACGGTCGTCACGTGCAAGCCGATGACCTGTCGTATGACGCACTCGTCCAGGCGATCACGAAACACACACCGAAGCTGTTGCTGTTGTCGAACCCGAACAATCCGACCGGAAAATTGTGGAGCGTCGCTGAATTGACCGAACTAGCGGGACTCGTGCCGTACTTGATCGTCGATGAGGCGTATATCGACTTCACGCCGGCGTCGAGTATGGTGGCTCACCTTGATTCATTCACGAATGTGATCGTGTTGCGGACGTTATCGAAGGCGTTTGGCCTGGCCAACGTCCGCCTCGGTTTCATGGTGACGACGACTGAACTCGTCGCTTACTTCCGTCAGTTCGTCCCGCCGTTCAACATTAGCGGCGTCAGTGCGAAAATCGCCAACATGTTCTTACAAGATGTGACGTATCTCGATGAGGCCATCGCTTGGCACGCCGACATGCGTGGACAGTGGACCGACTTGTTCGCCACGATTGGACACGTCCATCCCGCCGAGGCGAACTTCATTTACGTCACGCTCGATGAGCCGGAAGCCGTTTGGGCTCACCTCGCCGCGCATGGGGTTCACACGTCCCGGCAACCGAATGGGATTCGCATCACCCTCGGCAGTGAATCTGCTCTTGAAGCAGCACGTCAGGCACTAGTCACCTACGCGTCACAACCGACAGTATAAACAAACGACCCGACATCACGACGGGTCGTTTCGTCATGGTATGAACTTGAGCACTTTTGCTGGATTCCCCCCGACGACGGCACGAGCTGGCACATCTTTCGTCACAATGGCGCCAGAGGCGATAACGGCATCGTCACCGACCGTCACCCCTGGATTCAAGATGGCTCCGCCGCCAATCCATACCCGATGTCCGACCGTTACCGGCTTCCCGTATTCAAGGCCCGAGATTCGTTCGATCGGGTCGAGCGGATGCGTCGCCGTATAGACGTGCACACCTGGACCAAGCATACAATCGTCACCGAATGTGATCGGACAGATGTCGAGGAATACGCAGTCAAAGTTGGCGAAGAACCGTTCTCCGAGATGAATGTTATAGCCGTAGTCGCATTTGAACGTCGGTTCCAGATAAAACGAACCTCCGGTCGACCCGAACAGCTCCGCTAACAAGGCTTTGCGGATATCCAGTTCATCGATGCCAGACCGATTGAACCGTTCCGTTAAACGTCTGGCCTGACGCCGGTCGGCGACGAGCTCGTCGTCCCCGGCCATATAAAGTTCGCCTCGAATCATCTTTTCTTTTTCTGTCATCTGCTTCTCCCCCTTTTCTTTTTTTAGTATAGAGGAATTTCTGACCAAATGGGGAATAGGAACATGACGAATTAGAGGAGGAATAGACAGATGAAACGAATTCTTGATTGCAGAGCCAGTGATTTCTTGACGTTCAATCGTTCGGATTTGATTGGATCGATTCGGAAAGCCGAGGGGCGGACCGTCCTCGCCGAGGTCATCCCGACCGTGCAGCCGCTCTATCCAGAAGTGACGAACGCCGAACTCGCTCGAGCGTTCGGAGCCGATATGATTCTATTGAATATGCTCGACGTGTTCCACCCGTACATAAAGGGTCTCGAAAGCCACGCCTTGTTCGGTAACGTACCGGGCGAGACAATGTCTGACAATCCGATAATGGAATTGAAGCGGCTCGTCGGTTTGCCGATTGGGGTCAACCTCGAACCAGTCGACTTCTCCGAGAAATCAGCGGACATGTATGACGTGAAACAAGGACGGCTCGCGACACGGGAAGCATTCGCCAGAGCGTCCGAGCTTGGCATCGACTTCATTTGCTTGACCGGAAACCCGAATACCGGGGTGACAAATGAGGCAATCGAGCAAGCCATCATCAACGCGCGCCAAGAGTTCGCTGGGGTCATCATCGCCGGCAAGATGCACCAAGCCGGTGTCGGCCGAGTGCTCGATCAAGAGGCGTATGTCCGCTTTGCTGAGGCCGGGGCCGACATTATCTTGATTCCAGCGCCCGGCACCGTTCCTGGCGTCCGCGAAAATGAATTCTATGAAGTCACGCGCGAGATTCAGGCGTTGGATAAACTCGTTCTCGCCGCCATCGGTACCTCGCAAGAAGGGTCAGATGAAGCGACGATTCGTGACATTGCCTTGTCCTCGAAACGCGGCGGGACCGATCTGTTCCATATCGGCGATGCCGGATTGTCCGGAATCGCCACGCCGGAGAACATTCAGGCGTTATCAATCGCCATCCGGGGACGGCGCCATACGTATATTCGCATGGCCGCCTCGGTCAACCGCTAATCAAAAGGAACGAAGCCGCTTGTGGCTTCGTTCCTTTTGTGTTACCAGTCCGTGACGTCACGGCGTGGTTTAGCCGGAGTCGTCGTCCCATGTCGTTTGGCGAGGATCGTCTCGACGTCTTGTAATGATACGCCTTTGGCGGCGAGCAAGACGAGCAAGTGGTACAAGAGATCGGCCGACTCTTCGACTAAATCTTCATCGTTCAGTGCCGCGATGACGACTTCGAACGACTCTTCCCCAAACTTCTTGGCAATCTTGTCGACACCTTGGTCGAATAGATAAGACGTATAAGACCCTTCTTTCGGTGACGCCTGTCGTTCTTGAATCAACTTCTCTAATTCGTGAATCATCCTTCCACCTCCGTGAAAAAGCAGCTTCGATTTCCCGTATGACACGTCGGTCCATTGGCACGGACACGGACCAAGAGTGCGTCTTGGTCACAATCGACGTGGATGCTTTCGAGCTCGAGCGTATTTCCGCTCGACTCCCCTTTCATCCAGAGTCGCCCTTTCGAACGTGACCAGAACGTGACTGTGTTCGTCTCGAGCGTCTTTTGAATCGCCTCATCGTTCATATAGCCTAACATGAGGACGGCGTCGTCCGCTGTCGACACGATGATGGCTGGAATCAATCCGTTTGCGTCGTAACGAACCGCATCGGCAAGTTGTGCTCGTTGCATACGTGCTTCACCTCTTCCACTGTCGTTTTCCGGTCATGCAAAATCGAGGCGAGTAGCGCCGCATCGACCTTCTCGAGCGCGTCGACGACATGATTCGCGTTCCCGGCACCGCCAGAGGCGATAATCGGAATATCGACGGCGTCCCGCAGCAAATCAAGGATTCGCAAATCGTACCCGCTCTGCTTTCCGTCCTGATTCATCGACGTGACGAGCAGTTCACCCGCCCCAAGTGCAGCCACTTGCTTTGCCCAATCGACGGCCCGCAACTCGGTCCGGTTCTTCCCACCATACGTATAGACGAAGTAATCGTCGTCTTCGAACTTGACGTCGATGGCGATGACGATACATTGTGACCCGAACCGCTCGGCCGCTCGTTTAATCAAATCAGGGGATTCGACGGCGAGCGTGTTGAGCGACACTTTATCGGCCCCGGCTTTTAAGAGCGAGGAAATATCCTCAAGCGACCGAATACCGCCACCGACTGTGAGCGGAATGAACACTTTCCGGGCGACGGCACTGACGACGTCGAGCATCGTCTGGCGGCGTTCCGTACTCGCGGTGATATCGAGAAACACAAGTTCATCGGCACCCGAGGCATCATAATATTTAGCAATCTCGACCGGATCGCCGATATCGCGGAGTGCCACGAACTCGATTCCTTTGACGACACGGCCGTCTTTCACATCAAGACAAGGGATAATGCGACGTTTAAGCATGGCGCGCCTCCCACTCAATCAAGTCATCGAGGCTGACTTGTCCGGAAAGTAGTGCCTTCCCGACGACCGCTTCGTCGATACCGGCCGCTTGAAGTGCTTCGACATCAGCCTCGGTCGTCACACCTCCCGAAGCGATAATCGTGACTGAAACAGCCTCGCGCAACGCCTTCATCCGCTCGAGATTAGGTCCGTTCAACTTCCCGTCCGACCCGATGTCCGTATAAAGAATCGTTTTGACACCACGGTCAACGAGCCCTTTCGCGGCATCGATATCTTTTAAGTCGGTCGCTTCTTGCCAGCCGTTGACGGCGACGATGCCATCATAGGCATCGAGGGCGACGGCGACACGATCCCCGTACTTCGCGAGCGCCCGGTTCAAGAAATCCGAGTCTGTGAACGCTTTCGTCCCGAGCAAGACCCGGTCCGCACCGGTCGCCATGACCGCATCGAGCGCTTCCTCGGAACGGATGCCCCCGCCAGTCTGAACGAAGAAACCGCACGTTTTGGCAAAGCGGACGACATCGAGATGTCTCGGTTCACCGGCTTTCGCCCCTTCGAGATCAATCAAGTGAAGCATCGGGACGCGCCCTTGCCACTCCTTCAATTTCTCATACGGGTCTCCGTACTGTTCTTCTGTATTGAAATCGCCTTCTGTCAAGCGGACGATTTTTCCGTCAATCAAATCAATGGCCGGTAGTAATCTCACGTTCGACCGCCTCCTTCCATTCTTTCAATAAACTGAGTCCAAACGCGCCGCTCTTCTCCGGGTGGAACTGCATCCCCGTGACGAGCCCTTTTTGCACGATGGCTGGCACGTCTTCACCCATATAATCGGCAGAGGCGATTACATTTACCGGGTCGGTCATGACGTGATACGAGTGAACGAAATAGACGTCCTCGTCTCGTAAAATCGAGTTCCAGCCGACGTGCGGCAGACGTTTCGCACGCATCCGTTCAACGCGGCCTTCAATCAAACCGAGTCCTTCTGTCGGGATCCCTTCCGTGCTCGACTCGAATAAGAGTTGCATGCCAAGGCAAATGCCAAGGAACGGCTTCTCCTGTGCCGAGTGCTTTAACAACGGAATCAGTCCCGTCTCGTTCAGCGATTGCATCGCCTGCGGGAATGCGCCGACGCCCGGAAGCAAGATGGCGTCAGCTGCCTCGATGTCGACAGGATCGTTCGTGATGGTAACGTAACAGCCGATGGCTTGGAGCGCCCGTTCGACATTGAATACGTTGCCCATTCCATAATCGATGACCGCGACCTTCATCCTTCGATCAGTCCTTTCGTCGATGGGAGTCGATTCGATCCGTCTTGCCCGATTGCTTCAGCGAGGGCGCGACCGAACGCTTTAAACAGCCCTTCAATCATATGGTGCGAGTTCGACCCGTAGAGCACCTCAAGATGAAGCGTTAAGCGGGCGTTCATCGCCACGGCCCGGAAAAACTCTTCGGCGAGCTCGGTATCAAAGTCCCCGAGTTTCGGATTTTTGATTTCGGTCCGGTAGACGAGAAACGGACGGCCGGACACGTCGACGACGGCACGCGCGAGCGTCTCATCCATCGGCAAATAACTCGTGCCGTAGCGGCGGATACCGATTTTGTCACCGAGCGCTTGATTGATCATCTGCCCGAGGGCGATTCCGACGTCTTCGACCGTATGGTGAGCGTCGACCCACGTATCCCCTTCGACATGGACCGTCAAATCGATTTGGCTGTGGAACGCGAACAGTGTCAGCATGTGGTCAAAGAAGCCGACGCCTGTCTTAACGTCACTCTGCCCCGTCCCGCTCAAATCAAGCTTGAGCTCAATGTTCGTCTCTTTTGTCTCTCGTTTCGTCTCAGCTGTTCTCAAGTGAAGTCACCTCTTCTATCGTTTGTTGAAGCAAGCGGTATGCCTCGTCCGTACCCGCACTGACACGAAGCCCGTCTGCGAACGCGCGAACGTGCACGTCTTTTTCAAGGAATCGGGCGGCCCAGGCTTCGCTGTCCGGTGTCTCGACGTATAGGAAATTAGCACGACTTGGCAAGACGTTCCCAATCGGTGCGAGCAACGTCTCAAGCTTTTGTCGCTGCGTTTGATGGAAGTTGATCGACTCATCGATATAAGCGGAGTCGTTCAAGACGACCGTCGCCACGGCCGCACTCAGCCCACTCACATTGAACGGCGAGCGGAACCGGTCAATCTTCTCGATTAAGCGCTCGTCGGCAATCATGAAGCCGATGCGCAGATTCGCGAGTCCGAACGCTTTCGATAACGTCCGGAGAATGATGACGTTCGCGTGATCCGCTAGGCGGTCTTTGAATGAATCTTCCATCGTGAAATCGATATACGCTTCGTCGACGACCAAATACGGGACTCGACTGGCAATCGTCTCAAGATCATCGATCGACCACATCTTTCCGGTCGGATTGTTCGGGTTCGATATGAGGACAAGTTTCGGCCGTTCCGCCTCAATCGTCTGCATGAGCGCCTCGAACGACAATCCGTCCGTATCCGGCTGTACGAAATTCCCGCGGGCGATGTGCGTATAAATTCCATACATCGAAAAGTCTGGAATCGGTGCGGCGACGACATCGTTGGCATCGAGAATGGCCTGACAGAGAATCGCGAGCAATTCATCGCTGCCACTGCCGACCATGAGTTGCTGCGGGCTCACACCGGCATACGCCGCATAGCTTTGTTTAAGCGCCGTCAACTCGTCGACCGGATAATGGCTCAAGTCGAGCGGAAGCTCTCGGATAGACGTCTTTAAGCGCTCTGGGAAGACATATTGGCTTTCGTTTTGATTCAACGCGTGCCCTTTGACCGCATGCGGAACGTAGCGTGGAATCGTCTCATAGTTCAGTCTCATACGTCCTCCAATCGGACCGCCATCGCCCGGGCGTGGCCGTCAAGTTGTTCTTGTTGCGCGATTCGAATCGCGGCACGCGTGATGCGCTCATCGAGTTCTGTCATTTGCAGGAACGTCTGGCGTCGGTAAAAATCATCGACCGAGAGACCGCTCGAGAAACGGGCCGTCCCGCTCGTCGGCAGGACGTGGTTCGGTCCAGCGATGTAATCCCCAAACGCCTCCGCCGCTTCATGACCGAGGAAGAACGATCCACCGTGACGGATGGCTTGCATGTAATCTTCCGGGTCGGCGACGGCGAGTTGGACGTGTTCAGCCGCCATCTCGTTCGCATAACGAATCGCCTCATGCTTCGTCTTCACGAGGACACCCCCGCGCTTCATCGCCTCTATCGCAATGTCACGCCGCGGTAATTCAGCCAATTGTCGCTCTAATTCTTGTCGAATCGCTACTGCCAATTCGTCAGTCGTGACGAGCGCAAGTGCCGTCGCTTCGACATCGTGTTCGGCTTGGGCGAGCAAATCAGCGGCGACCCATTTCGGGTTGGCCGTCTCATCGGCGATGATAAGCACCTCGGACGGTCCAGCGACCGAATCGATGCCGACGATGTGGGAGACGAGCGATTTTGCCGTCGCGACATAGGCATTCCCAGGCCCGACGATTTTATCGACCGGTTGAATTGTCTCGGTGCCGAACGCCAAGGCGGCCACGGCTTGCGCCCCGCCGACGAGATAACATTCATCCGCCCCTGCGATTTTTGCCGCAATCAATAACGACAAATCGATGCCGTCTTGTTTCGGCGGCGTCACCATGACGACTCGCTTCACGCCTGCCACTTTCGCGGGAATGATGTTCATCAACACGCTCGACGGATAGACGGCCGTCCCGCCTGGTACATACACACCGACCGAATCGAGCGCCATGAAACGACGTCCAAGCCTGAACATGCCGTCTTCGTACACGTCATCTTGACGTCGCTGGCGTTCGTGAAACGTGCGAATGCGTTCGGCGGCGAGCGTCAACGCCTCGGTCAGTTCGGCGTATGCTTCAGGCGGCGTAAAGGTCGTCAAATCGACCGTCTCAATTTTGTCGACGCCGTCAAATTTCTTCGTGAATGCGAGGAGCGCCTCGTCCCCGTTCGACTCCACGGCCTCGAGGATTGGTTTGACCACTTCAACCCAGCTTTCCCGCCGGGTCCGGTTCGTTTCAGTGCTCATTGGGCATCCTCCTTGCTCAAGCGACGAATCCACGCCTTCAATTCATCAGGATTGTTGGCGAGTGCCGCCTCACTCGTGATGAACTTGGCGTTCACCGTGAAAATCGTCTCGTATTCTTCAAGGTCGTTCGCGCGGAGCGTCGCCCCCGTCTCGACGATATCGACGATGCAATCGGCGAGACCTGTGAGCGGTGCGAGTTCGACCGATCCGTTCAATGCAATCACTTCGACGTTCTGTCGTTTCGAAGCGAAATGAGAGATGGCGATATTCGGATATTTGCTCGCGACTTTCAATTTTTTCGTTCCATTCTTCCGTTCTTTCGGTCCGCAGACCGCCATGCGGCAACGGCCGAACGGCAAGTCGACGACTTCAAGAACCCCCGGCGTTTTCTCTCGCAAGATGTCTCCGCCGACGACGCCGACATCAGCGGCGCCGTGAATGACATATTTGTAGACGTCATCCCCTTTAACGAAGATGAACTCATGCCCATCGACTTCGACCGTCAGTTCACGGCCGCGCTTTTCAGGCCAAACGGTAAGTCCGACTTGTTCGAAATAGTCTCGGGCCGCTTTTTCAATGCGCCCTTTTGCGATGGCTACCTTCATAAAATCACCTCACTTAACTGTTCTAAATCAAGGGACAGGCCGAACGCTCGTCGAGATTGTCCAAAATGTCCGTATAATGAATCATAACGACCACCCGAGAGGACGCGCCGTCCGTCGATGCTTCCTGTCACCGTCAATCCTGAATAGTAATCAAAATCACCAGTCTGACCAAAGTCGTACGAGACATTCAAACCGATGGACCGTAAATGTTCGACCGCCCGTTCGACTTCATCGATTGCAGCCGTCAAGCTTGACTCCGCGACTTCACGTAACTCATCAAGTGCAGAGTCACCAATCAAGAACGGTAATTTCGCGATTAACGGGTATTGATACGTATCGGCGAGTTCTCGAAGCGATTCCAAGTTACGGAGCGCCAAATATTGGCGTAACGTCCGTTCTGGGATACCGGCTTCGTCCGCCACTGCAGCGACCAAGGCAGCCGATCCAACTTGAATCCGGAGTCCGTCTTGCGGCAGGACACGCTCGGTCATACTGAGGAACGAGGCGATCAACTCCATATCAGGAGCGTCCCCGTCAATCCATTCGAGACCGAGCTGTTGACGTTCATGCGGCTGTCCCGAATGCTTCGGGGTACGTCGGTAGACGGCACCGGCATATGCGACACGCATCGGCTCATGACCGTCCGCGAGTTTCCGTGCAATTTGTAACGTATAGTCTGGACGCATGACGAGCAACTCTCCGTCATTCCCGAACAGACGATAATAGGCCGACTCATCAAACAAGGCCAAGTCTTGATAGTGCGAATAATATTCTACGAGTGGGGGTTCGATCACGCTGTAGCCGTTCGATTCGGCTCGTTCGAGAAATGATAACATCCACTGCTTCGGACGCAGAACGTCCTCCCCTTGCAATTCGTGCCATCCTTCCGGGATGGATCCTTTTGTATTGAACCAAATCATCGATATCACCCTTTATCTTATTATCACTTTACCAAACTAAAGTAGTGTGTTAAATTTATCAAACCAAGCCGGTGCTGTCAACCGGCGAACTCGAAAGGAATGTCGCCTGATGATTGACTTTACCCGTGATGGTCACCTTCACACCCCATTTTGCCCACATGGCTCGACAGACCCGCTCCAGGCGTACGTCGAGCAGGCGTTAGCCCGTGGTATCAAGACACTCACGTTCACCGAACACGCTCCGCTCCCGGCCAGGTTTCAAGACCCGACACCAGACAAAGACTCGGCGATGGCGTTCGAGTTGCTTCCGGATTATATCGAGGCCTTGCAGTCGTTAAAACGGAAGTATCCGGCACTCGACCTTCGCCTCGGTTTAGAGATCGACTACTTGCCCGGCTATGAAGCTGAGACGTTGGCGTTGCTCGAGCCCTATGCCGACGTATTAGATGAAACAATCTTGTCTCAACACTTTATACTCGTTGACGGTGAGCTCCTGCCTGTCGACTTCTCGCTCGAGACGTTTCATGTCCTCGTCGAACGTATCGGCTCGTTCGAGGCCGTGATGAAACAATATTATACGGCGCTTGCTGCCGGCCTCGCATTCCCATGGGAGCGCCTGAAAGTGGACCGCATCGGGCATATCGATTTACCAATCAAATATCAGTCCAACTATGTATGGGACCGGTCCAACGTCCAGGCCGAACAGTCGCGCCTGCTCCAGACGATGGCTGCCCGTGGCTTCGGGATCGATTTGAATACGGCCGGACTCCGCAAACCCGAATGCGGACAGCCGTATGCGATCGAGGTCGCGTCTGATGCGGCCGGACTCGGCATCCCGTTCGTGCTCGGTTCGGACGCCCATATTGCCAAAGATGTGGGTGCCGGATTCGAAAGCATACAAAAAAAAGCCACGTTCCTATGAACGTGGCTTTTTCACAGCGATCTAGCTATCTAGATCCCCATTTTTGGTTGTCGATAACGATATGGCGTTCCATTTCTTCATCTATTGACAATAATACCATACTGATTCGGCAATGCAACCTGAAAATGAAAAAAAGGATGACGGAGTTGTCATCCTTTGTTATTTAGACCGCCATTTCAGCGTATAAACCTTTTAATTCCTCTGTAGACGCCTCGTCCATCTGTAACGCCACGAGTTCGACGAACTGAAGTGCAGGATCTTTGTCGCCAGACATACGAACGATTTCGGCTGCCGCATCATCGAGCGCGAGCAAGATGCCCGATACACCTAGCGTCGGATAGTAACGGAGTAGCGCGCGGACGTGCTTCATTTCTGAAATATCATTTCCATTGATCTTAAGTGCTTTGACTGCCAACTCTTTATGCGTTCCAATCGCGAACTTATCTTCCCACACCTCTTCGAGTGTGATCAACGCTTCCACATCATAGGCACCATCTGTGAAACGAACTTGTTTTTCCATGTAACATTTCCCCTCTCGTTAATCTACTTTCATTATAAGAAAGAAACCCCCGAAAAGATTGTGAAATGTTGAACATTTTGTGGAATTTTTGTCTCACCTAGTTGTGAACATAAAAAAAGGTCCCTCCGAGGAGAGACAAATAATGGAAGAGTAAAACACCATTGGCAGTACATTAATAATATAACACCGAATGTAAACGTTTACAATGTGTTTTTAAAACTTTTTTCAAGTGGCATATGTACCACGTCAATTCCGCTCTCGCGCATCAAATCGAGACCGTCGCCATGTTCATAACCAACCGCATAGACGACACGAGCGACGCGGGAGGCGATCAAAGCGAGCGAGCAGGCGTGGCACGGCGAATGGGTCACATAAGCCGTCGCCCCGAAAGCGTTCGTCGAATCGGCGGCGAGCTTTCCGATTGCGTTGATTTCAGCATGAATCTCATGTTGTTTCGACCAATTGTGATGATCGTACGGGTCAGAGCATTTGATATAAGTCACACCGTCATGAATGAACGAGACCGGCGTCTCAAGCAAGTCGACCGCATTCGCGGATACGTATTCAGCACGCTTATAAAATCCATCATCCCGCTTTAAGAAGATTTCATTGCAGTTCGTATGCCCCGGCGGCGTGCCGTTCAGGCCAATCGAAATCGGCTTCTCATCTTTGACGATGACGCAAGCGACACTTTTAGAAGCACACTTCGAATGACGTACCGCCATCATATCGGCAAACTGTAACCACGTCTCGTCCCATAGGTGTTGTTTATCCATTGTTGATCCTCCTCGAAGAAAAGGAAAGTCTGAATGCTCAGACTTTCCCCGTTCAATATCCAGTCTCTTTTGGCAACTCTTTGTTTTTCGAAGCAATCTCGATGACTTTTTCTTTCAACTCGTGCTCCATCCGATCGAGTTCACGTTCCGCCTCACGACGCTTCTGACGTCCCTCTTGTTGAATCCGGAGCGTCTCATCGAGCGTCGAAAGCAAGTTCTCGTGTGCCACTTTGAGCGACTCGACCGAGACGATGCCTTTCTCGTTCTCCGTGGCAATCTCGATTGACGAGTCTTTCAACATCTTCGAGTTCTGCTCGAGCAAAGTATTCGTCGTCTTCGTGACGTCTTGCTGCATCCGGAGCGCAGTCTTTTGCCGCGTCAAGCTGAGCGCGAGCACGACTTGGTTTTTCCAGAGTGGAATCGTATTGACGACCGCCGACTCGATTTTCTCGGCTAGAATCTGGTTGTTCTGCTGGATGACCCGGATTTGCGGGGCCATCTGTAGGCTGATCGTCCGGCTCAGTTTCAAGTCGTGCAACTTCTTCTCAAACCGGTCTGCGAGTTGAATCATGTCGTTCAACTGTTGCAGTTTGACCTGGTCTTTCGACATCTCGACTTCTTGACGAAGCGGGGCAATCTCATAGCTCCGTACGTGATCAAGCTTCGTCTCCCCAGCGGCGATATAGACGTTTAGTTCTTCGAAGTAGCGTTTGTTTTTGTCGTACATTTGATCGAGCATCGTGATATCCTTCATCAAACCGAACTTGGCTCGGTCTAGATTATGGATGACCTCTTCTAAATAGACGCTCATCTTTTCAAACTGTAACTTATAGTTCTCGGCTTTCTTTTTGGCCCGGCCAATGAGCGGCAGGTTGTCCATGAAGCTCTTCTTTTCCGGTTGCAACATGTCCGGGTCCATCTTGCGAACGTTCTGCATCAAGTCGGACAACAGCTTGCCGGCGTCTCCGCCATCTTTCATCCGGACCTCAGTCAAGATTTGGTCCGAGAATTGCGATAGTTCACGTTGTACGTTCGAACCGAACAGCATGACGGAATCCGTCTTTTTAATATCAATCGACTCCGCGATGCGCGTGATGCGTTCCCGGTGCGCTTGTGGGACGTCGGCATTCACTTGAATGGCCGGCACCTCATGTTTCTCGGTCATCGCTGACCAGTCCACGGACGGGTCCGAAATCGCATCGGTTTCCGTCTTCGTTTTCGTTTGGGAAGTAAGTTCTTCTTCTGGCCATGACTGCCAGTTCGTTTCATTCGATGAAGTCATGCTTTTTTCTCCCTTCTGGTTGATCGGCCAATACTCTCTCCATCATGATCAACTCTCGTTCAAAATCGACCGCGTCATCTTCGAGGAGACGACTGCGCTGTTGTTTGAACTTGTCGACGATGAGCCGCATATTGGTCATCAACTGTTCACGTGTCTCTTCTTGAATGACGACCCGTTTTCCTTCTAGTTCTTTGAATTTCAATACGACCGATACGAGCGAGTCCAAATAGAACGTGAACAAGTCACGGACATGCTTGGCATCTTGAGGATTCTCGAACAGCTCAGCGAACAGTTCGTGTGCCTCTTTCGAGACCGCCTTCATCTCACGCCGCACCTCGATGTCATTAATCTCAGGCAAGACGCGGTCAATCTGTTGTAACTTCTCATAGCCTTGTTCAATCGTCCGCTGTAAAAATTGAAGCTCTAAATCATCTGTCGCTTCAAATTGGCGCACCGGTGCCGCTTCTTCGAGCGGTTTCAAGATGCGTGAACCGACGAACGGTTCGTCCTCATCGAGCAACAATTTCTTTTTGGCCCGCTTGGCGACGGGCGCCGGTGAGCGCTTCCGACGTTTGCTGTTCGACCACACTTCGTTCAATACGAGCGCCCCGACGATGATAAACAACCAAGAGAAATCAAAAACGCTTATGGCAAAATATAGGATTGCCCCGGTCAGGGCCCATTTCATCCATGTTTTCATCCGTTTCACCTCGTCTCATGATACTTCTATTGTACCTTACGTGACCCTTCAAAAAAAGTTTCGTCATCTTTATAAGCTTAGCATAACGTTCCCGCGCGCTCTCTCGGTCGCAAGAACGAAAAGTATTGCCGATAACTATACAAAAAACCTCCTGATTCAACGAATCAGGAGGTTGCTTCCGTTATAATCTGACCCACGTCGTCACCATAACTACGGCGACCGTCACCGGAATGACGTACCGGATCAAGAAGTGCCAGATCGGGTACAACTTCACACCGATGTCTGACGTTTGAATCTCTTCTTTCAAAATGCGTTGATCGACGATATATCCGACGAAAATCGACGTCAAGAGCGCACCGACCGGCATTAATACGTAGCTGACGATGTAATCCATCGAATCGAAGAACGTGCGACCGTCTAAGAACTGCATCTCGCTCATGACACCGAACGAGAGTGCCGATGGAATCCCGACTGCGAAGACGATGGCCGCTGACAACAGGGTGACGTAACGCTTCGATATCGTTTGTTTCTTCTCGTTCAACTTGTCCGTCACACCTGCTACGACGACTTCGAGCATCGCAATCGACGATGTGACCGAGGCGAATGTGAACAATAAGAAGAACAACACCATGAAGAATCCACCGAGCGGTACTTGGTTGAAGACGGCCGGCAAGACGACGAAGAGAAGCGCCGGTCCCTCTGCCGGGTCAAGACCCGAAGCGAATACGGCCGGGAAAATCGCGAGGCCTGCCAATAGCGAGACGGCGATATTCAAGAGAACGATCATGTTCGCTGAACGATTAAGCGTACCTTTCGTCTGAATGTACGAGGCGTACGTCAACATGGCCGCGACACCGAGCGATAGCGAGAAGAACGCTTGACCGAGGGCGAACAAAACCGATTCACCGGTCAAGGCCGAGAAGTCAGGCTGCAAGAAGAAGCGAACCCCTTCCATCGCACCGTCGAGCGTCAACGAACGGATGACGAGCACGATGAAACTGACGAACAAGAGCGGCATTAAAATCTTACTCATGCGCTCGATGCCAGCCTCGACACCTTTCAAGACGATTAAAAGCGTAATCAATAAGAACAAGAACTGACCGAACACGGCGATGCCTGGAGATGAGACGACATCTCCGAAAACGACACCGAACTCGTCGGGAGAACGTCCGTTCAATGTCCCGCTCAATCCGAGCCCGACATAGATTAAAACCCAACCGCCGATGACACTGTAGAATGAGAGCAATAAGAAACATGCGATGACGCCGAGGTAGCCGACGAGTGTCCAACGCCCGTGGCCTAATTTTTTGAAAGCGAGCAGTGCCGTCTTTTGTGTCGAGCGTCCGACGATGAATTCACCAATCAATAGCGGTAACCCGAGTAAGAGCGTGAACGCTAAAAACATGAGCAAAAAGGCGCCGCCTCCACTTGTGCCGGTGACATACGGAAATTTCCAGATTGCACCGAGACCAATCGCAGACCCTGCGGCCGCTAAGATGAATCCAATTTTTGAGGCGAACGAATTTTGCGCCATTACCATCCCTACTTCCTGTTTTCATATCTTTTTTCATAATAATAGTGAAATACTAACACGGTTCAGAAATGAGAACAACTAAAAACAGAGAAAAGTCTGAATTCTTTTCTCTGTCAGCAATTTTTATAGATTTTTAGTGTGACGGGACAAGAAATGACAACTCGCCCGGCAAGACATCGATATCCAACCGTTCAGCCTCGAAGTGCTCCCCATCGACGTCGATGATTTGAGATTCACTCAAATGGACGGTCAGTTGAGACATCTGTAGATGCACCCATTCCGGAGACGACTGTTCGAGCCCGAGCTGTTGGGTCAACAATTGACGAATCATCGGGAAGCCGATGGCGGAACTATGGACGACCTCGACGAGTCCGTCCGTGAACGATTGGGTCGGGAGCTTCGTCGGTACTGTCCCGAGATAAGCCCCGTTCCCTACATATAAGAAGCTGACTGGTCCATCGTGGACGACTTCCCCTCCGTGTTCGATGCGAACGTCGAACGGATCGAGTTCACGAAACTGCCGGATTGTCGCTAAAAAGTAACCGATTGACCCGAGTGATTCTTTTTGGAGCGGATCGATTTGTCTCGACGCGTCTGCGATCAGGCCGACCCCGATGAAGTTGAGCCCGTACCGTTCGTTGACTCGCATCACATCGACCTTTTGCGCGTAACTCATCTTGAACAAACGGGCCGCCTCGATCGGTTCGACCGGTAGAGCGAGGGCACGGGCGAAATCATTACACGTGCCGGCCGGAATCAGACCGATTGTCGGCCGTTCATCCCGCGGAAGCTTCATCAAGCCATTGACGACCTCGTGAAGCGTCCCGTCCCCGCCGATGACAATCAAGTGCTCGTAAGCCCCGCTCTCTTCGGCGAAACGACCGGCGTCTCCTTGCGCGAGCGTCTTCCGAATCAAAATCTCATCGTATAACGATTCAATCGTCCCGACTACCTCACCGAGCATCGTCTCGTTCCCGCCAGACGTGGGATTGGAGATAATCAATGCTCTCATAATAAGCCCGCCTGCTCCAAGAAATCTTTCGCGACGTCATACGCCCGTTCATTCCCGTACGCGACGCGACGGTTCAATTCAGACATCTCTTCGTCAGTAATTTTACCACCCAATTGGTTGAGGGCATCCTCGATTTCCGGATGTTCATCGAGCGTCTCTTGTTTCACCAACGGAGCTCCTTGATAAGGTGGGAAGAACTGTTGATCGTCCTCGAGGACAAGCAATTCGTTCTCAGCGATATCCGGGTCGGTCGCATACGCATCGACGAGGTTGACGTCTCCACGTGCGATAGCACGATAGCGCAACTTTTGTTCCATCGAGACGACCGACGGGAAATCGAGTCCATACGCTTGTTGCAGTCCCGGGTATCCGTCTTCACGGTCCGTGAACTCGAGCGTGAATCCGGCTTTAATATCCGATTGAACGTTTCGTAAATCCGAGATGGTCGTGATGTCTTCTTGCTCGGCATAGTCGCGTGGGATCGCGATGGCGTACGTGTTGTTGAACTGCATCGGTTCAAGCAACGCATAGCCGTCATCGGCGAGCGCGTCCCGAGCCTGTTCATACACTTCACGGGCATCGTTCGAGTTCGGTGTCTCTTTCACGAGACTCGCGAGCACCGTTCCTGTGAATTCTGGATAGATGTCGACATCACCAGATTGTAACGCGCCCCAGACGAACGTCGTCTCTCCGAAGTTCGGACGGACGGATACAGACAAGTCAGTCTGATCTTCAATCAACAGCTTATACATGTTCATTAAAATCTCAGGCTCTGGCCCGAGTTTCCCCGCGATGACAAGGTCGGTCTGTTGCGTCCGACCGAAGGCGAGCGGGGCCGCGACGATGAGTGCCAACACGGTCGAGACGGCAATCAATTTCGTCTTGTTCCGGGTTGCCGTCGCCCCTTCCATTTGGCGAAGCAAGAAATCAAACAACAAGGCAAGGATGGCGGCCGGGATTGCCCCGAGCAGAATTAAGTAATTGTCGTTTCGGTTGATCCCGAGAAGGATTAACGTCCCGAGCCCACCAGCGCCGACAAGGGCGGCGAGCGTCGCCGTTCCGACAATCAGCACCATCGCCGTTCGAATCCCGGCCATGATGACCGGTAGCGCGAGCGGGAGTTCGACTTTCATCAAACTTTGGTTCGGTTTCATCCCACAAGCCCGGGCCGCTTCGATGAGAGATTTATCGACCTCGTTCAGCCCGGTGAATGTATTTCGTAAAATCGGGAGCAAGGCATATAGCACGAGGGCAATCGTCGCCGGTAAGGCACCAATCCCGACGAGCGGAATCATAAGACCGAGTAACGCCAAAGAAGGAATCGTTTGAATGATGGCGGTAACGCCTATTGCGGTCTCGGCCACTTTCTTGCGACGCGTCAACCAAATCCCGAGCGGAACGGCGATTAAGACGGCTATCAAGAGTGATACGACGGAGAGCTGCAAGTGCTCAATCAGCGCCTCGACGAGTTCGCCACGCCGGTTTTGAAATGTCTCAAGCATCTACCTCACCTCTTCCACGTTGGGTAAAGTCGAGGACGAACGGATCCGTACTCGCTCTGATTTCATCTGGAGTACCGATGACGACCAATTCGCCATCACGCATCAAGGCGATGCGATCCCCTAGTTTCATCGCTTCTTGCATGTCATGGGTCACGAACAGAATCGTCTTCCCGAGCTCATCGTTCAAGCGTTTAATATCATCTTGAAGCTGACCTCGGCTAATCGGATCGAGCGCCGAGAACGGTTCATCCATCAAGATGACTTCTGGGTCGGCTGCAAGCGCCCGCAATACGCCGACGCGTTGTTGCTGTCCACCGGATAGTTCCGTTGGCTTTTTCACTCGCAAGACCGGATCCAGCCCTGCAATGTTCATGAGTTCGGTCACGCGGTCCTTCGTCTTCTGTTTCGGCCATTTCAATAATTCGGGAACGACAGAAATATTTTCCTCGACCGTTAAATGAGGGAATAAGGCAATTTGTTGGAGCACATAACCGATGTTGCGTCGCAACTCGTATATATCGAATTGATAAATCTCTTTCCCGTCGATGAGGATTTTTCCATCTGTATGGTCAATCAGTCGATTCACCATCTTCATCGTCGTAGTCTTCCCGCACCCCGATGGCCCGATTAAGACAAAAATCTCTCCTTTACGGACTGTCAAATCCAAGTCTTTGACGGCTAGCGTCCCGTCTTCGTAGCGCTTGGACACATTTTGAAATTCTATCAACTCTACCCCTCCTCGGCTCGTAACTTTTTCATGAAAGTCAAATATTAGTTTGCCCGTTTCCAACGTTTGTTAAACAATCGGACGTGCTATCTGGTGCGTATGACCACTGCCGATAAGTAAAATCATGAAACAAGGCACAAAAAAAGGTCCTCCTGAAGGAGAACCTGCTGTTATGGAAGTGTAATCGTGATGTGGCGACGACCCCAGTTGATGGCCTCGTCTTTCGTATCGACGAGCAAGTCGACGATATTTCCTTTGATGCGTCCACCCGTATCCAAGGCGATCGCTTGACCGACACCTTCGATTTGAACAATCGTTCCAAGTGGAATGACAGCTGGATCGACGGCGATGATACGCATGCCGTTATAGAAAATCGAATCCGTGACATCATGACCGGTTGCCGTCAAGACGCGGCCCCCGTATGAGCCGTTATCGGCTGCATCGTTCGTGTACGCCGTCGACTCGGCTTGAATGGAGCGTCCTGTCGTCGAGACTGGAGTTGCAGTCGTTGTCGACACCGTCGATTGCTTTTTCGAAGTTGCGGCTTGACGTTTCGCTTCTTCTTGTCGTGCCTGCTCGGTAGCGACACGTTTTTCTTCGGCCAAACGTTCTGCTTTTGCTTCACGCTCTGCCTGCTCTCGCTCGGCTTTCTCTTCGGCGGCACGTTTTTCTTCCGCAATCCGTTTCGCTTCAGCCACACGTTTTTCTTCCGCGATCCGTTTCTGTTCGGCTAGTCGTTTTTCTCGTGCAATCTTTTGTTGGCGTTCTTGCTCGATCGCTTTTCGTTCCAATTCAAGTGGGTTTTGGACAATTTTTTGTTCCGTCCCAATCCCGATTTGGGCGGCATCCGCCGTCGCGGCAAACGCGAACGTTCCCACCGCCATAAGTAGGACAGTCATCATATATTTTAAGGAATGCATAATCAATAGGTCAGCACCTTTCTCGTCATCTAACGAACAGGAGTTAATTTACCATGTCCGTCCGACCCCGAGAAGGGATTTTGATGAAGTGAAATATTTCTGACACATCGACTCTCTATCGGTTACAATCTGTAACATTTACGTGGAACATAGCTCTACCAAGCGTTTTAATAAAAAATTACAGATTCGTTACAACATATAGTGTAACAAATCTGTAATCTGATTGTCATTCTGTTTCAGCTTCGGTCGAGCGCAAATCGTGAGGTCTTACCATGCCCCAAGGTGCCACGTCGACGTCCACTTCGAACGTCTTCGCTCCTTCGATTGCTGATGTCTCTTCCTCAGCGACACGATACGAACTCATATCATCAATATATACTTGGCGGTCGTAATAGTTGGCCCGAGTGCCTCCGAAAAACGGCCGTGAACTGACCCGGTCAATGGTCGCATATCCATCGTCCCCCGTTTTGAATGAGACGTATACTGTCCCTGACTCGACATCTTGTCTTCCTTCGAACGAGTCATACTCCAAATAGACGAAGTCTCCGAAAAACGGGTCGTACGGTTCGTAGGAAGTCGCTTTGAACGTATATGTCTCACCGAACCAGGAGACCGCATAGACGAGCAGTATAAACCCGACGGCTATCAACACTTGCACAATCGGTACTAGCCAAGGCGTCAATCGTTTCATGTCTGAGCATCCCCTCTCGTAGTACGACTACGGCTGCGCCACCACAAGGCGAGCGACAATGCGAAGACGATCAATGCTCCGATGAGGAAGAAAAGTGAAATATCGAGTTTATCCCAAACATAGATGAAGTAGATCGTCATTTGAACGAGCAAGAAATAGATGAAGGCGAGCACGATCGGTTTGCGATTATGGTCTTGATAGACGAGATAAGCGAGGGCGACCGCTTCAAGCAGGATGGCCAGCAAGATGCCCGAATCCTCGAACAATGAGAAGGGGATGACGGCGAGCAGGCTGACCCACATCAAATCTGGACGTCGGTGCAACAAATAGACGGCGACGAGGACGACCGAAAGGATTGTCGCCTCGATGACCGACGGCGTTCGTTGCGACAACCAGCCTTCCGTCGCATTAATCAAATAGCCGATTGATAGGACGGCTGCGACGAACAGGTACAGATAGTTCCATTGGGCCCGCTCCTGATAAACGAGAAACAAGACGTGTAGCGCAGCGAGTGTCCATAGCGGCCAAAAGCGGCCTTCATAGTCGGCGTACTGACCAATCGTGATCAATAGGCCGTAGAAGCCGAACCAGGCGAAAATGCGATCGAGCTCGTTGTCCCCATAATGGAACCAGACCCACGTCACGATCAATCCGAACGCAATCAACGTGATGCCGATGCCTTGAAAACTATTCGTGATTGCCAAAAAAGCAGCGAGTGCGGCCAAGAACGTGAAAATCGGATGTTTGAAAATCAATTTGTGCATGACGGCGACGGCAAGGAATAACCAGAATAAGAACGGAATTTGCGAGGAAAGATTATACGTCGAGAAAATGACGATCATCGTGGCGACGAAAAAGGCGACGCCTAACAGTCGGAATAGCGTGACATAGCGTGACGCTTTCACTTGCAGGCGTTCGGCGGTCACATACATCCCGACCATAAACACGAGGAAAATGGCGACTTTCACAAGATCAGGAATCGCTTGCCAATTGGCCGCGACAAAACTGAATAGACTAAGTGCGAGCAAAATCGATCCGATAATCACAAGAATAGGCGGTTTGTGCTCACGTTTGTCACCGACCGCCAACTTCTTATGTTCATACTCGACCAAGCGCTGACCGGTCACTTCATCCAGTAAACCGGCCTCTTCCCATTCACGAACTTTTTTGTCAATGGACACCTGAATCATCCCTTTCGATTAAAAGGTCAGCTGGCGCGTTCGATCAATTCCAAATCTTTTTTCAGTAAAACTTGCTTCTCGAATTCGAGACCAAGCTGTTGAAATTCTTCCATGATGGAAACGTCCCCGATGACCGTATTGGTCAATACGGCAGTCACTTCTGCGACCCAACCTTCACGAGTTGACTTGACGATATCACCCACAACGAATTCTACAGACACAACCATTCACTTCCAATCTTAAATTTGTTTCTATCATTATAACGAAATTATATCGGTTTGAATACGTTTTCTTTAAGCCGTTTAATAAATTGTGTCAAAATTTTCCCAGTCAATCCCCAAATAATGTAGTGTTCATGTTCATAAAAAGGTTCTCTCATTTTAATTACCCGTTTTTCGTACGCTTTAGCATTCGCCATCCGGTCAAACGGAATATTTTGATCAGGATTCATCGTCCATTCCATTTCGCCGTGGAACGGGTCGAGCAACAGCAACGTCTCGACCGGGATTGAGAACAGATGGTCGACTTCATCGGTGTGACGGACGTCAGGGATTGTCGGAATCACCCCCACGAACGGATAGATCAGTTGCCGATGTGGCGTCGCGAGAGGTTGCAGGCGACCGATCACTTCAATCTCTTCCATCGCGAGCAATAGCTCCTCACTCGTCTCACGAATAGCCGCTTCGACCGGGGTCTCGCCAGGATCGAGACGGCCGCCCGGGAATGAGATTTCTCCAGGCTGGCGCCGCATCGTATGGGCGCGCACTTCAAAGATGACATGCCACGCTCCATCGACCTCGACCAAAGGAATCAACACGGCAGCCGTCTGTTCATAATTCTCTTCCATCGAAAAACTGTCACGCAATTGTTGTTCCGTGATCCACGATTGTTTCATGTTCTCCACCTCATTCTCTATGTTTCTACAGTTCCACCGTTGTCTCCTCGTTTAAACGCATCAAATGTCGGAAATATCATTATTAATGATAGGAGATGGTAGATGTGGTGGACAAACAAGTTGATGTATTGATTGTCGGGGCGGGCCCGACCGGACTCACGCTCGCGCTGACGTTAGCCAGATATGGAATCTCATTTGAAATCATCGATCGCAAGACGACACCGTCGAACAACTCCCGCGCCATCGGGATTCAACCTCGGACGATTGAAGTCTTCTCTCGTCTCGATGTCGCCAAAGAAGTGCTCGACCGGGCGCGGACCATCGAGAAAGGAAATCTATATTTTTCAGGACAATGGACGGCCAAGCTCGAATTCTCCCGTCTCGTCACGCCCTATCCGTTCGTGACGTTGCTCCGTCAAAACGAGACCGAAGCAATTCTCGAGGCGGCGTTAAACGAGCACGGGCATTACGTACAGCGTGGCGAAGCGCTCGTGTCACTGACTCATTACCCGTCTCGTGTGCTCGCACATTTGGAGTCAGACTCAAACCGGACAATCGAGGCCAAATATGTCGTGGCGGCCGACGGAGCGAACAGTTCGATTCGACGCATGCTCGCTCTGCCGTTCAGCGGAAAATCGTTCAAGGAATCGTGGGTGCTCGCCGACATGAAAGCCAAATGGAACATCTCGCGTGAAGAGGTGCATATTTTCTTTTCGGACCGCGGTGTATTGGAAGTCTTCCCGCTCACGGACGACACGATTCGCATCACCGGCAATCTCGCGAGCGATGAGTCGTTCAGCGAGGCGGAATTGCGTGAGTTGATCGAACAGCGCAGCCATATGGATGTCGAAATCGACGAGGTCGAATGGTTCTCATTGTTCCGGGTCCATAACCGCATGGTTGACTCATTCATTCACAATCGCGTCATTCTCATGGGTGACGCCGCCCATATCAATTCACCTGTCGGCGGACAAGGGATGAATACCGGCATCGCCGATTCGTTCAACCTCGGCTGGAAGCTGTGGCTTCATTTGAAGGCGGGTGCCCCGTTCCGCGTCGTCGATTCGTATCGCGATGAGCGCGAGCATGTGGCCCGTAACGTCCTGCAGACGACGAACGTGGCGACCGAAGTGTTACAGACAACGCTCCCAGTCCTCCTGCCGTTCCAAGCACTCGGCGCCGACGTCTTCACGCGCGTCAATCTCATCAACCAAAAAATCACGGAACGGATTGCCCAGCTACACTTGTCGTATCCTGGACATTCCCGCGTCCCGTTTTTACGCGTCACCGAAGGCAAGATCTTCCCGGAGATCGAGATTATCCGGACGGACGACGGACTCCGCACGAAGATTTCAGAAGTCGCCGACGGTCGCTTCCAAGTGCTCGTGCTCGACGACGATAAACGGGATGCGAGCGCGTTGTATGACTATTTGAACGATTATCAATCGTTCTTCCAAATCATCACGCTGTCGAAGACGAGCCGTCCCTTCTTCGATCAAGGCAACGAGCTCGCGAAATCGCTGTTCATGAAACGCGGCGTCCTCGTCATCCGTCCGGACGGTTATCTGCTCCACAAGCAGCGGCATCTTCGCCCGGAAGCGCTACAAGCGACAATGGCAGCATGGTTGCCGTCCCTATGACAAAAGCTCCACTCGGATTTGAGTGGAGCTTTTGTTTACGCTTGATTGTAATAAAGCGTCCCTGGTTTCGACAGCGTCAAGTCATAAAACGCCTCGAACGCTTCGATATCTTCCAACTTGCGAAAATCAACTTTGTCCGTCTCTTCATTCGGGATTGCGACGATGATGCCATCATCGGTTTGTTTGATCATCCCGGTCTGTCCATTATGGATGCGAATGTAGAGCACGTGCTTGTCTTCTAGCAGCGTCACGGCTTCGCGACGCGATTGAATCGTTGTTTTCATAGTCATCCCCCACTTTCTTTTGAGTATACCGGTCCATCGTTGTTGCTTTCAAGCGGTTGCGCCCTTAAAATTATGTAAAGAAGGGGTTGAACGCTTTGAATTTGGAAACTATTTTAATTATCGTCTTAGGCATCACATTCGTTGTGCTCGTCTCAATCCGCGCCGTCCGCAACTTGCAGTGGGTCCGCTTCGGTGAGGCGTTTGGCAAACAAGGCGAGGCGCTGTTGGACGACTATACGTACTTAACAGAACAAGGCATCACGTGTCGCGTCGAGCACGGTTTGCCGACCGGCCGCCTGTTCCGCCCGCTCGCCAAAAACTTGGACGACCGGGTCGCCTTGTTCGTCCATCGCAAAGACGAACAGAAGGCTCGACAATTATTGAAATGAAAACGACGCTGAAACTACAGCGCCGTTTTGTCAGGCTGTAGACATAAACATCGTCTGCAGCCTTTGTATTTGTCCGACCGGGCACAAGGAGTTTGTATTTTTACCACTTTCTCGCTTCCTATAACTTTTTGTTGTCGGCTTTGTCCCCCAGTAATCGTTCTAAAATTAATACGTAGACCAAAGCAACCAGGATTCCCAACGTACCTGGCAGAACAGCAATAATGGAGTCAGCTAGATATGCTACTGGGATTAAGGAAGTCAATAGAGATTTCACACCGAACAGCACCATCAGGGACGTAAGCAGAACAAGGGTCACCGTTCTCTTCTGCGTGCTCCCAAAAAATTGACGTCCCTTCTTCTCTCCCTTCGTCATCCCCAGCCAAGATAACATTCAGAAAACCTCCTACAATGAAAACGGCGCTGACTCTTCAGCGCCATTTTCATTTATGTACTTGCCGCTCCGAGCAATAGTAGGCGATGTGTTTAATCGTCGCCTCAGACAACAGCTCGAGCTTCGTCTTCGTGATGACGTCGTCAATCACATCGAATGTCTCGGCACAGTTCGCTTTGATGCGTTCCACTTTGAGACGTGGTGTCTCCGGGAATATTAAAAATGACGTGACGGGGACAGCTTGTCCGCATTGCCTCTTCAAGACGCTCCGGGCATGCTTCGTCATCCGCTCAAGCTCTTCCATCGGATGCGGATAGATGTTTTTCCAACCGAGCGGTGTCTCGAGACGACAATCCCGGTTCGTCATATGGACGGCCGACGTCGTCCGGTTGATGCGGACTAAAAAGACGCCTTTCGGTCCGACCAACACATAATCGAGAACGTCATCGCCGAGCTGGACGTGTTCAATCATCATCCAATCAAAGCGACACGTATGACGAATGATCTCAACGATCTCGTCCGTGTACGATTTCGGTGGTGCGATGACTTCTTCTTTCGTGCGGAACAAGCCTTTCGTCTGTCGTTTCTCAGGTTCTTTCTTGACGGCCGTCAATACTTGTAACATCTTCTCCACCTCCTCCCTTTATTCGCTTGGACCGACCTGTTTTCCGAAGACGGCCTTTTCTAAATTCGAGATGCGTCGCAACATGTCATAGTTCGACGCGACAGGCTGGGCCGGTTTGACCGGTTCTGCTGCTTGTTCGTTCGAACCGCGACGAAGCGACTCGTTCTCTTGGCGCAACCGTTCGATTTCTTTCGTCATCTTCTCGTAATCGCGGATGACGACGTCCAAAAACTGGTCGACTTCTTCTTGTGAGTAGCCACGGAGGGCTGTCTTGAATTCTTGTTTATAAATGGCTTCAGCTGTTAGTTCGGTCTGCATGATTTTCACTCCCAATGTTGTTCCCATTGTTTTTCTTCTTCGATTACACGTAACTCTTCCGGCGTAATCAAGAATAACTCCATCTGGTGTTTTCGTTTAGCCCCTTCGACGAGAAAACGAGGGCTTCCCCCCGTCTCTTCGTCATACAGCGTGATTAATCCTGCTGCTTTGTCCAAAAAGAAGGCGGTTTTTGCGCGCAATTGGCTCGGGTCCTCGTACGGACGTTGGGTCAGCGGTTCAAAAAAGTCAGCCTCGAGCTGCAAGCGGATGAACAGTTCTTGTTCAAACGGCTTGTACTTCTCTTCCATCTGTAAAAAAGGTGGAAACACGGCAATTTTGATTGGATAAGATTCTCTTAACTCTAACAATACTTCTCCAGCCCACAATTCACAACCGTTCGTGCCACTAAAGATGAACCATTCGGCCCCACGCTCGATTGCTTCCATTATTTTTCGCTCGTAAGCTTCTTTGATGATATCGATGCCAGGATGGTCGGCTTTGAAGATGCCGAGCTCATGTGGACGATATCCTGTGATGGCGACAACTTTCATGACCGCTTCCTTTCTAACCGATTCATCCGATGACGGAGTGCCCGCATCTCGGTAAAGGCGGTCTGTCGAAGTACCGTCTCTTTCCGTTCCGAGAGCGTCAGCGCCTGCTCGGTGAACGTGATGGCTCGGTTGATGTCTTTTTGATGATGTTCGGCATATTTCGCGAGCTCGACGAATGCCTCGACCGTACCGACCTGTTCGAACAGCGGCAACGCCTGCTCCATCTGGCCGGTCCGTTTCAACAGCAGGGCTTGACGCATCAAGGCACGTTTCGTCGGCTGTTCAAGCCGCTCATATTCTTGAAGCGCCGCCTCGGCATTACCGAGATCGTTCAACCAGTGGGCCCGCTCTTCCCCGAACGGCGTCTCATCAGCTTCGACGAGATGACAGAGCCGTTTATAGAGCGAGACGAGACTCAAACAGTCGGCATGGTGGTGTTCGATGACGGGCTGGATGATATCCGGTTCCCGTTCTTTCACGTATTGAAAATAGTGCATCGGCGCCAAAAAGCCGGGCATGTCGTCCGTCCGGGCATGACCGAAATGGGCCTCGACCGCTTTGAGCGAGACCGATTCAAGCGTCGGTTTCAACAGACGACGTGAGGCATGCAACAAATCGACGTGGCCGACGGCCGGGAGCGCCTTCACTTTCGAACGGACGAACGTATGCCTTGTTTTGATTTGGGGCCAGTCGAACGACTTGCCGTTATACGTCACGAAACGAACCTCGTCGCCGATGTCATTCAAGAAGTGATAGTAGAACGCGGTCTCGAATGCCGGGTGCGGCAACACGTACTGAATCATCTCCAGATGATCGTCTTGGAAGCGCGCGAAGCCGATTAAAAAGATTGAGGTGCCGGAGCCGCGAAGCCCGGTCGTCTCGGTGTCCATGAACAATACCTGTTCGGATGGCACATCGACTTGAAAGAACGGATGGGTCGATGTCGCGAGCGAGGCTTTCGCCTCTCCGAACGTATAATCATGATACGTCTCATCGAGTGGATAAATCTGTTTCAAGCGGACGCACCACTCTTGTTCGAACGTCAAAATCTCTCCGCCTCGGGCCCGCCATTTCGCTTGCTCGACGTCGTCCGGCGTCACGGTCACCTGTTTCGGTTCATTCGTTTTAATGAGTCGTGATAGTTTTGCTTTCATATCGTTCCTTTCAATGCTTGCAACTGTCTGACGACCTGCTGTTTAAAGTCACCGTAGCCAATCATTCCGACACAGCGCGGACAACCGCTCTCGCACGGACAATCGTCGACCGTTCGAATGGCCGCATCCAAGACCTCATCGGCGTCGCGATAAAGTGCTTCGCTCAGCCCGATGCCGCCCGGATAACGGTCATATAAATAAACGGTCGGTTTATTCGTATGGGTCGCTTTCATTTGAATCGTCGTGAACAGATCAAGCGTGTCACACATCAAATAGAGCGGGGCCAGGCGTCGCAACAGATCGCTGACCGCCTCGAGCTGGTCTTCCATGTCGGCCTCTGAATAGGCGAACCGTTCGTCGAGCGTAAACCATGTCGCGGTCGTATGAAGTTCCCGCTCCGGCAAGTGAATCGGTCCGGAACCGATATTCTCATGCGTCCCGAACTTGATTTTCTTGAACAGGGTCGCCATCGCGATGACCGACACTTCCCCAAACGTCTTCACGCCGGTCGTCTTGTTCTCTTCCAACACTTTCAGTTCGACTGCCAAATTGGCGTCCGTATAGTAGTCGACGTCGACGCGTCGGACGTACGCTTTCTTCTCTTCGAAGTCGAGACGTTCGACTTGATACTGCTCGGCGCCATGTAAATAGATGGCTTCGTCGTGGAGCAATGTCATCGCGCTGAACGTATCCATCTCACCGATGACTTGGTTCTTCGCGGTTTGATCGACGATGACGACGTTCTCTTGGTCACTCGTCCGAAGCGAGATGTCATGGGCGGGGAACGCATCGGTCATCCAATAATATTTATCGGCCCGTTCGTGCAAAATGTGGGCGTCCGTCAAAAAATCGAGAATCTCTTCCGTCTCGACTGTGCCGAACCGCTCCCCTTTCTGGAAAGGCAGTTCGAAGGCGGCACATTTCATATGGTCGACGAGGATGATTAAATTGTTCGGGTCGAGACGAGCCGCTTCCGGAGACCGGTCTAAAATCAAATCGGGTTGTTCGACGACGAGTTGGTCGAGCGATGACGATGAGGCGACGAAGATGACGAGCGCCTCGGAATGACGGCGTCCGGCCCGGCCGGCTTGTTGCCACATCGAGGCGACCGTGCCCGGATAACCGTTCAACACACACGCTTGCAATTGGCCGATATCGACGCCGAGTTCAAGCGCATTCGTCGAGACGACGGCCTTAATCTCCCCGTTACGGAGCCGGCGTTCGATTTCGCGACGCTCCGATGGCAAATAACCACCCCGGTATCCGACAATCGATTTAGGACCAAGCTCGCGCCGCGTCAATTCTTGTAAATACGTCAACAACACTTCGACCCTGACGCGTGAGCGGGCGAAGACGATCGTCTGGATGTCCGCCTCGACCAGTTTGGAAGCGATACGCTTCGTCTCGAGCGTGGCACTCCGGCGAATACCGAGCGCTTCATTGACGACGGGCGGGTTATAGAAAATCAAATGCTTCTTGCCTTGTGGCGCCCCGTTATTGTCGACGAGGACGACGTCTTCTTCCGTCAACAGTTCAGCCAGCTCGACCGGGTTGGCAATCGTCGCCGACGTCATAATCCATTTCGGATGACTCCCGTAATAGGCGCAAATCCGTTTCAGGCGGCGGAAGACGTTGGCGACATGGCTGCCGAACACGCCGCGATACGTATGAAGCTCATCGACAACGATATACTCTAAATTCTCGAACAAGCGAATCCATTTCGTATGGTGCGGCAAGATGCCGGAATGTAGCATATCTGGATTCGTGATGACGATATTGCCGGCGTCCCGTACTTTCGTTCGGGCTGCCGGTGCCGTGTCGCCATCATAGGTGAAGCAACGCAAGTCGCCCTCGAGCGCTTCGACCATCTCCATCAAATCGCTGTTTTGGTCTTGCGCGAGCGCCTTCGTCGGATACAAATAGAGCGCCCGGGCGTTCGGTTGTTCAATCATTTTCGACAGGACGGGCAGGTTGTAACAGAGCGTCTTCCCGGATGCGGTCGGTGTGACGATGACCGTCGAGTTCCTACGCGACGTCTGCTCGATTGCTTCGGCTTGATGAGTGTACAGTTGTTCAATTCCCCGGCCATGCAGCACCCGGACGAGATCTGGCGGCAGACTCGACGGAATCGGTGCGTAGCGGGCCGGTTTCGCCTCGACCGTATGCCAATGTGTCACGTTTTGAGAAAAGCCCGGGTCGGTCTTGAGCGTATGGATCATTTCTTCCACGGAACGTTTTTTCCGCATGAGGTTCACCTTCTTTACGATTTCGAAGGTGCGAGTCGCTCCACGATAGCTTTCACTTCGCCGATTCGTTCATCGCGTACGAGCCGATGGACAGCAGGTAAGCGCAGCACAGCCATTTCTTTGAAGGCGTCGGCGACATGTCCATTCTCTTCTTCGAGACGAATGATCGCATCGTCATACAACCGTTGCGTCGACCGTCCGAACAAGACGATGGTATGTAGCTTTGTGCATTTCGAATGGACGGCTTGCAAATGTTTCGTGTAACGCTGCACCGCTTTATGGTAGTCTTCATGCGTTGCGAGCGCTTGACGCTTGCCCCGCAGAAGTTCTGGATAGAATGGTTCGTCGCCGAGGAACATCGTCTCGACGCCGATTCGTTTCAAATAAGGATGGCCACTGGCCTCGGCTATCGCTTGATCATCAATCAAACGTCCGAACGGAATCGACTCCTCGACGAGCAATCGGCTCATTTTCAAGCCGTTGATACCGTGTAACGGAAAACCTAAATCATCGTCTTGCAGTCGGTCGATCACAAACAACACTTTCATCTTGCGTTTCAGTGAGAGTTGTACCATGTGTCACCATCCTATTCGCTTTCTTTTCATTATAGCAAACGAAACAGAAAAACAGGGCGCTGATGTCGCCCTGTTTCCTGTGAATCTGTTTTAGTCACGACCACCGTTGCCATTCCCGTTGCCGTTACCTCGGCCATTCGAGTCTGTCGATTGACGGCTGACGTCTCCGTTCGAATCCGTTTCGCCATCAGTCTCGTCTGCTGGCGGTTCTTCTTCGGTCGGTGGTTCCGTGTTCTCGTCTTCGGTGTTCGTGTCGTTCCCGTTATTCTCATTGTTACCATTATTGTTATTACCGTTATTGCCATTATTATCGTTGTTCTCATTATTTTGACCATCGGTTTGATCGCCTTCTTCTTCAGGCGACGTCTCTTCCGTGGCTGGCTCTTCTTCCTCTTCGGCCGGAGGCTCCTCGCTTCGTTCGACGGTATACGTAGTCTGAAGCGGGCTCGATTGTTGATCTCCGACGAGCGCGTTCGTCGCGTTGGCGACAATCGTGAACGTCGTCTGCCCTGAAGCGAGATCAGCGATGGCGATGCTCGTGTCCTCGGTTGTCCCGACGACACGCTCGCTTCCGTCCGGACGTTTTTCGGTCACCGTGAACGAAAGTCCTTGGTAACCTGCAGCCTGCACCCCTTGAGTGTCATACGACCACGAGAGTGTACCCGTTCCAGTAGGCACATCATAGTCAATCGATGCGCCGGTCGGAGCGGCCAATTTATCCGGCTGTAAGTCTTTCGGTTTCGTTCCTTTGACGTACAGCTCGTTGCCGAGCGAGAGCACCGACTCCGGTTGCTGGAAGCGGTCCGGTTGACCCGTCGCGTTCGTCACTTGCTGCATCATATACTCGAAGTAGTACTGGGCGTAGTTCGGTTTAAACAACGATACTGGTACGTCATTTGCACGGCCCGTCCATACCGAAATCGAGTAATCAGTCGTATAGCCGGTGAACCATTTATCCTTCTCGTCGCCTTTATCATCGTTCGTCGTTCCGGTCTTACCGGCGACGTCCCATGGGAACGCGCCAGGCTCATACGTCCCGTTCGAACCGCTGACGACGTCACGGAGCATGTCCGTCAACATATACGCCGTATAGTCTTCCATCGCCTGCTTCGCCTTGATCGGCGAATTGATCGTCGAGCCGTCGTTGAACTCGATTTTTTGAATCAAGTGCGGCTTCGTGTACATCCCGTTCGTGCCGAGCGCAGCGTAAGCGGCTGCCATTTGCGTCGTACTTGCTTCCGCCGTTCCGAGTGCGTTCGAGGCGTTCATCTCGTCGCCTGACATCGATGGCTCGATGCCGACGTTCTCGACGAACGATTGAATCGCTTCTTGACCGAACTCGTCCCGCACTTCATAGAAGGCACGGACGGCCGGTGTGTTACCGGAAATCGTCAAGTAGTAGCGCATCGTATTGGCACCGCGGAATCCTGTGTAATAGTTTATAGGTTTATAGTTATCGCTGTCGTCAAACGCTTTATCGATTAACACTTTCCCGGTCGACCATTGTGCGTTCTCGATCCCTGGACCGTAATCGAAGAACGGCTTCGCCGTCGAACCGATTTGGCGTTTCTCCCGTGAATAATCGCGGTAGGTTTTATCGCCTTGTTTCGCTTGTTCACTGTCGATGACGGCGACGATTTCACCCGTCTTCGTGTTCAACACCGTCGCCCCCATGCGGAGATCTTCTGGGAACGCACCATTCGGAAGGTTTACGTTATCGTTCTTAATGTCGCTATTGAACTTCGTGTGCAAGTCTTTATTGATTGACGTGTACACTTTCAAGCCAGTCCCGTAAATATCTGCCTGCTCGAGACCGTAGTCTTCTTCGAGCTCGGCTTGGACGCGGGCGTAAATCGAACGAGTATACGTCTCTTCTTCTGTTTCTTCACCAGGCGAGATGACGTCGGCGATCTCGACGTCAAGCGCCTGGTTGTATTGTTCTTCCGTGATGTGACCGTCACGCTTCATCGCCGAGAGCACTTGCTCTTGACGGTAACGCGTGAGCTCCTGGTCCCCGTTAATCGGGTCGTAGGCACTCGGACGTTGCGGGAGACCGGCCAAAATGGCCGCCTCTTGATAGTTCACTTCCGATACCGGTTTATTGAAGTATCGTTTCGAAGCCGTTTGGACCCCATATCCACCTGAACCGTAGTAGTTCTTATTCAAGTACATCTCTAAAATCTGTTCTTTCGTGTACTCGCGTTCAAGCTTGATGGCGAGCCACTGCTCTTGCAGCTTGCGCTTCAATTTCTTGTCGGTCGACAAGAACGATTGTTTGACGAGCTGTTGCGTGATCGTCGAACCACCTTCGGCCCCGAAGCCGTCGGTCACGTTCGCGAGCACGGCGCCACCGATGCGACGCAAGTCGACCCCGTTATGCTCATAGAAACGACGGTCCTCAATCGAGATGACCGCTTGTTGCATCACTTCCGAGATATCGTCAATCGAGACGTACTCACGAATTTGACCGCTGCCTTCAAGCGGCTCACCTTCAGCCGATAACAGCTGAATCGGGTACGTATCGACCAATTTCTCTTCATCGAGCGGTGGTGCTGTCGCAATCGCATACGCGGTGTATGCGCCGCCGGCGATGACGCCGATGATGAATAAAATCCCTAAAATCGTTATGATGCGTCGAAACTTCGACTTCTTCGCTTTTGGTTTCGGCTTTTTAGCCGCTGGTTTACGTTTATTGCTCGTCGTGTCTTGCCGACGTGCCATCCGACTTCGTTCCATTCATGCTTCACTCCTTCTATTTCAATCGAGCCATGCTTCAATCGCCGTCAAATAATCGATGGCCGGCATCGCTCGGGTTGGAACTTCAATTGCTTCTTGCTCGATATAGGAGAGCGGAATCGACTTGCGTCCCGATTCGCGCTGTTCCCACCAAACTAATAATTGCTCCGTCGATAACACATATTGCGTATTATAGCGGCTAAACCGAATGATGACAAAACAAATCCCTCCATGCCGCTCACACTCACGCATGTGGTGGATTTGGTGGTCGTGGAAGTTTCCGAGCGGAAACGACGTCTTATTGTTCGTCTCTTTTGCCTCGAAATCGATATACTTGCCGCGATACACCCCATTATAATCGGTCGTCGATGCTTGCTTGAAATACGCCTCGGTCACTTTCGCCGCGCTCCGTTTCGGATAATCGACTTTCACGATTTGCAGCGGCGTCGGTTTCTTATGGATGACCGCCCGACTGTGGAGCCGATAAAACTCGTTCGTGTCGTTCAGCAGCGTCTCGAGGTTCATGCCTCGGTTCGCATACGTCTGCGGATTCGATCGGGCCGGCCCAGCCGCAGGTTGCGGCTTTTTTCCGTTTGGATAATGGAACAATGTCGTCACCCCTAATATCTAGTTTAACAGGTTCGCCCAGCCGTTCCTTCCGTCTGAAGTCTGATTGTCGAGTTCTGTCGCTCGACTCCTGTGTGGATTTTCCGCAACCCATATCGTACCAAACTCCCGTATGTTAAACTAGTATGTAGTGCATTGTGTAGTCAAATTGACACGACCTTGTTACGGAGAAGCTATTTATTTTTCTGAAATAAGTCTTCTACTTATTAGCCATAATCAGGGCGGAGTAAACGCAGATTGACGGAAGTTTCTAAAAAGTGTGCAATAAATAGTGTAAACCAAGGTTGATAAACAATTAGCAGGCCCGCTTTTATAAGCAGTAGAGCCATGGTTGGAGGAGTAAGATGGAAACACAAAAGAAGTATGTCATGTTCGTCGACGAGACGGGGACGCCAAAGGGAAACACGCAATTCAACCTGACCGGTGTATTGATGGAATATAAATATGCGATTGATGCCGACGAGGCCGGCATGCCTTGCGAATTGAAGCGTCGGTTACACGCCTTCAAACGCGACGTGTTCAAGACAGAAAATATCCCGCTCCATTTAAAAGAGATTTTAAAGGCTGAGCACCCTTACGGGAAAGAGGATGGCATCACAATCGATATGCTCCGTGATTTCTGGAACAAGTTGCCTGATTTCTTGCGCGATATCGACTGCACGATCGTCAGCGTCGAGGTCGATAAACAAAAACTTCATGACTTCTACTCGACACCGAAAGACCCGTACGTCGTCGCGTTCGCTCACTTGATGAAATCGTTCTATGCGTTTTTGGAAGAGACGGAAGCCGTCAGCGCCCGCGTCGTCTTGGAGTCACGGGATGACTATCAGAACTTGCTCATCCAAAAAGCGTTCTTCGATATCTTCAATTCGGGGACGGTCCATCTCGACGTCGAGAAGAGCCGTCAAAAAATCAAAGGCTTCATCTTTTCAGAGAAGCAGAACACGGTGTATCAGTCGGGTCTCGAAATCGCTGACCTCGTCTGCCTCCCGCTCTCGCGCGTGCGCCGCGGCGTCATCGAAGTAAAACCACGGTTCGTCCATTATGGGGATGAGAACCGCATCTTCAAAGCCATCAAGGACAAGATTTACATTCGTAAAGAAAGTCCTGACCAAGATTTCCGCAACTGGGGATTCAAAAAAGTACCGATCACGAAAAAGCGCCGCGAATGGAGCGACCATCCGTGGAACCACTAAAAACTGCCTTGCCGATTATTCGGCAAGGCAGTTTTTTCGTTCATTGTCCGGTCGCTTGCTTGGACTTCATTCGTTTTTTCCCTTCGCGGCACATATCGAGCAGCGGACATGTCTCGCAAGCAGGACGTTGCGCTTTGCAGTGATACCGGCCGAAGAAGATGAACTGGTGATGGAGCTGTGACCATTCTTCGCGCGGGAACTTCTTCATGAGCGTGTCCTCGACTTGACGGACGTTATCTTTCCAACGACAGATACCGAGACGTTTCGAGACACGCTCGACGTGCGTGTCGACGGCGAATGCCGGTTCGTGAAATGCGACGGACAAGACGACGTTCGCCGTCTTCCGTCCGACGCCAGGCAACGCCTCGAGCGATTCGCGATCCGACGGGACGATCCCGTCGTGACGTTCCACGATTTGCATCGAGAGCGCCTTCACGTTTTTCGCCTTGTTCCGATATAGACCGATGCGCTTGATTAACGCCTCAATGTCGGCGACGTCAGCAGCGGCCATCGATTCGACGGTCGGATACGCCTCGAACAGACCAGGCGTCACTTTGTTGACGAGTGCATCGGTCGCCTGCGCCGATAACGCCACGGCCACGACAAGCTCGAACGGATTACGGTGCGTCAACTCACAGTGGGCGTCCGGGAACATGCGACGCATCGTGTCAGACACTTCGGTCAATTGGGCTCTCGTCAACATCACTTTTTCCTCCGTTGATAATCGACGAGGTCCTCGAGTGACTCGACGTTGTGGTCTTGCCACACTCTGAGAATCTTGTCCATATATTTAAAGTTGCGTACGTTGCGAAGCTTTGCTTCCCGAAGCGCGGCCATAATCAGCTCTTCACTGAAGCCGTCCTCGGTCAACCAACCGACAATCTGTTCGATCTCGAACGGAGTGATCGTCCCGAATTCGCGCTCAAACGTATGAATGATGCTCTCATTCAACGAATGGGTCGACGTTTCCGATGTCGTCCCGCTCTCGAGCGCAAGGAACAACGGGAGCAGACTGTATCGTTCAACCTCGGTCGACGCATCGATGGCGATCAACTCTTTTTGGAGCAAGCCGAGCAAAACGGAACGAGCCTCGCTTTCGGCCACGTTCATTCGGTCTCCGAGTTCGCTCGGAAGCGGCATCTCAATACCTTCCCCTGTCATCTCAAGCAAGTGGATGACGAGATTGAACTCGACCGGACTCAAGTTGAGGCGACGCGCCTCCGTGAACAGTTTTCTCGGAACGACGACTGGATTTTGTTCGAACAGCTTGATTAGATTATGTGCATCCATGTCGCACATCCTTTCTAGACAAATCAATCGGGGAAGACGAAGTCATCCCCGATTGGCGATTATGGGTGAATGCGGTTCAAGAGGCGTGGGAACGGAATCGCTTCGCGGATATGCTCGATACCGCTAATCCAGGCGACCGTACGCTCAAGGCCAAGACCGAAGCCAGAGTGCGGGACCGACCCGTATTTGCGGAGTTCGAGGTACCAGTCGTACGCGTCCGTCTCATCGAGACCTTCTTTGATGATTTCTTCTTTCAACCGGTCGTAATCGTCTTCACGTTGCGAACCGCCGATAATCTCGCCGTAGCCTTCCGGTGCGATCAAGTCGGCACAGAGGACGAGTTCCGGGTTTTCCGGATCGACTTTCATATAGAACGGCTTGATGTCTTTCGGCCAATGTGTGATGAACACCGGGAGGTCATGCGCGTTGGCGATGGCCGTCTCGTGCGGGGCACCGAAATCGTCGCCGTACTCGATGTCGTCGAAGCCTTCGTCTTTTAAGAACTTGATCGCATCGGTGTAACGGACACGCGGGAACGGTGCTTGGACTTTCTCAAGTTTCGACAAGTCGCGTCCGAGCAGTTCCAATTCGTTGCGGCAGTTTTCGAGCGCCGATTTGGCGATATACGAGACGTAGCGCTCTTGGAGCTCGAGGCTCATGTCGTGGTCGAAGAATGCCATCTCCGGCTCGATCATCCAGAACTCGATCAAGTGGCGGCGCGTCTTCGATTTCTCGGCCCGGAACGTCGGTCCGAACGAGAAAACTTTGCCAAGTGCCATCGCGGCAGCTTCCATGTATAGCTGGCCCGTTTGTGACAAGTAGGCCGGTTGTCCGAAGTAATCTGTCTCGAACAACTCAGTCGTTCCTTCCGGTGCACTCGACGTGATGATTGGTGGATCGATTTTCACGAAACCTTCTTGGTTGTAGAACTCATACGTCGCCCGAATCAATTCGTTACGAACTTTCATGATCGCGTGCTGGCGACGCGAACGGAGCCAAAGGTGACGGTTGTCCATCAAGAACTCGGTACCGTGCTCTTTCGGTGTGATCGGATAGTCGATTGATTCTGCAATCACTTCCATCGCCGTCACTTCGAGCTCGAAGCCGAGCGGCGTGCGCCCGCCGTCCGATTTGACCGTACCGGTGACCCAGACCGAAGTTTCTTGCGTCACGCCTTTAGCGAGCGCGAACAACGCTTCGGCTACATCGGCTTTGACGACGACGGCTTGAGCGAAACCGCTCCCGTCACGAAGTTGAAGGAAAGCGATCTTTCCACTCGAACGTTTGTTGGCGATCCAGGCTCCGACGCGGACCGTCTGGCCTTCGTAATCTTTAAATTGGCTGATTGAAATAGTTGTCATATCCATATCCATCCTTTCGCTTATCGAGCTTTACGTGTAATGAAGTCTTCTACTCGATCGAGCGCTTCTAATACCCGTTTCAATTCTGTTGCATAAGACAAGCGGACGTAGTCGTCCTGTCCGAAACCTGAGCCTGGAACGAGGGCGACAAACGCTTCGCCGAGTACGGCCTCACACCATGCGTCGACCGAGTCATATCCGCTCATCAATGCCGCCTCTTTGGCGTTGGCATATAAGTAAAATGCGCCTTGCGGCTTCAAGCATGTGATGCCTGGGATGGCAATCAAACGCTCATAAACGATCTCGAGTCGTTCCGCGAATGAGACACGCATCATCTCGACGTCGTCTTGTGGTCCGTTATACGCTTCGACCGCCGCCGCTTGGGCGATTGACGTCGGGTTCGATGTCGAGTGCGATGCGAGGTTCGTCATCGCCTCAATAATCGTCTTATCGCCGACCGCATAACCGATGCGCCATCCGGTCATCGCGTGTGACTTCGAGACGCCATTGATGATGATTGTCCGCTCCAACATCCCTGGAAGCGTCGCGATTGAGACGAACTCCGCATCGCCGTAGACGAGTTTCTCATAAATCTCGTCACTGACGACGAGCAAATCGTGTCGTTTGATGACGTCCGCGAGTGCCGACAGTTCGGCCTCGGTATAAATCATACCGGTCGGGTTCGACGGACTGTTCAAGATGACCGCTTTCGTCCGTTCCGTGATGGCCGCCTCGAGCAACTCTGGCGTCAATTTGAACATCGTCGACTCATTCGTATCGACGTACACCGGGACACCGTCCGCGAGCTTCACTTGCTCCGGATAGCTGACCCAGTACGGTACCGGGATGATGACTTCGTCGCCTTCATCTAAAATCGCTTGGAACAATGTATAGAGGGCATGCTTCGCACCTGAGGCGACCATGACCTCCGCACGCGTGAACGTCAAGTTGCTGTCGCGCTTCGTCTTCTCGATGATCGCGTCTTTCAATTCGACCGTCCCGCCTGATGGCGTATACTTCGTGTCACCATCGCGCGCGGCCTGACAGGCTGCCTCGATAATGCGTTCCGGCGTATTGAAGTCCGGTTCCCCGGCGCCGAGGCCGATGACGTCTTGTCCCGAAGCCTTTAACGCTTTCGCTTTCGCTGTGATGGCGAGTGTCGTTGAAGGTGTCAACTGCTTTACACGTTGTGCCAATAGATGTTCCACAAAAACTCCCCCTTGGTTTCGTTACGAGTCCGTCAATTGGACCCGTCGAATAAATTCGCCCGCTTGGAGCGTATAATACGAATACGTATACGATGCGCCCGATTTCGTCACGACCTCAATCAAGGCCCGTTCGTCAAACCCGTATTTACAGCTGACGAGTGACCCGCCCGTTTCTGCGACCGATTCGGCACAGACTTGATCTAAGTCGACCGACGCGATGTCACGCGTCACAATCGGCAACTTGTCATCGACTGGCACGAACTGGACTTGATCCGTCTCCTCGAAGACGACGTACGGTTCCGTCCCGTTATACAGCTCGGCCCGTTCGATGTTGACGGACGGTTGCTCGGTCTCGAGACGCTCGCGTGCCGCCTCGATCATCTTGTCTTTCGTGCGCTCGGTATGACCGACCGTGAACCAATAGATGCCACTAAATACGATGACGACACCGATGAGTGCCGTCATGAACGCAACCACTACTTTGGTCTTCCGTGTCATTCCGTCCGATAGATGGTGAACACCATCTCTTCTTTCTTCGGATCATTCACTTTTTTCTCTAAAGCAAGACCGAACATTAAATCTTGGCCCTTCAACGTGCGGTTTAACAAGTCGACAATTTTGTATACATCTGCCGTCGGCTCGATTCGAACCGTCGCCAACGTCTCGATATTCGAATTCATGATTACTCCTCCTTCAAAAAACACTATACCCATTATTATAAAACGATAATATCACGATGCCTAGCGTTATCTCTGATTTCCTAGGCCGGTCTTTTCTTTCTCGTCTAAAAATAGCTCCAGTTCGGCGAGTGCAGTCTCGAGCGGACCGTCGATTCGGTCGACGGCCGGCAAACTGTTGATGAACTGCTTCCCATAACGGGTCGTCTCGACACGACGGTCAAAGACGAAGATGGCGCCGTAATCCTCTTTCGAGCGAATCAGACGGCCGACCCCTTGTTTAAAGCGGATTACCGCTTGCGGGAGTGACAGCTCAAAGAATGACGATTTGCCTGTCGCCTCGATTTTCTCGGACCGCGCCTGCATGACCGGTTGGTCGGGCGGGGCGAACGGGAGTCGGACGATAATGAGGCAAGTGAGTGCCTCGCCCGGAATGTCGACGCCTTCCCAGAAGCTGGCCGTCCCGAACAAAATCGATTGGTCGATGCGCTTGAATTGTTTCGTCAAACGGCTGCGTGATCCGCCGCTGACGCCTTGGGCGAGGAGCGTATAACCTTCATCAAGCTGGTCTTTGACGGCCTCGTGCGTCAACCGCAACAGTTCGTTCGATGTGAACAAGACGAGCATCCGTCCTTTCGTCACATTGGCGATTTGGGCAATCGAGCCTGCAATCTGTTCGACGAACCGCGGCAACGGAACCTCGTTGATGAGCGGGATATCGGATGGCACGAACAGTTTCGCTTGTTTCTTGAAATCAAACGGTGACGCCAGGACGACGCGACGGACATCCTCGCCGTCGAGTCCAAGACGGCGTTCGATGAATCCGAATCGGCCCGAAACGGTCATCGTCGCCGACGTCAAGACGGTCGAACGCTTGGCGAACAGTCGTTCATGCAAGAGCAGACCGATTTCGACCGGTTGCGTATACACCGAAGTCAACTTACGATTGGCCAGGTTGAGTTCGACCCAACTGACAGCATCGTCATCCCGCGTGAGCATCGTCTCGTAGAGCACGCTCTCGATATCGCGCACGTCCCCGATGAACGCCTTCAAATCCCCGAGTACGGCCCGTTGTTTGAACGTCATATGTTCTTTATGCTCATCGAGAAGGCGATGCAGTTGCCGGAGCGTCGTCCGGAGTGTCCGCAGACGGTCTTCGAGTCGCTTCGCCACTTCCCGAATCGGACGGAACGGCTCCCCTTCCCGCTCAAAGCGGACGGTTTGACGTTGCTCCCGCTTTTTACCGAGCGACTGGAGCGCCGTGAGCAAATCGTTCAGTTCATCGTCGACGCGGGCGAGCGCTTGATCGGTCGCCTTGCTGAACGCCTCGGCTTCTTCTGCGACGGCCGTCAAATCAGCGAGTCCGAGCACGCGTGAATGGAACTTGCCATCGGCGCCGTAACCGAACCACTTGAACAAGCGGTCGAACTGAATCGCGTCGAACGTCACACCGAAGTGATGCGACGCGACTTCCTCGACTTGATGGGCCTCATCTAAGATGAGCGGCGTATCGGTCGGAAGAATCCCGGCCTGATGCTGCAAATCAGAGAACAATAAGGCGTGGTTCGTCACGATGATATCGGCCTCTTTCGAGCGCAAGACGGCCCGGGTGAAGAAGTCCCGGCTATACCACGGGTCAAAGCGGCCGAAGTCCGAGGCCGCGTCGGCTTGGATGAGCCGTTTGAACGAGGCCGGCCCTTGTGACGCCGCGCCTGGTAGCGACAACTCTTCCAAGTCGCCTGTCACGGTCTCGGTCAACCAGACGAGTACCATCGCCTTGCACATCGCTGGGAGCAAGCCTTCGTTCTCCTCCTCGAGAATCATCTCGAACTTGCGGAGGTCGATGTAATTGCGTCTCCCTTTCAACAACGTGAATTCGACTTCAGGGAAAATCGCTTTTAAAATCGGCAAATCTCGAGTCAACAGCTGTTCCTGCAATTGAATCGTATGTGTGCTGACGACGACCGGTCGTTTCGTCTCGAGCGCGTGATGTGCGCTCGGAATCAAATACGCCAACGTTTTTCCGGTCCCTGTCCCCGCCTCGATTAACAGTGTCGCTTCGTCATCGAGCGCTTTATAGACGTGGCGCATCATCTCGAATTGACTTTGCCGCGGCTCGAATTGCCCGAACAATGCCGGGAGCGTCTCTTCAATCGTCCGGTGAAGGAACGGCTCGAACGGCTCGCGTTCGATGGCGGGTTCGAACGTGTCGACGAGACGTCTCAGTGCGATTTTCCGATGAATATCGTACGTCGTCTCGTCGTCGGCCCGGATCCCGACTTGAATGATCAACTCATCGAGCAGCGGCTCGACGTTGCTCGTCCACGACTCGGACAACCGCCGCAATTGTTTTAGCGTGACGAGCGGTAACGCTCGCAACCGCTCGACCAAGCGAACGAACAGTTCAGCCGTTGCCTCGGCGTCGCTGAGCGCGCGGTGCGCGTCGGTGTGGACGAGGTTGAACGTCTCGGCGAGCGACTCGAGTGCGTGGCTCTCGAGCGTCGGGTATAGAATCCGCGCCAGCTCGACCGTGTCGATGGCCCGGCCCTGGAACGGGATATACCCGGCCAACTCTAAGCTTTCATTCAAAAAATTCAAATCAAACGATACATTATGGGCGACAAAAATCCGCCCGTCTAGCATCTTCCATATATCTGGGATCACTTCCTCAAACGTCGGGGCTTCCGCCACGTCTTGATTCGTGATCGTCGTCAACTGCGTGATAAAAGGAGGGATTGGGCGACTCGGACGAATCAAGGTACTGTAGCGCTCAATCACTTCACTCCCTTGAACGACCACCGCCGCAAATTCAATCAATTCGTCGCCGGACTTGACGGAATGACCAGTCGTCTCCAAATCCACTATCACATAGGTGTCCATAACATCCATCCCATCTTCGGCACGCTCGTGCTTTCTGTCTGTCTCATCTTACCATAGAACGATACACGAAAAAACGGGGATGCCTCTCGCGGACATCCCCGTTCGTCTTATAAAATCGTATGGGCGATTTCTTCGTATAGAAGTTGATCAATCTCGTTTCGCTCGTTCAAGACGGCGACTTTCGGACGATGTTGTTTCGCTTCCTCGGCCGTCATTTGACCGTACGCCATGATGATGACGACGTCCCCGACTTGGAAGTGACGGGCCGCAGCCCCGTTCAAACAGACGACACCTGAGCCTCGTTCGCCCTTGATGACGTACGTCTCGATGCGAGCCCCGTTATGGTTGTTCGTGATGTGGACATGCTCGTTCTCCATGATCCCGACCGCATCCATTAAATCTTCATCGATCGTGATCGAGCCGACGTAATGTAAATTCGCCTCGGTGACGGTCGCCTTGTGTAGTTTTGCGTGCATAAATGTTCGAATCATTGGATTCATCCTTTCTTCCAAATCACATTATCAATCAAGCGGGCCCGTTCGAACTGCACCGCTACAGCAATCAATAGTTCGGTTGACGCGGAGGTCACCTCGGTCAACGTCGGATAGTCTTTGATTTCGACATAGTCGATCGTACTGCTCGGAATGTGCTTCAAGCGGTCCTCGAGCCGTGCCATCACGTCTCGAATCGCCTCACCTTGCGCAAGGGCGTCTCGCGCCTCAATCAAGGCACGGTTGATGTCACTCGCATCCGCCTTCTCTGACTCCGACAAATAGACGTTACGGGACGATTTCGCAAGGCCCGACGGTTCACGGATAATCGCACAGCGGCGAATCTCGACCGGGACGAAATAGTCGCGGACGTAACCTTCGATTAGAGCAACCTGTTGCGCATCCTTCAACCCAAAGTAAGCGCGGGTCGGACGGACGAGATTGAACAGTTTCGAGACGACGGTCAAGACGCCATCGAAATGACCGGGACGACTGGCCCCGCATAAGACGTCAGCGCCGGTGCGCACCGTCACACGTGCCATGTCGAGCGGATACATCGTCTCCGTGTTCGGGTAGAACAAGACGTCGACACCCGCCTCGCGAGCGAGTGCCTCGTCCCGCTCGAAATCACGCGGATAGCGGTCGAGGTCTTCGTTCGGTCCGAACTGGGTCGGGTTGACAAAGATACTCATGACGACGAGGTCGTTTTCTGACTTGGCCGCTTCGACGAGACTGAGGTGCCCTTCATGCAAATAACCCATCGTCGGGACGAAACCGATCGTCCCGACACCTGTCAATGCTTCTTGTAACGAACGTGGGGTCGTGACGATGTTCATGCCTTGCCCCCGTAGAGCGTGTCGAGCAATGACTCATCCATCGTGAACGTGTGCCGTTCGAGCGGGAACGAGCCGTCTTTCGTCGCATCGACGTAATTGCGGATTGCTGTCGTCGCTACTTCATTCACGTCGGCATATGCCTCGACGAACTTCGGAAGGCGGTCGACGCCATATTTCAAGATATCGTGATAGACGAGTACTTGGCCATCCACATCGGCACCCGCACCGATTCCGATGACCGGGATGCTGAGCGCCTCGGCAATCTTTTTGGCCAATTGATGCGGCACACACTCGAGGACGAGCATCTTCGCGCCGACCCGTTCCGCCTCGAGGCTATCGGCAATCAACTGTTCTGCGTCTTCGAGCGACTTGCCTTGTACTTTATAACCTTCGAGCACACCGACCGATTGCGGAGTGAGACCAAGGTGGGCGACACACGGCATACCGACTTTCGTCAGACGCTCGATCGTTTCAAGCACCTCACCCGCCCCTTCAAGTTTAATCGCATCGGCTTGTCCGTCTTGGAACAACGTCGCGGCCGCTTGAAGCGTGCGGTCGAAATCACCGTGGTATGTCGCGAACGGCATATCGACGATGACGAACGTGTCACGGGCCCCGCGGCGAACCGCTTTCGCGTGATGGACCATGTCCGAGATTGTCACAGGAATCGTCGAATCGTAACCGAGCACGACCATCCCGAGCGAGTCCCCGACTAAAATGATATCGACGCCTGCAGTCTCGGCCAGTTTCGCGGACGGGTAATCGTAGGCAGTCAACATAACTAATTTTTCTTCTTGCTTCATCTTCTTCAATAACGAAGTCATCGTATGCATATAGTTCTCCTCCTAATGTGGAGACAGGTTAGAAAAAACGCCTTCCTACACGAATGGTAAGAAGGCGCACGAAAACAATCTCAAGTAGATGAGTGTCCTTCTGTCCCTGTCAAAATGATCAAGGCAGACAAAAAAATGTAGTGACGGTCTGCAGTACTGGTACACTTCGCGAGCGATAGCGTCCGGCACATTCATTATAGACCACGAACCCGTTTCCATCAATCATTCCAAACTGCGATCTCGGCAGAATAAATCGGCTCGACCGTTCCTTCATGTTCCAACAGGAGTGCCCCTTCCTCTGAAATGCCGCGCATCGTCCCGCGTCTTGGCTTCCCTGACGCCGTCAACGTCACCGGTTCGTTTAGATAGGCGGCGTGTTCGAGCCAATGGGCGCGCACAGAATCAAATCCTGAGGCGAGGAACAAATCGTATTCCGTCTCGAGCTCGGCGAGCAAGTGCGCGAGCAACTCGCTTCTCCGATACGTCTGATTCGTTTCAAGCTTGATGGACGTCGCGCGATGGGCGAGCTCGTCCGGGATGACATCGCTATTGACGTTCAACCCGAATCCGAGGATGACGGCTTGAATCCGGTCACCCTCCGTCTGCATCTCGGTCAAGATGCCGCCGATTTTTTTCCCATTGAGCAACAAGTCATTCGGCCATTTGATGGTAGCCGGGATACCTTGCGCATGCAGGGCGCGCGCGAACGCGCTCGCCGCCATGAGCGTCAGCTTCGAGGCGTCGCGAATCGGCAACGCCGGGCGCAGGATGACACTCGCCGCGATATTGACGTGGCTCGGATTATACCAGTTCCGGCCGAGTTGGCCTCGTCCCGCTGTCTGCTCCTCGCTGATGACGAGCGTTCCTTCGAGGACGCCTTTTTGCGCCAATTCATGGGCGATGCGTTGGGTCGTATCGACTTGATCAAACGCATGGACGGATTGTCCGAAGCGTCCTATTCGGAACGATACGAACGCTGGCTCATCGAGTCGGTCGGTCTGGCCGAACAATTGATACCCTTTTCGAGGAATCGTCTCAATCGCATACCCATCTTGTTTTAACATCTCAATATGCTTCCAAATAGCGGTACGTGAAATATTTAATTGACGGGCCAACTCCTGACCACTCCAGACGGTCCCGTCCTGCAACAGGTTTAATACTTTTCCGCGTGTTGAAGCCATCGTTTCGCCTCCTTTCGTAACGGTTCCGGTTCGTTGGCGAGCTCGCCTTCCAGCACGAGCCGTTCGACGTGGGCGAGCACTTGTTTGATGAGCGGACCCTTGGCCCCGATTTGGAGCGCGTCACGGCCGTCGAAGCGAAGCTCCCGGCGCGATTGAATCGGCAACTGCCGCTTCAACTGTTCAGCCGTCTCCGTCCGACCCGACATGTCGAGATACGTCGAGAGCGTCGCCGTCGTCGTCTCGTAAATCGTGAACGTGTCGAGGCCGGTCGTGAACAACCGGGCGAGCACGTTCGCTTCCCGTTTCAGCGCGTTCGAGCGTTTCCACGGCGTCAACCAATCGGTCGCAGCGGCATGATGGACGAATAGCGCCCAGCCGCCGACCGGATTGACCGGCGTCCGTCTGTCGGCGATGACGCGCTCAATCAGTTCTTCCGAGACGTTCGGTAAGTACTGATGGATGCCGAGGTCCAGTATCGCCGCCAGCGCTTTTCGATACGCCGGACCGACCATCAGCTTCTCAAACTCGATGGCGACCCGCTCCATCGCGATGTCTTGCAGTTTATGACCGAGTTCGCGGGAAGCCCGTTGCACGTCGTCATCGAGACGGAAATCGAGCTGGGCCATGAAGCGGAACGCCCGCATGATGCGGAGCGCGTCCTCATTGAAGCGTTCGTACGGGCTGCCGACGGTACGAATGACACGCGCCTCAAGATCCATCCGACCGCCGAACAAATCGACGACGTTGCCATCGTGGAACGCCATCGCGTTCATCGTGAAGTCGCGCCGTTTCATATCCTCCTCGAGCGAGACGCCGAGCGACACGTGGTCGGGCCGTCTCGAATCCGAATAGGTCCCTTCCGACCGGAACGTCGTCACTTCGAACGGATGATGGTCGAGAATGACCGTCACTGTGCCGTGATCGATTCCGGTCGGTACCGATTTCGGGAACAAGCGCATGACTTCGTCCGGAAAGAGCGACGTGGCGATATCGATGTCATCCGGAAGCGTACCGCGCATATAGTCGCGGACGGCCCCCCCGACGATATACGCTTCGCCGCCGTGGGCGTTAATCGTTTCGATAATCTGTTTGGCGTATTCCCATTCCGTCATGGGCGCACCACCTGTTCATAAAGCGATTCATATGCCGTGACGATATCGGCCGACGCGAACTGTTTGGCCCGTTCGAGCCCGTTCGTGCGGAAGCGTGCATGCAGTTCCCCGTCAAGCAAAATCGCTTCGAGCGCTCTCGTCGCCGCGAGCGCGTCGCCGCGTTTGACGACGAACCCTTCCACGCCGTCAGTGATGACTTCCGGCAATCCGCCCGCATCGCTGACGACCGACGGGACGCCCGTCGCCATCGCCTCGAGCGCGACGAGACCGAACGCCTCTTTGTCCGATAACAGGATGTGGACGTCGCAAATCGACAAGAGCGCCGCCACTTGTTCTTGCTTCCCGGCGAAGATGACTTGCTCTTCGAGTCCCATTTCGCTCACGAGGCGGCGCATCGCTCCCATGAGCGGACCGTCGCCGACGAGGAGCAGTTTCTTATGTGGGACGTTCATCTGCTGGAACGCCTCGAGCACGAGATCGATTCGCTTCACTTGCCGGAAGTTCGAGATATGGATGACGACCCGGTCTTGATCGGACAAGCCATACCGTTCGCGGAGCGACGTGTCGGCCTGCGGTTGATAGACCGCCTCATCGATGAAGTTGTGGATGACGTCAATCGATAAGTCGGACCCAATCCGCTCGAGCGTCTCTTGCTTCAAACTGTCCGAGACGGCCGTGATGGCGTTCGATTGGCGTAAGCCGTACAAAATCGCCGGCTTCAATTCCTCATCTTCCCCGAGCACGGTGATATCCGTGCCATGGAGTGTCGACACGATCGGTGTCTTTGTCCCCGCCATCTCGCGTCCGAGGGCGGCACAGACGGCGTGCGGCACCGCATAGTGGGCGTGGATGACATCGAGGCCGAACGCCCGGATGACGCTCGCAATCTTCGACGCCAGCGTGATGTCGTACGGTGGATACCGGAACACCGAGTATTGATTGATCTCGACTTGGTGGAACGTGATGTTCGGATGATAGGCGTTCAATCGGAATGGGATGCTCGACGTGATGAAATGGACGTCATGGCCCCGGTCGGCGAGTTTCATCCCGAGCTCGGTGGCGAGAATGCCCGAACCCCCGACCGACGGATAACAGAGAACTCCGATTCGTAGACTCATGTGAGCTCACCTGCCCGATGGACGACGTACGGGCGACTCGTCATCAACCCTTCCGCATATGCGGTCCCGATTAAGCTGCCGAAGTGACGTTCCCGCGCCAACACCCGTTCGAGATAGGCGTCCGTGAGCGGCGTTGCCACGCCGTCGACCGGTGTGAACTGACTGGCATAGGCGCGCAAGGCGTCAAGTTTTTGCTCGATTGTCCCTGTGATGTCGATGCAGACGTCCGGTGTCGTATGGGCGTTAATCATATATTGATAGACGCTCGACGGCCGATATGCCGGGACGTCGGGCATGTATTTACGGATTCCGGCATTAAAGAGCGCCTCCTCGACGAGTCGGGCGCAGGCGCCGTGGTCGGGATGGCGGTCGATGCCGTATGGATACAGGACGTGTGTCGGACGCTCGGACCGAATCAATCGGACGATTGCCTCGATTTGCGTGGTGTCCCCGGTCAGGCCCCGGTCCGGGAACCCGAGATTGATGCGACGGATGCCGAGCACCCGATCGGCCGTTTCGGCTTCGATGCCGCGTGTGACGACGTCCCCGTTCGAAGACAGCTCCGCTCTCGTCAAATCGACGTATAGGACGTCGACCCCGGCCTCGGTCCATTGGGCGGTCATGCCGGCGATTCCGATTTCGATATCGTCTGGATGGGCCCCGATTGCTACTATTTTCATAAAATCACCTCTTCTGTGAAAATTATATCGGACTCATCGCAGAATGTCATATGTAGAGGGTAGTCAATCGAGAGGTTTTTCGAGTACGCTACTAGGTGGGAGGTGAACCAAATGACGGTACAATTACCGATTCGGTTTCGCAATATATTCTTTATTTTAATTGGTTCCTTTATCTTCGCGTTCGGCGTCTATCATTTCAACGTCCAGAACAATTTGGCGGAAGGCGGATTCACGGGCATCACCTTGATTCTGCGCGGTTTGTTCGACTGGTCGCCATCGATCACGAACTTGGCGCTCAACATCCCGCTCTTTTTTGTCAGCTACAAGCTGCTCGGGCGGACGACGTTCATCTATACGCTCATCGGGACGTTCAGTTTCTCGCTCTGGTACGCCCTCATCGCCAAGTACTCGAATCTAATCATCGATTTGACGGACGATATGGTGCTCGCGAGTCTATTCGCCGGTCTCTTCATCGGAGTCGGTCTCGGCATCATCTTCAATAACGGCGGGACGACGGGAGGTGTCGATATCATCGCCCGGCTCGTCCAACGTTATATTGGCTGGTCAATCGGCAAGACGTTCCTCGTGTTCGACTTTTTCGTCATCGTCCTCAGTTTGACGTATCTCGATATCCGCGAGGCAATGTACACGCTCCTCGCCGTCTATATCGGTGCCCGCGTCATCGACTCGATGCAAGAAGGGACATACGCCGGCAAGGCCGCCATGATTATCAGCGACCATCGTACGGCCATCGCTGACGGGATTCACGCCACGATGAACCGCGGGACGACACGGCTCCTCGCCAAGGGCGGCTATTCGAATAAAGAGCTCGAAGTGCTATACGTCGTCGTTGGACGAAACGAAGTCAATCGGTTGAAGACAATCGTCAAACAGATCGACCCGCACGCCTTCGTCACGTTCCACCACGTCTATGAGGTCGGCGGTGAAGGGTTCACGTTCGATGAGAACCGTGTCCCGCTGAAATAAGTCACGACAAACGACGCCCCGTTCGGATGAACGGGGCGTTTCATTATGGCTCGATCTGGACGATCTCAAAATCGAGTGGGCCGCCCGGTGAAGCGATTGATACGGATTGACCGACAACGCCTCCCATCAACCCGCTACCGAGCGGGGACGATACGGAAATCGTTCCTTCCGCCAAATCAGCCTCGAGCTCACCGACGAGGCGATACGTCTCATCGTTCCCGTCCGGTAATTCCCGAATGACGACTCGGCTCCCGAACGCGACGACGTCGGGCCGACCCTCGTCGACGATGACGGCATCAGCGAGCAGACGCTCCAGTTCGATAATTTTAGTCTCAATCCGCTCTTGTTCCCGGACCGCGTCCGCATACGTCACGTCTTCACGGAAATCACAAAACTTCCGGGCCGTCTTGACGCGTTCGAGCGCCTCGCGCCGGCTATCGCCACGCAACGTCTCGAGCTGCTCCTGCAAGCGGAGACGCCCCGCTTTCGTCAATCGTGGGTGATTCATCGGCTGCTCCTTTCAAAAGCGAAATGAAAAAGTCCCGTCACGTGGACGGGACCCTTGATTCTACTCATCACGTGGCATAAAGACGATGAGTGCCAAACGGATCAGTTCGGCGACGGCGACGAGTGTGGCCGCCACATATGTCCAAGCTGCCGCGTTGAGCACTTTGCGTGCGCCCGACTCTTCCGTTGCCGTGACGATACCGTGGCTCGTCAATTCAGCCATGGCCCGTTTCGAGGCATCGAATTCGACCGGTAACGTGACAAGCTGGAACACGACCGCCCCGAGCATCATGATGACACCGAGTTGGGCGAGACCCATCGCGCCGAGCAAGAAACCACCTAAGAGAAGTGGGAACGACAAGTTCGACGTGATGTTCACGACCGGGACGAGACGATGACGGACCCGCATCATCTTATAATCGGTCGCATCTTGAATCACGTGGCCGATCTCGTGGGCCGCAATCGCAGCGGATGAAATCGTCGCGCCTTGATACACTTCGCGCGACAGACGGACGACTTTATTGACCGGGTCGTAATGGTCACTCATCAAACCATCGACCATCTCGATCCGGACGTTATGAACGCCGTTTTGTTTCATGATGAAGTCAGCGACCTGTGCACCCGTGACTCCGCTTTGAATCGGTTGTTGGAGAAACTTTTTGTACGTACTTTTCACTCGCATCTGGGCCCATAACGGAATGAGCATAATCAGTGCAAGATAGAAAATATAGCCACCTAATGACATGTTCTCTATCACCTCTGCGTGTATTTGATAATCTGATTTTACATTCTAATGAACTTATTATCAAGCGAAGTGCGTAGGATGATGTGGTATCCCATAAAAAAACATATTCCGGTCAACCAGAACGACCCGTAGCCGATCCAGGCGATATGTTCGGCCAGTGACGGATAACGCGGCCATTGTCCGAGCATGTAGTCAACGACGTCGTTATGGATGACCCAGATGAGCGTCAAGACGAACGAGCGGACCGTCCATGTCATGAACGGTGCATACAACAGCGCCTGGAACGCCATCGCCCCGTGTGACACCATCAGCATGACGGCCATGAGCACGGTGAACGTCTCGGCATCCGGACCGAGTTCCCGTAAGAACAAGATGTTCATGATGACGGCCCATACCCCGTATTTGATGAGCGTCACGAAGGCGAGCGTCTCCATGAGGGGCGACTTCTTCCCGGCAATCCATAAGCCGAGCACGACCGTGAAGAAGAGCGAAGCTGTCGGACTGTCCGGCACGAACGGCCAATAGATGAGCGGTGTGTCACGGAGCTGGGGCTCATACCAGACATATCCGTAAATCGTTCCGAACAAGTTGATGATGAACAAGAGCACCAAGACGGTCCGATGGGTGAGAATCGGGCGTAGCATATGTATCATTCGTGTATTCCATCCTTTTTTTCTCTATTGTAGCGCAACGGAGGCGAAGTAAAAAGAAGCGTGACCCGTTAGACGGGCCACGCTTCTTGAACCAATCGATTATTGGTTGTTTTCGCCGCCTTCACCGTATGAAGCGATGAATTCAGACATGGCTTGGAGATCTTCATCCGAACCATCCCATTGACCGGCTGGCATCGTACCGACACCGTTGACCGCGATATCCGCGATCTCTTCGGCCGTATACTGTGTGCCGACGAGTGCAGGAGCTGCTGCCCCGCCTTCGAGGTTCTGACCGTGACAGTTCACACAAGACTGAGCCGAGTAAATCTCATAGCCAGGTGCGGCCGTATCGATTTCAGGGCCCTCGCCCGGAACTTCCAAGATCCCTTGTTCATGAACTTGATCCCAGTGCGTCGTTTGAACCGATTCCCACGTCAAGTAGAAAATCGACAACACGCCGAGAAGCATGAAGCTAATGGCGACCGGACGTTTGGCCGGACGGCGTTCGAGTCCTTGGTCGAGCCATGGTGCGATCAAGAGCGCCGTGAAAGCGACCCCTGGCAAGATGACCGTCCCAAGCAAGATCCAATCCCCTGCTGCGAACTGATACTTGAGCAATTGATACAAGAACAAGAAATACCAGTCCGGAAGCGGAATGTATGACGTGTTCGTTGGGTCGGCGATGTTTTGGAGCGGTGGGGCCTCGACAATCGTCAAGGCGATGAATCCGATCAAGAAGACCGAACCGACCATCCACTCTTTCAACAAGAAGTTCGGCCAGAACGCTTCCGTGCGTCCTGGATACTCTGAATAGTCTTTAGCAATATTTTGTTTCCGATTCGAGATTCCTACTCGAGAGTCGGTTACAAATTTCATCCCTTTACCGCGATGCATATCGTTTCTCCTCCTTTTTGTCTTCGATTCGGCTTATAGCGGTCCTGAGATCCCTTGCTTACGAATCATCAAGAAGTGGGCTCCGAGGAGTCCGAACAAGGCCGCCGGTAAGAAGAAGACGTGAATGGCGAAGAAGTTCGTGAGCGTCCGTGCGCCGACGATCTCGCCACCGGCGAGAAGCGTTTTGGCGATACCACCAATAACCGGGACACTCTCGGCAATTTGAAGTGTAACTTTCGTCGCGAACAACGCTTTCATATCCCACGGCAACAAGTACCCTGTAAGACCAAGCGCCAAGACAACGAAGAACAAGAGAACACCGACGACCCAGTTGAGTTCGCGAGGTTTCTTATACGACCCGGTAAAGAATACGCGGAGCGTATGTAAGAACAACATGACGATCGCAACCGATGCGCCCCAGTGGTGCATCCCACGAACGATTTGTCCGTGCGCGATCTCGTTTTGAAGATAGTACACCGACGCGTGCGCGTTGATGATGTCTGGTACATAGTACATCGTCAAGAACATCCCTGACAGAATTTGAATCACGATCGTGAAGAACGTCAGACCGCCGAAGCAATAAACAAATGCTGAAAAGTGATGGGCAGGGTTGACGTGTTCTGGAACTTCATGGTCAGCGATGTCGCGCCATAACGGCGTGATGTCGACGCGTTCATCGACCCAATCATAAATTTTTTGTAACATCGACTATTCCCCCTCTCACAACTGTGCGACTGGACTGCCCAAGTATAGGAAGCCGTCTTTTTCTTCTTTTTCGTAGCGTGCAAGTGGTGCAGTCGGAGGCGTACCAGGAATGTTCGTTCCATCTTTCTCATAGCGACCGAAGTGACACGGGCAGAAGAATTCTGTCGGTCGAGTCGGGTCTCCACCATATCCTACTTGGCAGCCGAGGTGCGTACAAATTGGAGACAAGGCGATGATTTCGCCGCTCTCATCTTTAAATACCCACGCCGAAAGCGTTTCTTCAAATTCATACCAAGCATCTTGCGTTTGTTTCTTAAAGTCGACACGTTGCGGCTCAGTCGTGATGTCATCAAGACTGATGACTTTTACTTTATCGCCCGCTCCCGATTTTTTTAAGACCGGATCGATCGCAAAGTTGACCATCGGACTGATCAATGTTGCCGCCATAAAGCCACCTACACCAGTCAACGTATACGTTAAGAACTGACGGCGTGTGACTTTTGACCCATTTTGAGCCATTTCGTTCCCCCCTCATTCGTGTGCATAACCCCATAATTCTTTATGCATTCTTCACAAAAATTTCTCACTCAACAAAATAGTATATCAATAAAACCTCCACGTCAACCGCTTCATGTCGCCATCCAACGGCTCGAAAGATCGGTAATGACTTGCGTCGCAAAATTTTGAACCATCGTGTGCGACTGCTCGCCGGACATGCCTTTCAACGCAAGCGGCGGAACGAAAATAATCGGCAGTTCAGAGCCCTTGAAACGCAAATCCGAGGAGATGAACAACACGTGGGTAAACCCCGATGCCGTCGCCTGAACAGTAACTTGTTCGGCGAGCGCACGCCCTGCCTCCGCGTCGACATAACTGATTGTCGGGCTTAGCATCGTCCGGCCGGACAATTGGCGCTCGGTTTCAAGTGCCACCGCCTGGATGACTTCGTTTCCTTCGGCTTTCCGCACCATGTCCTCATCAAACGCCAATTCGACGAGCGGGACGACGAGCGTATCGACGTATTGGCGTTCTGAGAGCGACTTCATCGCGTCTAGACCATCGAACCTCATCTTCCTCCTCCTCTCCATTAGACATACATCATTATGTTCATTGTAGCGTACCTACAATCGTTCCCTCTGCGAAACTTATGAACGAAATGTGAAATTATTGTGTATTCCTACGTCATTAATATACCAAAAAACAAGCGCAACCCATAACGGAAGCGCTTGTTTTTATTAAAATAATTTTGAGGCTCGGACTTGATGGAGCTGGCTCGTCAAGTTGCGGAACAATTTCTCGTCCCGTCGGTCGAGTGCCTTATCGATTTCGACGAGCAGACGCTCCTCCTCGAACTGGGCAACCGAGGCCCGAATGACCGTCTGGGCCGACGTCGTCACTTCGTCTTTCACTTCGGCGACGGGTTCGAACGGATTCAATTCCACGATATCAATCCACAGCTCATCAATCATCATGCCTTGAAAGTTCAACTCCACGTAGATGGCGCCGTCGTGGAGCCGGATGTCGTGATACGCCTTCTCGGGATTGACCGTGATGAGGTCATCCCGACGGTAACGGAACGGTTCGCCGTCAAATCCATACGCCGTCATGATCAGACTGCGCGGTGAGACCGAGGCGTTCGTGACGAAATGAACGTTCCCGAGTTTTTCTGGATGTCTGAGCCAGTAGTCGATAATCCACTTGGCTTCTCGTTTACGAAGCGTATGATGAGCGAGGAATCGCTTTAAAAATGTTCTTTTCCGCTCGACCATATGACCCCATCTCCTTTATATCGTTTAATCGTGATCCGTCAACCGTTCGAGCCGCTCTTCAAGTGCTTGGCGGTCATCGACATCGACAGTGTGCGCAAGCGTTTGCTCGAGCACTCGTTGCGCTTGGTCACGCTGTCCTTCTTCTATCAATAGTGTAGCCCATTCAATCGCAAATGACACGTCCTCTTTATAAACTTGCTCGATCGACCGGTATAACGTGACGGCCGTATCATAGTCCTCAAGTTCATAGGCCGCTTTCGCCTTGTACCATGTCATGAGTGGAGACGTCGAATGTTCCTCGAGCGCATCGATTGTCTCGAGGACGGCCTCCATGTCCCCGGCTTCGAACAAGACCGATAAGAGCAGCTCAGTCGCCTGAAGGGACTCCGGATTCAATGCGAGCGCCTCGCGCAGTTCCGTGACCGCCTCATCTGTCCGACCTTGTTTCAAGAACAGTTTCGCTTTTACCGTACGCAACTCGTCGTTATAGTCGTCGCGGTCAATCCCTTGGCCAATCACCTCGAGCGCCTCATCGAAGCGGCCGAGTTCGTCGAGCGCTTCCGTGTAAGGCAGATAGAGCGACGTGAAGTCCGGGTCCATCGAGCGAAGCGACTCAAACTGTTTGACGGCAATTTCGTCACGTCCGATGCGGTGGGCCGTCATGGCGTGACCGAAAATCGTGTTCAAGTTGCGGTCTTCCGCCTTCTCATACTCATCGAGTGCCTCTTCGAACGAACCGATCATCGTGAGCGCCTCGGCGTAATCGGCCTGATAATCGAGTTCTTCCGGCAAGCGCAAGTGCGGCAGACGCGCGTACAGCGGTACCGCCTGTTCGAACGATCCGATCGACGCGTACAACTCGGCCAATCCGTAGATGAGGAGCGGTTCGTCCGGGTTCGTCTCGAGCGCCTCCATCAGTTTCTTGACGGCGACCTCGTCCAACCCTTGTGATTGATATAAATCGGCGAGGAGGACGAGGCTACGCATATGCGCTTCCTTGTCCGTCGTATCGATTTTCTCGAGGACGGCAATCGCCTCTTCTTCCCGGTCACTGTCCAAGTAGGCCTCGGCGAGCGACAAGGCGACGTGCGGGTTGCCCGCATAATCGACATATAGCGCTGCGAGCAACTTGACGGCCCGATCGGCGAGGCCGAGTTCGAGGTAGAGATCGGCGATGGCCAACCGGTCCTCGTCCGACCCTTCCTTCTCGAGCGATTCGAGATGCATGAGGGCATGCTCCGTCTCACCTTTTTCAAGCATCTCAATGATATGGTTTAATTCTGTTTCGTCTAACATCGTCAAAATTCCTCCTAGCGGCTACTCGTATTGACGTTATTCTATCTCACGACCGAGTCGTTGTAAATCGTCACGGAAGCGCGGGTAACTCACGTCCGCTGCCTCGACATCGTCAATCGTCACATGTTCCGTCGTCAATAAGTCCGCAATTTGGAGCATCATCGCCAAGCGATGATCTCCGTGCGAGGAGACGTGTCCCCCGTGCAAACGGCTCGGATAGACGTCAAAGCCGTCATCCGTCTCGCGAAGGTCGACACCGAGCGCCTTCAATTCGCTCGCGACCGTCTGAATCCGGTCCGTCTCTTTCACGCGGAGCTCCCCCGCATCCCGGACTGACGATGGGCTCGACGCCTGCGACGCGACGAGGGCGAATAATGGCAACTCGTCGATTTGATGTGGGATGGCGGTCCCGTCCAACCGGATGCCGTGGAGCGTGCTCGTCGACACGGTGACGTCCCCGACCGATTCTTCTCCGAGTGCGCGGACGTTCGTCACGTCAACGTGCGCCCCCATCCGTTCGAGCGTGCGCAAAAAGCCAATCCGTGTCTCGTTCAAACAGACGTCGGTCGTCGTGACGCGACTATCCGGGACGAGCGCGGCCCCGGCCCACCAAAAGGCGGCCGAGGACGGGTCAGCCGGTACGGCCACCGTCGCGCCTTCCAGGACGGACGGCGACAGCCGAATCGTCCGAACCCCCTCTTCCGAGGTGATGTCAATCTGCCCGTTGAACAGCGGCAGCATGCGTTCAGTATGATCCCTCGACAAGACCGGCTCGCGCACGATCGTCGGGCTGTCCGCACGGAGTCCAGCCAATAAAATGGCTGATTTCACTTGCGCGCTCGCGACAGGCAACGTGTAATCGATGCCCGTCAACGCCCGCCCGCGGATGTGGAGCGGAGCGACGTCACCTGCAAGGTCGGCTCCCATGGCGCGCAACGGGGCAGTGACGCGTCGCATCGGTCTCTTCGAGAGCGAGGCGTCGCCGGTGAGCGTGAACGTCCCGTCGTAGCCTGCAAGCAGTCCCGTCAAGAGACGCATCGTCGTGCCGGAGTTCCCGCAATCGAGTTCCGCCGACGTGAGCGACGGGCTGCCAATGATGACGAGTCGTTCCGCTTGTTCATCGACTTGTGCGCCCAAACGACGGATCGCCTCGAGCGTCGACCGGCAATCATCACCGAGGAGCGGGTCGTACACTGTCGTCTGTCCGTGCGCCACGGCCCCGAGCAATAACGCCCGGTGCGTAATCGACTTATCGCTCGGTACGCGTATCAATCCGTTCAATCCCATCTTAAAACCACCCTTTCAACTGATTATACGCTTCGACGAGCCGTTCGGTCGTGACGCTCGTCACGGTCACTTCTTCACCGAGCAGTACGAAGCGAATCTGTCCAGTTCGATTCTTTTTATCGTGGCCCATCACCTCGAGATACGCCTCGAATGGCTGCCAGAGGACCGGCGTGATTGCTTGCTGTTTCATGAATCCGGCGAGCGTTTCCGCGCGTGAGAAGTCTCCGGCGACGAGGAAGGCGTACACCATTCCGTATAGGATGGCCTCCCCGTGCGCTAGTCGGTACGCCTCGACCGACTCCAACGCATGGCCGAACGTATGACCAAAGTTCAGCCATGCCCTTACGCCGTGTTCCCGTTCATCGGTCTCGACGACCTGTCGTTTCACTTCAATCCCACGTGCGAGCCACGCCTCCCAATCGAGCGGTCCTTGCGCCAAGGCGGTGAACAGCTCGGTCTCGAACGAGTACCCGAGGACGTATCGTGACAAGTAGGCATGTTTAATTAACTCGCCGAGCCCACTCAGCACGTCACGGTCCGTCAACGTCTCGAGGCGGTCGACGTTATAGTGGACGCCCGCTGGTTGATAAAAGGCACCGATCGCATTTTTGGCGAGCGGATGGTTGACCGCGACTTTTCCGCCGACCGCTGAATCGTGGGCGAGAACCGTCGTCGGCACTTGTATGTAATGCAGCCCGCGCATATAGACACTCGCCAAAAAGCCGGCCAAGTCCCCAATCATGCCGCCGCCAAAGGCGACGACGAGCGTGTCCCGGTCACAGCCGGACGTCAACCCGTCCGCGACGAGACGTTCAATCGTCGCGAGCGATTTCGATCCGTCGCCCGGACGGACGACCGACCAGACGATTGGACGCGCGCTTGCCTCGAGACGAGTCCGAAACGCCGTCCCGTGCAGGCGATCTACCGTCTCGTCCGTGATGACCCACACGGTTGAGCACGAGAAGTAAGGGACGCAGTCGAGCCAGGCGTCCCCTCGTTCAATTGTGACGTCGTATGGAGTCGAGGCGTTCACGCGAATCGTCACCACGTGCGAATCTCCTCGCGGTACGCGTCGACGCGCGCTTGGATGCGTCCGACCGTGTCATGTCCGAACGTCTCGCATAACTCACGGGCGAGTTCAAACGCGACGACGGCCTCGACGACGAGTGAGGCGGCCGGGACGGCACAGGCGTCACTTCGCTCGATTTGGGCGAGGAATGGTTCTTTCGTATCGATATCGACGGATTGGAGCGGCTTGTAGAGCGTCGGAATCGGTTTCATCACAGCGGTACAGACAATCGGCATCCCGGTCGTCATCCCACCTTCGAAACCGCCGAGATGATTGCTCAGGCGTGTATAGCCGTCCGGTCCATAGGCGATCGGGTCCATCACTTCCGACCCTGGTCGATACGCCATCTCGAACCCATCACCGAAAGCGACGCCTTTGATGGCGTTGACACTCATGACGGCGCGAGCGATGGCCGCATCGAGTTTCCGGTCATATTGGACGTACGACCCGAGCCCCGGGATGACACCATGCACTTCCGTACAGATGACACCGCCGAGTGAGTCACCGGCTGCTTTCGCCTCATCGATTCGACGCATCATCGCCTTGCCTGCCGTCTCATCCATCGTCCGGACCGGTGACGCCTCGATCGTGGCGCGCAATGTATCGAGCGACTCGTATGAGGCATCGGCCTCGACGCCGCCAATCACTTTGACATAGCTGACGAGCGACATCCCGACAGCAGCGAGCAATTGTTTGCTGAGTGCGCCGACTGCGACCCGAGCGGCCGTCTCACGTGCGCTCGAACGTTCGAGGACGTCCCGTAGGTCACGATGGTCATATTTCAAGCCGCCGACGAGGTCCGCATGTCCGGGTCGTGGGCGGACGACACGGCGTTTGATTTCCACGTCCGCATCAATCGGTTCGGCCTGCATCACGTTCCGCCAATGAGTATGGTCCTTGTTCTCGATCCAGAACGAAATAGGGGCCCCTGTCGTCACCCCGTGACGAATGCCGGCCCTCACCTCGATTCGGTCTGATTCAATTTGCATGCGGCGGCCGCGGCCGTAGCCGGACTGCCGTTTCGCGAGTTCCGCATTGATGGCTTGCACATCGACCTCAAGCCCGGCCGGTACACCCTCGATAATGATTGAAAGTCCAGGCCCGTGCGATTCTCCTGCCGTCAAATAACGCATAGCTGCCACCTCATTCTTCAAATTTTTCGTAGAAGAAGCTCTGCTTCATCTTGTAGCCGTATCGCTTCGGTTGAAAGATCTGCTCGGTCCCTCCGACGAAGAGGACACCGCCTGGTCGGAGCGATCGGTGGAACGATGTATAGACTTTCTCTTTCGCTTCCTCGGTGAAATAAATCAAGACGTTCCGACAGACGATTAAATCAAAATTCCGTTCATACACGTCGGCCAACAGATTATGTTTTTTGAACGTTACTAATTTTTTGATGTCCTCTGTGATGTAATAGTCGTCTCCACGGCGGGTGAAGTAACGTTGCCGAAACTCTGATGGCAAGTCAACGAGCGCCCGCTCATGATACTTGCCTTGTTTCGCTTTTTCGATCACCACGTCATCTAGGTCCGTCGCCGTGATTGTGAACTGGGCGGGTGACAAATGTTTAGATAACAGCATCGCCAACGAATACGGTTCTTCGCCCGTCGAGCACGCCGCGCTCCAGACGCGCAACTTGCCCTGGCTCTTACGGATGAGTTCCGGCAAAATGTCCGTCTCTAGTTGCTGCCAGCGGACCGGGTTCCGGTAAAATTCACTCACGTTAATGGTCATGCGATCCAAAAATTCATCGTATAAGCCCCGGTCCGACTCCATCGCTTTGAAGTATTCGATAAACGTGGCATACCCTTTCTTCTCGCGAAGTGCAATCATACGTCGCTTCATCTGGGCTTCTTTGTATAGGTTTAAGTCGATCCCCGACTTCATATAAAACTTTTTTACGAAGATGGCATAATCATTTATCACCAGTTCCAACCTCAATTCTTTCTCTTCTCCTAGATCATGTCGTGCCAAAACATGCGAAAGCGCTTCAATCCCAATATAAAAAGGGACAGGAGGCCCCCGTCCCTTTTATCGTCATCAAACGTGTGATGCTTCAGTGGCGAACCAGAGTGACAATTCACGCTCTGCGCTTTCCACGCTATCTGAACCATGGATGACGTTTTGTGACATCGTCGAGGCCAAATCGCCACGAATTGTTCCAGGTTGTGCGTCTAACGGGTTCGTCTTCCCGATCATCAATCGAGAGACGGCGACGATATTTTCGCCTTCCCACTCCATCGCTACAACAGGACCAGACGTTAAGAATTCGACAAGCTCTCCAAAGAACGGCTTTTCCTTATGTTCCGCATAATGCGATTGTGCGACTTCAACCGATGGCGTCAATAGCTCAAGACGGTTCAACGTATATCCTTTCTTTTCGAAGCGCGAGATGATTTCCCCAATCAGACCGCGTTTCACTCCATCCGGTTTTACCATTAAAAATGTTTTTTCCATTCCCCTAATCCCCCTAAATCAATATGTGTACCATGTACTTTATTAGTTTACACGGTCATCTTGATTATTGAAAGGGTTTACAAGATGGTTGTTACCATTTTCGTTTCCCGATATACTCGGCGATTTCAATGAGCGAGCGTTTGTCCGGTAAGTCCGGCAAGCCATCGAGACGTTGAATCGCCCGGTTCACGTACCGGTCGATCGTCCGTTGGCTTCGCTCGAGCGTCCCGTTGCGCTGCACTTCACGAACGAGCGTATGGGTCGTCGCGTAATCGGACGACTGGTTGACTTGCTGCAACCGACCAAAGAATTCAGGGTCTTCCGCTGAATAGAAGAGCGGCAACGTTTTATGACCGTGCTTCAAATCTTCTCCGACCGGCTTTCCAAGCTGAAAACTTTTCGCGGTGAAATCGAGCAAATCATCCGTCATTTGAAACGCCATCCCGATGTCATAGCCGAACAGCCGCAGCTGTTTGACGACTTCGGGTGACGCCCCTGAGACGACGGCCCCGGCCGCACAACTCGTCTCGATCAAGAGCGCCGTCTTTCGGGCAATCCGATCGAGATATCGTTTCGGGGACTGGCTCCAGTCGTATTGGTCTTGGATTTGATTGATTTCACCGATACAAATCAGTTCCATCGTGTCTGCCATGATTTCCATCACGCGCGGCGAGTCGACCTCAGAGACGAGTCGAATCGCTTCGCCGAACAACGTATTCCCTGTATACATCGCGACCTGCTCATCGTAACGTTCCATGACGGTCGGTTTGCCCCGGCGAAGTGTGGCGTCATCGATGACGTCATCATGGACGAGCGAGGCCATATGAATCAGTTCAAGACTCGCCGCCACTTTCGTCAAGCGGATGTCTTTCGCTTGCCCGAAACCAGCGCTCAGCAATACGAACGCCGGACGGATCCGCTTCCCGCCCGCATCAAGCAGTTGCTTCGAGGCCGCCTCGATGACCGGGTGATCCGTATGGACCCGCGTCGACAAGAAGCGATCGATCTGCTCAATCTCTCGGTTCATGTGGCGATAAAGTCGCTTCAAAGACATCGGTCACCACTTCTTTCCTAGGTGCATGGCACACGCACCGCCGGAGAACGCCTTCACTTCGACTTGTTCGAAGCCTGCCGTCTCGAACATGCGTTTTAGCGTCAACCGGTCTGGGAATTGGTCGGTCGACTCTTGGAGCCATTTGTATTGATCGTATGAGCCGGCGAACACTTTCCCAAATAACGGCATGACCGAGCCGAAATAGAAGCGATACAGTTCGCTGAACAGCGGTGCTGTCGGTTGGCTCGTCTCGAGACAGACGACCGTCCCGCCCGGTTTCAAGACCCGGTGCAGTTCACGGAGCACCGTCATGTAATCCGGTACGTTGCGAAGGCCGAAGCCGATCGTCACGTAGTCGAATGAGTGATCCCCGAACGGCAATGCCATCGCGTTACCATGGATGAGTTCGATCGTCGGATAATCGGCCACTTTTGCTTGGCCGACCGCGAGCATATTCTCGGAAAAATCAAGACCTTTGACGACACCGGTATTACCAGCCGCCTCGGCGAGTTGAATCGTCCAGTCGGCCGTCCCGCAGCAGACGTCGAGACATTTTGCGCCCGGGAACACTTGCATGCGACGCATCGTCGCTTTGCGCCACCATTTATGCAAACGGAAACTGATGATCGAGTTCATCGTATCGTAGCTCGGTGAGATTGATTGAAACACGTCATATACTTTTTGCTCTTTTTCTTTCGGTTGCAATACGTAACATCCTTTCCGTTCTAAGCGACAGCGTGCGCCAGGAGCGTCGTTAGCTGTTCTCGTTGATCTTGGCGCAGTACTGTCGCCTTTCGTTCGATGATCGTTTTTCCGTATGTGGTCAAGTAGGACCGACCTATCACCTCAGAAAACGTTTTAATCAATCCGAAGTTCGCTTCCATCCAAGTCGTGACGGATACGTCCGCATCAAGCGCGAGCGTACATTTCGCCCCATTGACAAGCTGGACCGACCGACCGAAGCGATTGCTATAGTCGGCAGGAAACAGTGCCAATATTTTATAAAATTGAGCCGAGGCGAAATCGCCGGCGAGCACTTTGAGTTGCCGCTCGAGCGAGCCGTTCGGGCAATCCTTTACTTGATCATGCAGTTCAAGTGCTTGATGTGCAAAATACGTCGCAAGCACGAGCTGACGTTGTTGATTCGATTCGATTTCAATCATCTCGACCATCCAACGAAGTAAAGGCATGTCGACTACGGGTACAATCTCGTGTCTCGTCAAATACGGATGGTTCATGCGTTCTTCGATTTGACGAGCAAGGTCGGTGACAACGGTTTCGTATGTCATCTGTTCCATGCTATCCCCCCTCGTCCTCTTCGTTGTCATTCTGACATAGTATAGCACATTTTTGTCACATTCACGCCATGGGAACTCGCTTTCCGACACAAAAAAAGCCGCCTTTCGGCGACTTATGTATTGCCCATTATTTGACCGCATCTTTAAGCGCTTTACCTGCTTTGAAGGCAGGAACTTTGCTAGCCGGGATTTCGATATCTTCTTTCGTACGTGGGTTGCGACCTTTACGGGCAGCGCGCTCACGAACTTCAAAAGTACCAAAACCGATCAATTGAATTTTATCACCGTTTTGGAGTGCTTCAGTGATAGATTCGAAAGTAGCTTCTACAACTTGTGTAGCTTCTTTTTTCGAAACATTTGCTTTCTCCGCAACTGCTTGGATCAATTCAGTTTTGTTCATCACGATTCACCTCCTCTCACTGAGAGTTTACGGGATTAATCATATCGTACAAACGTTGATATGACAACATTTTTTAAGCAATCGGTCTATATTCGACCCACTCAGTCGATCAGTTGTTTAAAAACTCGACTTCACCTTGTTCATTAATCGTGTACCCTTGCGAATAAGCCGGAGCGAATGGGGAGTCATTATAGAGCAAATACCGAATGTCCTCACCGACTTTTGGCTCTACATCCGTGTTCTCGAGGGCGGCCTCCAGGTCGGCCCGGTAGTCGACAAATAATTGTCCGGTCCCGTCGACATAGATCGGCAACTCGTTTTCCGTGTACGGACTCGGGATACTTGGCTCTTCAGAGACGAAGACGAGATCATAATCAATCGTGAATTGGTTCTTTCCGAGCGACCCGTCAAACGGGAACTTGCCTTCTTTGGCCCGGAACGCGTTAATATTCGTCTGTAACTGTTGCAAGCTTTCTGACACACGTAAATCAATGAGTTTGACCTTCGGCTCCGTCTCGGCGTCCACGAGGACGTACAAGAACAGACCGCCTCCTTCGAAGCTGTTCGCCGGCGGGTCGGCTAAATAACCAGGGACGAGCCGGGCGAACTCAATCGGATAACGTTCCATGAGTGGCGTCTCGGCCGGCCTTGTTTTAATCGGCAACACCCCGGTCGTCTCCTTGAACGAGTCGACGGCCGTCTGTACCGACTTCAGTTGGTCTTCATACGGGACGTTATCGACCCGGTTCGAATCCGGGAACATACATCCACTGAGCACGGTCGCCGCCAATAGACTCGCGACCAAAAAAATCCGTTTCACGTCTTATCCTCCTGTCGGTCCTGAAGCGACCACATAAATCATGATGATCGTCCCAAATAAAAATATGACGAATGCGATGACGCGGACGAGCGCCGCGAACCATCCCGTTAGTTTCGTATGGCTGACTGCCACCATGAGCGCGGCGATGGCAAACGCCCCGATGCCCGCAAATGAAATCCACATCTTGATCAGTGACGGTGTCACGTCTATCCCCTCGACTTTCTCTTTAAATCTAGCTCCGTACATTAGTGTAGCAAAAAAAACAAAGGAACTGAACGAAAACGTCAGTCCCTTTGCTCTACGTCGCCTTCGAAATGGAACACTTCTTCCATTTCATGCTTCTGCGGGCGTCTCATTAACTTTTGTACTTCATCATGTGGGCTCTTACCTTCGAATAACACGTTGTAGAGGGCCTCTGTGATCGGCATCTCGACACCGGCTTCCCGAGCGAGCGTATGCGCCGCCTCACAGGCACGCACCCCTTCCACGACCATGCCCATTTGACCGAGCACATCCTCGAGCTTCTCGCCGCGACCGATCGCGTTCCCGGCACGCCAGTTACGGCTATGCTGAGACGTGGCCGTGACGATCAAATCGCCGATTCCCGTCAAGCCGGAGAACGACGCCGGGTTGGCACCGAGTTTGACCCCGAGCCGGGCGATTTCGACGATCCCGCGTGTCATGAGGGCCGCTTTGGCGTTATCGCCATAACCGAGCCCATCCGTCATTCCTGCGGCAAGCGCGATGATGTTCTTGAGCGCACCGCCGTACTCCGCCCCGATGACGTCCGAATTCAAATAGACCCGGAACTGATCGTTCGTGAGCAACTCTTGAATCTCATCGGCCACGTCCAAGTCCTCGCAAGCGATTGTGATGGTCGTCAATTTACGGACGGCCACTTCCTCGGCATGCGTCGGTCCCGTCAAGACACCGATGGCCCGACGTTTCGACGGGTCGATCTCTTCGGCGATAATCTCCGACAGACGCTTATGCGTCTTCGGTTCGATTCCTTTGGCGGCATGCACGATGACCGCCGGTTCCGTAAGGAGCGCGTTCAACTCACGCGACACCGGACGAATCGCCGAACTCGGGACGACGAGGAATACGATGGAACGATCTTTAACCGCTTCCGCCAAGTCTGTCGTCGCCCGAATCGAAGTCGGCAACGGTGCGTCTTTCAAATAGGTCGCGTTCGTGTGGGCCGTGTTGATTTCATGAACGTGGTCTTCCTCACGTCCATATAGTAGAACATCATGTCCGTTGTCAGCGAGGACGAGCGATATCGCCGTTCCCCAGCTCCCTGCACCGATGACAGCTACTTTTGCCATAGGAGGCACCCCCATTACTAGTTTTTCTGACGAGCCACGATATGAATCGGTGTACCAGTAAAGTCAAATGCGCGGCGAATCTGGTTATCTAGATAACGTTTGTATGAGAAGTGAAGCAACTCTGGATCGTTGACGAACAACACGAACGTCGGCGGCTCGATGGCCACTTGCGTCGCGTAGTTAATCTTGAGTCGTTGTCCTTTGTCCGTCGGTGTCGGGTTCATCGCGACTGCGTCGACGATGACGTCGTTCAAGACGCTCGTCGAGATTCGACGGCGATGTGAATCAGCCACTTCTTTGACGACCGGCAGAAGTGTCTGCAATCGTTTCGACGTGAGTGCCGACAAGAAGACGATCGGTGCGTAGTCAAGGAACAAGAATTCTTTACGAATCTTCTCTTCCATTTTCTTCATCGTCTTATCGTCTTTGTCGACGGCGTCCCATTTGTTGACGACGAGAACGATGGCTTTCCCAGCTTCGTGGGCGAGTCCGGCAACACGTTTGTCTTGTTCGATGATGCCTTCTTCACCGTCGATGACGACGAGAACGACGTTCGAGCGTTCAATCGCTTTTTGGGCACGCATGACGCTGTAGCGCTCGGTAGATTCATACACTTTCCCGCGCTTGCGCATCCCGGCCGTATCGATGATGACGTATTCTTGCCCATCCCGTGTGAACGGTGTATCGATGGCATCACGAGTCGTTCCTGCGATGTCCGAGACGATGACGCGTTCTTCACCGAGAATCGCGTTCGTCAAGCTCGATTTCCCAACGTTTGGACGTCCAATGAGCGAGAACTGGATGACTTCTTCGTTGTACTCATAGTCGTCTTTGTCTGGAGCCATGTCGAGCACTTTGTCGAGCAAGTCCCCGAGACCAAGACCGTGCGTCCCTGAAATCGGGAACGGATCGCCGAATCCGAGTGAATAGAACTCATACATGAGTTCGCGCATCTCGAAGTTGTCGACTTTGTTGACGGCGAGGACGACCGGTTTGTTCGAACGGAACAACAAGTTCGCCACTTCTTCGTCTGCTGCTGTAATGCCTTCACGTCCGTTCACCATGAAGACGATGACGTCCGCCTCATCGATCGCAAGCTCGGCCTGATGCCGCATTTGCACGAGGAGCGGCTCATCACCGACCTCGATTCCGCCTGTGTCGATTAAATGAAACTTACGGTTCAACCATTCACCCGTCCCATAAATGCGGTCGCGTGTTACACCGGGCTTATCATCGACGATCGACACGCGATCTCCGATAATCCGGTTAAAAATCGTGGATTTCCCAATATTCGGGCGGCCTACGATGGCCACTGCTGGAATTCCCATATAAACACCTCTCTAACTTTCATTCAATAAGTCTATCGTTTCTAATTGCAACTGTACTATCATATCACAGGCGAATTTCTGTGACCATACAAAAAGAAGCGGGAGTCTGGCTCCCGCTTGAACGATCGTCTTATTTAGAATCGTCCGAGGCCTCGTCACCTGTCAATTCAGAGACAGAGAAACCTCCTTGGTCGCTATACTCGTCAAGCAGCGATTGATCCGCGTCGCCACGTGATGAATCGCTCGACTCGAGCGCACGCATCGACAACGAGATTTTCTTCTCGTCAAGATGGACGTCGAGTACTTTGACGGTTACTTCTTGGCCTTCTGACAAGACTTCAGACGGTGTCGCGATGTGTCGGTTCGCAATTTGCGAGATATGGAGCAAACCTTCAACTTGTGGTGCGACTTCGACGAACGCACCGAACGTGACGAGACGTTTGACTTTCCCTTCAATCACGTCACCTGGCTGAATTTTACCTTCTACCGATTCCCACGGTCCAGGCTGCGTCTCTTTAATCGACAACTTCACTTTCTCGTTGTCGAGGTCAAGTCCAAGCACTTTCACTTTGACTTTATCTCCTTCAGTCACAACATCGCTCGGTTTCTCAACCCGGCTATGCGCCATTTCCGAAATATGGACGAGGCCATCGACACCGCCGATATCGACAAACGCACCGAAATCTGTGAGACGTTGAACCGTCCCTTCGATGATTTGACCGACTTCAAGCGATTCGAGCGTCTCCGCTTTCTTGGCGCTCATTTCCGCTTCGGCAACCGCTTTATGCGACAAGATGACGCGATTTTTTTCGCGGTCAATCTCGACGACTTTAACCGTAATCGGTTTATTCAAGTAGGATGAGAAGTCTTCGACGAAATGGTTCTCTACGAGCGAAGCCGGGATAAATCCACGGATACCGATATCAACGACAAGTCCACCTTTGACCTTGTCTTTTACCATGACTTCGAATACTTCGCCGGATTCGAATTTCTCGACGATTTGATCCCAAGCTGCCTCGGCATCAACGTCTTTCTTCGAAACGACCACCTCTTCGTCCGTGACCTTTTTCACTTTGACACGGATTTCGTCGTTAACATGGAGTGATTCGTTTAAATCGTCTAAATGCATGCTTGATACTTCGCTGATTGGTAAAATTGCCTCGGTTTTATAACCGATATCGATCAACGCTTGCTTGTCCTCGATTTTGACGACAGTACCGGTCACAATTTGACCTCGATTGATTTCAAAATCAGGCATATCTTTCATTTCTTCGACCATTCCAACACTACCCCCTCACGATGAGTACAAAAAGGAGCGCCGTAAGGCGCTTACACCTAGTATAAACTTCTTATAATTCGAAAGATTTGTCAAGGTGTTATCAGGTTAGTTCCTCTCCTAGCGCGAGATTAAACCTGAAATTAACGAACGTTCCGTGAATGCTGCATGTACAAGTCACCGATTGTCGTCATAATCAAGTCGGCCGCGATTTGGGCGCTCGCCTTGTCCGCTTTCAAGCCGCTCATGTCGATCGGTTGGCCGATGACGACCTTCAGCTTCGAGCGGAACTTATACGTCCCGATAATCGCCACCGGAAGTACCGACGCGTCCGAACGGAGCGCGAAGAACCCGACGCCGGCTTGGGCTTTGCCGAGCGTACCGTCTTTTGACCGCGTTCCTTCCGGGAAAATCGAGATGACCTCGTCTTCCTTCAACTTTTGCAAGACGACCCGGAGTGCTTGTCGGTCTCCTTCCCCGCGTGACACAGGAATCTGTCCAGCCCGATTCAAAATGTGTTTCAATACCGGCACGTCGAACAACTCTTTTTTCGCGAAGAAACGAAGCTGACGCTGTTTCGGCATCGCCCCGGCGAGCATGACCGGGTCCCAGTTCGATTGATGGTTCGAACAGACGATCATCGAACCGTCGAGTGGGACGTTGTCGCGCCCGATATACTCGACACGGAAGCTCAATCTACGGATGACATTGACGACAGCTACGGCCAGTCGATACATGCCGAACGGTCCATCGTTGAGCGGTTTCATCGATCAATCACCTGCTTCATCAAGTGCTCGATCGCCTCGACGACGCCGTCAATCGACAGCTCGGTCGTATCGAGATAATGCGCATCGTCGGCCTGACGAAGCGGGGCGACCTCACGCTCGGAATCGCGTTTGTCCCGCAAGGCGATCTCGAGCTGTAATTGTTCAAGGTCGCTCGGCAATCCTTTCGATACGTTCTCCTCATGGCGGCGGCGGGCCCGTTCTTCGACCGTCGCCGTCATGAACACTTTCAAGTCGGCGCCTGGTAAGACGTGCGTGCCGATATCGCGGCCGTCCATGACGATTCCGCCTTTACTGGCGAGGTCGCGCTGTAAATCCAAGAGGGCAGCCCGTACTTCCGGTTGGCGCGCGACGAAACTGACGTTGTTCGTCACTTCGCTCGTCCGGATGACGTCGGTCACTTCGTCGGCGCCGTCGAACACACGTTGTCCGTTCTCGGACGGGACGAGCCGTAAATCCATGTTGCCGATCATCTCGGCGAGTTTCGGCCCGTCTTCGAGACCGACCCCGTCTCTGAGGGCACGATACGTCACGGCACGATAAATCGCACCCGTATCGATATAGACATACCCTAGTTTTTTGGCAAGTGTTTTCGCGATCGTACTCTTCCCGGCTCCGGCCGGTCCATCTAATGCAATCTGTAACGGTTTATTCATAAAAATTGGGTATCGGCTCATCCCGATACCCGCCTCCTCTCGGTCATTTGTTCCGAGAACATCATACCAGTTTTTTAACGTGAAGAAAATACAGAGCCCGTCCGTTTTCTCGCTTCAAGTTGGGCCCGGAAGCAATAACGTAAAATCGTTTCCTGGTCCCGGTGCGATAATTCTTCGAAACGAAGCGACAGCTCTTGTTTCGCCGCCTGTTCGTGAATCCGTACGAGTCGGCTCTTGACGCGGAACGTTTGCGGATTCCCGCGGTCGTCATTGATCTGGAACGAGACGATGATGGCCTCGTCGACAGCGACCGGTGCCCGATTGGAGATGATGCGCATGCCTCCGGCCGATAAGTCGAGTGATGTCGACTCGAACGACGGGAACGCCTGCCCATCTTCCGCGGATACGGTCACGCGAATCATCTCCGGCACCCGCAAATATTCACGGCGCTGGACCCGTTTGATTTTCTTCTCATCCGGCATCGGGAATGCATAACGAAGCGTCAACTGCGCATCGCTCACCCGTCTCGAAATGACGGTGTCGAAGGCATATAGTTGCTCTTCTCCTTTAAAGAAATAGACGCGCATCGGCTCGTCTTCGTGCAAGAAGAACGTCTTTAACGTATCCGTTTCACTCGGGGACTCGATCCAGACGACTTGATCGTTAATGGCCGCGACCTTCGTCTTTCCTTCTTTTCTCCCTTCGACTTCCACCCGTAACTCTTGACCTACTTTTAACATGAAACGATTCCCCTTTATTCTATTTATATTGACGATGATTGGAGCGATTGGCAGTGCGGACGAGCAATAAGGCGACCATCCATAAGACGACTATATAGACGACAGCCGGTACTTTGTTCATCGGTTCGACGAGCAAGATATAGTCGAACATGCCATGCAACAGCGTGGCCGCCATGACAGCGGTGAACAGCCAAAACCGCTCGTGGTTGGAATGTTTGGCCCGGCCGAGACAAAACCCCATGACGACGGCGAACAGCGCGTGGCCGCTCACCGGCAGCACGGCGCGCCAGATGGCGATCTCGATTGAGTCGTACACCCATAAATATAGAAAATTCTCTAACGTGGCAAAGCCGAGTGAACAGGCGACCGCATAGAGAATCCCGTCGTAGTAATCATCAAAGACTTTATGTATGTATATTGTATAATAAATCATGAACCATTTAAAAAATTCTTCTAAAAGCGCGGTGGCCACGAACGCCTTCCAAAACGGGCCCACGAGCACCCCTTCTTCCACGAACGCATACTGGACGAACATGATCGGAAAGACGAGAATGGCCCCGGCGACGAACGACCGGATCACATAGCCGAGCGGTTCCGCTTCCAGTTCATGCCGGAGATAGAAGTAGGAAAGAAGGGCAAACCCTGGCGCAACCGCAGACAAGGCGATTGCAATCATGATGCATCTCTCCTTTCTCACGTTAAGCATACACTGAAATAGAGGAAAGAAAAAGTAGGGCACGCCTAGAAATTGGAAGAAACGAACAAAAAAGTTGGAGGTCTGTTATGAATCATTTATTACTCATCCACACCGGCGGCACAATCGCCATGTCCCAATCGGGGTCGGGACATGTCATGCCGAGCGAGGTCAATCCGATTGATGCGACGTTGCCGAAAGCGACCGATATCGCCAACATCACAACGAAACACTTCTCAAACATCCCATCGCCGCACATGACGCCTGAAAAAATGCTCGAGCTCGCCCAGTTCATCAATCAACAACTGACGCAAGACACGTATGACGGGGTCGTCATCACCCACGGAACCGATACGCTCGAGGAGACGGCTTATTTCTTACAAATCACACTCGGTGCCCCGGTCCCGATCGTCTTGACCGGGGCGATGCGCTCGTCGAACGAAGTCGGCTCTGACGGCGAATTCAATCTCATCACGGCGCTTCGGGTCGCCCAAAGCGATGTCGCGCGTGGCAAAGGAGTACTCGTCGTCTTCAATGGCGAGATTCATTCCGCCTTCAACGTCACGAAAACGCATACGTCCTCGGTCGACACGTTCAAATCGGTCCACTTCGGGAACGTCGGCATGGTGACGAAAGACCACGTCCTCATCTATAGCCAACCGACGACGAAGCAACCGAAGATGATTTCAACAATCACAAAACGGGTCGCGGTGCTGAAAGTCGTTGCCGGGATGGACCCGGATTTGATTGAGGCGGTACTCGCGCTCGGCTATGACGGACTCGTCCTCGAAGTGCTCGGTCAAGGCAACGTCCCGCCATCGATCGTTCCCGCGCTCGAACTGCTCGTCGAACGCATGCCGGTCGTCATCGTCAGCCGCTGCTTCAATGGAATCGTTCAGGACGTCTACGGCTACGTCGGCGGTGGCCAGCAACTGAAAGAGATGGGCATCATCTTCTCGAACGGCTTGAACTCACAAAAAGCGAGACTGCGCCTTCTCGTCGAACTCGAGTCCGGTTCGTCGCAAGCGGTCATGGAACACAGCTTCAGTTTCCAACAATGAGTTGGCGACTTGCCAACCGATTCGTCCTTCCATACAATGAGGGATGAGGTGATTTCATTGAATAAACACGCTATCGTCGTCGGCGCCGGACCGTGCGGGCTGTCGGCTGCGATCGAATTGGAACGCATCGGCATCTCGTGCACGATTATCGAGCGCGGCAATATCGTCGATGCCATCTATCGGTATCCGACCCATCAGACGTTCTTCTCGTCTGCCAATCTGCTTGAAATCGGGAATATCCCGTTCATCTGTAAAGATTTGAAGCCACGCCGGCAAGACGCACTCGTCTACTATCGGGAAGTCGTCAGCCGGACTGGGCTCGATGTCCATCCGTTCGAGACGGTCGAGGCGGTCGAGCGGACCGAGAACGGTTTCGTCGTGCGGTCCCGACACGACCGGGACGGTGCCAAAGAGCGCCAGGCCGACTATGTAATCTTGGCGACGGGCTATTACGGACGCCCTCGTCGGCTTGACGTGCCCGGTGAAGAGTTGCCGCACGTCGCCCACTATTTCAAAGAGGCGCATCCGTTCTATCGGCAACACGTCACGGTCATCGGTGGGAAGAACTCCGCCGTCGACGCGGCCATCGAGCTCGAGAAGGCCGGTGCCCACGTCACGGTACTTTATCGCGGGGACGGCTACAGTCCGTCCGTCAAACCGTGGGTATTGCCGACGTTCGACTCGCTCGTCCGTCATGACAAGGTGCGGCTCGAGCTCGAAGCGGAAATCGTTCGCATCGAACCGCATCACGTCGTCTATCGTCAGCATGGTGAAGAACATCGGCTCGAGACCGACCACGTCCTCGCCATGACCGGCTACTTGCCCGACCATGGGCTGTTCGCCGATGCCGGGGTCCAAGTCGATGAGGAGACCGGTGTGCCGGCGTTCGATGAAGCGACGTACGAGACGAACGTCGACGGCTTGTTCATCGCCGGTGTCGTCGCGGCCGGAAACGATGCCAATAAGATCTTTATCGAGAACGGACGTTTCCATGGCCAAGCGATCGCCGAGACGCTTCGGGAGCGCAACGGTGTCACATCATAAATAAAGAGAGGGAAGACCTGATTTCAGATCTTCCCTCTCTTTTGTTATACCCAACCGCGGAAGCGCGACGCTTCTGCCATCTTACGCACACCGACCATATAGGCGGCGAGACGCATGTCGACCTTACGGGCCGACGAGGTATTGTATACCGTATTGAACGAGTGGACGAGCACTTTCTCAAGCTTCTCTTCCACTTCCTCTTCCGTCCAATAGTACCCTTGATTGTTTTGAACCCATTCGAAGTATGAAACCGTTACCCCACCGCTCGAAGCGAGCACGTCCGGGACAAGCAGGATGCCACGTTCCGTCAAGATGCGGGTCGCTTCGTTCGTCGTCGGCCCGTTCGCGGCCTCGACGACGATGGACGCTTTGATGTTGTCGGCGTTGTCCTCGGTGATTTGGTTCTCGATCGCGGCCGGGACTAAAATGTCGCAGTCGAGTTCGAGCATCTCTTTGTTCGAGATCGTGTTCTTGAATAAGGTCGAGATTGTCCCGAACGAGTCACGACGGTCGAGCAGATACGGGATGTCGAGACCGTTCTCGTCATGGATGGCTCCGTACGCATCGCTGACGGCGATGACTTTCGCTCCGGCGTCATGCATGAACTTCGACAGGAAGCTACCGGCGTTGCCGAACCCTTGGACGACGACGCGGGCGCCTTTTAACTCGATGCCGCGACGGAGCGCCGCTTCTCGAATCATGATGGCGACACCTTTTGCCGTCGCCGTCTCGCGACCGTGCGAGCCACCGAGCACGAGCGGTTTCCCGGTGATGAAACCTGGTGAGTTGAATTCATCGATTCGGCTATACTCGTCCATCATCCATGCCATGATTTGCGAGTTCGTGAACACGTCCGGTGCCGGGATGTCTTTCGTCGGCCCGACGATTTGACTGATAGCCCGAACGTAACCACGGCTCAACCGCTCAATTTCACGGAAACTCATCTCACGCGGATCACAAACGATTCCACCTTTACCGCCGCCATATGGCAGGTCGACGATGCCGGCTTTCAAGCTCATCCAGACCGACAACGCCTTCACTTCGACCTCGGTCACGCTCGGGTGGAATCGGATTCCACCTTTTGTCGGTCCGACCGCATCGTTATGTTGCGCACGATATCCCGTGAAAATCTTTGTCGATCCATCATCCATCCGAACCGGGATGCGGACGGTCAACATCCGAAGCGGCTCTTTCAAGAGCTCGTACATCTCTTCTGGATACCCGAGTTTATCGAGCGCCTCGTGTATCACTTCTTGTGTCGATTCAAGGATGTTTTTTCGTTTTTGATGACCTTTTTCTTGATCCGTAATCATGAAGGTTTCCTCCCCTAAATTGTCGATTCTCCCCCAAGAATCAACCTCGTATTCGTTTAAAAGTATATCTGATACGCGCCCAATTTGAAAGGCTTTTACAAAAATAATGAAAGCGTTTTCTAAAACGAAAAAAGAAGGGAGTGCCCCTTCTTACTTTTCAAGTGCGAGTGCGATGAATCGCTCTAACAGTTCACCGTACGAGATACCGACGGCGCGAGCGCTGTCCGGGAACAGGCTGAGCGGTGTCATGCCAGGCAGTGTGTTCGTCTCTAAAATATAGGCGAGCCCGTCTTCTGAGACGAGGAAGTCTGAACGGGAATATCCGCTGCAGCCGAGGGCACGGTGCGCTTGAATCGCAGCCGCCTGAACTTCTTCGGTCAACGAAGCCGGCAACTCGGCCGGACAGACGTGAATCGATCCACCTTCTGAATACTTCGACTCATAGTCATAAAACTCGTTTTTCGGGATAATCTCGATAACCGGGAGCGCGGCTTCGGCGCCATGGTTTCCGAGTACAGGTACCGTCAATTCACGACCTTTAATATATTGTTCGACCAAGACGGCCGTATCGCAGGCGAACGCTTTGTCGATTCCTTCACGGAGCATCGTTTCGTCCATCGCGATCGTCAATCCGTTCGAAGACCCTTCTTGGGCCGGTTTGACGACACATGGGAAATCACCGCCCCACTCGACGATTTTCGCGTCGATATCGTCCCCTGTCTCGATGAGGACGTCACGGGCGATTCGGATGCCGGCAGCGGCGAAGATGATTTTCGCACGGGCTTTGTCCATCGCGAGCGCGGACGCCAACACACCAGACCCCGTGTACGGCAAGCCCGCCATCTCCAAGAGCGACTGCACGCGTCCGTCTTCACCGTACTTGCCATGCAAGGCGCTGACGACGACGTCGGCTTGAAGCGTCAACAGCTCATTGGCCCGGTCCGGGTGAAAATCAATCGCCACGACGTCGTGACCCCGTTCTTCGAGCGCTTCAATCATTCCTTTACCACTCGTGAGCGACACTTCCCGCTCACCTGATACACCACCATATAATACCGCGACTTTCATCAAATCTCTCCTTCAGCTAGCTACTCCAAAATTCAAGTTTTATCATACCATGTGTCGGCGGAAAACAATAGAAACAGAACAGTAAAAAAGCCGTACTTACGCGAACGTATCGTACAGCTGTTTCACGGCCTGTTCAGTTTGAATCGTCTTGCCGTACTCCATCATGACGTACGGACTGACGGTCGTCGTTCGACCGTACTCCGACAAGATGGCGGCCAGTCGTTCTTCCACGTCTGGTTTGAGCACCTCGACAAAGTGCAGATAATATCGTCCCTCGTAATGATAGAACGCTCCGCCCTGCTCGGTGTCTCGCATATGTGGGAACAAGCGAATCGAGGCGTTGATGACGTCCTCGATATCGTCAAATTGATAAATCAAATGATGAATCACGTCGATGGTGAGCCGAATCTCGACTTGCTCTTGATCCGACTCTGCTACGGGCGCATCGACTTTCTGGACGTCGATGACGAGCCCGTCACGGGGAAACATCGTCACGTTCAAGTCAACGGTCCCTTGCGGCATGAAGCCAAATTCCGCTTCCGCCGTCTCAAGCAATTCCCGCCACAGGTCTTGACCGCTCTCCCCCACGATGGTATCGATGGCGATGCCTCGAGTGGATAGGTCGCTCGCGGTCAAATATACCCTTAAATGTTCTTTTGTTTGCTTTTCAAATCTCAAACGAAAACCTCCAAAGAATAATCAATCCTACTTTATAAGCTACTCCCGTTTGTTCGAGCTGTCAAATAGTTGACAACCACTCGGTCCACGCCTCGGGCGTGTCCCCGAGGAAGGCCGATCCGAATTCGGACGCTTGAAGGCTGACCGCGTAACCACCGGCCCCGATGACGAGGTTCGGGTGGTCGGCTTGGATGAACTGCATCGCGTCTTTCAGGCCATCGAGATGTTCTGTCAACGTACATGAGAAAATCAGACACTTGGCATCGATATCGTGCAACGCCTCGTTCAAATCCTCTTTCGGGAATCCCGCACCGAGGAAAATCACGTCATAACCGTATTGGCGTAAGTAAAGCGTCACGAACAAGAGCCCGATCTCATGCATCTCGCCCGGGGCACAGACGCAAATGATGCGCGGCAAAAAGGGATTCATCGGCATTTGGAGCGAGAGCGTCGATAGACGGGCACGCAAAAAGGCCGTCGCAAAATGTTCATGCGCAATCGTGATCGTCCCATTCTCCCAACGTGTCCCGATTTCCATCAATAACGGACCGATGATATCTTTCGTAACCTTTTCAAAACTGAACGTATTAAAGGCACGATTAATCAAATCGTGCGCCTTACGTTCATCAAATGAAAGTAACGCCTCGAGCAACCCGTCCATGAGCTCCTCGTCATAAAGGCGGGCAGGCTTCGGCTTCGGGGCTTCATGTAGCTGTTGAATTGCTTGGGATACGGTCAATCCTTCCCGTTGTTTTTCAACGACCCATTTTATCTTCTCGACGTCTTGGTCGGAATACAATCGATGACCCGAATCTGTCCGGCTCGGAACGATGAATTGATAGCGTCGTTCCCACGCCCGGATCGTGGTCGGGTTGACTCCGGTGAGTGACGCGACCGTCTTGATGGAGTACTTCGGCACAGCAGCCCCTCCTTTCCTACTAGTTCTTCTCTTTCAGTATAGACCCATCTGTACGGCTTTACCTGTTTTATTGTGCAAATCTTGTGAGAAATTGGTGAGATTGTGCATATTCACAACCTCGGGCATAAAATAATTAAAAAAATACGACGTTCTCGTCGTATTGTTTAGAAAAAGATGTCGTGACGACCTATATATAAAAATACAAGAATAATGGCAAACATCGTCAGTGTAAGCATCATGGCGAGCGGCCGCTTCAGCCAGTTGTCGTTCAATTTCTCTTTTCGCTCATGCTCTTGCCGTTCAGCGCGAGATGGCAACGTGTCCACCACTTGTTCACGAAGTGAGTCCGCTTGATTCCGATGTCGCAACGTGTGCCCTCCTTTACCTTTTTTATCATTTTACTATGATATCAATCAAAGGAAAAGATACGAGCCAACCGATGTTTCCAATCTGTCACATTTTTAGACACAAGTTGCTCCGACGGCGGGAACACGATTTCGCCGCAGATGTCGCAACAATCGCTTTGCTTGACCGGTTGCTCCGAGAAATAATTTAACAAATAATCGCGCCGGCACGTCTTGATGAGGGCATAGTCCATCATCTGCCCGAGTTGACGATACCGGGCCCGCTTTCTATCTTTTACCCAATCCACCGCCTCGGCAAGCGTCCGCTCGGCAAGCATCTGATTCAACAGTCCCCAAACCGGGTCTTCCTCGTTCAAGCGCAATAAGCGTGGCAACTGGGCCAGGCTCGTGCCATTGTCTCGTTCAAAATAAGCGAGACGGATATCTTTGTCTTTCGGATATTGCTGGTCAATCAAAAACTGTTGAATCCGCTCATCCCCTTCGGCGTATAGCAAGACCGCGAAAGCCGGCTCACCGTCACGCCCAGCCCGACCGATCTCTTGCATGTACGCCTCGAGCGTGGCCGGGATTTGATAATGGATGACGGAACGGACGTTATCTTTATTGACACCCATCCCGAACGCACTCGTACACACCATGATGGCGACTTCGTCACGTAAAAATTGTGACTGCACAAGGCGCCGGTCCTCGGTCGACATGCCACCGTGATAAAACAAGGCGTCATCGAGATGGAGGGCGAGCGCTTCGGCCTCACGCCGTGTCGCCGTATAGATGACGGCCGGTTTCGGCACGTCGTGGACGAGTTCACTCAGACGACGCATCTTATCTTCTGACCCGAGACGTTCCACGATGAGGCGAATCTCGGGACGGTTCGCCGAGTGGACGAACTGCGCCGGCGAGAAGAGCGCCAGTTTCTCGACAATATCTCGTTTCACCGTCTCAGGCGCGGTCGCCGTGACGGCCATACACTGCGGACTGCCGAGCTGTTTGCGCAGTTCACCTAGGCGCGCATACTCCGGCCGGAACTCATGGCCCCACTGCGAGATGCAGTGCGCCTCGTCGACGACGAGCATTTGAATTTTCGTCCGCGCCAGCGCCCGAGTCACATGGGGCACAGCGAGTTGCTCCGGCGATAAATACAAGAAGCGGTACCGTTTCAAATGATTTAAAATCTCTTGCTTCTCTTCGAGCGTCTCCATCGACGTCAATCGTGCCACCCCGCGTTCGCCGCGTTCGCGGATGTGGAGCATCTGATCCTCAATCAGTGACAAGAGCGGCGAGACGATAATCGTCAACCCGTCGTTTTTTATATAGGACGGGAGTTGGAACGTCAATGACTTCCCGGCACCAGTCGGCATGATGGCAAGCACGTCCTGCCCATCGGCGACCGCTTCGATCACCTCGCGCTGTCCCGGACGGAAACTGTCATAACCGAAAACTCGCTTCAACGTCTTCTCAAACAAATGTCTCACCTCGTTTCAATCGTGCGAACACCAATCGGATTTGATAGTAACTGATTCCGTCGATTTGTTCAAAAATCGGCTTGAGCGCCCAGCTCGATTCGTCACGTAGCTGCTCGACTTGCTTGATTTGCTCGAGCGGTACGAATTGATCGAGCGGAAATTCGTCCAAATACATCGCCATCTCGACGACGTGGTCTTCAATCGTACTGGTGCGTAATCGCCGCTGCGATTGCACTTGCTGGAACGACCGGCCGGCCAAGAACTGTTCATACGACCCCCGCGCCGATAAAGTCATCCGTTCACTCGATAAGCCGTGGGCGAATCCTAACAGTTTTGCATCTCGCGGCAGTTTCCATAGGAGCGCATTCCATCCGGCCAAAAAGTAAAGCCGGGCTGTCCGTGCATCAACGTCGAGGAGGGCCGCGATTTGCTCATACGTATATCCGGTCTCGAACGCCCCTGTGAACCGGTAGACGACAGCGGTCGCATAAGGATCGCCGATGTCTTCAAGCGCCGTCTCGAGCTCGTGGTGGAAGCTTTGAATCAACGGTCGCCATTCACGTTCGGTCCGCACGATTTGTTTGACCCAACGTTCGGCTAAACGGTCGGCCTGGACCGGATAAAACGTGCGCTCATGCTCGAGCGACATGAACGTCTGCACGAACAGACTGAGCCGTTTCCATGTCATCGTCGTATAGTCTCGATACTCACCGCCGAGACGGTCGAACAAGTCACTGACGGCCTCGGGCGAAGCGAGCATTGCCCCGGCTTCGGTCAAGGTAAAACTCGAGCGGTTGAGCCAACCACGCTTTTCGAACGAAGCGAGCAATTTCTCATAGTCGTACTTCGTGTAGGGGAACAAGCCAAAAATCGGTTCTAAATCATAAAAAAAGGCATCTTGCAGCGTCGTCGCCGATCGTTTTCCGTTCAATACGTGAAACAAACTACGCTCGCTGCGTTCACCTTTCAAGCGCTGGATGGATAGCAACAACACCCCGTCCGCCAAATGAACCATCGTTCCACCTCCTTGTTAAAATTATGCTTCCAAAACGTTATTCGTTTCCTCATTGAAATATTTGGGTATGTAGACTACAATTACTCATAGTCAGTAGAAAATCATTTCTATGCAGAGAGACGAAACGTATGGAGGGTTACAAATGGCAAAATTTACGATTGTTGATAAAGATACATGTATCGCATGTGGGGCCTGCGGAGCAGCTGCCCCAGACATCTTCGACTATGATGACGAAGGCCTCGCGTTCAACTTGATGGACGACAACACGGGTACGATTGAAGTCCCGGATGAGTTGTATGAGGACTTGATGGACGCCTTCGAGGGCTGCCCGACCGACTCAATCAAAGTCGCAGACGAATCATTCGACGGCGACGCACTCAAGTACGAATAAGCGAGACATGTGTGCCATCTTGGCGCACATGTCTTTTTTTAACGTGTCGCTTTGCGGAAACCGGCCTCCCGCGCCTCTTCTTCTGTACAGAACATCTCTTCCGGGATCGTGCGCTCATAGCTCGCCCCGCCCGAAACGTGATAAATCTTCTCTCCGTCCCGATTGATATTCCCTTTAATGTCACATCCATCCGTGTCTCGTTTCGGCTGGGCCGGCTCGGTCGCCTCGTGGTCGAATCCGTTGCCGGTCACATAATCCTCGAGACTCCAAATTCCGAGCAATTCCCGACGCGCGGCCTGTTCGACGTCCCGGAACGCATCGACGTGTTGCGTGTTCGGCGCGTATACATAGGCGACGCGCGCCAGACCGCGACGTAACAATTCCTCGTTCAGCATCGCATCGTCGTACCAGACGTAGGCGAGCGTCCGTTGATAGCGATCGTAGCGCCCGACATCATACTCGAGCGTGATCGTATCCCCTTCCGGCAGCCACCGTTCGACGAATGATTTCGCATCCTCTCCGAACGGCTGGACCGGTAGCGTCGGATGGCTCGTCTCCGGTGTATCGACGAGCAGAAGGCGAATCGATTCGGTCGCTCCGTTCTCAAACTCGACTTTGAGCGTGTCCCCGTCGATGACGCGGTCGAGCGTGACCGTCTCGGTCTTCCCGAGCGGCCGCGCGACTTGTTGCGTGACCGACGCCGACGGAAAGTCGGCCTCGAGTTCGACGAGCGACTCCGGCGGATCGATTTGTTCAGCGAACCAGTCATCGACTGAGCAGCCTGCGAGCGAGATGCTCAGCACGACAGCGATCAGCAGTTGCCACCATTTTTTCAATTGTCTCACCTCTACACCAGTATAACAAAAAAGGTTGTTTGACTTAAGCGTCAAACAACCTTGGTGAAATGGACATTTGTCCTTTTGGTGATTAGCGTTTCCCTTTAATATATGGGATACCGACCGATTTCGGTGCATCCGCACGTCCGACGACACCCGCGAGGGCAAGAATCGTAAGCGCATACGGTGCAATCAAGAGCAACACTTGCGGCACGTTGCTGATGACCGGCAAGTTACTGCCGATGATCGACAACGCTTGGGCGAAACCGAAGAAGAGGCCGGCTCCGAGCGCGCCGAGCGGGTTCCACTTCCCGAAGATCATGGCGGCGATGGCCAAGAAACCTTGACCGACAATCGTCGTCCCACTGAAGTTCGTCGTGACCGTGACGGCGTAGACCGCACCGGCGAGACCGCCGAACGCACCTGAGAGCATGACGCCCATGAAGCGCATTTTCGTGACGTTGATTCCCATCGTGTCAGCCGCCATCGGGTGTTCCCCGACCGAGCGGAGACGAAGGCCGAACGGCGTCTTGAAGATGACGAACCAGACGACGAACGCGAGCGCGATGGCGATGAACGACGTGTACTGGACGTTGATGAAGAACATGCGTAGCACCGGGATATCCGATAAAATCGGCACGTTCTCTTTCGCAATCCGATACTCGATGAAATCGGTTTGTCCTTTGTTGTAGAGGACACGGACGACGAAGATGGCGAGACCGATCGCGAGCATGTTGATGGCGACCCCGAGCACCGTCTGGTCAGCGCGCCAAAGGATGGCCGGCACTGCCAAGAAGAGCGAGAAGAGCGCACCGACGACCATGGCGACCAAGAGCGCAATCCAAGGACTGAGACCGCCGAGCCCCATGCTCGTCAACGTGAGCGTCGTGATGATGCCCGTGGCGGCACCGATGACCATGATGCCTTCCAAGGCGATGTTGACGACACCCGAACGTTCACTGAAGATGCCGCCGAGCGCCGCGATGATGAGTGGAGTCGCATAGGCCAACGCGACCGGGACGACAATATAGAGGACTTCTAAGAAGCTCATTTTTTCTCCACTCCTTTCTTACGATTTCCTTTGAATTTGTCAATCACGTAGTTGAACGCATAACCCGACGCCACGAAGATGACGATGGCCGCGATGATGACTTTGACGAGCTCAGACGGAATGTTGGCACCGAGCTGCATCGCGAGTCCACCGATGTTGAGTCCGGCGAACAAGATGGCTGCCAAGACGACACCGATGGCCGTGTTCGCACCGAGAAGGGCGACGGCAATCCCGTCGAATCCGACCCCAGTGAACGAGGCGCTGAGCGTCATGCCGTTGAACGTACCAAGGCCTTCCATCGCGCCGGCGAGTCCAGCGAACATACCTGAGATGACGAATGACAGGATGATGTTGCGATTGACGCTCATCCCCGCGTATTGTGACGCGTGTTTGTTGAATCCGACGGCCCGAAGCTCATAACCGAGCGTCGTCCGTTGCAAGATGTAGTAATAGACGATGGCCGCGAGCACAGCGATGATGACACCCCAGTGCAAGCGGGAGAACTGCGTCATTTCTTGAAGCCATGGCGACGCGAGCGACGCGGACTCGTTGATTGACTCGGTCCGTTCGTTCGTTACCCCGATGACGCTACGCAAAATCGCGTTCGTCGTGTACAAGGCGATATAGTTCATCATGATCGATGTGATAACTTCATGGACGTGGAACTTGGCTTTCAAGAAACCAGGGACGAACGCCCAGAGCGCTGCCGCGAACATGGCCGCGAGAAGCGCGAGCGGGAGGTGGATGAACATCGGTAAATCAAAGTTGATTCCGACATAAACGGCTGCCACCCAACCGATTAACACTTGACCTTCGACCCCGATGTTGAAGAGACCAGTCCGAAACGCGAACGCGACCGCTAAACCTGAGAAGATGAGCGGCGCTGCGGCACGAAGTGTTTCTCCGATTGCATATGGGCTTCCGACCATACCTTCGAATAATGAAGAGAACCCTTGAATCGGGTCATAGCCGCCAATCAGCATGACGATTGCCCCAACGAGAAGTCCCATCAAAATCGACAAGAGCGGGATGAGCAGTCGATTGAATCCTAACTTATTCATACTGTTTCTTCTCCTCTCTTACCGCCGGCCATCAAGAAGCCGAGTTCTTGCTCGGTCGTTTCTTTCGGATCACGAATCCCGACAATCTTACCTTCATATAAGACGGCGACTCGGTCCGCGACGTGTAAAATCTCTTCGAGTTCGAACGAGATTAAGAGGACGGCGCGTCCTTTCTCACGTTCTTTGATGAGCTGTTCATGAATGAACTCGATTGCACCGACGTCAAGTCCACGCGTCGGTTGGGCTGCAATCAACAAGTCAGGTGACCGGTCGACTTCACGGGCGATAATCGCTTTCTGCTGGTTACCACCTGATAAGGCACGGGCCGGTACATCGACCGATGGAGTTCGGACGTCAAACTTCTCAATCAACGCCTTCGCTTTCTCAGCCACAGCTTTATAGTTCATCAAACCACGCTTCGAGAACGGCTCTTTGTAATACGTTTGGAGGACCATGTTGTCCCGAATCGAATAGTCGAGGACGAGTCCGTGTTTATGACGGTCTTGCGGGATGTGACCGACGCCAGATTCCGTCACTTTACGTGGCGTGAACCCAGTCACGTCTTTCCCATTCAACAATACTTTTCCAGACTCCGGTTTCTTCAAGCCTGAGATGGCTTCAATCAACTCGGTCTGTCCGTTTCCGTCAATCCCGGCGATTCCGAGAATCTCTCCTGAACGAATCTGTAAATCCAAGCCGTCGACGGCTTCAAGCCCGCGACTGTCTTTGACGACGAGTTTTTGCACGTCGAGGACGACTTGCTGTGGATCTGCCTTGGAATATTCCGCATCAAAGTTAACTTCACGCCCGACCATCATTTCAGCCAAACGGTCTTCATTGACCGTCTCATCGATATCGACGGTGCCGATATAACGTCCGCGACGGATAACCGTACAGCGGTCGGCCACTTGCATGATCTCTTTCAGTTTATGCGTGATCAAGATGATCGATTTACCTTCTTCGATCAAACGCTTCATGATTTGAATGAGTTCTTGAATCTCTTGTGGCGTCAATACAGCGGTTGGCTCGTCAAAAATCAAGATTTCAGCGCCGCGATAGAGCGTCTTCAAAATTTCGACACGTTGTTGCATCCCGACCGAGATGTCCTCGATTTTAGCGTCCGGATCAATGCGGAGACCGTATTGTTCCGAAATCTCCATAACTTTTTTACGCGCCGTGGCCCGGTCGACCGTCAATCCGCTCTTCGGCTCTGAGCCGAGGATGATGTTCTCGGTCACCGTGAACTTCTCGACGAGCATGAAGTGTTGGTGTACCATACCGATTCCAAGGTCGTTGGCGATGTTCGGATTCTCAATGTCCACTTTCTCCCCGCGCACGCGGATTTCCCCACCTTCCGGCTGATAAAGGCCGAACAGGACGTTCATGAGCGTCGATTTCCCGGCACCGTTCTCGCCGAGCAACGCATGAATCTCTCCTTTGCGCAATTGGAGGGTGATATTGTCGTTGGCAACGAACGTTCCGAACTCTTTGCGAATATTGAGCATTTCAATTACATATTCCAAGAAAGTCCACCCCTAACTTTAAGTAAAGGGAGACCGCATGGGTCCCCCCTAACTCAATGAATTATTTTACTGTTTTCATGAACTCTTCGAACTCAGCGTCAGTCGCTGGAGCCGTGATGTCACCGTCGATCAACTGTGTGCGGTACTCTTCCACTTTTGTGAGGACGTCAGCTGAAACGTTCTCATCAGAAGTTTCAGCAATCCCTACGCCGTCATCTTTCAAAGAGAACTCAACGATTTCGCCTGCAGGGAACTTATCTTCCATTGCAAGTTTCGATACTTCGTAAGTAGCCGTGTCAACACGTTTGACCATTGAAGTAAGTGTTACGTTCTCTGGAAGACCTTCTTCGTATTGGTCGCGGTCAACACCAATGACCCATACATCTTCGCCGTTCTTCTTACGGTTTTTCGCTTCTGTGAATACCCCTACCCCAGTACCGCCTGCTGCGTGGTACACGATATCAGATCCTGCTCCGTACATACCTGAAGCGATGGCAGTTCCTTTTTCAGCTGAGTTGAAGTCTTCAGCGTATTTCACGTCGATTGTTGCATCCGGGTTAACAGCCATGACGCCCGCTTTGTAACCGTTCTCGAACTTCTTGATCAAGTCAGACTCAACACCACCGACGAATCCAACTTTGTCAGTTTTCGTAGTGAGACCAGCGACGACACCAACGAGGAATGAACCTTCTTGCTCTTTAAACGTGATCGATGCGACGTTCGGCGCATCGACGACCATGTCGACGATCGCGAAGTTGTTGTCTGGGAACTGCTCAGCAACTTTTTGGATGTCTTCGCCCATCAAGAAGCCGATTCCGTAAATCAAGTTGAAGTTATCGCGTGCCAATTGCTGCAAGTTAGGCTGATAATCCGCTTGTTTTGATGATTGAAGATATTTGAAGCCTTCGTTTTCAGTCAAGCTGTTGTCTTTCCCGAACTTCGTAAGACCTTCCCAAGCTGATTGGTTGAACGATTTATCATCGACACCGCCAGTGTCGGTTACCATGGCTACTTTGAAGTCGCTGCCTTCGCCGCCGCCGTCGCTGTTTGAAGCACCTTCATTGTCATCCCCGCCACATGCTGCGAGTACTGTTGAGAGTGTGAGGCCTGCTGCTAAAGCTGAAAGAATCGTTTTTTTCTTGTTCATCGTCGTGTTTCCCCTTTCGGATCATAACAATTAAGGTTGTCATGTCATCAGTAGTCTTTACACCGGTATAAGAAAGCGCTTTCACGCTGTTCCCCAAAAATAACCGTTTCCGGATAAAACGAACGTGCTTAGACGCGTTTGCGAACGACGTGGAAGTCGAAGCGGTCCGCTCGGAAAAAGTTCGCCGAATCGAGCAGCGGTAAGTCGCTCTCATCGTAATGCAATTGCTTTAATGCCAGTAACGGTTGGTCCGTTTGAAGTTGCGTCGAGATTTCCGCGTTCACACTCGGTTCGATGTGCGTGATCGCATAAGCGACCCGACGTCCTACCTCTTGTTCGAGCGCATCAAACAACGACTTACCTTCCGTCAACGCTTTAGGATTCGAGACGAGGTGGGCCGGAATTTTATCGACACAGTATACAACTGGTGTCTCGTCTGCATAACGAATCCGGACAATCCGATAAATCGGCGAGTTCGGTTCAATTTTCAGACGCTCAGCTTCTCTCTCGGTCGCTAGAACCTTTTCGGCCACCAATACTTTCGTTCCTGGTGTCATCTTGGCGCGCATAATCATGTCCGTGACACTGAACAGTTCTTCAATCCCTGAAGTGAACGGGGGTTTTGAACTGATAAATGTTCCGACGCCATGTTTCCGCACGACAAATTTCTCGTCTTCGAGGATACGAAGGGCTTCCCGGAGTGTCGCTCGACTGACTCCTAGTTGCTTCGACAACTCGAACTCTGAAGGAAGCTTCTCTCCTTCACGATAGACACCATCGTCGATATCTTGCTTGATTTTCTCAATCACGCGAAGATAGAGCAAGCGATGATCGAGCTTGATCGACATGGGCCTCACCACCTTTACCTATTCTAACCAGTGCTCAGACATCTGACGTATGAATGTCCTTGCCAATATTAAGTATAGGGATTCGAGAAATAGAACGCAATACTTTTTGTTCGGAATCAGGGAAATATTTTAATGTGAAGGGATTATGTATACCTCTTAGTCTATATTACCTGTTGTGGAGCCGTTTGAAAAGAAATCGTAACATGTAAACGGTATTAAAAAATGAAAGCGGTTCAACGATTTTAGTAGTATGTCTTAATGTATCAAATAGGTCAGATGTGCTATATTAGTTTGTCCCAACATGACGTTGACCCCAATCGTCACGTTTGAACCGGATTATCTGAAATTATATAAAAAACGAACGATTAGGATTTCTTATACCTAATCGTTCGTTTTACTATTTATACTTCTGGTTGATTAATGAGCACTTTCCGCGGCTTTGAGCCTTCTGACGGCCCGACATATCCAGCCTGTTCGAGCGAATCAATCAATCGGGCGGCTCGATTATAACCGATGCGGAATCTTCGTTGAATCATCGAAGTCGATGCCGTCTCTTGCGTCAAGATGAATTGAATGACTTCTTCGAACAACGAATCGTCCGAGTCAATCGTCGTGACCTCCTCTTCTTTCGGCATCATCGCCTCGACGTATTGGGCCCGTTGTTGGGCGATGACGTGATTGACGACCGTCTCGACTTCTTGATCCGAGACGAAGGCGCCTTGGACACGGATTGGTTTGTTCATCCCGTTGGCGAGCATGAGCATATCACCGCGTCCGAGCAACTTCTCCGCCCCGCCACCGTCAAGAATCGTCCGTGAATCCGTTTGTGACGAGACCGCGAACGCAATCCGGGACGGGATGTTCGCTTTGATGACACCGGTGATGACATCGACCGATGGACGCTGGGTGGCGAGCACCATATGAATCCCTGCTGCCCGCGCCATCTGGGCGAGACGCATAATCGCGTCCTCGACGTCGTTCGAGGCGACCATCATCAAATCGGCGAGTTCATCGACGATGACGACGATGAACGGCAGACGCTTCGCATCCTCATCGTCCGACTTGTCGACGAGTTCGTTATAACCTTCGATGTTCCGGACGCCATAGCGGCTGAACAGCTCATAGCGCCGCTCCATCTCGGCGACGACTTGTTTGAGCGCTTGGGCCGCTTTCTTCGGATCGGTCACGACCGGCGTCAACAAGTGCGGGACACCGTTATAGACGTTCAACTCGACCATTTTCGGGTCAATCATCATGAGCCGGACCTCATCAGGACGCGTCCGCATCAAGAGTGACACGATCATGCCGTTGATGCAGACCGATTTCCCTGAACCAGTCGAACCGGCGACGAGCAAATGCGGCATCTTGTTCAAGGCGATCGTCACCGTCTCGCCGCTGATGCTGCGGCCAAGGGCAACGAGAAGCGGCGACTGTTCGCGCTTGACCGGATCGGCCTCGAGCACTTCACGGAGACAGACCGGCGCCACTTCCTGGTTCGGCACTTCAATCCCGATGGCCGCTTTGCCAGGAATCGGGGCCTCGATCCGGATATCTTTCGCGGCGAGCGCGAGGGCAAGGTCGTCACTGAGCGACGTGATGCGGCTCACTTTGACCCCGATATCCGGTTGCAGTTCATACTTCGTCACGGTCGGACCGAGATGAATCTTCAATACTTTCACACCGACACCGAACGATTTGAGCGTTTGGACGAGTTTCGTCGCGTTCGCTTTCAAACGGGCGTTCTCACCGGACAAGTCGGTCACGACCGGTTCACTGAGAATCGTGAACGTCGGCAGCTCATACGTGTCTGACACATCCTGTGACGCCGTCATCATCATATCCTCGGTCGGCAGGTCGGCCACTTCTTCAGCAGAGGCCGTCTCCTCCACTTTCGGACGCTTCTCGGCGACGACTTTCTCGCTGAACCCGACAATCGGGATATCATGCATCGTCACCGCGTCCGCCTCAGGCTCGGCTTCGGCAGGGATCGGCTCGACCTTCGCCGGGGCCGGGACGGCCTTCTGACGCTTCACTGGAGCCGGTTTGACCCGTTCCCGGTCGTGCCATTCTTGCTTGATGGCCGTACCCGTCTCAAGTAACCGTGAACCCATCGTCCGCCAAATCGTCGGCGATAATAGGGAAATCCCGACGATCATGCAGAGGGCTCCTAAAAAGATGATTCCGAAGTCGGAGAGCAAGTATTGGTTGAGTTGATAGAGCGATCCGTTAATGGCGCCTCGTTCGGCCCCCCATACCAAGTCCCCGAACATGAGGAACGACGTGAACAACAATAGGATCCCGGCCCGTTGCATCGGACGAAACTCGTTTAAAAAGACGAGCAACGTGAACGCGATTGCCAAATACGTCAGTGCCCCCCAGCCCCCGAACAACGTCGTCGCGAGGAGCGACGTCTGATTGCCGACCCATCCAAAATCGAACAGGGAGAAGATGAACGCCGTAATCGACAGGACGAAGGCGATCCAGCCATATGTACGTAGTGGGATGGGCTGTTTTTTCGCACGTCTCGTCGTCGGTCGTTTCCGCTTCACCGGGGTTTTTCTCGTTTTTTGTGCCACCTTAGATTCCTCCTAAAAAAACAAGGCAAAAGTCTGATGACTTTTGCCTTAATCTCAATTCCTTAAATCTCCATGATGATCGGCAAGATCATCGGACGACGTTTCGTCTGCTCGTACAAATAGACGCTGAGCCGTTCGCGGATATTTGATTTCAACTCGGTCCAATCACTTCCAGCTTGGAGACTCTTCTCAATCTGTTTCGTGACGATGCGGTTCGCTTCTGAAATCATCTCTTCCGATTCACGCATATAGACGAATCCGCGCGAGATGAGTTCAGGTCCTGAAATCAATTTCTTCTGTTTCCGGTTCAACGTGACGACACAGAGAACGACACCGTCTTGCGACAAGAGACGACGGTCACGGAGCACGATATTCCCGACGTCCCCGACACCGATTCCATCGATTAAGACGTTTCCAGCCGGCACTTTGCGGCTCATCCGGGCTTTGCGGCCCGTGAACTCAACGACATCCCCTTTTTCAACGATGAAGATGTTGTTCGACTTCACACCGACTTGCTCGGCGAGTTTCGAGTGGGCCATCTGCATCCGGTACTCCCCGTGAATCGGGAGGAAGTACTTCGGTTTGACGAGGTTCAACATGAGCTTGAGCTCTTCAGCCGAACCGTGTCCAGAGACGTGTACTTTGCGTTGGTTATAGATGACGTTGGCGCCTGAGCGGAAGAGCAAATCAATCGTCTTCGAGACCGACTTCTCGTTCCCCGGAATCGGCGTCGCCGCGATGACGACCGTATCGTTCAGGCGGATGTTCACTTGTTTATGGGCGTTGCGCGCCATGCGCGTCAAGGCCGCCATCGGCTCACCTTGCGAACCAGTCGTCAAGATGACGACTTTGTTGTCAGGCAAGCGATTCACTTGTGAAAGCTCGACGAGCGTCTTCGGCTTGAAGCGCAAGTAGTTCAGCTTCTGGGCCACTTCGACGATATTGACCATGCTGCGGCCGACGACGGCCACTTTACGGTCGTTCGCTTCGGCTGCCGCGAACACTTGTTGCAGACGGTGCACGTTCGAGGCGAATGACGCGACGATGACGCGGCCTTCGGCTTGATAGATGACGTCGTTCAACTCGGCACCGACGAGCGATTCCGAACCGGTTTGACCCGGACGTTCCGCGTTCGTCGAATCCGACAAGAGGCAAAGGACGCCCCGTTGGCCGATGGCCGCCAACTTGTTGAAGTCTGACTGTTTCCCATCGACCGGTGTGTAGTCAAACTTGAAGTCGCCCGTGTGAACGATGGCGCCTTGTGACGTTTGGATACAGACCCCGACACAATCCGGGATCGAGTGGTTGACGCGGAAGAAAGTGATGAAATGATCAGCGATAGTCAATTTCGTTTTGGCGTCAATCAATCGGAGGTCGACTTCTTTCAATAAGCCAGCCTCTTTCAATTTGAGCTCGATTAAACCGAGCGTCAATTTCGTCCCATATACGGGAACGTGTTTCAAATCACGGAGTACGTAGCTGAGTCCACCGATATGGTCTTCGTGACCGTGTGTGATGAAAATCGCGCGTACCCGATCTTTATTTTCTTTCAAATACGTAATGTCCGGGATGACGATATCAATCCCGAGCATCTCATCGCCTGGGAACATAAGGCCGGCATCGATGACGAAGATGTCGTCGTCTAGTTCCACGACGTACATGTTCTTCCCGATTTCGCCTACGCCTCCAAGCGCAAAGACGCTAACGTTCTCTGTCTTCTTCTTTGACACTAACAAAAACCTCCTAGATGTTGCATATTCTGTTTCGTCCACTTATCGCTACTGAATATTGTATCGGAAAACTGCTGATATGCCAACATTTCCGTTCAATCGACGAGAGGTTTCATCACATCGGCAAGCGGCATCGTCGCTTTGTCATCCGGACGTTTCCCGGAAGCGAGCTGACGAATCGACAAACCGAAGTCCATTTGTAAGTGTGGGTAATCTGGAAAACTTCTCCAATCCCCGCCCCATTCGAAGCCGAGCGCCTTGCCGAGCTCCCCTAGTTCTTGCCAATCCGGTTCATCCGACCGATTGTGGTCCGACTCCAAATCATAGTCGGCGCGGTTGTTGTGAATGATGACGAAGTCGACGGCAAGGCCATAGTTATGGTAGCTCTCACCTGCTTTGGCGTTCGTCACGACTTGACCTGGTTTCGAACGACCTTGGGCGTACAGGGCGTTCTGCTCATCGGCTGAACGGTATCCTGACGTCAGGCGAACCTCGAGACCGAGGCACGAATAGGCTAGCCGTACGAAAGATTCACTCCGCTCCCGGACGTGCGGATGCAGTTTGGCGAACGCCTTCTCGCTACGCTCGACGATGACCGCTTCCGAGCGCGAGTTGCGCTCACACATCCCCGCCTCGAACGTCGGTTCATCGACCCATGGCATCGGCCCCGGACGTGACAACGTATACGCTAAAAAGATTCCGACTAAAAAAGCCGTCATCGCGAACGTCAAGACGCCGGTCCATTTCATCGGCGCAACCGTTTACGGAGTCCTTTGACGAGCGGTAATCCTGTTTCAAGGGCGAAATAGAGCGGACGATTCAAGACGAGATCGAACTCGCCAACCTTCTCGATCATATCGCTACCCCAACCTGATTTGAACGCATACAGACCCGCATACTCATCATCGGCGTCGGTGCTGCCCGATACGCCACCGAAATCATAGCGTTCGGCCCCGCTCGCCTTGGCCGCTTGCATCATCGTCCATTGCATGAGGTGGTTCGGCATGAAGTCACGGAACTCGTTCGAAGACGCGCCGTACAAGTAATACGAGCGTCGTCCGGCTAACGTCAACAGACCGCCCGATAAGACGAGCCCGTTCGGGTACTTGTCGTGCAACTCATTCAGTTCCGGCAACGCAGCTTTAATCTTTTCAATCTGTTCGCCCGTCTGCTTTTGACGGTTCAACAGACTTGTCCGTTTCTTCTCCACCGTCTCCGTCTCGAGGGAACGTTCAATCTTGCCGAGGTCACGTTCGGCTTTTTCGAGCGTGGCCATCTGTTGGTCGAGCGCGAGCTTCGGTTCGAGTTTCGTCAAGAACAGACGCGCGTCCCCTGGCTGCAGGCAATCGTATAAGTTCTCGAAGTAATCAAGGCCCCGGATGGCAAAGCCGTCCCGCTCGCCTGTCACTTTCATCAACTCCGCGAACGTCTGGAGACCATCGCGACCGACTTCCGTGCAGACGATTCCTTTTCGTTCTGCCAAACGCACGTTATAGCGGAACTTATGATGGAACTTGCCAAAAATCTCTTTCTCGCTCGGACGCAAGTCCGTCTCCATCGTGAACCGAGGCTGGGCGTAATCGAACCCGCCGCCGTATCCTTTATGGGCGAAGCCAAGACTCGCCATCTCGGTCAATAGACCTGGCACTTCATCTCGATCGATATTCGGATCAATTTTCACGGTGATCGCTTTGTTCGCCTTGGCGACCCGTTTCGCTTCTTCGGTCAACGCGGTCAACGAAGCCACATCGTCATAGTCGACGACGAAACCGCGCGGCGCGTAGCAAAGCGTGAACGGGAGTTTAGGTACGCGTTTGAACAAGAGTAATGCGACCCCGCTCGTCACACCACCGGTCGCGACGGCGATCCGCTCGGCGAACCAGCCGTTTTGTCGTTTGACGTTGGCCCAACTTGAGAGTTGAAGCAAATCCCCACGGTCATGTGTTTTGACGAACTCGTCATGCTCTTTTTCTGTCAAGGTGATCGGTTGTACTGCCATAAATCATGATTCCTCCGTCTTCAAAATTGTCGCTCGGACGATCGCTTCTTCATCTAGCGGAATTTTCTCATTGCCAATGATTTGATATTTCTCATGTCCTTTGCCGGCCAGGACGACGATGTTATCGGACTCGGCCAATTTGGCCGCGTAGCGGACCGCCTCTTCGCGGTCCCCGATTTCAACGAAATTGTCGTGGGTCATCCCGGCAGCGATGCCGCTCGTGATTGAGTCGTAGGCTTCAAAGCGTGGATCGTCCGTCGTGATGACGACCGTTCCCGCATACTTCGAGGCCATCTCTCCCATCGTCGGTCGCTTCGTAACGTCACGATTTCCGCCTGTCCCGATTAAGAACACAATCTTCTCTTTCGGCACGCCGACGAGCGACTTCAAGCATTGCTCGATACCGTCGGGCGTGTGGGCGTAATCCGCATAGACGTTATAGCCCGGCACATCGAGGCGTTGCATGCGTCCTTTGGCCGGATGGATCGCTTCGAGCGCCTGGACGATTTCGGGCAAGCGATAGCCTGCCGCGAGCAGGCAACCTGTCGCGAGCAAGATGTTATACACGTTGAAGCGGCCGATGAATTGAACCGTCAACGGATGGCGTTCGCCTTGATAGTTGAGGCAAAAGCTCGTCTCTGACAGCGTCTGAACGATATCTGATGCCGTCACGTCTGCCATCGCGTCAATCGCATAAGTAATCACTCGCGCCCCTGTCATCGTCTCATACAGCTTGCTATACGGGTCGTCTGCGTTCAGTACGGCGACCTTGTGACGTGACGCCATCTGTCCGAGTTGTGCGAACAGTAGGCCTTTCGCTCGCGCATAGTTCTCGAACGTGCCGTGGAAATCGAGATGGTCGTGCGTCAAGTTCGTGAAACCGACGATATCAAAGTCCGTCCCGATGACACGGCCGAGTTCGAGTCCGTGCGATGACACTTCCATCATCACATCGGTCACGCCTTCTGCGTGCATCCGGGCGAGCAACTGTTGTAGCTCCGAGCTTTGCGGTGTCGTATTTTTACTTGGAACGACCGTATCGTTGATGCGGACCTCGACCGTGCCAATCAATCCGGTGCTATGACCGAGCTCGGTGAGGACGTCGCGCAGAATCGTCGTTGTCGTCGTCTTGCCGTTCGTCCCCGTGATCCCGAACAGACGCATCTGTTCAGACGGATACTGATAGAACGCCGACGCTAAGAGGCCGACCGATCGTGTGCTGTCGCGCACGATTAAGTTCGGTACGCTTAACGAGAGCGGACGCTCGCTGACGACGGCTACGGCCCCTTTGCTGACCGCCAATTCGGCATAGTCATGGCCGTCGACCGTATAGCCTTTGATGGCGACGAACAGCGTCCCAGGGACGACTTCTCTCGAGTCGGTCGTCACATGGGTCACTGGGATGGCTTGTAAGTTTGGTTGATTAATCAATTGAATGTGTTTAGCTAAATCCGTTAAGTTCAAGTCTTTCCCTTCTTTCACCTGTTCCTGTACAAAGTAAAGAATACCTCTTAATCAGTGTAGAGAACTTACAATTCGGTTTCAAGTCAGTCTTCGGACGGAAGGACATAAGATTTGGCAGGGGCGTGGCTGAGCACCTCTCTGATTAAGGCGTTGACACCATGCACATCGATGCGATCGATTTTATCGAGCACCTCGTTCAAGTCCTCGACATCGTCGAGCAGGACGAGGTTTCGACCGTTTCGGTTCATGCGGGCACTCGTACTCTCATTCCCGAGGACGAGCGACCCTTTCAATTGGCGCTTGCCTTTCTCGACTTCCTCGTCGGACAATCCGTCCGCGATCAACGTCTCGAGTTCGCGCGTCATAATCGTCTCGACTTGGGCGAGCGTATCCGGAGATGTCCCGATATAGATGGTGAACGTCCCGTGGTCATCGAACGTCGTGTAGTACGAGTAAATCGAGTATGCCAGCCCCTCTTCTTCTCGAATCGACTGGAAAAGACGTGATGACATCGTGGCCCCGATGGCATTGTTCATCAAGGCCAAATGCGGCAGACGGTCATCTTTGGCGGCAATCGCCTCAAAGTTCCAACAGAGGTGTGCTTGCTCTGTCTCTTTCTGTTTTTTCATCACGTCACTGTATAAAATCGGAGTCGTCGATTCTTTCGGAGATTCCCCTGATGGGAGGTCGGCAAACCTTGTCTTGACCGCCTCAATCAATTCATCGGTCACATGCCCGGCGATTGAAACGACGACACGATTGCCCGTGTACGTCGAAGCGACGTAACGGAGCAGTTGGTCCCGCGATAGGCTGAGGACGCTCGCTTCCGTCCCGAGAATCGGTTCGGCAAGGATGTCGTCCTTATAGACGGCTTTCGCGAGCAGCTCGTGGACGAGGTCTTCCGGTGTGTCCTCATACATTTTAATTTCTTCTAAGACGACCCGCTTCTCTTTCTCGAGCTCCGTCTCATCAAATAACGAGTCGAACAGCATGTCGGCGAGCGCATCGAACGCGATGACCGCGTGCTCGTCAAGCGTCTTCACGTAATAGCACGTATGATCTTTCGACGTGAACGCGTTGACGCTACCCCCGAGCTCATCGAAGAACGACGCGATTTCTTTTGCCGTTCGCGTCTTCGTCCCTTTAAATAACATATGTTCAATCAAATGGCTGATGCCAATCTCGGTCATGTCTTCGGTCCGAGTTCCGGCTTTGATAAAGACACCGGTCGACGTGCTACGGACATCCGCCATCGGCTCAATCACGATGCGGACGCCGTTGTCTAATGTGATCCATTCCATGTTATCACTCCTATGAAAAAGGCCATCGCACCAGACGATGGCCATCATGATTAGTTTGTCGAGCGTGGCGGACGACGGTCTCCGTCACGACGCGGCGGACGGCTGTCACGTGGTGGACGGCTTTCGCGCTGCGCTTTACGTTTTGCTTCGTATGCTTCACGTTCTTCCGGTGATAATCCTTCAAGGATGAGCACTTTGTGTGAGGCATTGACTCGGCCTTTGTCGTCAATCTCCGTCACACGGACTTTGATTGTATCGCCGAGTTTAACGACGTCTTCCACGTTCGCGACACGCTCTAAGCTGAACTCAGAGACGTGGACGAGCGCGTCTTTCCCTTTGAACAATTCGACGAACGCGCCGAACTTCTCGATGCGGCGGACCGTTGCATCGAACTCTTCGCCGACGACGACTTCACGGACGATGTCGCCGATGAGGGCCATCGCCATATCGATGCCATCTTGATCGGTCGACGCGATGAAGACCGTTCCGTCTTGCTCGATATCGATTTTGACGCCCGTTTGGTCGATGATGCTGTTAATCATCTTCCCGCCCGGTCCAATCACATCGCGGATCTTATCCGGATTGATCGTCATCGTCACGATTTTCGGTGCATACTTCGACAACTGCGGACGCGGTGCGTCGAGCGTCTCAAGCATATGATTCAAGATGTGGAGACGGCCTGAACGTGCTTGTTCGAGTGCCTCTTCCAAAATCTCACGCGTGATTCCGGCGATTTTGATATCCATTTGGAGCGCCGTGATCCCGTCTTTCGTTCCAGCGACTTTGAAGTCCATGTCACCGAGGTGATCTTCAAGTCCTTGGATGTCCGTGAGAACCGTGTAATGTTCGCCTTCCATGATGAGACCCATCGCAATCCCGGCAACCGGTGCCTTGATTGGAACCCCTGCATCCATGAGAGCGAGTGTCGAGCCACAGATTGACGCCTGTGAACTTGAACCGTTCGACTCGAGTACTTCCGAGACGAGACGAATCGTGTACGGGAAGTCGGCTTCTTTCGGGATGACCGGGAGCAACGCACGTTCTCCGAGAGCACCGTGACCAATTTCACGACGACCTGGCGCACGCACCGGACGAGCTTCTCCGACCGAGAACGGCGGGAAGTTGTAATGGTGCATGAAGCGCTTGTTCTCTTCGAGACCGATGCCGTCGATGATTTGAGCATCTCCGATGACGCCGAGTGTCGCCACCGACATGACTTGTGTTTGTCCACGTGTGAACAATCCAACGCCGTGGGCGCGTGGCAATAAGCCCGTTTCCGACGCAAGTGGACGGATGACTTCCGGGCGACGACCGTCCGGACGAACTTTATCGACCGTGATGAGACGGCGAACTTCATCTTTGACAAATTTGTTCAAGATGCCAGACACTTCTTTCAACTTGGCCGGCTCGTCGACGAGGCGCTCTTCGTAGATGGCGACGTACTTGGCAATCACTTCGTTGATTGCTGCATCACGCGCATGCTTCTCTTCGACTTGAACCGCAGCGTTGATTTCTGGACGAGCTGCTTCGAGCTCAGCCGTCAAGGCGTCATCAAATTTCGACACCGTGTATTCGAACTTCGGTTTCCCGACAGCTTCGACGATTTCCGTTTGGAAAGCGACCAATTTCTTGATTTCTTCATGACCGAACAAGATTGACTCGAGCATGACGTCTTCCGGTACTTCGTTGGCGCCTGCTTCAACCATGTTGATTGCAGTTGCCGTTCCGGCGACTTGGAGTTCGAGGTCTGTCTGTTCGAGCTGAGCCGTCGTCGGGTTGACGACGAACTCACCGTTGACGCGTCCGACTGTCGCACCGGCGATCGGGCCATCGAACGGGATGTCTGAAATCGAGAGTGCGATTGACGTTCCGAGCATACCGGCCATCTCAGCTGGGCAGTCCGGGTCGTTCGACATGACGTAAATCATCACTTGGATATCATGACGGAAGCCATCCGGGAAAAGCGGACGGATCGGACGGTCGATGAGGCGCGATGTCAAAATCGCGTTCTCCCCAGGACGACCTTCCCGACGGAGGAAACCTCCTGGAATTTTACCGACCGAGTATAATTTTTCTTCATAGTTGACCGTGAGCGGGAAGAAATCTAAATCCTTCGGCGCTTTCGATGCTGTGACCGTGGCGAGCACGACCGTGTCCCCATAACGGACGAGTGCCGAGCCGTTTGCTTGTTTCGCAAGTTGCCCGACTTCTACAGACAGCGGACGCCCGCCCCATTCTGTAGAAAATACTTGTTTCGTACCTAACATGAACATTCTCCTCTCAAACCTTATCTAGTTTATTATGTAACTCATTCATATGAATGTCTAATGATTTTCCTCCTAAAAAAGAAGAAACGGACTAGGAACAAGTGTCCCAGCCCGTCACATGGTCCGTTCGGATTAACGACGGAGACCAAGGCGTTGAATCAATTCACGGTAACGTGTAACGTCCTTGTTACGAAGGTACGTAAGCAAGTTACGGCGACGTCCAACCATTTTCAAAAGACCGCGACGTGAGTGGTGGTCTTTCTTGTGTGTACGAAGATGATCGTTTAAAGTGTTGATTTGTTCAGTCAATACTGCAACTTGAACTTCCGGTGAACCAGTGTCACCTTGTTTTGTCGCGTATTCCGCGATGATTTCGTTCTTACGTTCTTTTGAGAGTGCCATTGCCTCTCCACCTCCATTTAATAGAAAATTGCCGCGTTGCCGAGCCGACGTTGGTGAATCGATCAGCCAAGCGAAGCGGTGTACTTTGCGTACCAAAATAGGATACCGTACCACCCATCCAAAGTCAAGACAGGATTGACCGAGCGGCCGTCTCATCTTGCTTGAGTTGGGCGATGAGCGAGTCGAGTCCGTCGAACGCCCGCTCGTCCCGTAAATAGTGCATCCATTCGATTTCGATCAATTGTCCGTATAAATCTTCCGAGAAGTCGAACAAGTGGCTCTCGATTGAGACGTCACCGGTCGCATAGAACGTCGGCCGCCGACCGACGTTCGTCATCGCGTCGAACGTCCGACCGTCCTGAAGCCGTACACGCGTCGCGTAGACGCCTAGACGCGGCATGACATACGATGCGTCCATGACGACGTTCGCCGTCGGGTAGCCGATCGTCCGGCCTCGGGCGTCACCGTGGATGACTTCCCCGCAGATAACGTACGGCGTACCGAGCAATTCGCTCGCCACATCGACATCACCGGCACCGAGCAACTGACGAATCCGCGTCGACGACACTTTTTCGCCGCCGCTCGTCTGTTCGGCGACGACCGAGGTCGTGAAGCGACCGCGCGCATGATACGGCAGCGTTTCCATCGTCCCCTCGCCGAATTTACCGTACGAGTAGTCAAAACCTGCCGTCACATGGACCGCACCGGCACCAATCAAATAGTCATCCACGAACTGTTGTGGCGACAGGCTCGCCAACTCTTTCGTGAACGTGATGACGATGCACCGTTCGACACCGAGTGCGGCAATCCGGTTCAATTTCCGCTGGAGCGGTGTGATGTAACGGACCGCATCCGGTTTGTTCGATAACACTTGTTTCGGGTGCGGGTCGAACGTGATGACGGTCACGGGCACGTCAAGCTGTTTTGCTTGCGCCTGCGCATGCCGAATCACGGCCTGATGTCCGGTGTGGACGCCGTCAAAAAATCCGAGCACCATGACCGAAGGGACCAGGTCTGGTGTCTCAGGATACGTCAGATGGATCGTTTCCATACTTCAATCTCCCCTTTAGTCGATAGTCAACATGACCTCGACAGTTGCGTCTGTTGTTCCGTCAAGCCGTCGATAGAGGGCAAGTGGAATTCCTTCTTCATTATAGACAGTAAACAGTTCAAATTCGAGCGAGACGTCGTTCAAACGACCTCCGTTTCGAATATACCGTTCTCGATTGGCTGGAATCGTCATGGCAGGCCAACGTTTGATGACCTCTTCGAGCGGGATGAGGTGGTTCATTCGTTCCTCGACCGTCTCGAGGTCGGCCAGTTGCTGCAACGTGACGGCGGCCGTTTCCTCAAACGAACCAGACCGGGTCCGCCGCAAGTCGCTCATATGGGCCGGATAGCCGAGCTGCTCCCCGATTTGAACGGCGAGCGTCCGGATGAACGTCCCTTTGCCACACTCGACGTCGACACGGAAACGGCAGACACCGTCTTCGATGACCGGCTCATTCGTCCGGACGAGGCGATGAATCTCGACGATGCGGCGGGGTCGGTCCACCGTCTGACCTTTTCGGGCGTATTCGTACAATTTCTTACCGTTCACTTTGACAGCAGAGAAGTAAGGCGGGATTTGCTCGATTTTTCCTGTCAGCTTCTCAAGGACACGATCGATGTCCGCAGCGGTGAACGCCTCGGGACCGACTTCACGCGTCTCGACGACCTCGCCATGGGCGTCCTCCGTCATCGTCGCTGTTCCGATTGTAATCTCGGCGGCGTACCGTTTGCCTTCATCGGTCAGAAAACGAGACAACTTTGTCGCCCGTCCGAGGCAAATCGGTAGGACACCGGTCACTTCCGGGTCAAGCGTGCCGGTATGTCCGACTTTTTTCGTTTGGAACAATTTACGGAGCTTGAACACACAGTCGTGGCTCGTCATGCCGCTGTCTTTATCTAAGATCAATACGCCAGTTGGTTCCATCTGAATTCCTCCCATCAAAAAAGGGGAGACGCGAGTCCCCCCTTCAATTTATTGGTCGTTCCGATTTAAGTCACGAATCAATGAATCGATATGGCTACCATATGCGACCGATGAATCGTATTCGAACGACAATTCTGGCGTTTTCCGAAGACGGATGCGGCTCCCGATCTCGCGGCGAATAAATGCGCTCGCCTTATCAAGACCAGCTTGCGTTTCAGCCTTCACCGTGGCGTCGTCTCCGAGCACCGTGTAGTAGGCTGTCGCTTGCTGCAAGTCTCCCGTCACATCAACGCTCGTGATTGTAGCGTTCTTCGTACGTGGGTCGTTGACTTCACGGAGCAAGATATCTGTAATCTCTTTACGCATCTGCTCTGCGACGCGTTGGGCACGAATGTTCATACGTGTTCCCTCCTCGCTTTATTTACGTTCGACTTCTTTCATGATGAACGCTTCAATAACGTCCTCCACTTTGATGTCGTCGAACTTCTCTACTTTAATCCCACACTCGTAACCTGTCGCGACTTCTTTGACGTCGTCTTTGAAGCGGCGAAGCGTATCAAGTTTTCCTTCGTACACAACAATCCCGTTACGGATGATGCGGACGCCGGCGTCGCGTGAGATTTTACCTTCTGTGACGTAACAGCCGGCAATCGTACCGACTTTCGAGACTTTAAAGACGTCACGGACTTCAACTTGTCCTGTGATTTCTTCAACGAACTCAGGGTCGAGCATCCCTTTCATCGCGCTTTCGATTTCATCGATTGCGTTATAGATGATGCGGTGCAGACGCATTTCAACATGCTCTTGCTCGGCCATCGACCGGGCGTTACCATCTGGGCGAACGTTGAATCCGATGATGATCGCATTTGCCGCCGAAGCGAGAATGACGTCACCTTCTGTGATTGCACCGACACCTTGGTGGACGATGTTGATTTTAACGCCTGCGACGTCGATTTTACGGAGTGAACCAGCGAGTGCTTCAGCCGAACCTTGAACGTCTGCTTTGATGATGACGTTCAAATCTTTGACTTCGCCTTCTTGAATGCGGCTGAACAAGTCATCAAGACTAACTTTAGCCGATTCGCGACGCTGTGATTCGAGGTAACGTTGGTAACGTTTTTCTCCGATTGCACGTGCTTTCTTCTCATCTTCAAACACGATGAACTGGTCACCCGCTTGTGGGACATCGTTCAATCCTGTAATTTCGATTGGTGTCGATGGACCAACTTCTTTCACACGACGACCGATATCGTTGACCATGGCCCGGACGCGTCCAAACGTGCTACCGACGACGATTGAGTCACCAATTCGGAGTGTCCCGTGTTGAACGAGAAGCGTGGCGACAGGACCGCGACCTTTGTCGAGCTTCGCTTCGATGACCGAACCGCGAGCTGGCATTTTAGGCGTCGACTTGTACTCTTCGACTTCAGAAACGAGCAAGATCATCTCGAGCAACTCATCAATTCCTTCGTCTTTCAAAGCTGAAATCGGTACGAAAATCGTTTCGCCGCCCCACTCTTCCGGTACAAGACCGAACTCTGTCAATTCTTGTTTGACGCGGTCAGGGTTTGCGCCTTCTTTATCCATTTTGTTCACAGCGACGATAATCGGCACGTTAGCCGCTTTCGCATGTGAGATGGCTTCTTCTGTCTGTGGCATGACGCCGTCATCCGCTGCGACAACGATAATCGCGATATCCGTCACTTCGGCTCCACGAGCACGCATCGTCGTAAAGGCGGCGTGACCTGGTGTGTCGAGGAACGTGATCTTTTTATCGTTGACTTCAACTTGATAAGCACCGATGTGCTGCGTGATTCCTCCGGCTTCACCAGCAACGACTTTCGTGTTGCGGATTGAGTCAAGAAGTGTTGTCTTACCGTGGTCGACGTGACCCATGATTGTGACGACAGCTGGACGCTCAACAAGCTCATACTCAGAGAAGTCGATTTCTACTTCTTCAAAGTCCGTCTCATCGATGAGTACTTCTTTCTCAACTTCATAACCGAATTCAGTTGCAAGCAACTCAATCGTCTCGTCATCAAGTGTTTGGTTGATTGTCGCCATGACACCAAGACCCATCAACTTCATGATGATCTCGTTTGGCTTTTTATCCATCTTCGCAGCGAGGTCCGATACGCTGAGGACATCATCGTACTTGATGACGTTGCCCATTTCAGACTCTTGCGCTAAACGAGCTGCTTTACGCTGACTCGTTTTCGAATTTGGATCCGCTTCTAACGGCACAGCTGCTTTCGCAGGCTTGCCTTTGAATTTACCACCGCGCTTTTTGTTGCGGTTGTCGTTGCGGTTGTTGCCGAAACGGTTGCCACCACGGTTGCCAGCTTGGTTGCTTTGACCGCTAGACGCTTGTGGGCGTGCTTTCGGTGCTTCTTGCTTGGCAGCAGGCTTCGTGTCAGCGGGTTTTGACTCGGCAGACTTCGTTTCAGCTGGTTTCGTTGCAGCTGGCTTTTCTTGCTTGTCAGCCGAACGGTATTTCTCAGGATTGAAGACACGGTCGAGTTGCTTGACCGACTCCTCATCTAAGACAGCCATGTGGTTTTTCACTGGCTTGTTCATTTTCTCGAGCTGAGTAATGACTTGTTTACTTGTTACATTCTGTTCTTTTGCAAATTCATAGACGCGTTTTCCCAAAGCATCCACCTCCGTTAATAGTTAAGAGAGAAGTTGCTTAAGCTTGTTCGCAAATCCGGATTCTGTCACAGACACGACGACTCGCATGTCTTTACCTAAAGCAGCCCCGATCGTATATCGGTCGCTCACTTCAATCAATGGAACACCATACGATGTACACTTGTCGGTAACCCGTTTTCTCGTAGACGCTCCTGCATCTCCGGCAAGGATGACAAGCTTGGCTCGGCCAGCTCGCACATCCTTCAACACAAACTCTTCTCCCATCGTTACTTTCCTCGCACGTGCGGCAAGGCCTAACAATGATTCCCACTGACTCATGATTCGGCTCCTGTGACAGCTTGAAGCAGCTGCTCATAAAGCGCGTCACTCGTCTTGACTTTTAAATGATGATCGAGTGTCCGTTTTTTCTCTGCTAAACGAATCACATCCGCATCTTTCGACAAATACGCTCCACGTCCGTTCAATTTACCGGACGTATCGATGACGACGTCACCTTCCGGCGTCCGAACGACACGAATCAACGCTTGTTTCGGTAACATTTCTTGCGTGACCACACATTTGCGCAAAGGAAGTTTCTTTTGCTTCATGGTCATTCCTCTTCTTTCACCGTTGTCGGCTCGAGGGCGACGTCAACCGAGTCAGTCTGTTCCACTTCATTGTGAACAATTTCTGGCTCCGGTTCAACTTTTTCGGCGTACGTATCATACAAGTCCATGCTTTCTGCATCGGTCTCGCTCTTAATATCAATTTTCCATCCCGTCAACTTAGCGGCAAGACGGGCGTTTTGACCGCGTTTACCGATGGCGAGTGACAATTGATAGTCTGGCACGACGACCGTCGTCGATTTATTAGGTTCATTGACGTACACGTCAACGACTTGAGCCGGGCTGAGTGCGTTTTTCACGAACTCTTTCGGGTCGTTCGACCAACGTACGATATCGATTTTCTCACCGTTGAGCTCATCGACGATTGTTTGGACACGTTGCCCTTTCGGACCGACACAAGCGCCGACTGGATCGACGATGTCTGAATGAACAGCAATCTTCGAGCGATCACCCGCTTCGCGTGAGACCGACATGACGTCGACCGTTCCGCTCGCGATTTCTGGCACTTCGAGCTCGAACAGACGACGCAACAGACCTGGATGCGTCCGCGAGACTTGAATGGCTGCGCCAGACCCTTTCGTCGTCGAATCGACTTTTGTGACATACACCTTGATGCGGTCATGAATCTGGTACGATTCATTTGGCATCTGCTCGTTCGGTGTGAGCACCGCTTCGATATTGTTTTCAAGACCGATATACAAGTTGCGTGGGTCGAACCGTTCCACAATTCCCGTCATGATCTCGTCTTCTTTATCGACGAAGTGGTTATAGATGCGCTCGCGCTCGGCTTCCCGCATCTTTTGCGTGACGACTTGTTTAGCTGTCATCGCCGCGACGCGACCGAAGTCGCTCGGTGTGACTTCTTCTTTATGGAAGTCCCCTAACTCATAGTTCGGGTCAATCTCATGCGCTTCTTCGAGCGACAATTGTTGCTCGGGATGCGAGAGACGTTCAACGACTTCGAGAAGTGCGAAGACACGAATATCACCGGTCACTTGGTCGAATTCAACTTTTACGTTTTCATTCGGGTTTGCGACGTTTCGGCGGTATGCCGAAATGAGCGCCTGCTCAAGTGCATCGATGATAATCTCCTTCTCGATTCCTTTTTCGTTAGCAATCTGTTCGATTGTTGTGAGTAATTGTGGCCCCATCTTTACCTCTCCTTAACTAAACGTGACCGCTAGGCGGGCTTGTGCAATTTTGTCTACCGGTAGCGATATCGCTTTTTTTCTTGTCTTGATGCGTGTCTCGACGATGGCGGTCTCGCCGTCATATTCCGTCAAAATCCCTTCGAACTCTTTGGCACCTTCAATCGGGGCAAACGTCTTGATATAGACGTTCTTTCCAATCGCGCGTTCAAAGTCGGTCGGCTTCTTCAGCGGTCGTTCGGCACCGGGACTCGAGACGTCAAGATAATAGGCTTGTTCGATCGGATCGCTATCGTTTAGTTTTTCCGAGAGTTGTTCGTTGATGTTGACGCAATCATCTAAATCGACGCCCCCCGGCTTGTCGATATAGACGCGCAAGAACCAGTCTGGCCCTTCTTTCACGAATTCGACATCGACCAATTCCATGTTCTCACGCTCCACGATCGGCAACGCGATCGCTTCGACGACTTCTGTTATTTTGGACACTCTCATCCCTCCTTCTGGCTTTTACATACAAGAAAGGAGTAGGGTTCCCTACTCCTTTCCGTCGTAGTATCCAACATTGTTCGATACCAATATATCATATTTTCCCGGTTTTTCGCAACTTACACCCCAAAATCAAAGAACGAGAGTTGGTTCTCATCCGGGAGGCCTTCGAGACATTTCATCGTATCGAGCGTCTCGACGATCGTCTTCGACAACTTGGCCCGTTTGCGCAAGTCTTCTTTCGATAAAAACTGTCCTTCGGCACGTGCATCGACAATCGCTTTCGCCGCGTTCGTACCGAGACCATCGACGGCATTGAACGGCGGGATGAGCGTGTTCCCTTCAATCAAGAACTCGGTCGCGCTCGAACGGTACAAATCGATGTTCTGGAACTTCATGCCGCGCTCTAACATCTCGAGTGCGAGCTCGAGCACGGTGTGGAGGCCTTTGTCTTTCGCCGTGGCTTCAAATCCTTTTTCACGGATATCCGACATCGCTTTACGCACGGCCTGTGACCCTTTGATCATCGCCGACAAATCGAAGTCGCCGGCCCGGACCGTGAAGTACGTCGCGTAATACAGAATCGGATGATGCACTTTGAAGTAGGCAATCCGGACGGCCATGAGCACGTACGCCGTGGCGTGCGCTTTCGGGAACATATACTTGATCTTCTTACAAGACGAGATGTACCATTCCGGGACATCGTTGGCCCGCATCTCCGTCTCCATGTCTTCCGACAAGCCTTTCCCTTTCCGTACCGACTCCATGATTTTGAAGGCGAATGACGGTTCGAGGCCCGCATAAATCAAGTAGACCATGATGTCATCACGACACCCGATGACGTCTTTCAATTCACACGTCCCGTTATAGATGAGTTCGTTCGCGTTCCCAATCCAGACATCTGTCCCGTGAGACAGTCCCGAAATTTGAACGAGTTCGGAGAACGTCGACGGTTTCGTCTCTTCGAGCATCTGCCGGACGAACTTCGTCCCGAACTCTGGAATCCCTAGCGTACCCGTCTTCGATTCGATTTGTTCCGGCGTGACACCGAGTACTTCCGGCGACGAAAAGATTTTCATGACCGTCGGATCGTCCGTCGGAATCGTCTTCGGATCGATACCGGACAAGTCTTGGAGCATCCGGATGGCGGTCGGATCATCGTGACCGAGAATATCGAGTTTGAGCAAGTTGTCGTGAATCGAGTGGAAGTCGAAGTGGGTCGTCTTCCATTCGGACGACTTATCATCGGCCGGATATTGGATTGGCGAAATTTCGGCGATGTCCATATAATCTGGGACGACGATAATCCCCCCCGGGTGTTGCCCGGACGTCCGTTTGACGCCGGTGACACCCGAGACGAGCCGGTCGACCTCGGCGTTCCGATAAATCTTATCGTTCTCGGTCGCATAGCCTTTCACGTATCCGTACGCCGTCTTATCGGCAATCGTCCCGATTGTACCGGCACGATACACATACTCTTCACCGAACAACACTTTCGTGTAGGCGTGGGCGTGTGGTTGATATTCACCCGAGAAGTTCAAATCGATATCCGGTACTTTGTCCCCTTTGAAACCAAGGAACGTCTCGAACGGGATATCATGCCCGTCCTTCGTATACCAAGTCCCGCACTCCGGACATTGCTTGTCGGGAAGGTCATACCCGGACCCGACCGACCCGTCGTCGAAGAAGTGGGAATGTTGACACTTCGGACAGACGTAATGCGGTGGCAGTGGATTGACCTCGGTGATTTCGGTCATCGTCGCAACGAAACTCGATCCAACCGAACCACGTGACCCAACGAGATAGCCGTCATCGAGCGATTTCTTCACGAGTTTATGCGAGATTAAATAAATGACCGCAAACCCGTGACCGATAATCGACTTCAACTCTTTCTCGAGCCGAGCTTCGACGATTTCAGGCAGTTGTTCTCCATAAATCGAGCGGGCCATATCATAACTCATATTCCGGACTTCATCGTCGGCCCCTTCAATCTTCGGCGTATACAAGTCGTCCGGGATGATTTGAATCGACTCGATTTGATCGGCGATCGCGTTCGGGTTCGTGATGACGATCTCGCGGGCGAGCTCGTCCCCGAGGAATTTGAAGTCTTCCATCATCTCTTTCGTCGTGCGGAAATGGGCATGCGGGAGTTCTTTCCGCGTGTTGATGAAGTTGGCGCCACCTTGCGTCCGAATCAAAATCTCCCGATACGAACGGTCCGTCCGGTCGAGATAGTGGACGTTGCCGGTCGCACAGACCGGCAGTCCGGCCTGACCTGCGACGCGAATGATCCGTTTGATGATTTCACGCAACTCAAGTTCGTTGGCGACAATTTCTTTATCGATGAGATGCATATAGAGCGCCGGCGGATGAATCTCGATGAAATCGTAAAACGCCATCATCTTCTCAAGCTCTTCGTCCGATTTGTTCAGGGCAGCATCGAAAATCTCGCCATTGTCGCACGCCGAACCGATCAAGAGGCCCTCACGACGCTTGATAATCTCCGAGCGAGGCATGCGTGCCATGCGGAACAAGTAGTCGATGTGCGACAAGGAAATCAGTTCGTATAAGTTCCGGAGTCCCGGTTTTTTCGTTTTCGCATAAATCGTCGCATGGAACGGACGAATCTTCGAGACGTCGCTCCCGACTTTCGCGTTCAGCGAGCGATGCGTTTCCATCTCAAACATCTGTTTGGCGAGTTCGAGCAGCTTCATGAGCAAATAAGCCGTCGCCTCGGCATCATAGATGGCGCGGTGATGTTGCGTCAATTCGATATCGAATCGCTTCGCGAGCGTGTTGAGACGGTGGTTCTTGAGCGTCGGTAAAATCGTCCGGGCGAGCTCGAGCGTGTCGATGACCGGATAGTCATCCGGCTCGTGTCCACCGCTCCGGAGCGTCGCTTCAAGGAAGCCCATATCGAACGATGCGTTATGGGCGACGAGAATGCCGTCCCCGCACCAATCGACGAATTGCTTGGCGATGACTTCCGGGTCGGGCTGGCCATGGACCATGTCATCGGTGATACCCGTCAGTTCAATCGTCGTGGCCGAGAGCGGGTGCTTCGGATCGGCGAACGCCTCGAAGCGGTCGATAATCTCTCCGTCCTTGATTTTGACACCCGCGAGCTCGATGATTTTATTGTAGACGGCCGAAAGCCCCGTCGTCTCGACGTCGAAGACGACGTACGTCGCATCGTCGAGCGGGACGTCGGTCGGATGATAGGCGACGGGTACGCCGTCATTGACGACGTTCGCCTCGACCCCGAACAGCACTTTAATGTCATTCTTTTTCCCGGCGTAATAGGCTTCTGGGAACGACTGGACTCCGGCATGGTCCGTGATGGCGATGGCACGGTGGCCCCATTTCGCCGCTCGTGCGACGAGGGCCGATACGTTTGTGACCGCGTCCATCTGGCTCATCTGCGTGTGCGCGTGCAGTTCGACCCGCTTTTCACCGGCCCATTCGTCCCGGACCGGTTCGACTTTCACTTCTTGCAGTTGTGACGCCATCATGCACAGTTCGCGCATGAAGCTGTCATCCTCGACCCGACCGGCTGCTTGAATCCACATGCCTTTTTTGACGGCACTGAGCATACGGTCATCGTCGTCATCGCGCGCGAACACTTTGACGATGAGTGAATCGGTATAGTCCGTCATCTTGAACGTGAACAGTTTCTTCCCGCTCTTCAATTCTTTCCGTTCGGCCGAGAAGACGAGGCCACGGATGGCGACGCGTCGTTCTTCTTCGATAATCGTCTTGATTGGGACAATCTCGTCTTTAATCAAGGCGCCCATCCGCACTTCAGTGACCGGCTCATCGTTCGTCTCGGTCGACTTGGCGAACTGCGCCGCGAGTGCGAGCTTCGCCTGTTCCAAATCTTCTTGGACGACTTGTTCGCGCAACGCTTGGTTCGCTTCTTCATTTTCTGAGAACAACGCTTGGCATGGTTTTTTCATAAAGCCATAGGCGCTGTAGAGCGCCTGGACTTCTTGGCATAACTCTTTATCGACATAGTTCGCCTCAGGGGCCGAGCGCACCGGGATGAGCAATTTGTTCTGCTCGAAGCGCGGTGCGACCGATGCGAAATAACTGCGCATCGCGCCTGACACTTGGCTCAATTCACTGACGATTCGGGGCCAATAGTCGATATAGTCCTGTTCGCCCCCACCTGACGTCGTCGTGAACCGAGCGTACACCTCGTCCGCGAACGTCGCATAGCGACTCTCGAGCCGGCTCATGAATAGTTGATACACCTCATACGGCAACACGTGTTGCAATTGGAAATAAAACGTCCATGTCCGGCGTTGCTTGTTGACGACGAGTCGTGACAGCTCCGCTCCGTCGAATTGATCCGTTTCGGTCGTGATGCCGAGGTCACCCAAGAGCAATTGCATTTTTTGATTAGCTTCCACGGGTAAGAAGTCCCCCCTTTTATCATTCAATGTCGAAAAATGAAGGTGACGGCAAGAAACCGTCACCTTCATCGATCATTTGGCTTCGTTCAGTTGCGTCGTGATGACACGTGGCAACTCATCGACTGTCGTCTCGAGGACTTCGCCAGTGGCACGTACTTTCACTTCGACGATTCCTTCGCTCGCTTTTTTCCCGACGTTGATACGAATCGGAAGACCGATCAAATCAGCATCGGCAAACTTGACGCCAGCCCGTTCTTTACGGTCATCATACAACACATCGTACGTCGATGACAGCTCATCGTATAAACGGTTCGCGAGTTCGACTTGCGCCTCGTCTTTCGTGTTGATGGCAATCAAGTGCACATCGAACGGAGCGACGCTCTTCGGCCAGACGATCCCGCGATCGTCATGATGTTGCTCGATGACGGCCGACAACGTCCGCGAGACGCCGATGCCGTAACAGCCCATGATGAGCGGTTCGGCCCGACCTTCTTCGTTCAAGAACGTCGCGCCCATCGCTTCTGAATAGCGTGTGCCGAGCTTGAACACTTGTCCGACTTCAATCCCGCGGGCGAAGCGGACCGGACCTGACTCGTCAGGTGCCATGTCGCCTTCGACGACGAAACGGAGGTCGTGATACGTCAAATGCGACAAGTCGCGTTCGGCGTTGACGTGCGTATAATGGGTGTTCGCCTCGTTGGCGCCACATACCGCGTCGACCAAATATTTGACGGCGTAATCAGCCACGACTTTGACCGGTGAATGAATCGGTCCGAGCGTGCCCGGCTCACAGCCGAACAAGTCGATAATCGTCGCTTCTTCTTCCATTTGGATGTCGAGTCCACCGAGAGCGTTCTTCACTTTGACGTCGTTCGCCTCGTGATCACCTCGAACGATGGCCATGACCGTCTCGCCATCGACGTTGAAGAGGACCGACTTGATCGTCGTCTTCGGATCGACGTTCAAGAAGCGCGCCACATCTTCAATCGTCTTATTGTCTTTCGTGTCGACCTTGTCGAGTGCGAGCACGTCGGCCGCTTGCATGTCATAGCGGTCGAGCGTTTCAGCCATCTCGATGTTCGCCGCATAAGTTGATGAATCCGTATATACGATCGTATCTTCACCGATTTCGGCGAGCGCTTGGAACTCGTGTGTATCTTTCCCGCCGATGGCACCTGAATCAGCTACGACCGGACGATATTTCAAGCCGATGCGGTCAAAGATGCGTGAATAGGCGTTATACATATTCGTATACTCTTCGTCCAAGTCGTCTTGCGTCGCATGGAACGAGTACGAGTCTTTCATCAAGAACTCACGACCCCGGAGCAATCCGAAGCGCGGACGACGTTCGTCGCGATACTTCGTCTGAATCTGATACAAGTTGACCGGTAACTTTTTATACGAGTTGAGTTCATCGCGCACGATTGACGTGATGAGTTCCTCATGGGTCGCACCGAGTGCGAAACGACGGTCATGACGGTCCGTCAATCGCATCAATTCTGGACCGTAAATGCCCCAGCGTCCCGTCTCTTCCCATAGTTCGGCCGGTTGAATCGCTGGCATGAGCAACTCTTGCGCTCCGGCCCGATTCATCTCTTCGCGGATAATCGTTTGGATATTGTGCAATACGCGATGGCCGAGCGGGAGATATGAATAAATCCCAGCGGCGTTTTGGCGCATGAAGCCCCCACGGACGAGAAGCTGATGGCTGATGGCTTCCGCATCGGCCGGTACTTCTCGTAATGTAGGCATGAACAGTCTCGATTGTTTCATAGGTATCAACGTTTCCCTTCTGTAACTCGATTAGATCTTATTATTTAAAGAATGACTGGATATCATTCCAGGTGACAATCAACATGAGCAGCATGAGCAAAGCGAAACCGATAAAGTGGACGAATCCTTCCTTTTTCGGATCAATCGGTCGTCCGCGCACCGCTTCGAACAAGAGGAAGATGAGTCGTCCCCCATCGAGCGCCGGGAGCGGCAACAAGTTGAAAATGGCCAAGTTGACGGATAGAAGTGCCGTCCAGTTGAGGAGCATGATGAATCCGCTCGCTGCCACTTCGTCGGTCATGCGGACGATCCCGACCGGACCGGCCAACTGATCGACGCCGACCTGACCCGTCACCAAGTCACCGACCGCGGAGAAGATGAGCGTCGACATCGTCCACGTCGTCTCGGCCCCGGTTGTAAAGGCTTTGGCCGGTGAACGTTCGAGCGCGTTCGTCACGCCTAAAATCCCGACCGTCTCCCCATTTTGTTCGACCGCTTGCGGCGTAATCGTCACCGTTTGCTCGACGTCGTCACGAATATACGTCACTTCGGTCGGTGTGTCGGCACGATCGGCCAATACCGTCCGCAAATCGAGCCAGTTGTCGATCGGTTGACCCTCGATCGAGACGATCTCGTCGCCTGCGACGAGCCCGGCTTGATCGGCGGCCGAGTCCGGTTGGACCGTACCGATTTGACCATCGTCCGTCGGTGTCCCTTGGACGAGACCGACGATGACGAGGAGGAGGAAGGCAAGGACGAAGTTCATCGCCGGACCGGCTGCAATCGCAAGCACCCGTTTCCAGACAGATTGGGCTCCGAACGTGCGGTCGTAAGGCGCGATTTGAATCTCCATGCCTTGGTCGACGAGAAGCGTGTCCCGCTCGAGCGAATAGACACGGACCTCATCATCGACGAGCAGTTGTACTTTCAATTCGCGGACCGAGTCAAACTTGTCGACCGTCCCGACGACATGAACGTCTTGGGCCTGGTCCGGTTGGAAATAGACGCGATCGACCGTCCCGGCACTCGTCAGACGCAATCCGACGTGTTGCCCGGCCTTCACTTCGATCGGCTCAAAATCTTCCCCGGCCATTTTGACATAACCGCCGATTGGCAATAGTCGAATCGTATACAGCGTCTCATTTTTTCGGAATGAGAGGATTTTCGGTCCAAACCCGATTGCAAATTCATGACAGAGAATCCCTGCCCGTTTCGCCATGACGAGGTGTCCCCATTCATGAACCGAAATGAGTACCCCAAACATCAAAACGATGGCGATAAAAGTCGTCATTGTCTATTCCCCACCTTCACTTTCCTTGCTGAATTTGTTCTCGAACCGCTCGGTCGATTTGAAGAATCTCCTCGAGCGTCGGTTCTGCAATTACCGTATGTGTCTCCATCGCTTGCTCGACGATGCGTTCGATATCGAGGAATGCGATCTCCCCGTTCAAGAACAGCTCGACGGCCGCCTCGTTGGCCGCATTGAGCACGGTCGGCATCGAACCGCCGGCACGCCCGGCCTCATAAGCGAGGCGTAACGCCGGATAACGTGTTAAATCGGCTTCCGCGAAGTGTAGCGTCCCGATTTCTCTCAAGTTTAACCGCTTGTTCCCTTCGATTTCAAGACGTTTCGGGGTTGATAGCGCATAGAGAATCGGGCCTCGCATATCGGGGTTGCCGAGCTGCGCCATGACAGCGGCATCTTTGAATTCGACCATCGAGTGGATGATCGACTCGCGATGGAGCACTACTTCAATATCATTATAATCGATATCGAACAACCAGTGCGCTTCGATGACTTCGAGTCCTTTATTGAACATCGTCGCCGAATCGATTGTGATTTTGGCACCCATCGACCAATTCGGATGCGCGAGCGCCTCTGCGACCGTAACCCCTTCAAGCTCTTCTCGCGACTTGTCACGGAAACTTCCGCCTGAGGCCGTCAAGATGATTTTCGAGACGTCGTCGCGACGTTCGCCGTTCAAGCATTGATAGATGGCCGAATGTTCACTGTCGACCGGGAGCAGGCTGACGCCATGCTTTTTGACGGCTGCGGTGACGAGATGCCCTGCCGTGACGAGCGTCTCTTTGTTCGCAAGCGCGATGTCTTTCCCCGCTTCGATGGCGGCAAGGGTCGGTTCCAGCCCGACGGCCCCGACGACTGCCGTCACGACGACATCGGCCCGTTCAGCGGTCGCACATGCAATCAACCCTTCCAGTCCGATGAAAAAGAGTGGTTCATATGTAAGGCGTGGCTTGAGCTGTTCGAGTACCTCGATATTTTTAGCGGATACGTATTTTGGCCGTAGGCGATTGATCCATTCTTCCGCCACGTCTACGTTCGTTCCGAACGCATATGCCTCAAGTTCAAACAAGTCGGGGTGCTGTTCGATGACGTCGCATGTTTGTACGCCAATCGATCCAGTCGCCCCGATTAAGCTGATTCGCTTCATCTTGACACTCCTCTTTTATAACAAATTAAATACCCAAATGACGGTGAATACCGCGATCATACTATCAAACCGGTCTAAAATCCCACCGTGTCCCGGTAACAGATGACCGGAATCTTTCACATTATATTGACGCTTGTATGCTGATTGTACCAAATCACCGAGTTGACCGACGACTGATACGACGACCGCGAGCACCAATACTTCGAGAATCGGTAACACCGGCTCGATGAGTACGTAGACGATGCCGAGGACGATCGCCGACACGATGCCGCCAATCGCACCTTCAATTGTCTTATTCGGGCTGATAGACGGCCATAGTTTCGTCTTTCCGATTGCTTTCCCCGTGAAATAGGCTCCAGAATCGGTCGCCCAAATCATGAACAAGACGAGCAACACTTTGACGAGCCCGTCTTCTGACAAGCGGACGAGTGCGAAACTCGAGAACCCGATGACGAGATAGACGGCAGAGACGAAATAAAAGCTCGCATCTTCGTACGTGAACCGGTTTTTCGTGACGACCGTCCAGAACAAGAGGAGCATTAAACCGAGCACCATCCATTGCGTCGTCGACATTGGCAGTTCCTCGAGGACGAGCCGACGCTCTAGCAACATCAAGATGAACGGGAACGCCACGAGAAGTGACGTCACGAGAAACGGGAACGCCATCAATTTATGATTGCGCATCAACGTAAACTCGCTCAATCCGATTAAGGCGAGCACGCCCATCAAGATGACGAACGGGCTACCGCCTAAGGCAATCAACGTGACAAATATGGCGCCGGCCCAGAGACCGGTAATGATTCGTGTTTTCATGTCACACCCCGCCAAACCGGCGAGTCCGCGCATTGTACGCTTCAATCGCCTCGACGAAGTGATCCCGTTTGAACTCAGGCCACAACACGTCCGTGAAATGTAGTTCAGCGTAAGCCCCTTGCCAGAGCAAGAAGTTCGAGAGGCGCTGTTCCCCACTCGTGCGGATAATCAAATCAACGTCTTGCATGTTCGTCATGAGACGCTCACCAATCATGACGTCATCGATCTCGTCCGGTTGGATCGTACCGTGCGCCACATCACTCGCGATTTGTTTCATCGCTTGAACGAGTTCATCACGTCCGCCATAGTTGAGCGCAAAGACGAGATCGAGCCCCGTATTCGTCGCCGTCCGTGTCCGTGCCTCATCGACCGCTTCTCGCGTCCCGCGTGGCAGTTTTGTCACATCGCCTGCGACGAGCACGCGAACGTTCTGTTCATCCAATTCTTTTAAATCCGTCTCTAAAAATTGCTTCGGCAATTTCATCAAGAAGTTGACTTCTTCTTCAGGACGCGTCCAGTTCTCCGTCGAGAACGCATACAGCGTCAATGAACGGATGCCAAGTTCTTGGGCGGTGCGCACCGCTTCCCGGACCGACTTCATCCCTTCCCGGTGACCCATGATGCGAGGGAGCCCACGCTTCTTCGCCCAACGGCCGTTGCCGTCCATGATGATGGCGACGTGTTCGGGAATGCTCAGTTCCGCCTCGGTTTTTGTTTTAGGATTCACCCATTTAAACATACTCTATCCTCCTGATTGTATGAAAGAGGGACCCTCTCAGTAAAAGGGTCCCCACACAGCTTTTTGGTATACCACTTCCGTGATTACACTTCCATGATTTCTTTTTCTTTCGTCGCTGCAGATTCATCAATCTTTTTGATGTACGAATCCGTTAACGATTGAACGTCATCCGCGTAACCGCGAAGGTCGTCCTCAGTCAAGTCCCCATCTTTTTCAAGCTTCTTCAAGTTTTCATTCGCGTCACGACGAACGTTACGGACAGCTACTTTCGCTTCTTCCGCATATTTTTTCGTCACTTTTACGAGCTCTTTGCGGCGCTCTTCTGTCAAAGCTGGGATCGCGAGACGAATGACCGTCCCATCAGAAGACGGCGAGAGGCCGAGGTCGGCTTTTTGAATCGCTTTCTCGACATCTGACACCATCGATTTGTCCCATGGTTGAATCAAGAGTAGACGCGCTTCCGGAGTGTTGATGTTCGCCACTTGGTTGAGCGGAGTCGGTACACCGTAGTAGTCGACTTGGACCGGGTCCAAGATTGACGCGCTCGCGCGTCCCGTACGAAGTGTCCCGAAATCACGTTTCAAGGCAGAATGGGCTTTCTCCATCTTTTCTTCAGCAGTTTTCAATACGTCATTAACACTCATGAATTGATTCCTCCTACTACCGTCCCGATATGTTCCCCGAGTACGACACGTTTGATGTTTCCTTCTTCAAGCAATGAGAATACAATCAGTGGGATATGGTTGTCCATACATAGTGATGTGGCTGTCGAATCCATCACTTGGAGTCCGTCTTTTAAGACGTCCAAGTACGTGAGCGTGTCGTATTTGACCGCATCCGGAACGAGTTTCGGATCCGCCGAATAGACACCATCGACGTTATTTTTACCCATCAGGATGACGTCAGCTTCAATTTCCGCTGCGCGGAGTGCTGCTGTCGTATCTGTTGAGAAGTACGGGTTCCCCGTCCCTGCCGCGAAGATGACGACTCGACCTTTTTCAAGGTGACGCATCGCCCGACGACGGATGTACGGTTCAGCCACTTGGCGCATTTCGATTGAGGTTTGGACGCGCGTCTGGACACCGTTCGATTCAAGGCTATCTTGAAGTGCGAGCGAGTTCAACACCGTGGCAAGCATGCCCATATAATCGGCATTCGCCCGGTCCATGCCGAGTTCGCTGCCCGTCTTCCCGCGCCAGATGTTTCCGGCTCCGACGACGACGGCTACTTCGACGCCCAAGGCAACCAACTCTTTGATTTGTCCAGAGATCGAGTTGACGATGGCCGGGTCAATCCCGTACCCTTGATCTCCTGCGAGCGCTTCTCCACTCAATTTTAACACAATTCGCTTATATTTCGGTTCCATACTTTGCCTCCTCTTGCTTGAAAAAAGGGAACACGCTCCCTTAACGAACTAACTCAAGGTTATACAGACGTGTTCCCATTTTTGATTGCATCACGCGTGATGCAGATTATTTTTTAAGTTGGTTCATTACTTCTTCAGCAAAGTTTTCTTCGCGTTTTTCCATACCTTCTCCAACTTCGAAACGTACGAATGAGTTGACACGGCCGCCTTTAGACTCTACGTATTTCCCAACTTTGAAGTCAGCGTCTTTAACGAATGTTTGGTCGACGAGGCAGATTTCCTCGAAGTACTTGTTCATACGTCCCGCGATCATCTTCTCGACGATGTTGGCAGGCTTGCCTTCGTTGAGGGCTTGCTCAGTCAAGACTTTCTTCTCACGATCTGCTTCTTCAGCCGATACTTCGTCGCGTGTCGCGTAAAGTGGACGTGCTGCTGCGACGTGCATAGCTACGTCTTTCGCAACTGTCTCGTCCGTTGTACCGTCGATGATGACGACCGAACCGATGCGTCCACCCATGTGAAGGTACGTGCCGAAGACTGCATCGTCAGCTTTTTGAAGAACAGCGATACGACGGAGTGAGATTTTCTCTCCAATTGTCGAAGCTTCTTCTTGGATGTGCGTCTCAAGTGTTTTACCTGCTACGAATTCAGAAGCAAGTGCCGCTTCTACTGAAGTCGCGCCTGAAGTGAGAACTGCATTCGCCACGTCTGAAACGAGTGTTTGGAACTTCTCGTTTTTCGCAACGAAATCTGTTTCTGAGTTAACTTCGACGAGCGCAGCTTTGTTGCCGTCAACCGCTACTGCCGTCAAACCTTCTGCTGCGATGCGGTCGCCTTTAGCTGCTGCTTTAGCGATCCCTTTTTCACGAAGGAAGTCGATTGCCGCTTGCATGTCACCATTTGTTTCAGTGAGTGCTTTTTTGCAATCGAGCATACCTGCGCCTGTTTTTTCACGAAGTTCTTTTACCATTGCTGCTGTAACTGCCATCGGAAATTCCTCCTTGTAAAACTTACGAATTTTTAAGAAAAAGCACTAAGGCTTTATATACGTGTCCTAAAAAAAGGTGATAAAAGGCTTTCCCTTTATCACCTGTTGTCTGACCGATTACTCAGCTTCTGTCGCTTCAGCTTCTGGAGCTACTGCTTCTTCAGCTACTTCTTCTTCGCCTTGCTTCGCTTCGATGATCGCGTCTGCCATCTTAGAAGTGAGCAATTTAACCGCACGAATCGCATCGTCGTTCGCTGGGATGACGTAGTCGATTTCGTCTGGGTCACAGTTTGTGTCGACAATCGCAACGATTGGGATGTTCAATTTGTGAGCTTCTGCAATCGCAATACGCTCTTTACGTGGGTCAACGATGAAGAGGGCATCAGGAACACCTGGCATGTCCTTGATTCCGCCGAGGAACTTCTCAAGACGTGTCATTTCTTTTTTCAAGATGATGACTTCTTTCTTAGGAAGTACTTCGAACGTACCGTCAGCTTCCATTTTCTCAAGCTGCTTCAAGCGGTTGATACGCTTTTTGATTGTTGAGAAGTTTGTGAGTGTTCCACCCAACCAACGCTCGTTGATGAAGTACATACCTGAACGGAGTGCTTCTTCTTTGATCGTGTCTTGAGCTTGTTTTTTCGTACCTACGAAGAGGACGTTTCCGCCTTCTGCCGCGAGTTCACGAACGAAGTTGTAAGCTTCGTCTACTTTTTTGACCGTTTTTTGAAGGTCGATGATGTAGATTCCGTTACGCTCCGTGAAGATGTATTTCGCCATTTTTGGGTTCCAACGGCGTGTCTGGTGACCGAAGTGTACACCAGCTTCGAGCAATTGCTTCATTGAGATTACTGCCATGATAAATTTCCTCCTTGTGGTTTAAAAAAGTCCTCCGCCTCGTTCATCGTTGTATTCCGACCTTTCGGCACCGAGGAATACCATCCCGAGACGTGTGTGATGTGTTTAACACCGAAAATTACTATAGCATATGTCAGCCAATCCGGCAACTCTCACTTTTTGCGAAGTTTGGCATAAAGGGCGACTTCTCCCTCACCTTTTCCGAGCAGTCGGGCCGTCTCTCGGACCGAATGGTTCAGTAAAACGTCCTCGACGTGCGGTGCCTGTTGGCGCTCACGGGACGACGGTGCCTCCATCGGCGAATCCTCAAGTGCAGGTTCCACAGCCGATTCCTCGCTCGATGGCGCAGGGTGTTTCACGACATCGTTCATCGATTCCATGAACGACAACAGGAGGGCCTCGGTCTCACGCTTCTCCTGTTCGAGCCGCGTGACACGAGCCGTCAGTGCCTGGACTTGACGAAACAAAATCAACAGTCCGTACGCGACGATACAGGCGATTCCGATATAGACGACGGTCATCTCCATCCCTCCTTCACGATGTCTTTTCTTCTAAATAGGAACGTCCGAGCGCAAGCTTCAACGTCTTCAGCGCCTTGGAATGAATTTGTGAGATGCGGGACGTCGATAGTTCCAACACTTCACCGATCTCCGTTAACGTCAACTCGTCGAAATAGAATAACGACACGACGAGTCGTTCTTTCTCAGATAAATGCTCAATCTCGTTCGTCAACACATCGAGCAACTCGCGCTGCAGGAGCGTGTCTTCCGGTTTTTCGGAGTCGGGGTCAAAATACGTGACGGACATGACCTTGCCTTCCTCTTGAAGCGTCACCGCCTCATCGATTGACAACATGTTCGCAAAGTACCCTTCCGCCATCGCTTTCTCGATTTCTGAGACCGGCAGCTCGCACGCGTGCGCCAGTTCTTCTTTCGTCGGGGCCCGATGCAACTTCTGTTCGAGCTGTTCGGCGACGTGGTCAATCTTCTTCACCCGTTCACGCACCGATCGCGGCAACCAATCGATTTTCCGTAATCCGTCGATGATGGCGCCCCGAATCCGAAACGCCGCGTACGTGTCAAACTTGTTGTTGTGTTCTGGATCATATTTCATGAGGGCATCGTACAATCCCATGTAACCCAAACTTTTCAATTCGTCGCGTTCGACGCTCTTCGGGAGCGTCACGATCATTCGTTGCACGTGATAATGGATCAGGAACTCATAGTGCGTCAATAGTTCATTCGCCGTATCCATATCGCGGTCAGTATTCCAACGATCCCACAACTCGGTAAGTTGAGTCGTCATGTCGATCCCCCCTAAATTTCCTTTGTTCCTACGCTGACCGTTCGAATCGAGAGGACGCAAGTCGCCACATCAAATTCAATCGTCCGCCCATTATGTCCGCCACAGTCCTCGGCGATGAGCGGGATCCGGTGCGCTTTCAACGCATTGCGGACGGCCTCGGCATTTCGTTCACCGATGCGCATCGCCTCATTCTCATATTTAAATTGAAACATTTGGGCGCCGCCGGCCATCTTTGCTTGCAACCGACCGGCCCCGGCCCGTTTCAATGAAGCGACGAGAGCATCGATGGCCGTATCCGCATATTTCCCTACTTCAATCGTTTGATGTTTGCGGGCAATCGCCGAATCCGGCAACATGACGTGAGCCATCGCCGCGACTTGGAGCCGGACGTCGTACAGGATGACCCCGACACACGAACCGAGTCCGGCCGTCCGCAACTTGTTCGGCGCCGTCGTCTGCTTCCATTCCGCAATCCCAATTTTGAGTACTTCAGCCATGGCCCATCAACCGCTGCTTAATCCGTTCGAGCGAGCCATGCGTCGGTAGGAACAACACATGTCCGGCACTTACTTTTCCGTCGATGCGGAACGTCGTATCGATATAGAGCGCCGCATCTTCTTCGGGCTGGACCGATGTGACGACGAATTCGACGATCGAACCGGCCATGTCGACCGCTGTCGCCGGGACTTGAATCGGGATTGGTGTATTCAACCAATCGCCGAGCGCCCGGGCATATGCCCCGCTCATGATATTCCCAATCTCTTCCCATGCCGACTGACCGAGTTCATCGGCCGCTTGGAACGTGAACCCGCTCCCGATGAGTGATGAGACCATCATCTCGGCGTCGTCGACCGGAAATAAGATGAGGATCATGCCGCTGATGTCGCCTCCGAGCTCTAATAGCACGGATGCCACATGACGCTCAGGACCGCCGACCCGTTCCGGCAGATACGTGATCGGTTCCATCTCGGCCGAGGAGACGGTAATGTTGACCGGCTTGGCCAAGAGCGTCGACAATGCCGTCGCTGCGTGGCCTGATCCGATATTGCCAAGTTCTTTCAATAAATCTTGCTCGAACTCACTCAGCATGTTGTTCCTCGAACAACGCGTTGGCGTCGAGAAGCGAGAACAGTTTGTCCTCCCCTTTCGCAATCGCCGTCAAATGAGCCGACAACATGTCTCGACTCGATTCAGGAATCGGCTCGAGACGAACGTCCTCGCTTTCCACGACCTCGTTGGCGCGATCGACGATAAAACCGGCATCGCCTTGATTGAGCGAGGCGATTAAAATCCGAGTCTCGTCGGTCGGTTCAATCGCCTCATACCCGAGGCGGAGGCGAAGGTCGATGACCGGCGTGACGACACCGCGCAAATTGATGACGCCCTTGACGTGAGCCGGTGCGTTCGGGACGCGTGTGACCGGTTGTACCCGTTCAATCGAGCGGACCGACTGGACATCGATCCCGTATGTGTTCGTTCCCAGTGAAAAGACTACCCATTTTTGTTCCATCCTTCTTCCTCCTTAGAACAGATCGTTGCTGTCGACAATCAAAGCGACACGCCCGTCTCCGAGTATCGTCGCACCAGAGATGGCCGGAATGCCCTCGAGATACGTACCGAGCGGCTTCATGACAATCTCTTGTTGGCCAATCAAATCGTTGACGACCACGCCGACGAGTTTATTTCCTTTACGGACGACGACGACCGGGAATTGCGTCTTCGTTTCCGTCTCAATCGCAAACATTTCTTTTAAATAGACGAGCGGGACGAGCTGACCTCGGAAATCGAAGACACGTTCGCGATGGGCCGTCAAAATGTCGGCCTCGTCAAGAAGTGTCGTCTCAAGAATCGATGACAACGGGATGGCGTACGTCTCCTCACCGGCTTGAACGAGCATCGCCGAGATGATGGACAGCGTGAGCGGAAGGCTGACTTGGAATTTTGTCCCTTGTCCGACGACCGTCTCGAGCGTGACGACCCCACCGAGTGATTCAATTTTGTTTTTCACGACGTCAAGACCGACACCGCGACCAGACAAATCAGTGACGACATCTGCCGTCGAGAAGCCTGGGGCGAAGATGAGCATAGCGACTTCGTTATCGGTCATCGCTGTCGCTTCTTCCGGCGTGATGACGCCGCGCTCGAGCGCTTTCGACCGGACTTTATCGACATGGATCCCTGCCCCGTCGTCCTCGATTTCAATGAAGACACGGTTGCCGCCATGGTAAGCCCGGAGTGCAAGACTCCCTTGCTCCGGTTTCCCGGCGGCGACACGGACTTCTGGTAGTTCGATGCCGTGATCGATGGCATTGCGAATCAAGTGAACGAGCGGGTCGCCAATCTCATCGATGACCGTCCGATCGAGTTCCGTCTCCGCGCCTGTGATCTCAAGCTGGACTTTTTTATGGATGTCTTTCGCGACCGAACGTACCATGCGTGGGAAGCGGTTGAACACTTGCTCGATCGGCATCATCCGGAGCGTCAGGACGAGTGATTGGAGTTCGTTCGTCCCGCGTTTGATTTTCTCGACCGTCTCGTTCAATTCAGGCTGTCCGACTTCGTCGGCGAGCCGCTCGAGACGACCGCGGTCGATAATGAACTCTTCGAATAAGTTCATTAAACGATCAATCCGTTCCAAGTTGACGCGAATCGTCTTCGCCTGGGCGACAGCCTGTTCTTTCGGCTCGTCCGCCTCGACTTTCGGTTTCGCTTCAGCGACGGCGACGGTCTCGGCACTGACGGCGACTTCCGTTTCACTCGATGCACTCGTATACACCGTCACGAGGACGTGCTCGACTTCTGACACTTGGGACACGGCGTGTTCAATCACATCTGCCGTCTCTTGTGACACAAACAAGACGTCAAACGAGAGGTCGAACTGCTCTTGTTCGATGGCCTCGGTTTCCGGTAACGTCCGGACGACCTCGCCGAGTTCTTGCAGGCGATCGAATACCATATAGGCACGCGCCGCTTTCAAAACGACGGCATCGGATAGTTTCACGTGCAATTGGAACGCCTCGAAGCCCGTCTCCTTCGCTTGGGTGATGACCGAATCCGTATAAAGGTCGGCCGTGAAGACATTGGCTTCGACCGTCGGAGCCGCCTTTGGCGAGCTGCCGATGAACGACTGGAACGCAGACACCGTCGCAGCGACATCGACGTTCGCGCCTCGGCCGCCGGTCTCGATATTGGCGATCATCTCTTCGATTTGTTCCATCGCTGAGAACATCGTATCAAGCAACAGCTGGTTGCTCTCTTTCTTACCGGCCCGAACCAAGTCGAGCGCGCTCTCCATCTCATGTGTCAAGTTGGCCACACTCTCGTAACCCATCGTCGCCGACATTCCTTTGAGCGTATGCGCGGAGCGGAAAATCTCTTGAATCGCCTCTTGGCTGCCCGTCTGTTCAAGTTTTAACAGTTGGGTGTTCACCGATTGAATATGTTCTTGCGACTCATCTAAAAACAATCCTAAGTATTCGTTCACGTCCATCTATAATGCCTCCCTGTCGTTAGACTCGGTTCCACTGACGTTTCAAGTTCCCCATCAAGCGATCCATAAAATGACGCGGTTTCGGCGGTGTCCCGGTCAATGTCGTTAAAATCCGCTCTAACCGCCAACTGATATCACTTTTTCGGTCCAAATGGTAAAACGGGACTTGGGCGATGACCGCTCGTCTGACCGTGGCGTCATCTGGTAAATACCCGAGGAATCGAATCGATTTCTTTAAAAACTGCTCACACGCAACTTCCATTCGTTCAAAACATTGCAGCGCTTCCTCACCCGATTGGGCCCGATTGACGATGACGCCGAGCGGTAAGTCTGGGCTTTGTCGATGCACCAGCTTCGTATAGGCGTACCCATCCATGAGCGAGGTCGGTTCAGGCGTCAAGATGAGAAACATCTCATCGCATCCTTCAATGAATTGAAGTGATGTGTCGGTCGCCCCGGCCCCCATGTCGAACAGGACATAATCGTATTCAGTGAGCACTTCGAGTTCACGCATAAAAAATTGCATATCGGCATGTGAGAATTGGACTAGTTCATCAAGTCCACTCCCCCCATGTAATATATCGACACCATGCACACCTTTCTGAACCGAGGCGGCCAGCGGAATTCGGGCTTTGACCGAATCCATCATCGTCCGTGATCTCGAGGCGTTCAACAAGATATGCACGTTCGCCATCCCGATGTCGAGATCGACGATTAACACGCGCTTCCCAAGCTCGACGAGGCCGATGGCCGTATTGACACAGACGTTCGTCTTGCCGACCCCGCCTTTCCCGCTCGCGAAAGCGATCGTCGTCGGTGGGGTCTCTGTTTTCGCCCTTAGACGTCTTGCTTGGTCCATTGGGTCCACCCTTCTTTCTCAAGCAACCGATCCGTCAGCCGGGAAGGGTCCCCGTTGACGAGGTCGTCAGGCACTTCTTGTCCATCCGTCAGCCAAGCGACCGGCAGCCCACTTTCGCGAACCATCCGATACATCGCATGGATGTCGCTCGTCTCGTCCGCTTTCGTGAAGATGAGCGACCCGAGCGGCAACGGCTCGAACTGACGATATATCATTTCCATGTCCCGCATCTTTGACGTCAAGCTGAGAACGAGCGAGAGACTCGTCTCCGAAAAGTCATGATGCCGCTCGAACTGCTCAACATACGCCTCGTCGCGGAAATTGCGGCCAGCCGTATCAATCAAAATGATGTCTTTTCGAGCGAACAGCTGCTTCGCCCGCTTGAAATCATCAAAATCGTAGGCGACCTCGACCGGGATGTCTAGAATCTCGGCGTACGTCTTCAACTGCTCGATGGCAGCGATTCGATACGTATCCGTCGTGATGAGGCCGACCGAGAGTCCATGCTCGAGCTTATAGTGGGCGGCTAGTTTCGCGAGCGTCGTCGTCTTGCCGACACCGGTCGGACCGACGAGCATCATGTACCGCTTCGGTTCCGGTACAGGCAAGAAAGAATTTTGGATTTGATCGCGGACGTAACGTTCGACGGCGTCGACCGATTTTGTCGTGTAATACAGTTCCTGAATCGCTTCGTCCCACGCTTCACCTTGAAACGATTCGGACGCGAGCAGCGCTTCGACGTGTGCCAATGGTGCCGGCAACCGTCTCGCTCCCGAGATTTCAGGCGCAGCATACGCGACGTTCCGTGGTTGCGGTTGACGTTTTGGCGTTGCCTCAGGTTTCGTTGCCGCGACCGGCTTCGCAACCGTACGTGGTTTGACGGCGAGTGGCGCCTTCTCGAGCGCGGCGATGACCTCGACGTGTTGTGAGGCGAACAAGCCGAGCCATCCTTTCTTCACTTGGCGCGAATTCAAGATGACGGCGTCGTCGCCAAACTCTTGTTTGACTTTCGCCATCGCTTCCGCCATCGTCTTGCCTGTATATTTTTTGATTTGCACTTAAATCACCCCAATACTTTTCACTTCAATCGAGCTGAGCAGTTCGTTGTAGGCGAGGACCGGCACATCCGGATAATACCGTTCGAGCAATTGTCTCACGAACAGGCGGATCGTCGGCGAACAAAGAATGACGGCCGATGCCCCGTAGCGTTCGAACATCGACAGCTGCTCGCCCGAGCGTTCGATAATCTCGCGCGCTTGTTCCGGGTCGAGCGCCAAATAGTTGCCGAACTCCGTCTTTTGAACGGCGTCTTGAATCAGCTGTTCGGTCTGGCCGCCGAGCGTGACCACGTAGAGTGGTCCGTCGGGCGGACTGACTTGGTCGGTCAATTGACGCGACAGACCTTGCCGGCAGTATTCGCCGAGGATATCCGCGTCTTTCGTCACTTTGCCATAGTCGGCCATCGTCTCGAACAAGAGCGGTAAATTGCGAATCGAGACGTGTTCTTTCAACAGATGACGGAGCACTTTTTGAATGTCTCCAATCGACAAGACGGATGGTGTCACGTCTTCGACGAGCACCGGATGTGTCTCTTTCAAATGCTCGACGAGCTGTTTCGTCTCTTCACGGCCGAGCAGGTCGGCAGCGTGTTTCTTGAGCGTCTCCGTCAAATGTGTCGCCACGACGGATGGCGGATCGACGACGGTATACCCGCTCATCTCTGCGCGGGTGCGCGTCTCTTCATCAATCCATAACGCCGGGAGACCGAACGCCGGCTCCGTCGTTTCAATCCCATATACTTCCGGATCTTCAATCCCAGGACTCATTGCCAAGTAATGATCGAGCAAGAGTTCGCCTTCAGCGACGACGTTGCCCTTCACTTTGATGCGATATGCGTTCGGTGACAATTGCAGATGATCGCGAATCCGTACTGTCGGCAAGATGAACCCAAGTTCGAGCGCGAGCTGACGACGAATCATGACGACTCGGTCGAGCAAGTCGCCGCCTTGCGATTCATCGGCGAGCGGAATGAGTCCGTAGCCGAACTCGAACTCGATAGCATCAATCTGTAACAGCGAAACGACAGTCTCGGTCGGTGCCGACGGTTCTTCTTCCGGTAACGGCGTATCGATGACCCGTTTCAAATTGCGACGCATCGTATAGGCACCATAGAACGTGGCTCCGGCAATGATGAGCGTCACGGGGAGCAGACTCGGCGAAATAAAGCCGAGCATGATGACGATGGAGCCGGCGATATAGAGCAGCGTCGGGTTTTGACCGAGCTGATCGACGACGTCCTCGCCGAGATTCCCGTCCGAGACGGCACGCGTGACGATAATCCCGGTTGCCGTCGAGATGAGGAGCGCCGGGATTTGACCGACGAGCCCGTCGCCGATCGTCATGAGGGAGAACGTTTGGAACGCCTCACCGACCGGAAGACCCATTTGGACGGTACCGATGATGATTCCGAAAATCAAGTTGATGGCGACGATGATAATCCCAGCGATGGCGTCCCCTTTGACGAACTTCGAGGCCCCATCCATCGACCCATAGAAGTCGGCTTCACTTTGAATCTTTTTCCGCCGGATTTGCGCGTCTTTGTCATCAATCAAGCCCGAATTCAAATCGGCATCGATGGCCATCTGTTTCCCTGGCATCGCATCGAGGGTGAAACGCGCCGACACTTCGGATACACGTTCGGCCCCTTTCGTGATGACGACGAATTGGATGATGACGAGGATGAGGAAGACGACGAACCCGACGAGCACGTTCCCGCCTACGACGAAGTTACCGAATGTCTCGATGACTTCTCCACCGTATCCGGTCGATAAAATCGAACGTGTCGTCGACACGTTCAATCCGAGCCGGAACAACGTCACGATCAGCAAGAGCGAAGGAAAGACCGAGAAGTCGAGTGCTTCACGTGCATTCATCGCGACGAGTAAAATCAGCAACGCAATCAGTATGTTGACAATGATTAAGAAATCTAACATGAACCCCGGTAACGGGATGACGAGCATGACGACGATTAACAGAACGCCGATCAATACCGCAAAATCTTTAGCTTTTACTGCCAATACATACTCCTCCTCAAGACGGTTGTTTCAATTGATAGACGAATGCGAGCACTTCGGCGATCGCCTGATAAAACGACTCGTCAACGACTTCCCCGATATCCATTTGGGCGTACAGCGCACGGGCCAACGGTTTGTTTTCGACAATCGGGATGTCATGTTCTTTGGCCACGTCACGGATATTGAAGGCGACACGATCGACCCCTTTGGCGACGACGAGCGGCGCGAAGTCTTTCGTGTCGTCGTACCGGATGACGACGGCATAGTGGGTCGGGTTGGTGATGACGACATCCGCGTTCGGAATTTCTTGCATCATACGGCGCATCGCCATCTCCCGTTGTTGTTGTTTGATTTTCGATTTGATGAGCGGGTCACCCTCACTATTCTTATACTCGTCTTTGATATCTTGCTTCGACATGCGAATCGATTTCTCAAAATCGAATCGTTGATAGAAGAAGTCGAGCAACGCGAGCGCGAGCAAGGCCACACTCACCCATAGTCCGAGTTCGATCGTGATATGGGCGAGCGCGATGACCGATTCACGGATATGTTCGACCGCCATGCGGGACAGCTCTTTTTGATTCTGCCAGAGCACGGCGACGGCAGTCGTCAGGATAATCAATAATTTGAATAAGGACTTTAAAAATTCGACGACCGCTTTCATACTGATAATCCGTTTGACCCCTTTAATCGGATCGATTCGTTCGAGTTTCGGTTGAATCGCTTCCGCCGAGAACAACGTCCCGATTTGAAGGTAGTTGATTAAAATCCCGAACACGACGGCGACCGCGAAGAACGGGCCTACGATCAGTCCGACCCGAAGCAACAAGTCGGTGAGCATGCCGGACAACCCGTTGGACAGATCGAACAGCAAGTAGCTCGGACCGAGCAACTCTTTCGTCACACTGAACAACTGTTTGCCGAGATACGGTCCTAAGAACGATAACATGAGAAACATCGCGAACAAGGCGAAGGCACCGGTCAAATCGGCTGACTTGGCCACTTGGCCTTTCTTACGCGAATCCTCTCGTTTACGTGGTGTTGCTTTTTCGGTTTTTTCTCCTGCAAAAAATTGAAGATCGACCGATAAGGTATATAGAGGCTTCATGAGGCGTCTCCTAGCACAGTCATAAAATCACGTAACACTTCTTGTAGAATCGGGATGAATTGGCTGATGCCGTTCAAGGTCAAGCCCATCATGACGACCATGACCGAAAATCCCGCAATCAGCTTGAATGAAAATCCGATTGCAAAAATATTGAACTGCGGCGCCGATTTCGCCAAGAACCCGAGCGCCATGTCGACGAGCAAGAGCGACGCCATGAGCGGAAAGGCAAGCTGCAAGGCGACCATCATTGTCATCGTGACGACCTTGACGGCCATCATGAGTGACGCTTCGCTAAAGTCGATGATCGGCTGACCCGGCGGATAAATTTGAAAGCTATAATAGATACCATCAATCAGCAACAGATGTAAGTTGCTCGACAGCATGATAAACAACGTAAAAATATAATAGAATCGACCAATCAGCGGCGACTGGCCTCCGAACATCGGGTCATAGGCCGATGCCATCGCGAGTCCGAGCTGTAAATCGATGACGCCACCCGCAATCTGAGGCGCAAAGAATAAAATGTTAATCAAAATACCGAGCACTAACCCGATCAACACCTCGTACAACACCTGTAAAATATAGGCTTGACCGAGATCGAGCGGCTCTGTCACCGTGAACATCGCATAATACGCTAAAAAGGCACTGAACGCGACGCGGTGCATGACCGGCAGTTGCCGGGATGAAAATAACGGGACGCTCACGAAGAAGCCGGAAAGACGGGCAAACGTCAATCCATAGAGACTGATGAAATCGACCGCGTTCATTTCGAGGCGACCTCGACCATCAGTTCAAAAATCAAACGGGTGAACCCTTCAATCTGTTGCAGCATCCAAGGCCCAAAGACGACGAGCCCGATAAAGACCGAGACGATCTTTGGCACGAACGATAGCGTCTGCTCTTGAATTTGTGTCGTCGCCTGTAAAATCGAAATGACGAGACCGACGACGAGCGAGATCAACAAGAGCGGCATCGAGATTTTCAATAACGTCCACACACTCTCCGTCGCCAAATAAATGACCATTTCCTGCGTCATATTCGTTCCTCCTACATACTTCTAAGCAAGGACTCCACAATCAAGTGCCATCCATCCACCAACACAAACAGTAACAATTTGAACGGCAATGCGATCATAACCGGCGGAAGCATCATCATCCCCATTGACATGAGGACACTCGCCACGACCATATCGATAATCAAAAATGGCAAGAAGATCATGAACCCGATTTGGAACGCCGTTTTTAACTCGCTAATCGCATAGGCCGGGACCATCGCGAGCAGCGGGACATCTTCGACCGACTCAGGTTGCTCATAGTTCCCATATTTAATAAATAATTGCAAATCCTCTTGGCGCGTATATTGGGCCATGAACCGCTTCATCGTATTCCCCGCCTCTTCGAACGCCTCGTCTTGGCTGATTTCGTCGTCCATATATGGCGACAACGCCTGATCATTCAACTCCGATAGTACAGGCGACATGACGAACAACGTGATGAACAGGGCGAGCCCGATAATCAGCTGGTTCGGTGGCGTCTGCTGCGTCCCGAGTGCCGGGCGGACGAACGAAAGCACGACGACGACTCGTGTGAAACAAGTCATCAAGATTAAAAACGATGGCGCGAGCGTGAGCAAGGTGAGCACGACCAACAATTTGATCGAGGTCGATGTACTGTCTGGCGTCTCCAAGTTGATTAATTGTTCAATCGTCGTCATCGTTTCTTCCTCACTTCTTCAATCTGGGCCAACTGTTGTTTAAACGTGTCGAGGAAAGCCGACGAGTTCGACTGGTTCAAGGTCGGGGCATCGAGCGCCGCCTCGTCCATCGCTTCGGCATCAATCCGGTCGAGCAATTGAATTGAGTCGCCGACACCGAGCACGTACACTTGTTCACCGAGCTTGACGAGTTGCACCGAACGGTCTTTGCCGAGCGGGACACCACCGAGATGGGTCAAATGCTGAGCCGACTTCACGCCTTGTGTCCGTGCGTTCAACCATCGCACGAGGACGAGGAACCCACCGATGACGACGACCAGGCTCAATATGAGCTTGATGGCCGTGCCGACCGATGAGACGGCCGATGTGACCGGTTCCTCTTTCGTGTCTGGTTGTTGCTGTTCGAACTGTTGGTCGACGGTGGCGGCCTCGACCGTGGCCGGGATGAATAACCCAGCCACGAGAAGGATAATCAACCACCACTTGTTCATTGTGCGACCGTTTTTGAGACTGCCTCGACGACGCGTTCAGCGTTGAACGGTTTGACGATAAAGTCTTTTGCTCCTGCTTGAATCGCATCGATGACCATTGCTTGTTGTCCCATCGCCGAACACATGATTACTTTCGCGTTCGAATCGAACCCACGGATTTCTTTCAATGCGGCCAAGCCGTCCATTTCTGGCATCGTGATGTCGAGCGTGACGAGATCGGGCATGAGCTCACGATATTTCGCGACTGCATCGACACCGTTCTCCGCTTCTCCGACGACTTCAAATCCATTCTTTGTCAAGATATCCTTAATCATCATGCGCATGAACGCCGCATCATCTACCACTAAAATTTTTGCACTCATTGTTCTTCCTCCTTAAACGATGCCAATCCGCTCGTGCGGTTGGATAATTTCTGTTACGCGGACGCCGAAGTTCTCTTCGATGACGACGACTTCGCCGCGGGCGATCCGTTGTTGGTTCACATAAATATCGACCGGCTCACCGGCCAACTTGTCGAGTTCGATAATCGAACCTTGTGACAGCTCAAGCACTTCTCGGACCGAACGTTTCGTCCGTCCGAGTTCGACCGTCACGTTGAGCGGCACGTCATACAACAATCCCAGATTCGCTGGAATCGAGTCGTTCGTCGCCGGTGCGTGGAGCGGCATGAACTCGGCCTGGCTGACCGCGACTTCCGGTACCGACTTCGCTGCCGGACGAACCGGTTGTTGGGCGGCGGGAGCCGGTGCCTTCGGCGCTTCCTGCTTCGGCGCGGCCGGGGCAGCTGCCGGAGCTGGTGCGACAGGGGCTGGCGATGTGGCGGCCATCAGTTCGTTGACAAGTTGTTTCCCGAACTGGACCGGGGCGATTTGAACGATTTTCGAATCGATTAACGTACCGACCTTCAAGTTGAACTCGATTAAGACCATCGTCTCCCAAAGCTCGAGGCGGTCGATAATCGTCTGGTTCTTCGTCGCATCGAACACTTCGACGAGCGGTGGTGAAATATCAATCTTTTTCGAGAATACGGTCGACAATGATGTCGCTGCCGCACCCATCATTTGGTTCATCGCTTCTTGGACGGCTGAAAGACGAATTTCATCGAGTCCTTCCGGATCGACGCCAATCCCAGTTCCACCGAGCATCAAGTCTGAGATGATGGCGGCGTCTTCACGTGTCAATACAAGCACGTTCTCGCCTTTCAAGCCTTCCGTATAGCCGACTCGAAGTGCCACGTGCGGCGTCGGATAACGCTCACGGAGCGCATCGATTGTGACCTCACTGACGATTGGAGTCGTGATTTCTACTTTTTGTTGCAGTAACGTCGATAGCGCCGTCGCCGAGTTACCGAACGAAATATTCCCGATTTCCCCTAAGGCGTCGCTTTCCATCGAATCAAGATGTTCTTCAGGATTCGCCTCCGGTTTTGACGACTCGCTCGTCCCGCGCAATAACGCGTCTATTTCATCTTGTGACAACATCTCACTCATTGCTCTTCCTCCTTCACCCGGTGGAGCACTTGGACCGCCATCCGCTTCCCGCTCACACCGACTTGCCCTCTGAACACTTTATTTTCCCCTACCATGATCGATAACGGGTCTTTCACCAATTGATCGAGGGTCAAACAGTCCCCGACCTCTAAATGCAACAAGTCACCGAACGTGATCGTCGTCTCCCCGAGCAGGGACACGACCTCGACCGACGAGTTCATCAACTGGGCTTTGAGCGGTTCTTTGCTGTTCCCGCTCGCATTACGGCGATTGGCCTCTTGCATCCAGTAATGACTCGACAGTTTCGATAACACCGGCTCAATCGTCACGAACGGTAAGCAGACGTTGATCGTCCCGCTCACTTCGCCGATGGTGACACCGATCGAGACGAGGACGACCGTCTCGTTTGGCGAGACGAGTTGGAGGAACTGGGGATTGACCTCGACCGCTGTCATCTCTGACTTGATCTCGGCAATCGATTCCCAGGCGTCTCCGTATCCTGCAAACGCTCGTTTATATAATTGCGTCAAGATGCGCATCTCGATTTCCGTGAAGCTCTCGACTTTTTCAATCTCGACCCCGGGACCGCCGAGTAGGCGATCGAGCATCGCGTACGAGATGTTCGGATTCACTTCGATGATGAAACGGCCGTTGAGCGGCGGCGCTTCAATCAAGTTGATCATCGTCATGCTCGGAATGGAATGAATGAATTCGTCATAAGGAAGCTGCTCGACCGAGTTGACCGTGAACTGGACGTACGTCCGGAGCTGGGCCGAGAAGAACGTGGTCAGCATCCGTGTGAAATGCTCATGAATCCGGGTCAAGCTTCGGATTTGGTCTTTCGAGAAGCGGACCGCCCGTTTAAAGTCATACTGCCGGACTTTCCGCTCTTCTTCCTGGGCCAAAAAGGAGTCGGCTTCGACGTCGCCACTGCTTAACGCCGATAGCAAGGCATCAATTTCTTGTTGAGATAAGACTTCTCCCATGATGCCACCTCACTGTATGATTTTCTTCGTCATGTAGACTCGTTGGACCTCACCTGACTCCAACAGTCCGTTTAGTTGTTTGCGGAGCGACTGCTCAAACTTCTGCATGTCTTCTTTCGTCGTGAGCTTCGCTTTCGTCATGCCGGCCAAATCGCCGAGGATGACGTTATGCACTTGGAACTTTCGAAGTTCGAGATCTTCTTTCGTCTCCGCAGCATCCGTCACGATTGTGAACTGGACGTTGATGAAACGCTCATCTTGGATGTTCGTCGTCATATCGTCCGTCGTGAAGCTGCGTTCGGCCAATTCTTCGGCGGTGACAGGTTTCGTCTTCGCCGTCACGTTGTCACCGAACAAGTATTTATAAGTCATAAATCCGGCCCCGCCCATGACGAGCAGGACGACTAGCAGGATGAGCACCATCTTCATGGCGCCGCCTTTTTGTTTTTCTTCACTCATCTTCTTCACCTCGTATGCCTATCGTTCCAACCAGACCGACCGAGGCATAGAACGCCGTCGTCCGGTCGATGATTTGTTGTTTCGTCTCGCGGACGATATACGTCTTTCCGTTATACAAGTGAATGATCGTATCGGGCTCGGCTTTGACCGTCTCGATGAACAAGGCGTTCAGCACAAGTTCTTCACCCCGGAGCGTCGTGACGCGAATCATCAGCGTTTCAAGTTGACGAGTTCTTGGAGAATCTCGTCCGATGTTGTGATGATTCGTGTGTTCGCTTGGAAACCACGCTGCGCGACAATCATTTCTGTGAACTCTTCCGACAAGTCGACGTTCGACATCTCGAGCGCACCCGAGACGAGTTCGCCACGCCCATCTTGTCCAGGGATACCAATGTTCGGCTCACCTGAGTTTTGCGATTGAATGAAGTTGTTCGCGCCGACTTTTGACAATCCGGCGTTGTTGGCGAACGTGACGACTTGGATTTGGCCGACGACTGTCGAAGCTCCGGCGTTATCGACGTAGCTGACTTGTCCGTCTTTCCCGATTGAGAGCGACTTCGCACCGGCAGGGATGTTGATTCGGTCTCCTGTCATGCTGAGGACATACGCACCGTCTCCGTTGACGAGGTCTCCTGTGTTATCTGTATAGAAGTTACCTGCCCGCGTGTATTGTGTCTGGCCGTTCACGTCCAAGGCGAAGAATCCTTCTCCTGAGATCCCGACATCAAGCGCTCTCCCTGAGTTTTGCATGGCGCCTTGGTTATAGACGTTATCGACGGTCGCCATCGTGCCCCCGAGACCGACTTCTTTCGGGTTGACCCCACCGCTGACACCGTTCGCCGCCGTCGCACTACCGACTTGTTGGCTGACGAGGTCTTTGAACGTGACCCGGCCCTTTTTATAGCCGAACGTGTTGACGTTGGCGATGTTGTTCCCGACGACGTCAAGCTTCGATTGGAAGTTCTTTAAACCACTGATTCCTGAGTACATTGCTCTTAACATGATGAATCCTCCTATGCTTGTTTGATGGAAGTGATGTTGTACACGTTGACGGACGTTCCGTCTTCAAGGTCGGCCACATAGCCGGCTTCGGTCTTCGAAATCGAGAGAACACGTCCCGAGCCTTTAATCGTCTCGGTTTCCGTTTCGTTTGTATAAGCGACCGTTTGCCCGATCATATTGCTGAACTCCGAAATCGAGGCCATTTGTCGATCGACGAGCGCGGAATCGAGTTGTTTCGAAATCGTCTGCATCTGTTCGAGTGAAGAGAACTGAGCCATCTGAGAGATGAACTCACGGTCTTCCATCGGTGACATCGGGTCTTGGTTGGCGAGTTGGGCGAGCAACAGTTTCAAGAACATGCTTTGATCGTATTGGTTCGTCGCTTTCGGCATCGATTGATCCGGTAGCGTATAGTCATTCGTCTTCGGCTGGATTGTCGTCATCGTCAGGGTCTCCTTTCGGTTGTTCATGGTGTTCCGGTTCAGGTTGGTCGAACTCATTGAAGCTCGAGTTTTTCGTCTCTAGCGCTTGTTGGGTCAAGTTGACCTCGACTCGGACGTTCGGGTTCGCGGGCTGGAGCGTCTGTTGCAACTGTCCTAGTTGTGATTGCAATAACTGCTTCGCTTCTTGGTTACTCGCAAACAGCTTGACGACGAGTTCTCCGTTCTGCCGTTCGAGTTTGACGACGAGTTCCCCTAACTGCTCCGGATAAAGACGGACCGTGAACACTTTCGACCCATCGGCCCCGCTCTTGAACGGTGCCCGGTGCAAGGCCGCTTCGATGCGGGCCTGCATGTTCTCAGGTAATGAGCCTTTCGAGGCGTACATCACCATCTCAGAGTCGATATTCGGTTTCGACCACGTCATGCTTTTCGGCATCCAGTCGGTTTCTTTGATCGGCTGTTGCATCTGTGCGGGTTGCGTTTCAGTTTGTGTCACACCGGGTAAAGATTTTGGGGTCTGTCCGAGCGTCCCTTTAAACTGCGCAACGACTTGCTGGATGATGCGCACGTTCTCCTCTACTTGATTGACCGGCACCGTTTGGACGAGTGTGTCCGTTTCTTTCTTCGTGAGCGTAAACGAGAGCGTCGGCGCCGCCGCTTGGCTTGTGAGCAGTGCAGGGATTGCGTCCGGGGCCTTGACTGTTGCAGGTTCCGGGGCGACTTGATTCAAAATTCCGATATAAGCATCCATGAACTTGCGATACGCATCGGCCGGCAATGACTTCAACCATTGCAGGCTATCCGGCTGTTGCAGCCACTGCTCTAACCGATTCGATACGTTCTCGAGCGGGAGCGATGCTTCGTCTTCCGGAACAGCCATAGCTTCAGGCGACGAGGTCGGCGTCGTTCCGAGCATGGCCGAGAGCAATTCTAAAAACTGTCCGGTCGGGGTCGCACTCGCGTCCCCGCCTTTTTGTGGTGCCCCTTGCATCGATTGGGCCAGTAAGGCGATATTCATCATCATGTCCTCCTTTCCAGTCACTGGAGCAACTGGGTGACGACGGCGGCCTGTTGGGCATCCATCCGTCCCAATATGTCGGCTTGTTGCTTCGGCGACAATTCCTTCAATAGGTTCGCCACTTGCGGACTCTCGAGTTCGTTCATGATGGCAGCGGCTTGTTTCGCTGACATCTCCTCATAGACACGAGACACGTCCGAGGTTTCTTCTTCGACCGCACTGGCCGTCGCCAATTCCGCGACGAGTCGGTCACGTTCCTGAATCAACTTCGAGACTTCTTCTTGTCTAGCCTTCACTTCGTTCGTCAACTCGGCGTTATCGGCCCGAAGCTTCTCAATCTCGGCATTCGCCACTTTCAAGCGATTCGCGGCATCAGTATCCACACCGGTCACGTTCACGTTCGTCTTCACTTTTTCTTCCGGCTCTTGTTTTGAACCGGTCTCTAGAAACGGGACCGATAACAACGGACGGTCCATCGCATAGTTCATGACGACAATCCCTCCAACGAGTAGAAAGATGGCCGGGACGAGAACGAGCGCAACCAATAGCTGTCTGCCTCGCTTCGTGTTGTCTTTTTCCATCGGTTTACTTCCCTTTCCCGTGATGAATCACTGCCAACTCATCGATGAAATGCTGTTCGATGAGCTTTGTCGCGGCCACTTCATCTTGACTGACTTTTTCATGCAACGTTACATATTTCTTTTCCTCGACGACTTTTCCGAGCAGACGTTCCTGCGACAAATGGTAGCGGTTACGCGCCTGCTGGACGACGAGTTGTTGTGTCTCGATTTGGCGTTTCAACCGTTCGCGTGTCTGTTCACGGTATTGCGACATGAGCAAGTCGATGACGCCAGCTTGTTCGTCTTGACTCTTCATGAGCGACTCGTACGTCAACACGAGCCGATACAGCGTCTCCATCTCTGTCTCGAACCGCGCTTTATGTTGTCTCATCTCCGTCGCCGACTCTTCTTTCTCGTGTTCTGCGATCGGCATGATGCGCTCTAACAATAATCTGTTCATCGTTCACCTCGCACGATTTGGGCCAGGCGCTCTAACGATTCCTCGAGCGGGGCCTCTTCTTCGATGGATTGCTTTAAAAACGTCAACAAGTTCGGATACTGCTCGATGGCGGTATCGATGGCCGGGTTCGTCCCTTTTTTATAAGCACCTATATTGATTAAGTCTTCGGCATCCAAATACGTGGCCAGCCACCCCCGGAACGTCTGCGCGACCTCCCGATGCATCGGCGTGGCAATTTGGTTCATGACGCGGCTGATCGACTTCAAGACGTGAATCGCCGGGAACTGTCCACGGTTCGCGAGCGAGCGGTCCATGACGAAGTGTCCGTCTAAAATCCCTCGCACCGCATCCGCAATCGGCTCGTTCATATCGTCCCCGTCGACGAGGACGGTATAGAACGCAGTAATCGATCCTGTCACGGCGGTCCCGCTTCGTTCTAACAGTTGCGGCAGCATCGCGAAGACGGAAGGCGTATACCCTTTAGACGTCGGTGGTTCCCCTGTGGCGAGTCCGATTTCCCGTTGCGCCATGGCGAACCGGGTCACCGAATCCATCATGAGGACGACTTCTTTGCCTTGGTCGCGGAAGTATTCGGCGATAGCTGTCGCTGTATAAGCTCCTTTCAACCGCACGAGCGGAGGTTGGTCGCTCGTCGCCACGATGACGACCGAGCGGGCCATCCCTTCTGGTCCGAGTTCTTTCTCGATGAACTCTTTCACTTCCCGACCACGCTCTCCGATTAAGGCGATGACGTTGATGTCGGCCGATGATCGTTTGGCGATCATGCCGAGCAATGTCGACTTCCCGACGCCGGAACCTGCGAACAATCCGACCCGCTGTCCTTTCCCGACCGTCAAGAGACCGTCGATGACGCGAACGCCTGTCGAGAGGACGTCTAAAATGCGGGGCCGCTCAAGCGGGTTCGGCGGCTTACGAAGCACGTCGTAACGTGCGCCAGGCATTGCACCCTCACCGGACAAAGGACGGCCGAGACCGTCGAGCACTTGGCCAATCGACTCGTCGCCGACCGGCACTTGAAGCATCCGGCCTGTCCCTTTGACCATACATCCCGGTGCGATTTGGGTCGTTTCGCCGTAAGGCATGAGGAGGACGCGTGCCTCATTGAATCCGACAACTTCGGCTTCGACGTGTTGACCGGATGGTAGCTCGATCAAACAACGTTCTCCGATAAAAGCACTCGGTCCATTCGACTCGATCATCAGACCGACGACCCGACAGACGCGTCCGACTTTTCGGACGTACTCGTCATCGGGCGAGGACACAATCGACTCGAGCACGCGGTCAATAAGCGCCATCGGCCAGGACCTCCTCGATTTTGGAACGTACGCGATCAAAGCTATAGCTCAAATCGAGCTCATCCCCGTGATGCGGGGTCTCAATCCTTACGCTCGTCTCATCCAAGCCTGCATCCGCCCGGTATTTGATGCCCGGGCCGTCTGGGATGACCCAGTCCGCTTCAAAGCGTTGAATCGAGGCGAGTCGCGTTGGATGGACGTACACCGTCAATGATTCCGCATCGAGTTGACGGAGCAACTGTTCACGGACACGGTCGGCGAACAACGCCTCATCGTTTCGGACGAGTTCTGTCGTCACGCGAGCGCTGGCCTCGACGGCGAGGGCGACGAGCTGTTGCTCGGCGTCCCGCCATTTCGTATCAAACAACTGCTCGAGTTCGACACTGACCGTGTTTAAGCGGGTCGTCAATTCCTCATACTCGGCCTTGCCGTCCCGTCTTCCTTGGTCAAAGCCTGCGTCGTAGCCTTCTTGTCTAGCCGACACGAGCACTTCTTCCCTTAAATCGGCGAGTTCTTGTTCCATCGCCGTGCGGCGCGCTTCGAGTGTGGCTGCTTGCTCGTCTAGTTTCGCACGCGTTTGGGCCAACCGCTCCCGCTCTTCATCCTGGTGTAGCATACTCACCGGCTCGAGGAACGGCTTTGAATCAATCCGTTGCGGCTCGAGTGGTGTCGCATAGTGGCGTTTGATTACGTTAGACAACGATGTCATCTCCTCCACCGCGGCTAATCACGATTTCTCCGACGTCTTCTAGGCGACGGATGATGCCGACGATACGGCTTTGTGCCTCTTCGACGTCACGCAACCGGACAGGCCCCATGAATTCCATGTCTTCTTTGAACGTTTCGACCATTCGTTGCGACATGTTTTTGAAGATGATCTGTTTGACTTCGTCGGACGAGACTTTGAGGGCGAGCAAGAGATCGTCGTTCGCCACTTCGCGGATAATCCGCTGAATCGCCCGCGAATCGAGTGTAACGATATCCTCGAAGACGAACATCCGTTTTTTGATTTCTTCGGCCAATTCCGGGTCTTCGATTTCAAGCGCATCGAGAATCGTGCGCTCGGTCGTACGGTCGACGCCGTTGAGCACTTCGACGACCGCCTCGATGCCACCAGACTGGGCATAATCTTGCATATCCGTTTGGGACAAGTTCTTCTCGAGAATCTGTTCAATCTCATGAATCACGTCCGGGTTGAGTCGGTCCATCGTCGCGATCCGCTTGGCGACTTCCGACTGAATCTCAGGCGGGAGCTCAGACAAAATTTGTCCTGACTTGACCGGTTCGAGATGCGCCAAAATCAAGGCGATCGTTTGCGGATGCTCGTTTTGGATAAAGTTCAACAGCTGTTTCGGGTCGGCCTTGCGGGCGAACTCGAACGGTCGGACCTGAAGCGTCGAGGTGAGCCGATGGATGAGAGCCATCGCTTTCTCTTCTCCGACCGCTTTCTCGAGCACCGTTTTCGCGAATCCGATGCCCCCTTGCGTGATATAGCTCTGCGCCATGGCGAGCTCGTGGAACTCACCCATGATGGCTTCTTTTTGTTCGGATGATACTTTTTTCAACGCCGAAATTTGTAGCGTCAATTGCTCCATCTCTTCTTCGGACAGATGCTTATAGACGCTCGCTGCCACTTCAGGTCCAAGCGAGATCATGAGCATGGCCGCTTTTTCTCGGTTCGGTTGTTTGGCGTAATTCACAGTACTCACTCCTCAGACATCCATGTACGGAGAAGTTTGGCGAACTCTTCAGGGTTGCTCTCTGCCAATTTCTCCAACTGTTTCTTCTTGACGGCCCCTTCGCCCCGTTCTTCGAGGTCGAGGTCCGGCACTTCGTCTTCATATGGGACTTCCCACTCGTTCGACTCGGCGACTGGTTCGCGGTTGCGCTTGCGCATCGCGAAGAACAAGAGTGCGAGCAAGACGACGGCACCGGCTGCGGCGGCATACATCCACCATTGGGTCGGTTTTTCGACCACGGCCGCTTCTTCCGTTTCTGCGAACGGACGTGAGACGACAACGACTTTCTGTTCAAGTTCCGCCTCAGTGAGTGCCTCTCCGGTCTTGGCGAGTGACGTCCGGATAATCGAGTACATCATCGTCTCGAGGTCACCCTCGAGTTGAGGGTCGATTGTCGTCGCCCCGTTCGGTGGTTCGACGATCAATTGGACGCCGAGGTCACGAATCGAGTACGGTGCGTTCTGAATCTGTTTCGTGATTCGGTTGACTTCATAATTGATGATTTCATGATTCTTTTCGCTCTCTTCTTCCCCGGTGCCCGTGGCGGCCGGGAAATTGACCGTATCGTTCTCGGCCGTCCCGGCAGCAGTTGCTGCACCGGTTCCGCCTGTATACGCTTCAGCAATCCGCTCGGCCGAAGTGACGATGCCTTCCATGCTGTCCTCATTGACAGGTGTCACGAGGTTTTGCTCTTCAGCCGCTTGCGTCGTGTCGATATCGGCTGTGACCGAGACGAGCACGCTTCGTTCGCCGAGCAACACCGACAACATTTGTTGAATCTGTTGACGGACATCTTTCTCGACTTGGCGTTTCAAGACGAGCGGGTCGGTCGATGATCCACCGGCCGTCGTCGTCTGGTCTAAATCGTAATACGTGAAATATTGGTCCATGACCGATATGTTTTCAGGTTTCAAGTTCGGTACGCTCTTACTGATTAAATGATAGAGCCCTTTCACCGTCGCCGGCTCGAGATTCGTACCAGCTCCTAAATTTAAGACGATGGAGGCCGTCGGTTCACCTTGATCTTCGGCCAAGAAGACCGATTTCTCTGGAATCGAGATGATGACTTTCGCCTGGTTGATCCCTTCGATTTGCGTGATCAACCGTTCGAGCTCGGTCTGCATCGCGCTCCGTTCGATGACGGCCATCTCACGGTCCGTCGTTCCGAAGCCAGCGTTCTCGCTAAAGAAGCTATAATCGATTGCACCCGACTTCGGGATGCCTGCTGCCGCCAGACTGACTTTCAGTTGGTCGACTTGCTCACTCGGTACGTATACACTGACACCGTTCGAAGTCGCTTTAATCTCAGCCTTTACTCCGTCGGCCGTCAACTGTTCCGTCACCTCGCCCGCTTCTTGAGCGGACAGGTTCGTATAGAGCGGGGCCATGTTCGGGCGCGACAGCCAGACGGTCAAGAGCACCGCGACAAGAATCACGCCGACGATGACGAGACCCCAAATGATTTTTCGGTTCGTTTTCATCGTTTGAAGCGAACCGGTCAGTGAACCGAATCGTTCTTTTAACTTTTCATTCATCGCTACTCGTCATCCTCTACTTTAAACTTGCATTCGCATCATTTCTTGATAGGCCTCGACCGCTTTGTTCCGCACCTCTATGGCGAGCTGCATCGCAATCGATGACTCTTCGCTTTGAATCATGACTTGATGTAAATCGGCTTTGCCGACGGCGAGATCGGCTCGGGCCGAGCTCGTCGCTTGTTGGACGTCATTTAATGAGCGCATCGCCTCGTTCAAATACGTTCCGAACTGGGATGGCGTCTCTTTCACGGCCGGCGCGACTGTCGGTTGTGTGCCAATCAATTGAATGGGGTTAATCTGCATCCTCGATCACTCCTTATCCTTTACCAATTTCCATCGCTTTGACGAGCATCGCCTTCGTGGCGTTCATCGCGGCGATGTTCGCCTCGTACGACCGTGTCGCTCCCATCAAATCGACCATTTCTTTCAACAGGTCGACGTTTGGCATCTGGACATAGCCCCGGTCATCCGAATCAGGATGGCTCGGGTCATAGACGAGCTTGTACGGGCTCTCATCTTCCACAATCTGTGAGACTTCGACCCCGCCGCTGACAGCGGACAGCTGTTGGCGAAACGGTGCTTCCTGCATCACGGTCATCTTTCGCGTGTACGGTTGCCACTCCCCGTCGACTAACTTGCCGCGTGTCGTCTGAGCGTTCGCAATGTTCGCGGACACCGTGTCCATCCGTAACCGTTGCGACGTCAGTGCCGTCGCCGAGATATGAAAACTATCAAACATGCCCATCGTCAACGCCCTCCTCTAATGACGGTTTTGAGTCCGCCGAGCCGGCGGTTCAACTGTTCCATCATCGCTTCGTATTGAAGCTGGTTCCGTGCCAACTCGCTCATCTCGTAATCGAGATCAACGTTATTGCCGTCACTTCGCATCGCGCCTCCGGCCCGGTCCGTGATCGTCGTCGCCGAGCGCTCACTCGGACGACCGCCTGCCAGCTTGAGACGCATCTCGTTGTTCAGCGTCTGTTCAAACACGGCCTGCTTCGCCCGGAAGTTCGGGGTATCGATATTCGATAGGTTATGGCTGATGACTTTTTGATTTACGACCGAATGATTGATCGCTTGCTTCATTAATTGATAGTCGCTACCGATCCAGTTCATGCGTTTCACTCGCTTTCACTAAAAGAATGCATGTATATACCTTATTTGGAAAATCCACTATTTCATTGAAACAAATCTGTAACAGTGTTGAAAGATATTTTTATTAAAACAGGTAAATGCTGTCTTCTGTTTTTGTCGAATTTACGACGAATTCTGAAAATAATTACTTTTGCACTAAAAAAAGTCGCTCCCATTACGTCGGGAGCGACTTTGTAAGTCTAAAGTCCTAATTCGATAGACTTTCTAGTATTCATCAGTTGAATCTAGTTTATTTCAATTCGATTTCAACTTTTGTAATTCGAACAAGAAGTTGTCATTCAGTATCTTAATATACGTTCCTTTCATACCGAGAGAACGTGACTCGATGACACCCGCACTTTCCAATTTACGGAGTGCGTTAACGATGACCGAACGAGTGATTCCCACACGGTCGGCAATTTTGGAAGCAACTAGTAAACCTTCGTTGCCACCAAGCTCTTCGAAGATGTGCTCGATCGCTTCAAGCTCAGAATACGAGAGCGAGTTGATCGCCATTTGGACGACCGCTTTTTTACGGGCTGACGCCTCCGCTTCGGCCGCTTTCTCACGAAGAATCTCCATCCCTACGACGGTCGCGCTATATTCGGCCAAGACGAGGTCATCTTCCGTGAACTCGTTGTTGAGCCGACCGAGCACGAGTGTACCGAGACGCTCGCCACCACCGATGATTGGAACAATCGTCGTCATCGAGTCGAGGAACAACTCACGGTTCTCGACCGGGAACGCCGTATACTCACTGTCGATGCCGATATTTTCCGTCGTCTCTTTGACGTTGAACAAGTTTGAGGCGTATGGCTCCGGGAATTGACGGTCGACCAAGAACGCCTTCATGCGTTCGTTCTCGATTTGTTGTTTGATGGCAAAGCCGAGCAAACGGCCCCGACGACTGACGATGAACGTGTTTGCTTCGAGTACTTCGCGCATCTTATCCGCCATTTCTTTAAAGTCTACGTGCGCGCTTGCCTCTTGTTGAAGCATCGTGTTCAATTGGCGTGTTTTGTCTAGTAAGTTCATAATTCTTATTTTCCTCCCTGTATGTGCATACAGAATCTTATAGTATAAATTGGCTAAGGTCTCGATCTTCCGCAATCGAGCCGACTTTCTCTTTCACATAGGCCGGTGTGATTTGAACATGCGTTTGCGGCATGTCGGCCGCCTCGAACGACAAGTCCTCGAGGACGCGCTCCATAATCGTATACAGACGGCGGGCCCCGATGTCATCCGTCTCTCGGTTGACGTGCGTCGCGATGCGCGCAATCTCTTCGATGGCTGGATGAGTGAACTCGACGCTAATCTCCTCCGACTCGAGGAGTGCCGTGTACTGCTTGATGAGCGCCTGGGACGGCTCCGTCAAAATCTTGACGAAGTCCTCTTCGGTCAGGCTGCTCAGTTCAACGCGAATCGGGAAACGTCCTTGTAGCTCAGGAATCAAGTCGGACGGCTTCGCCATATGGAATGCTCCGGCGGCGATAAAGAGCACGTGGTCCGTCTTGACCGGTCCATACTTCGTGACGACGGTCGATCCTTCGACGATTGGCAAGATGTCACGTTGGACTCCCTCTCGTGAGACACCGGCATGATCTTGCGACTTCGTCGCAATCTTGTCGATCTCATCGACGAAAATGATGCCCATCTGCTCACTACGGCGCACGGCCTCGTCATGAACTTCGTTCATATCGAGCAAACTCTCCGCTTCCTCGGCGACGATGAGCGGACGTGCTTCGCGGACCGGCAACTTGCGTTTCTTCCGTTTCTTCGGCACGATTTGACCGAGCATGTCCTGCAAGTTCGATAAACCTTCCATGCCTTGCCCTTGGAACAAGTCTACGGTCTGCTTTTCTTCGAGATTGACCTCGATTAATCGTTCTTCGAGTTCACCGAGCTCGAGCAAGCGACGCAACTGTGCGCGGTCGGACGACTGCGTGTTAGTCGGCTCTTCGGTCTTTTGAGCTTGGCCGCCGAACAACGCCTCGAACGGGTTCGATGCGGTCGGTTCGACTTTGGCCTTGCCTTGCAAAGCGTCAAGGATGCGTTCAGTCGCAGCGACTTCCGCTTGCTCTTTCACGCCTTCTTTCTTCTCTTCCTTCACGAGACGGACCGACGCCTCGACAAGGTCACGGACCATCGATTCGACATCGCGGCCGACGTAGCCGACTTCAGTGAATTTGGTAGCCTCGACTTTGACGAACGGCGCGCCGACGAGTTTGGCCAAGCGGCGTGCGATTTCCGTCTTCCCGACACCGGTCGGGCCGATCATCAAGATGTTCTTCGGTGTCACTTCATCACGCAGGTCGGCACTCAATTTTTGGCGACGATAACGGTTGCGGAGTGCGATCGCGACGGCGCGCTTGGCATCCTTTTGTCCGATGACGAAGCGGTCTAGTTCCGCTACGATTTGGCGTGGTGTCAGTTCACGTTTCATTCAGAATCGCCTCCGATCGTTTCTACGATGACTTGGTCGTTTGTATAGACGCACAACTCTCCGGCAATCTCGAGAGCGGCGCGGGCTATGTCTTCCGCTGATTTCTCAGGCGAATGGCGTACGAGGGCGCGCCCGGCAGCGAGCGCATAGTTCCCGCCCGAACCGATCGCTAAAATGCCATCATCCGGTTCGATCACTTCGCCGTTCCCAGACACGAGCAGTAGGTGCTCACGGTCCATGACGATCAAAAGCGCTTCGAGTTGACGGAGCATCTTATCCCCGCGCCAATCTTTAGCCAGCTCGACGGCCGCACGCGGCAAGTTCCCGTTGTACATCTCTAGCTTCGATTCAAACTTCTCGAAGAGCGTGAATGCGTCGGCCACGCTTCCGGCGAACCCGGCGACGACTTTACCGCCGTAGAGACGTCGTACTTTTTTGGCCTTGTTTTTCATGATGACGGCGTTTCCGAACGTAACTTGTCCATCCCCGCTCATGGCACCATGCCCGTTGTGGCGGACTGCGAAAATCGTGGTTGCGTGAAACATCTGATGACCTCCTACTTTCTCGGATGTGTGGCTTGATAGACCGCTCGCAAGCGCTCCGTCGAGACGTGAGTGTAACGACCCGTCGTCGAGAGTGACTCGTGACCGAGCAACTCTTGGACGGCACGGAGGTCAGCCCCGCGCTCGAGCAGGTCCGTCGCAAAACTATGACGGAGCGAGTGAGGCGTCAACGGCTTATGCAGGCCGCCTTGCTTCCTCAGACGCTTCATGACGTAGCGAATTTGGTCTGTTGTCACTCGATTCCCTTTTTGACTGAGGAATAATGCCGTTTCTTGGGGGGAAGCGCATGTTTGGCGCACGTCGAGGTAACGATCGAGCGCCGCGATGGCGAACTGTCCGATTGGGATGTAGCGCTCTTTCTTCCCTTTCCCGACGACATGCACGAAGGCGAGGTCGGCATCGTAGGACGACACGTCCATCCCGCACAACTCGGCGACGCGCATGCCCGTCCCGTACAACATCTCGACGATGGCGACGTCACGGGCCCGCAGGAACGGATCATCTTGTCCGTCCGCGGTCGCGATGAGCTGTTCGACTTCGCTAGGCACGGCGAACGTCGGCAGCGTCTTGCGCCGTTTCGGAGACGTTAGGCCGTGGAAAAGAGGCTCGACACCCGTCTCACGTGCCACAAATTTCCCGAATTGCTTGAGGCACGATACTTTTTGGGCGACCGTCGTCGTGGCGCTGTCGGTCTCATAAAGGGCATATAAATAACGCCGCGCCGACTGCACATCATACGGATCTTGATGTGTCGATTGGCAATAAGCGGCGTACTGGTCGAGCGTCTGCTCGTAAGAGCGTTTCGTGTGAGGAGACAGCCGGCGTTCGACTTGGCAATAGCGCAAAAATGACTGTTGATCGTCACCGAATCCCATTCTCTCGCCCCCTCGTTTTCAACTTAAAAACGCATGTTCTCGTCAAATCGAAATTAGCATAGCATACACCGTCAGAGGTGACAATAGATAGCCCCTCAATAATCTGAAAATTTTCAAAGTGTTGTACAAATTACACAATTGAAATTTAAATTCACAAAAAAGGAGCCAAAAAATGGCTCCTTTCCCTTAAATCTCTTTATATTGCTGAATCGTTTCAAGGGCACGGTTCGCGTAACGTTCGTACCGTTCTTGTTTCTTCATCTTCTGCGGTGCATCCTCGAGCGACGGCACGAGACCGAAGTTTGCGTTCATCGGTTGGAAGTGCTTGCCGTCCGTCGTCGTGATATAGTGCGCCATCGAACCGAGCATCGTCTCGCGTGGCAAGACGACGAGGTCTTCACCGGCAATCAGTTTCGCTGCGTTAATCCCAGCGAGAAGTCCTGACGCCGCCGATTCGACGTACCCTTCCACACCGGTCATCTGCCCGGCGAAGAACAACGTGTCGCGTGTCCGCGCCTGATACGTCGGTTTTAACAGGCTCGGTGAGTTGATGAACGTGTTCCGGTGCATGACACCGTAGCGCACGATCTCAGCGTTCTCGAGACCCGGGATGAGTTGAAGGATCCGTTTCTGTTCGCCCCATTTGAGGTGGGTTTGAAAACCGACCAAGTTGAACAGCGTGCCGGCCGAGTTATCTTGCCGTAACTGCACGACCGCGTGCGGACGTTTGCCCGTCTTCGGATCTTCGAGGCCGACGGGTTTCATCGGTCCGAACAAGAGCGTCTTCTTGCCGCGTTGGGCAAGAACTTCAAATGGCATGCAGCCTTCGAAGTAAATCTCTTTCTCGAACTCTTTGAGCGGGACGACCTCTGCTTTGACGAGCTCGTCGTAGAACAAGTCGAACTCTTCTTCCGTCATCGGACAGTTGAGGTACGCCGCCTCACCTTTGTCGTAACGTGATTTCAAGTATACCTTGTCCCGGTCAATCGTCTCGCCGTCCAAAATCGGCGCCGCGGCGTCGTAGAAGTAAAGGTAATCTTCACCTGTGAACGCTTTGAGCGAAGCCGAGAGGTCCGGTGACGTGAGTGGACCGGTCGCCATGATGACGATCCCGTCCGGAATCGCCGTGATCTCTTCGTTGTGCACGGTCACGTTCGGATGGTTCTTCAACGTGTCCGTCACGAATCCGGCGAAGTCATGACGGTCGACGGCGAGAGCGCCGCCGGCCGGTACACTTGCCGTGTCGGCCGCTTTCAAGATGAGTGAGTCGAGCGTGCGCATCTCTTCTTTCAAGACGCCGACCGCGTTTTGTAGCCCGTTCGCTCGAAGCGAGTTCGAGCAGACCAGTTCAGCGAATTGGTCCGTATGGTGTGCCGGTGTTTTTCGGACCGGTCTCATTTCATACAAATCGACTTGAATTCCGCGTTTCGCGAGTTGCCAAGCCGCCTCGGAGCCGGCGAGGCCCGCTCCGATCACAGTTACACGTTGCTGCAAAGTTAATCCTCCTCTAACTGATGTACCTCGGCATGGGTACAGTTCGTACATTGATATTTCACACCGTCTTTAATTTTTTTCTCGACCATCATCTTACCACATTCCGGACACGGTTTCGCGACCGGCTTGTCCCATGAGACGAACTCACAGTCTGGATAGTTCGAGCAACCGTAGAACAGACGACCCTTCTTACTGCGTCGTTCGACGACTTGTCCGTCTTTGCAGCTCGGACATGGGACGCCGATTTCGACTTGTACCGGTTTCGTGTTCGTACAGTTCGGGAAGTTCGAGCATGCCATGAATTTCCCGTAACGGCCCATCTTGATGACCATCGGCGAACCGCACACTTCGCAGTCGATGCCGGCCGGTTCATCTTTCACTTCGATTTTCTCAATCTCTGACTCGGCTCGTTTCAGACGTTTCTCGAAACTGCGATAGATTGGAGCGACGACTTCCGTCCATTCGACTTCCTCGTTCTCAATCGAGTCGAGGAGCGTCTCCATGTCGGCCGTGAACTGGACGGTGATAAAGTCGTTGAAGTACTCATCGATCATCTCGATGACGAGTTCGCCAAGTTCTGTCGGGACGAACTTCTTCTCTTCAAGGACGACATATCCGCGTTTTTGAATCGTATCGAGCGTCGGTGCATACGTCGACGGACGACCGATTCCGAGTTCTTCCATCGCCCGAACGAGACGCGCCTCACTGTAACGTGGCGGCGGCTGTGTGAAGTGCTGCTTCGGTTCGATTGTCTCGAACTTGACGAGGTCATCCACTTCGAGCGGTGGAAGCAACCCTTCTTTCTCCGGGTTCGTGTCTTCGATATCTTCATCTTTCGATTCGATATACACTTTCATGAAACCAGGGAATTTGACGGTCGACCCGTTGGCACGGAAAATCATGCCGTTCGACTCGACGTCGATTTTCACCGTATCGAGGATGGCCGGCGCCATTTGGCTCGCGACGAGGCGCTCCCAAATCAACTTGTACAAGCGGAGCTGGTCACGCGACAAGTACGCTTTCACCGAGGCCGGGTCGCGTAACGCCGAAGTCGGACGAATCGCTTCGTGGGCGTCCTGGGCGTTCGCGGCTTTCTTCTCTTTTTGCTTCTGCAACGCGACGTACTCTTCTCCGAATGTGGATTCGATATACTCTTTCGCTTCCGCTTTCGCCAAATCTGAGATACGCGTCGAGTCGGTACGCATATACGTGATCAAACCGACGGTGCCTTCTTTCTTCCCGAGGTCGATCCCTTCGTATAGCTGTTGCGCGAGCATCATCGTCTTCTTGGCACGGAAGTTCAATTTACGAGCCGCATCTTGCTGGAGCGAGCTCGTCGTGAACGGGAGCGACGCGTTGCGCTTCCGCTCTTTCTTCGTGACGTCGATGACTTTGAATGAGTCGTCAATCGCTTTGAGCACCGCGTCGGCATCTGCCTCGCTCTTGAGCTCCATTTTTTTCCCGTCTTTACCATAAAACGAAGTCTCGAACGATTCGCCTTCATGGTTGAGGGTGAGTTTGATGGTCCAATACTCTTCTGGGTCGAAGGCATTGATCTCCCGCTCCCGGTCGATAATCATTTTAACGGCCACGGATTGAACGCGTCCGGCCGATAATCCTTTTTTGACTTTCTTCCATAGTAATGGGCTCATCCCGTATCCGACGAGACGGTCCAAAATTCGACGCGCCTGCTGGGCGTCGACGAGGTCATGGTTGATTTTACGCGGGTGTTTGAACGACTCTTTAATCGCATCTTTCGTGATCTCGTTAAAGACGACGCGACATTCCGTCGTTTCGTCGACACCGAGGGCACGTGCTAAATGCCAAGCAATCGCTTCCCCTTCGCGATCCGGGTCAGCCGCGAGAAAGATTTTCGTCGCTTTTTTGGCTGCCGTCTTCAATTCTTTCAAAACTGGGCCTTTGCCACGGATCGTGATGTACTTCGGTTCGAAGTCATGTTCCACGTCGACACCGAGTTGACTCTTCGGTAAATCGATGACGTGACCCATAGATGCCTTGACCGTGTAATTCGATCCTAAATAACGTTTAATTGTTTTCGCTTTCGCGGGTGATTCGACGATCACCAAGTATTTTGCCATACATCTGCTCCCCTTTTAGAGGTCATTTAAATCCCTACCATAATATTCATGTTGTCGATGGTTTGTCAACGTCCAATCCTTGAACATGTTAGAATTTGATCGGCAGTCGTCAATGGAATCGCCCCGTCTTCAATCAATTGATTCGGACCAGCCGCGAGCGGATCGAGCGGGCTTCCAGGCACCGCGAATACCGTCTTTCCTTGCTCGAGGGCATGTCCGACCGTGTTCATCGTCCCGCTCTTTTGACGAGCCTGGATGACGACGAGACGATCGGCAAGTCCGCTGACGAGACGATTCCGTTCTAAAAATTGAATTTTTTTGACAGGTGTTTCCGGTGTGTATTCCGTGAGGAGTAACCCGTGTCGCGAAATCCGCTCGAACAAGGGCGAATGGATCTGTGGATACAAGTGCGAAAAGCCCGCTCCGAGGATGGCGATGGTCGGCCGGTCATGATCGAGCGACAGCTCATGGACGAGACCGTCGATGCCGAGCGCCCCACCCGAGACGGAGACAGTTTCTTCTATTAAAGGACGGAAATGTTCGACGAGTCGTCGGCTGATACGATTCAATTCACGGCTTCCGACCAATGCGGTCGTTTGTTGATGTAGTACCTCTAAATCACCTCGATAAAACAAACAATATGGAGGATTCGGAATATGGAGCAACGCGGACGGGAACAATTCATCCTCCCACGTCAAAAAACGGTCGTACGTGACCGTGGAACGAAGCGCCCGTTCTGCTTTGCTTCGGACGCTCGGATGGAACTGCTGCATGTTCATATGCGCGTGCGACAAGTAATGATGGACGAACTCGACCGGCAACCGTTCGGCAGCGAATCGAGCGATTGTTTGATTCATCACAATCACCTCTAAAAAAATGAGGGATGCCGCGCATCCCTCATTCCGAATGGTTTACGTTGTCGGTTGACCCGTCACGCAAGCTTCATACAAACCTTGTTGTTTCAACACCCGGATGAGTGTCTCTCCGATGACGGCAGGCGTCTCGGCGACTTCAATCCCGTTGGCGTTCAACGTCTTAATTTTCTCAGCAGCTGTACCTTTTCCGCCTGAGATGATGGCGCCGGCATGGCCCATCCGCTTGCCTTCAGGGGCTGTTTGTCCACCGATGAAACCGATGACCGGTTTCGTCATGTTCGCTTTCACCCATTCAGCAGCTTCTTCTTCAGCCGTTCCACCGATTTCACCGATCATGATGACTGCTTTCGTGTCCTCGTCTTCATTGAACGCTTGGAGCGTGTCGATGAAGTTCGTTCCGTTGACCGGGTCTCCACCGATCCCGACAGCTGTCGATTGTCCGATTCCGGCAGTCGTCAACTGATGGACCGCTTCGTATGTGAGCGTCCCTGAGCGCGAGACGATGCCGACGTGGCCTTTCGTGTGGATATAGCCTGGCATGATGCCAAGTTTCGCTTCCCCTGGCGTGATGATCCCCGGGCAGTTCGGTCCGATGAGACGGGCCGGTTTGTCCTCGAGGTAACGCTTCACTTGAATCATGTCGATGACCGGGATGCCTTCTGTGATACAGATGATCAACTCGATGCCGCTATCGGCCGCTTCCATAATCGAATCGGCTGCGAACGCAGGTGGCACGTAGATGATTGACGCGTTCGCGCCAGTCGCTTCGACTGCCTCGGATACGGTGTTGAAGACCGGTACGCCGTCAAGGACGGTCGTGCCACCTTTACCAGGTGTCACCCCTCCGACCAATTTCGTGTTATATGCCAGCATCTGTTCGCCGTGGAACAGACCTTGTTTCCCCGTGATCCCTTGAATGATCACTTTTGTATCTTGATTCGCCCAAATACTCATGTCGTTTCCCCCTTATCGAACGAGTGCCGCGATTTTTTCTGCACCGTCAGCCATCGAGCTCGCCGAAGTGATCGCAAGTCCAGATTCATCGAGAATGCGTCGTCCCGCATCCACGTTCGTGCCTTCTAACCGAACGACGAGTGGTAAATCGAGACCGATTTCTTTCGTCGCCGCGACGATACCTTCAGCAATGATGTCACACTTCATGATGCCACCAAAGATGTTAACGAAGATTCCTTTGACTTGGTCGTCTGACAAAATCAATTTGAACGCTTCCGTTACTTTTTCTTTCGTTGCACCGCCGCCTACATCGAGGAAGTTAGCGGGTTCGGCGCCATAATGCTTGATGATATCCATCGTCGCCATGGCCAAGCCAGCCCCGTTAACGAGGCAACCGATGTTGCCATCGAGCGCGATATAGCTAAGGTCGTGTTTTGACGCCTCGACTTCACGCGGATCTTCTTCTGTCGTGTCGCGAAGGTCGACGATGTCTTTATGACGATAAAGCGCGTTGCTATCGAAGTTGAGCTTCGCATCGAGTGCGATGACGTTGCCGTCTTTCGTCGTGACGAGCGGGTTGATTTCCGCGATCGTGCAATCTGTCTCGACGTACACTTTATACAATTTCATGACCATGTCGCTGAATTTGTTGACGAGTTTGGTCGGCACTTCCATCTTGAACGCGAGACGGCGTGCTTGGAACGGACGGAGTCCGACGACTGGGTCGACGACTTCTTTATGAATCTTTTCAGGTGTATGTTCAGCGACTTCCTCGATGTCCATACCGCCTTCTGATGAACCCATGATGACAATTCGGCCGATCGAACGGTCAAGCACAAGTCCTAAGTAAAATTCTTGGTCAATGGCAGAGCCTTCTTCAATGTAAAGGCGTTGCACGACTTTTCCTTCTGGTCCAGTCTGATACGTGACGAGCGTCTTGCCGAGAATCTCTGACGCGTACTGTTTGACTTCTTCATCTGACTTCGCAAGTTTGACACCGCCGGCTTTACCGCGGCCTCCTGCGTGAATCTGAGCTTTGACAACTTTTAGTTCACCGTCTAACTTGGCGGCGGCTGAGACTGCTTCTTCAACCGTGAACGCTGGATAGCCCGTAGGTACGGCCACTCCAAACGCTCGAAGCAATTCTTTCGCCTGATACTCATGGATATTCATTTCGTTTCCCCCTTAGTCCCCTTTAATATCGGCACGTCTATTGTAACGAAAAACTGAAAGCGCTGTCTATCGTTCTTGCTTTAAGTTTTCATCTTTTTTTCACATCTACCCCTAGACATCCTCGATTTTTCCTTGTTCCATCTGATAAAGAAACACGAAAAGCTCGGCGATGACCTGGTACAGGTCGTCTGGAATCTGCTCTTCAATCTGTAGCGCGGACAAGAGTGACAGTAAGGCCGGGTCCTCATGAATCGGCACACCGTTCGCTTGCGCGAGCGCGAGCATGCGCTCGGCGACGAGTCCGCCCCCTTTGGCGACGACGCGCGGTGACTCCATCGATTGCTCATAGGACAAGGCGATGGCTTGTTTGCGATCGGTCATACGCGTTGGTCCACCTTTCCGAGTGGGGCGAACGTGTCCGGCACCGTTTCACGCTTTGCTTCGAACGAGAAGCGGGACAGCTCATAGCCGCTCGCTTCGAGTGCCCGACCGAGCAACGGCTCGTAGGCGTTGACGAACGGACTCAAGTCATGTTGCTCGTTGAACACTTTAACCGACACGTGCCGCTTCTGGACGAGCAAATCGATGCCCGTCTCTCCATACTTCGGGGTCTCGAGGAATAGAACGATACGGGCGTGGTCGGAGTCGATGACCTCGCCTTTCGGCGCCTCGAGACGGAACCGCACTTGTTCAAACGGCCCTAAATGCGGTATGTGAAATGCTTGAACGACGAACGGCGGGGTCTGCACGGCGTTGAACGTCTCCTGGGCCCGGACGAACTGTTCGAACTTCGGGTCGCCTTTCGCTTTGAACAGCTCGCCAACGAGTTGCTTCACGTCAGCACCGGCCCCGCTCTCGAGCAGTTGCCGGCCTTGCGCCTGGAGCGGCTCGGGCGTAGCGAGTGGTTGGCGAGCCAGGCGCCCGAGCTCGCTGCCGAGCTGGGCGAGCGGTGACCGTTGGGCCTGCTGCGCCTCGATTTGTTGCGGCACGACCTTCAAGACGAGTTTCGGTTCGAGCTCGGTGACGACCATCTTGTACGTCACGTTCTCTTTGACGTCGGCGTTCACCCCGACCCGGAACATGCCTTGCGGCAGCTGCATGACCGCCTCGCCTCCCGGCAACAGTTGGAGCACCCGGCCGACGACCGTATTGCCGACGAGCAGTTGCCGTGAATTTTGTTCGGTGACCTTGAACGGCAGGACGCCTTGGTGATCGATGCGCTTCGTTTCCCCTCCTACATCTGTTTAATCGGTGCGAACGACTTCCGGTGAATCGGTGTGATGCCGTGTTCCGCGAGGCCGGTCAAATGGTCTTTCGTGCCATAACCCGCATTCCGCTCGAACCCGTACCCGGGATAGAGAATAGCGTAATCCTCCATCATGTTGTCGCGCACGACTTTGGCGACGACGCTCGCCGCCGCAATCGAGACACTCCGGGCATCCCCTTTGATGAGCGACTGCTGCGGGATGTCGAGGTCGAGGCGCATCGCGTCAATCAACAGCGCATCGACCGTTCCGAGCTGCCGGACCGCTTCCACCATCGCCAGTTTCGTCGCCTCATAAATATTGACCTGGTCGATCACGTCAGCGTCGACGATGCCGACACCGACCGATGCCTCGTCCATGAGGATGCGGTATGCCAGTTCCCGCGCCCGTTTCGACATCTTTTTCGAATCGTTCAGGCCGGGATGATAAAACCCTTCGGGCAAGATGACAGCCGCCGCGACGACTGGTCCCGCGAGCGGCCCTCGACCGACCTCGTCGACGCCGCCAATGAGACGGAACCCTTGGGCCTTCCAATCGTCTTCGAACGCCTGACGGGCCGTATAGTCGGCACGGAGGGCATGTTCTTGTGCGAACTGTCGCTCCCGTTGCCGGATGAGCGTCTGGACGCCCGTCCGCGGGTCGTCTTTCAACTCGGCCCGTACCTGCTCCCACTCTTCATATCGGACCGTCTGTAGCCGTTGTTTAATCGCTTGAATCGTCATTCCGTTCCTCCTATTCAAAAAAGCCCTGTTTGCACAGGACTTCACGCCATGTCATGGTCGGCCGGCGTCTCGAGGGAGACACGTCCGATTTTCTCATGACGCAGTTCGTTCAATAGTAACTCGCTCGCTTTCTCGAAATCGACGTAACCGCCGCTGACGAGTCCACGTTTCTTCCCAATCAATTCGAGCAGTTCGACGGCATCTTCCGGCAGTTGATCGATTTTGAATCGCTCTTTCAACTGGTCCGGATAGCGGGCCGACAATTCGCGGGCCGTATAGAGCGCGATATCATCAAGGTTCAAGATATCATCCTTGATGGCACCGGTCGCCGCCAAGCGATAGCCGACCATCTGCTCCTCGAACTTCGGCCAAAGAATCCCTGGCGTATCGAGCAATTCCATCTCGCCGCCTTTCATCTTGATCCATTGCTGACGCTTCGTGACACCCGGACGGTCGCCGGTGACAGCGATGTTACGTCCGGCGAGACGGTTGATGAGCGTCGACTTGCCGACGTTCGGGATGCCGATGATGAGCGCGCGGATCGGGCCGGGGTTCCGGCCTTTCTCACGCATACGGTCATGCTTCTCTTGCATGAGCTTCTCGGCGCCCGACATGAGCTGTTTCAAGCCTTTGCTATGTTTCGCGTCGACGGCGACGACCTCGATGTCATCGCGCTTCAAGGCGCGGAGCCAGGCGTCAGTGACGACCGGATCGGCCATATCGGCTTTATTCAAGACGATGAGACGCGGTTTGCCTTCCGTGATCTCATCGACCATCGGGTTACGGCTCGATTGTGGAACACGTGCATCGACGAGTTCGATGACGACATCGATGAGCTTTAACTTTTCTGTTACTTGTCTTCGTGCCTTGGCCATGTGGCCAGGGAACCATTGAATTGCCAAACAAACACCACCTTATTCTTGTACGGTCCCGAAATCACCGAGCGGCCAGAACACGAAGTTCGTTTTGCCGACGACGTCCTCTTTCGGGACAAAGCCGATTTCACGGCTGTCTTTCGAGTTTTGACGATTGTCACCCATGACGAAGTACGAGCCTTCAGGGACGACCGTCTCGCCCGTTACTTGTTCGAGCGTAAAGTTTTCGGTAAGAGGAAAGCCGTTCATCTGTGCCTGGAAATCCTCTAAATACGGTTCTTCGACCGCCTCATCATTCAAATAAAGCGTGTCGTCCCGATATTCGAGCGTGTCGCCAGGAATGGCGATGACGCGTTTGATATAGTCTTTCGATTCTGTCGCGTGGAAGACGATAATATCGCCCCGGTCGAGCTCACCGACGTAGTTCGAGATTTTGCTGACGATCATGCGATCGGCATTTTGGAGCGTCGGCATCATCGACTCTCCTTCGACGATGACAGGTACAAAGATGAACGTCCGGATCACGAACGCGATGACGAGCGCAACGACGATCGCCTTAAGCCAACTGAACACTTCTTTCAACTTGCCTCACTCCTCTGTCCGTTTGAACTTATTGTACTAGAAAAAAAGAAGCTTGTCGCAAGCGACAAGCTTAATCCCCATCTTAACGACGGATTTCTTTAATACGTGCTGCTTTACCGCGAAGGTTGCGGAGGTAGTAGAGTTTCGCACGACGGACTTTACCGTAACGAACGACTTCGATTTGCGCGACACGTGGTGAGTGAAGCGGGAATGCACGCTCAACACCTACGCCGTAAGAAATCTTACGAACTGTGAATGTTTCGCCGATGCCGCCACCCTTACGCTTGATGACTACGCCTTCGAAGATCTGGATACGCTCGCGCGTTCCCTCTACGACTTTAACGTGGACACGTACTGTGTCACCAGGACGGAAAGCAGGTACGTCTGATTTGAATTGTTCTTCTGTGATTTCACGGAACAGTTTTTGTGTGTTCATGAATAGTTCTCCTTTTTCTTCAATGTTCATATCTTCATCTGCCCAAGCATCCAACAGCGGAACATCGGTAATTGGTGGGGTTAACCCACATGCTCAAACATAGCACAATTCGGTCAATCGCGCAACGATTCAATGAATTTTTTATCTACCTTCGACAGTTCGATGCGCTCGAGCAGGTCAGGTCGCCGGCGATACGTGCGCAGGAGCGACTGCTCTCGGCGCCACGCTTCGATTTTGGCGTGATTGCCCGACAAGAGGACGTCAGGCACCTTCAGACCACGGAACTCCGCGGGGCGTGTATAGTGCGGATATTCGAGTAGCCCTGTCGAGAACGAGTCATCTTCATGGCTCGCCTGATCGCCGAGTACTTCCGGGATGAGACGGACCGTCGCATCGATCATGACCATCGCGGCGAGCTCACCGCCGGTCATGACGAAGTCACCGATTGACACTTCGTCCGTCGCGAGCTCATCATGAATCCGTTGGTCGAACCCTTCATAATGGCCGCATAAAAAGATCAAGTGTTCCTCGGACGCCCATGCTTCCGCCATCTGTTGGTCGAAACGGCGTCCGGTCGGCGTCGTGACGATGACGCGGGGACGCTTCTTGTCGATGGCGTCGAAGGCGTCAAAGATCGGCTGCGGGGTGAGCAACATGCCCGCCCCGCCTCCGTACGGGTAGTCGTCGACCTTATGGTGTTTGTTCGTCGAGAAGTCACGGAAGTTCGTGAACGCCATCTCGACTTGTCCGAGGGTACGGGCCCGTCCGACGATTGAATGATCGAGCGGGGCGAACATCTCGGGGAATAACGTTAAAACATCAATCTTCATCGTCAATCATTCCCGGAATCGGGGTGATGACGACACGTTTCGCCTCGACATCGATGTCGCTCACGACCGATTCGATGTACGGGATGAGGGCGTCCGACTTGCCAGGGCGTTTGATGACCCAGACGTCGTTGGCACCAGTCTCGAAGATATCGTCGACGACACCGATGACCTCACCGTCGACGACGGCCTCGCAACCGATAATCTCATGATAGTAAAACTCATGCTCCGGTAACTCGTGAACGTGCTCGACGTGAACGTATAGTTTCATCCCTTTATACTTCTCGACGAGATTGATATTCTCAAGCCCTTTGAACGTCACGAGATGGAACTGCTTATGCGGACGATACGTCGTCACCTCGAACGGGAGCTTCTTGCCATCGACGTCCAAATAGAGCGTCTCGCCTTTCTTGAAGCGTTCGGCCGGGAAATCGGTCGCGGCGAGCAACTTCAGTTCCCCTTTCAAGCCGTGGGTATTGGCGATCTTACCTACGTATAACCATTCCATTGTTATGCCTCCTCAAAAAAATGGGCCGACCTCATAAAAGGTCGGCCACATCCTTACTTCGCGTTTTTCGCGTTGTGGAATTTCTCCATGATCCCTGCTTTAGAGAACAAGTTACGTACTGTGTCAGATGGCTTCGCGCCGTCTGCCAACCATTTGAGAGCGAGTTCTTCGTTGATGCGAACTTCTGCTTCTGGTTTTGCAACCGGGTTGTAGTGACCGAGTTGCTCGATGAAACGGCCATCACGTGGTGAACGTGAATCAGCTACAACGATCCGGTAGAAAGGTGATTTGTTTGCGCCCATGCGCTTGAGACGAATTTTAACTGCCATGGTAATATACCTCCATCATGTGTTTAAGAATTGACAACTTTAATAGTATACTGTTTTTTTGCCCGACTGACAAAAGTTTTCTTAGAAGAACGGAAGGCCGAGACCTTTTTTCTTCCCTTTCATTTGTCCTGACATCTGCTTCATGAGCTTCTTCATGTCATCGAACTGTTTGATGAGACGGTTCACTTCCTGGATGGAACGACCGCTCCCTTTTGCGATCCGCTTGCGACGACTCGCGTTGAGCACTTCAGGATTGGAGCGCTCATGCTTTGTCATCGAGCGAATGATCGCCTCGACATGATCGAGTTGCTTCTCGTCGATTTGGACGTTCTTCAACCCTTTCATCTTACCTGCACCAGGTAACATCGAGAGCAATTCATCAATTGGGCCCATGTTTTTCACTTGACCCAACTGCTCGATAAAATCATCGAACGTGAACGATGCATCGCGAATTTTGCTTTCAAGCTCCTTCGCAGCATCTTGGTCCATCTGTGACTCGGCTTTTTCAATGAGTGTGAGCACGTCCCCCATCCCAAGAATCCGTGACGCCATGCGTTCCGGGTGGAATGGTTCGAGGGCATCCAACTTTTCACCGAGACCGACGAACTTAATCGGCGCTCCCGTGACTGCCTTGATTGAAAGGGCTGCCCCACCACGTGTATCACCGTCGAGCTTTGTGAGCACGACGCCTGTGATTCCGAGTTTCTCATTGAAGCTGTCGGCCACATTGACCGCATCTTGACCCGTCATCGCATCGACGACGAGGAAGATTTCATTTGGTTTGGCAATCGTCTTCACGTTTTCGAGTTCGCCCATGAGCGTCTCGTCGATGTGAAGGCGACCGGCCGTATCGATCAACACGAAATCGTGATGATTGGTTTTGGCGTACTCGAGCGCTTTTGTGACGATTTCTTCCGGCTTCACTTGGTCGCCAAGTGAGAACACCGGTAAATCGAGTTGCTTGCCGAGTGTCTCGAGCTGTTTGATGGCCGCGGGCCGATAAATATCCGCCGCGACGAGAAGTGGACTCCGGTTATGCTTTTTGCGAATCAAGTTCGCGAGCTTCCCGGTCGTCGTCGTTTTCCCCGCACCTTGTAACCCGACCATCATGACGACTGTCGGTGGTTTTGGGTTAAATGTAATCGGGACGACGTCGCTTCCCATCAAAGTCGTTAGCTCTTCATGAACGATTTTGACAACTTGTTGGCCCGGTGTCAACGATTTCATGACGTCTTGGCCGATGGCCCGTTCTTTCACGTCGTTGACGAACTGTTTGACCACTTTGAAGTTGACATCGGCTTCAAGGAGAGCGAGACGAACTTCTCTCATCATCTCTTTGACATCTGCTTCGGAAATTTTACCTTTCCCCCGCATTTTCGCCAGTGTCGATTGCAACCGTTCGGATAATCCTTCAAATGCCATGCTTCAGCCCCCTACTCTAAATTCTCAAGCGCCGAAATCGTTTCCGTCGCGTCGGGCGAATGCTCGACTTGACGTTTGAGCGTCTGAAGCAGTTGTTGCCGCTGTTCGAACTTCTCGAACAAGGCCAACTTCTCCTCATACTGCTCAAGCATCGCTTCGGTACGCTTTATGTTATCGTAGACCGCTTGACGGCTGACTTCAAACTCTTCCGCAATCTCTCCGAGCGAGTAGTCATCTAGGTAATAAAGAGACATATAGTTGCGCTGTTTCGGTGTGAGTAGTGCTTGATAAAAATCGAACAAGTAGTTCATTCGATTCGTCTTTTCGAGCGACATGACCTCCACCTCCACATGTTAAGTGAAATCCCTTTACAACTACCAATAGTACAGCCGTCCCTAGCTCTTGTCAAGTTTTTTTCTTAACAGAGAAACTTAGGCGAGGTCATCGTTTGTCTGTTGTTTTTCTTCGAAGATGTCCCCGAATAATCCGTATACGAACTGTTCCGGGTCGAACGCTTGTAAATCATCGATTTTCTCGCCGAGCCCAACATATTTGACTGGAATATCGAGCTCGTTACGAATCGCTAGCACGATCCCACCTTTAGCCGTGCCGTCGAGCTTCGTCAAGACGATGCCGCTCACGTTCGTCGCTTGTTTGAACGCTTTCGCCTGGACCATCGCGTTCTGCCCTGTCGTCGCGTCAAGCGCCAGCAACACTTCATGCGGTCCGTTCGGCACTTCACGCTCGATGACCCGCTTCACTTTTTCAAGCTCGTTCATCAAGTTGACCTTGTTTTGCAAACGTCCGGCCGTGTCACAAATCAAGACGTCGACACCGCGTGATTTCGCTGCCTGGACGGCGTCGAACACGACCGCGGCCGGGTCCGAACCTTCGGCTTGACGGATGACCGGGACTCCGACGCGTTCGCCCCATACTTGGAGCTGGTCGATGGCACCGGCCCGGAACGTGTCGCCCGCCGCAAGCATGACCGAACGGCCTTCCGACTTCAATTGATGGGCGAGCTTGCCGATCGTCGTCGTCTTGCCGACGCCGTTGACGCCGACGAACAAGATGACCGTCAATCCGTCTTGCATGTTCAACTCACGGTCCGACTCGTCCTCTTGGAGTCGCTTCGCCACGACTTCGACGAGCGCATCGCGGACAGCGACCGGATCTTTCAAGTTGCGGCGCTTCACTTCTTCTTTCAAATCTTCGACGAGGTCCATCGTCGTCGTCACCCCGACGTCCGCCTGGATGAGCAGATCCTCGAGTTCATCGAAGAAATCCTCATCGACTTCGCGGAACCGATAGACGAGATCGTTGACGGCATTCGCGAACCCGTCGCGGGTCTTTGTCAATCCATCGGTAAACTTTTGTGACGCTTCTTGCGTCGAGGTCGTCAATTTATCTTTTAGCTTCTTAAAAAAACTCAACTTAATTCCTCCATCTCTTCTTCCGTCTCAACGACGCGCTTCGCTTCAGATAGTTCGACCGAAAGCACCTCGGAGACCCCGTTTTGTTGCATCGTCACGCCGTAGAGCGTATCCGCCGCCTCCATCGTCCCTTTCCGGTGCGTGATGATGACGAACTGCGTATCAATCGACAGCGTCCGGATATACTCCCCGAACCGATGGACGTTCGCCTCATCGAGCGCTGCCTCGACTTCATCGAGCACACAGAACGGCACCGGACGCGTCTTCAAAATCGCGAATAAGAGCGCGATCGCTGTCAAGGCCCGTTCTCCCCCCGAGAGCAGACTGAGCGTCTGCAGTTTCTTCCCGGGTGGTTTGGCGACGATATCGATGCCCGTATTGAGCAAGTCGGACTCGTCGACCAATTTCAAATCGGCCTCGCCGCCACCGAACAGTTCCTGGAACGTCTGTTTGAAGTGACCGCGGACGAGCGTATACGTCTCTTTGAACAATCGTGTCACTTCACGGTCCATTTCGTTGATGATGTCGTACAAATCCTCTTTGGCGCTGACGAGGTCGTCCCGCTGTTCAGACAAGAACATGAACCGCTCATTGACGAGGTCGAACTCTTCAATCGCATTCAAATTGACCGGACCGATCTCCTCGATTTGGCGGACGAGCAGTTTGAACTCCTCTTTCGCCTCATCGAGCGGGATCGTGAGCGTCGGCAGCAAATCGAAGACGAGTCCACGTTCGTCGAGCGCATCGAGTTTCCACTTCCGTTTCAACTCCAGTTCGTTCACGTCGGTCTCGAGTTTACGGACGTCCGCATCGAGTCGACGACGCACGTCCGTCGCCTGTTGTTCGCGCTGCCTTAGAATTCGGTATGATTCTTCTTCGGCATGGAGCTGGTTCAACTGTTGCGTCAGGCGCGCTTTGAGCGCATCCATCTGTTTGACCGCCTCGACATGTTCGAGCTCGAGTTCGGCTGAAGAGACGACCCGGCCGCTCGCCACATGTTCGAGCTCACGTTCGATTTGATGAAGGCGTGCCGTCTGTTTGGCGACCTCGGCCTCGAGCCGTTCGACTTCCGAGCGGACCCGGTCGAGGTCGAGCGTGTGCCGTTGGCGATCGAGTTCGTTTTGACGGATGGCTTCTTGCAGTTGCCCCGTCGTCGCGGCACCTTTCGCCTGCTCACCGCGGAGCGCCTCGAGCTCGGTCCGAATCGAGGCTTGCAACGCATCGGTCGCCTCGAGCTCTTGTGCGAGCCGCGTCAATTCGTTCGTTGCGGCTTCAATCGTATGGGCATAGCGGGCCATTTCATGATCGAACAGTTCAAGTTGCGCCTTGGCGTCTTGTGACACCCTCTCCAAGCTTCGGTACGCCTGTTCCGTCGACCGGAGCGTCTCTTCGGCCTCGCGCTTCTTGAGTCTGATTGACTGGAGCGACTCCCGCAACCGGGACATCTCATCGGTATACGTCGTCACGCGCAACTGTTGCTCATGGAGCATGGCCAGCCCTTGCGTCAATCCGTGCTTCAAGTCATCGAGTTCACGCGATTGCGTGAACAAGGCGACGCCTTGCTTCCGGCTACCCCCGGTCATCGAACCGCCGACGTTGACGATGTCCCCGTCGAGCGTGACGATGCGATAGCGATACCCGGTCGTCTGGGCGATCCGGTTGGCGACTTCGAGTGAGCTGGCGACGATGACGGCACCGAGAAGGGACCGTTTCAATTTGTCATAGGCCGGGTCCGTCTCGACGAGGTCGGCGGCGATGCCGACGAATCCGTCGAGCGATTCGAGCCGGTGCGCGACTTCACTCGGGACGTAACGTTCCTTCACGCTCGTCATCGGCACAAACGTGGCCCGTCCAGCATTCGCCTTCCGTAGCCGGTCGATTTCTCGGCGACCGACCACATCCGTCTCGACGACGATGTGTTGTTGCGTCTGACCGAGCGCCGTCTCGATGGCGGCCTCGTAGGACGGGAGGACGCGAATCAATTCCGCGACCGCACCGAGCACGCCCGGCCCCCGTTCTTTCAACACGAATTTAACGGCATGGAAATAGCCTTCATATGACTGCTTCATCCGCTCGAGCAATTCGATGCGGTCCTCGGTCTTCTGACGCCGGCGGTCGAGGTCGTGGTATGACTGCTCGGCCCGGGCCAGCTTGTCCCGCAGTGTCGTCTCTTGTTCGGTCAAATCGGCTTCTTGCGCGAGCAGCGTCTCCCACGTCGTCCGCGCTTCGTCGAGACGAGCCTGCTCGGCCTCGAGCGAAGCCGTCTGTTCGGTCCGCACATCGAGGCGATCCTTATTCTCACGCAGGAGGCGGGCTTTCGCTTCCTCGGCTTGTTCGATATCCCGGCGTTCCCGCTTCTGTTGATTGCTGAGCGTGGCGCGAGTCGTCGCCAGTTCGAACGCCTCGCCTTGGAGCTGTTCGATTTCCGCATTAAAATCGCGTGTCGCTGCCGTCAATTGTGTGTCGAGTTTGACGCGTGCCGATTCGACGGTATGTAACGCCTCGGTTTTAGACGCCAAATCCGCCTCGGCCACGTGCAATTTCTGCGTCAACTGTTCGGCCTCTTCGGCCAACTCGACCCGTTGGCGCTCGAGACGTTCTTTCGTTTCCGCCCCGTGCTCTTCCCGGGCTTTCGCGAGCTTGATTTCGCCGGTCAATCGTTCTAGTTCGGTCGCCTGCGTCCGTTCGTCCTGGTGGAGCGTATCGAGCGTTTCCCGATCGACGGCGAGTGTCGCCTCGAGCTCCGTCCGTTCCGCCACAATCGCGTTCAACGCGCCGTCTTGCTCGGCGAGATGGGCGGACGCCGTCCCGAGTTGTTCGTTCGTACGGGTGATTCCTGTTCCGAGTTCCGTAATCTCGGCACCGAGAATACCTGTCTCGAGCTCATCGTGCCGAGCTTTTGCGACTTGATACTCACGGGCGAGCGCGGCTTGTTCACGGAGCGGTTCGACCCGGTCGGCGAGTTCATACAAGATATCGTCGACGCGGGACAAGTTCAATTCAGTGTCCTGCAGTTTCCGTTCCGCTTGTTTTTTACGCTGGCGGTATTTCAAGACACCGGCCGCTTCTTCGATGACGGCCCGGCGGTCTTCCGGTTTCCCGGAGATGACCTGCTCGACCCGGCCTTGGCCGATGATGGCAAACGCATCACGCGACAGACCCGTATCCATGAACAGGTCAATCACATCTTTGAGACGGCACGGCTTCTTGTTCATAAAGTAGTCGCTGTCGCCGCTCCGCGTGACACGGCGCGTGACGCTCACTTCTTCATACGGCAGCCGCAAATGGGCGTCCGTATTGTCCAACACGAGCGTCACTTCGGCGACGTTACGATGGTTCTCCCCTTCACTGCCGGCAAAGATAACATCTTCCATTTTCGCTCCGCGGAGCGATTTGGCCGACTGCTCACCGAGTACCCAGCGAACAGCGTCCGATATATTTGATTTTCCGCTCCCGTTCGGTCCAACCACGGCTGTGACGCCGGGACGAAAATCCAGTTCAATCCGCTTGGCAAACGATTTAAAGCCAGCGAGTTCGATTCGTTTTAAGTGCATCGTGACCATCCTATCCTCAGTAAGCATTCATTTGTTTATTTTACCACAGTTGCCAGTTCGTCAAAATGCTAGAATCATGCTATTCTAAAAAGAACTGTAGAAAGGGGTACGACTGATGACTAACGAACAAATGATTGAGGAAATTCTCGACAAAATGAACATCATCAACCGCGGCGCCATCAAAGCGGAAGAATATAACCGTGCCGACGCCTCGGCCGTCAAAGAGATTTATGACTACGTGATGAATCGTTCATCGTTGTCGATTTCTGAAGTGGATGGAATCGTCGAAGAACTCGGGCAATTGACGTAACTAGATGATACAAAAAGGAGTGGACCCGTTGAGAGGTCCACTCCTTTTGTGTTAGAGGCCGGCGTATTGCCGATTGAATTCGATTAACGCCTCTTTTGCCGCAAGCTGCTCGGCTTCTTTCTTCGATCGGCCGATGCCTTCCCCGACGATGTCGTCAGACAGACGGGCGTGGGCGACGAACTCCCGGCTATGGGCCGGCCCGCGCTCTTCGATAATCGTGTACGAGACGGGCCCGAGCCCTTCGCGTTGAACGCTCTCTTGGAGCTGGCTCTTATAATCGGTCTGTTCTTCAAACACACCGGCTAAGACTTTCGGAAAAACCGCTTCGGCGAGGAACTGTTCGACTGGTTCAATCCCTTGGTCCAGATAGAGCGCACCGATGTAGGATTCGAACACATCGGCGAGTAACGCCGGACGCTTGCGACCGCCGGTCAACTCTTCGCCTTTCCCAAGCAAGATAAAATCAGAGAAAGCATAGGCTTCCGCGAAGTTGACGAGTGACGGCTCACAGACGATGGCCGCCCGCAACTTCGTTAATTCCCCCTCGGAGCGCTCCGGATACGTCTCATACAAAAACCGAGACACCGTCAACTCGAGCACCGCGTCGCCTAGAAACTCTAAGCGCTCATTGTCTTTTTTCAGACCGCGTTGTTCGTTGACGTATGAGGAGTGGGTGAACGCTTGCATCAATAAATCTTGATTCGTGAATCGAACGGATAGCCGTTCTTCAAGTGTCTTGAACTGCTCGAGAATCCGAGACCGTTCGAGCTCATTTCGTCGGCGTCGTTGCGCCGACCCTTGACGGTCAAACCGTCGCTTGTCCTTTGTCATAATTCCCTCCGTGAATAAGCACAAGCCCACCGCTCATGACGAGCGGTGGGAGGCTTGATTACAATTTAGTTTCGATGTAAGCGACAACGTCGCCGACAGTTGCAAGTTTCTCTGCATCTTCATCTTCGATTGTGATATCGAATTTGTCTTCAAGGTCCATGACCATTTCCATAACTTCGAGCGAATCCGCACCGAGGTCGTCTTTGAATGATTTGTCGGCTGTGATCTCAGATACATCTTTCCCGAGTTTCTCTGCCACTGCTGCTTGTACGTCTACTAAGATTTGTTCTGTTGTCATGATAAAATCCCTCCAAATTAAAGTATATAAAATGTGATTCGATTGGTAAAGTTCTGATTTTAAGCCATCGTCATCCCGCCGTCAACGGCGATCGTCTGACCCGTCACGTAAGCCGCCTGGTGTGAAGCGAGGAATGAGACGACGTTCGCCACGTCTTCGACTTGGCCGAAGCGGTTGAACGGGATTTGTCCGAGCGTCGCCTCACGCTGGGCGTCGGTCAAGGCATCGGTCATGTCCGTCTGGATAAATCCAGGACAGACGGCGTTCACCGTGACATGGCGTCCGGCGAGTTCACGCGCGACTGATTTGGTCAGGCCGATTAGCCCGGCTTTCGCCGCCGCATAGTTGGCCTGTCCGGCGTTGCCCGTGATGCCAACGACCGAGGCGATATTGATGATGCGGCCCGACTTCGATTTCAAGAGCGTCCGCGTCGCAGCTTGCGACGTCAAGAACGCACCTTTCAAGTTCGTCGACAAGACATCGTCAAAGTCAGCCTCTTTCATGCGCATGAGCAGACCGTCACGCGTGATGCCCGCATTGTTGACGAGGCAATCGATGCGGCCGAACGTGTCGACCGTCGTCTTGATGAGCGCCTTCACGTCATCCGCGTTTGAGACGTCCGCTTTGACGGCGATGGCCTCGCCCCCGTTCGCTTCAATCTCACTGACGACAGCCTTTGCTTTCTCAACACTACCCGAGTAATTCACGACGACCCGAAAGCCGTCTTCCCCTAAACGCTTCGCGATGGCGGCCCCGATCCCCCGGGACGCGCCTGTCACGATTGCTACTTGGTCATGCACGTACTTCTCCTCCTAACGCGGCCACCTCTTCGAGCGTCGTCGCCTGTTTGATCGTCACGTTCGCGTCGATTCGCTTGATGAGACCCGACAATGGCGACGTCGGACCGAATTCGATGAACGTGTCGACGCCAGCGTCGATCGCTTTGCGGACACACGCCTCGAATCGGACCGATGCGTACAGTTGCTCGGTGAGGAGTGCTTTCAATTTCTCCGGGTCGGTGTGGACCTCGGCATCGACGTTCGAGATAATCCCGATCGCCGCCGGTTTGAACGGTGACGAAGCGAGCACGTCTTTGAACCGCGTCGCGGCTGGCATCATGTACGAGCTGTGGAACGCACCAGAGACGTTGAGCGGTAAGACGCGTTTCGCGCCGGCCTGTTTCAAGTCCGTCTCGGCTTGTTTGACCGCGTCGACGTGTCCCGAGATGACGAACTGACCCGGACAGTTGTAGTTGGCGATTTGTACAAGGTTCCCGCTAGCACTGATTTTCTCCGTCACATGGAACGCCTCGTCGACATCGGTCATCCCGATGACGGCTGCCATCGCCCCATCCTTCACTTCTGACATGAGCTTACCGCGTTCGTGGACGAGCACGCTCGCCTCTTCCAAATCGATGACGCCGGCGATGACGAGTGCCGCATATTCTCCGACGCTGTGACCAATCACCATGTCTGGCGCGGCCCCTGTTTTGGCGTGAGCTTGTGCGAGTGATGCCGCATGCGCCACGATGGCCGGTTGGGCCAGTTCTGTCCGTTGAAGCTCTTCTTTTGATCCTGCCGCCATGGCGTCGAGTAAATCAAATCCGAGGCGACGGCCGATCGCGTGCAGTTGCTCAGGATTGTCGAGGAACGTTTGGCCCATGCCGACGGCTTGTGACCCTTGTCCTGGAAATACCCATGCTGTTTTCCCCATGTACTCACCTTCTTTGAATTAGTTTGTGACTTTGGCTTGCTTGATCTTCGCGACGACGTCGTGATCGACCATGATTTTCGCCTGTTTGAGCGCGCTCATGATGGCGAGCGCATCGCTCGAACCGTGCGCTTTAATGACCGGGGCGTTGATGCCGAATAACCCGGCTCCACCGTGTTCCCGATAATCTAATGTTTGTTTCAATCGTTTCAACTTCGGTTTTAAGACGAGAGCGGCGAGCTTCGAGACGAAATCGCTCGTGAACTGCTCTTTCATCATCTTCATGAGCATCGATGACGAACCTTCGACACCTTTGAGCAAAATGTTTCCGGCGAACCCTTCGGTGACGATGACGTCCACGTCACCGGACATCGCCTCACGTGCTTCCACGTTGCCGACAAAGTGGACCGGTGCTTGTTCAAGGAGGGGGTACGCCTCTTTCGTGAGGGCGTTTCCTTTCCCAGCCTCGGTCCCGATGTTCAGTAGCGCGACGCGCGGGCGCTTGACGCCGCGGACGTGCTCAGCGTAGAGCGAGCCCATGATCGCATAGTCGACCAAGTGCTCAGGCTTAGCGTCCGGGTTGGCCCCGACGTCTAAAATGACGACACCGCTACCCGTATATGTAGGGAACGTAGGTGACAACGCGGGACGCTCGATGCCGGGAATCCGTCCGATGACGAATAGTGACGCCGCCATGAGGGCGCCGGTATTCCCAGCCGAGACGAGGGCGTCGGCCTCTCCGTCTTTGACGAGTTTGGCCGCCACGACGAGCGAGCTGTCCTTTTTACGGCGGACGGCCCGGACCGGCTCATCGTCTCCGGTGATGACTTCACTTGCCGGAACGATTTTGATTCGCGGGTCGGTCAACCCATAAGAGGCGAGTTTGACCTCATCTCCGACTAAAAACAGTTCCATCTGCTCATTCGGGAACGCGTCGGCAAACTGTTTGACGCCTTCCACGATTGCTTTCGGGGCATGATCCCCGCCCATTGCATCGATTGCTAATTTCATGCCTGTTCCTCCTCACCGCGACGATAGATCGTGAAGTCTCCGCTAAAGACACACTCTTCGCCGACATAACTATCCACTGTGACGTCCGTTCTTCCGTCCCGACGTAGTTTGATTACACGAGCCTTGGCAACGACTCGCTCTCCAAGATGGACCTGGCGACTAAACCGGATGTCCGCTTTAGTGGTCAACGCCAATTCATCATTGATGAGCGCCACCGCTAACGAGTTGGCCTGGGCGAACAATACGTGTCCCCGGGCGATCTCGTTGCGGCTAAAGACGTGTTCTCTCTCAATGTCGAGAACCGAGATGGCCGATTCATCGAGCTTCAAGTCAATCATATCACCGATGACCTCGCTCATGGCGAGCGACTTCACTTCATCGAGGTGTTCTGAGGCAACGTGCTTGATCCGTTCTCTCACTTCCGGAATCTTTAACTCCATCCGATCGAGTCGAATCGTTTGAATACTGACTGCAAACTGTTTCGACAGCTCTTCGTCTTTGATGAACGGGTTGCGATCAATCGTTTCTTGCAATAAGCGTTGCCGCTCTTTCTTAGGTACCCGCATTCAGTTCCCTCCTAAACTCTATGCTAAAGAACTTAATACCTGGTACTAATAGCAGTATATATTCTTTAGATTTTATTTTCAAGTGTTGTTTGTCATTCCAATCGTTCTCCGACGAGTAAGTCGAGTCGTTTCAAATAGTGTCGGAGCGGGGCATACGTCGCCTCGTTCCAAAACGCCTCGCTCCCGAGCAGCCGTACGGCGTCTTGCATCGCCACTTCCATCACTTTTAAATCGAGTACTGGATCAGCGACGCGGAAGCTTGGCAGACCGCTCTGGGCCGTCCCAAAGAAGTCACCGGCCCCGCGGAGTTCCAAGTCTTTCTCGGCGAGCACGAATCCGTCATTCGTCTCGGTCATCGTCTTTAAACGAAGTTTCCCGACGTCGGACTTTGGATCCCCTACCAATATACAATAAGATTGATCGGCGCCTCGACCGACACGCCCACGCAGCTGGTGCAGTTGCGCCAAGCCGAATCGTTCGGCGTCGTGGATGATGATGAGCGAGGCGTTCGGCACGTTCACCCCGACCTCGACGACCGTCGTCGAGACGAGGATTTGGAGGGCGTTGCTAGCGAAAGCCTTCATGACCTCGTCTTTCTCGGTGCTCGACAGTTTACCGTGCATGAGACCGACCGCATAATTCGGGAAGCGCTCCCGTAACATGTCGTAGAGCGCGGTCGCGCTCTCGACTTCGAGCGTGTCCGATTCCTCGATGAGCGGCGCGATGACGTACGCTTGACGTCCGAGGGCGAGCTCACGGTTCACCATCGCATGGACCCGGTCGATTTGATCGGTCTTGGCCCAATACGTCTCAATCGGCTTCCGCCCGGCCGGCATCTCATCAATCGTCGAGACGTCCATCTCCCCGAAAGCGCTGATGGCGAGCGTCCGTGGAATCGGCGTCGCTGTCATATAGAGCACGTCGGCGAGTTCCGCCTTGTCACGGAGCATTTTCCGCTGTTCGACCCCGAACCGGTGTTGCTCATCGGTGATGGCCAGATGCAGACGCGAAAACTCGACCGGCCCTTGAATCAAGGCGTGCGTCCCGACGATGATATCGACGTCGCCGTCTTTAATCGCCTGGAGCAATTCGTTCCTAGCCTTGCCTTTGACCGAACTCGTCAGTAGCCCGACGCGCATGCCGTACGGTTCGAACAGCGCCTGCAACGAGGCGAGATGCTGTTCGGCCAAAATCTCCGTCGGGACCATGAGCGCCCCTTGATAGCCGGCGCACACCGTCGCATACAAGGCGATCGCGGCAACGACTGTCTTTCCGCTCCCGACATCCCCTTGTAACAACCGATTCATCCGTTCTGGCTTTTCTAAGTCGCCGACAATCTCCCGGATGACACGTGTCTGTGCCCCTGTCAACGGGAACGCGAGCTGTTTGACGAACTCGTTCAACCGCTGCTTGTCGAGCGTGAGCGCGCGCCCTTTCCCCGCCCGCTCCATCTTACGGAACGCCTGGAGTTTCAACTGATAGAGCAGACACTCTTCATAGACGTAACTTCGGCGTGCCTGTTTATACGTCTCGACCGAATCAGGGAAATGCATCCCTTTCAACATCGTCTCCCGGTCCTCGAGACGATAACGTTGCCGAATCGATTCGGGCAAGCGATCCTCGAACGAGGTCGTCTGTTCGAATGCGAGTTTGACGATGCGTCCAAAATTCTTTTGGGTCAATCCGGCCCGGAGCGAATAAATCGGTTGCAACCCATCCGAGAGCTCACCGAACTCGAGGTCGGTCGCACTGATCGTCATCCGGTTCATATCCCATTTCCCTTTGACCGTCACCGTGGCGCCGAGCGCGAGCTTGTCTTTATAAAAGGCCCGGTTGAACATCGTCACGTGGACGACGTAGCGCTCCTCGAGCAACAAGCGGAATTGGAGCCGGTTCTTGCCTTTGCTGTAATAGCGTACGAGCGGTGCCGCCTGTACGGTGCCGCTCCATTTGACGAGGTCGCCGTGAATGGCCGTCGTCACCGTGCCGCTATTATAATTTTCATAACGAAACGGGACGTGCTCCAGCACGTCCTCGATTCGTTCGAGACCCATCGTCTCTAATTTTTTGGCCATCTCTGGCCCGACCCCTTTCAGCGTCGTCAACGCCTCACTTCTGGACATTTTCTTTCTCTCCAAAGATGTTTCGTTCGAGACGGCGTGCCGTCGGCGTATTGGCGAGACCACCACGCGCTGTCTCTTTCAACGCGGTCGGCATCATCTGACCAATCTCATGCATCGCGGAAATGACCTCGTCGCAAGGGATGCGGGACGTGATTCCGGCGAGTGCCATATCGGCCGCAACGATGGCGTTCGCCCCGCCCATCGCGTTCCGTTTGACGCACGGTACCTCGACGAGCCCAGCTACTGGATCACAGACGAGACCGAGCATGTTTTTCAGTGCGATTGCAAACGCCGTCGCCGATTGTTCCGGCGTCCCGCCGGCCGCTTCGACGATGGCCGCGGCGGCCATCCCGGTCGCTGATCCGACTTCCGCCTGACAACCACCAGCCGCTCCCGAAATCGAGGCGTTGTTGGCGACGACGAAGCCGAACGCTCCTGACGTGAACAAGTAGCGGACCATCGCGTCACGGTCCATCTCCAGACGTTCTTTGACCGCAAACAACGTACCCGGTACGACACCGGCGCTTCCGGCGGTCGGGGTCGCGCAGATGCGTCCCATCGCCGCGTTGACTTCATTCGTGCCGATCGCTTTTGCGACCGCATCTAAAATCAAGTCTCCGGCGAGCGATTTGCCGGAACGGATATAGTCGGTCATGAGCACGGCATCGTTCCCCGTGAGACCCGTCACGGACGTCACGCCTTCGAGTGCCCGGGCGACCGCTTCTTCCATCACTTCTAGATTGCGCTCCATCATGCCGACGACTTCTTCCCGCGTCGAGCGTCTGACGTGCACTTCTTGCTCGATCATCACTTCTGAAATCGGAATGCCTCGCTCTGTTGCCGTTCTGACTAATTCTTCTACTGATTTAAACATATTGGTTTCTCCTTATTCCCCAAAGATGGCTACCCGCTCGATTTGAGGTAACCGTTCAATTTCCGCTAACACGTCTTTTGACAGATGTTCATCAATCTCAATCGCCATAAGCGCTTGCTTGCCTTTCTCGTGACGACTCACTTCCATATGCCCAATATTCAACTCATGCCGGGCCAAGATGCCGGTCACGGCCGCGATCGCCCCGAAGCGATCATGGTGCAACACGACGAGTGCCGGACCGCCGCCTGACAGTTTGAGCGGGAATCCGTTCAACTCGGTAATCTCGATCGTCCCGCCGCCGATTGAAATCCCGACGATTTCGAACGTGCCATCCTCGTCTTCGAGGTGGACCCGGGCCGTGTTCGGATGGTCTGTCAACGCATCGCTCGTCTCAAAGACGACCTCGATACCGCGCTCTTTGGCGATATCGAGTGCTTGCGGGATGCGCAAATCGAACGTATCGAAGCCCATGATGCCGCCGACGATGGCAACATCGGTACCGTGCCCCCGATACGTATCGGCGAACGACCCATAAAACGTGATGTGCGCGAGCCGTGGCGTACGCCCGAACAACTTCCCAGCCATGAGGCCGATGCGCGCGGCTCCGGCCGTATGCGAACTCGATGGACCGACCATGACCGGACCGATGATATCAAACACACTGCGATATTTCATCGCATTTCCCCCTTTCAAAAAAACCCTACCTTCATTATACAGAAGGTAGGGCTGAGTTACAGCTTATTCCACACTAAAAATGTAGGAGTAGAGCGGTTGTTTCCCGTCATGGACCTCAATTTCAATCTCGTCGTTCTTCGACTCGATATACGCCGAGAGTGCTACGACGTCTTCCGCTGACGAACCTTCGCCCGTCAAAATCGTGATGATTTCGTCATCGGCATCCACGAGCGCGTCGACAAGCGCTTTCGCCGCTTCGAGGCTCGAAGCCGATGAGGCGACGATTTTCTTCTCGGCAATCGCCATGTGGTCGTCTTTACGAATCTCGACACCGTCGATGCTCGTATCACGAACCGCATACGTCACTTGACCAGACTTGACGGCGCTTGCCGCAGCCTTCATGACGCTCTCGTTCGTTTCCACATCCGCTTCCGGATTGAAGGCGATCGCTGCCGCGAGTCCTTGTGGCACCGTCTTCGTCGGAATGACCGAGACGCCGCAAGGTGCGACCGAGGCCGCTTGTTCAGCAGCCATGATGATGTTCGAGTTGTTCGGGAAGATGAAGACGTGATCCGCGTTGGCCGCTTCAATCGCCTTGACGATATCTTCCGTCGATGGGTTCATCGTCTGACCGCCCTCGATGACGTGGGCCGCCCCGAGTGAACGGAACAATTCGCTGACACCTTCGCCCATCGCGACCGTAACGATCGCGAACGGCGCTTTCGCCTTCGGAGCCGTCGGAGCAGCCGTTTGAACGCCGTGCTGGTTGGCGCCATGTTCTTCTTCTAAGATGGTCGAGTGCTGTTGACGCATGTTCTCGATTTTGACAGCGACGAGTTCCCCGTAACGCTGTCCTTTCGTGATGACGTCACCTGGCGTCTCGACGTGAACGTGAACTTTGAGCAACTCTTCGTCTGCGACGACGAGGAGCGAGTCACCGAGTTCAGACAATTCATTGCGGAACGCGTCCTCGTTGAACGGCACGTCCTTCAATTTCTCGTCTTGGAACCGGACCATGATTTCCGTGCAATAGCCGAATTCGATGTCTTCCGTCGACATGAATCCTTGCGCGGCGTGGGCATGATGTTCAGCTTCAATGAGCGCATCCATGACCGGTGCATGTGGTTTCTCAAGTTCTTTGCCTTCGAGGCTCGCGAGGAACCCTTCATAAATGACGAGCAAGCCTTGGCCGCCTGAATCGACGACGCCGACTTCTTTTAAGACCGGCAATAAGTCCGGTGTCCGTTCGAGTGAAGCTTTCGCTTCGACAATCACGAGTTCCATGAACTCGTTGAAGTCGCTCGTCGACTCTGAAGCACGGAGCGCTTCGTCGGCCGCTTCACGAGCAACCGTCAAAATCGTTCCTTCAACCGGTTTCATAACCGCCTTGTATGCCGTATCGACGCCACGTTTCAACGCTTCGGCGAAATCGACTGTCGACACTTCTGTCTTGCCTTCGATTGCTTTACCGAAACCACGGAACAACTGGCTCAAAATAACGCCCGAGTTCCCACGTGCCCCCATCAAGAGACCGCGTGCAAACTTCGATGAGACGTCAGCGATATTCGCCGAGTTGAGTGCGGCCACTTCTTTCGCACCCGATGTCATCGTCAAATTCATGTTCGTCCCCGTGTCGCCGTCCGGCACCGGGAAGACGTTAAGCGAATCTACATAATCCGCATTCTGGCTCAAGTTGGCTGCACCGTTCGCGACCATGTTCGCGAACACCAATCCATCTAAACGTTTTAAACCCACACCAAATCCTCCTTCGTTCTCGTCAGTCATTCGTCAGACGAACGCCTTGTACGAATATGTTTACCGACGAAACGTTTAATCCTAAAGTTTCACCGAGCGTGTATTTTACACGGCTTTGCACGTTGTATGCGACTTCCGACACTTTCGTCCCGTAGCTTACAATGATGTGCATGTCGATATGTACGTCTTCTCCATCTTGACGTACGACCACGCCTCGGGCGTAGTTTTCACGTTTCAATAGTTCTGCGATCCCGTCTTTCAATTGAGCTTGAGACGCCATTCCCACAACGCCGAAACATTCCATCGCCGCACCGCCTGCGAGTGTCGCGACCACGTCGTTCGTGATGTCAATATTGCCATATGTTGTCTTCATTTCAATTGCCATATGGAGTAGCCTCCTTTATTCGGAATGATTCCTTCACTACATTCTACAATAAGTACCTAGTTATTAAAAGAACCTGCTCCATAAACTCGGTCAATTGTAGCCGTAACCCTCATTCATTATTAAAATCCTTTCCAGTAATGTCAAGTTTTTTTCTTGTCATCCTATGATTTTCTAGTTGCATCGTGAAAAAACCCGTGCTAATATAAACGAGTGTCTATTAGGACGAACCCACATAAAAAAGGAGGGGAAACGCATGGCACGTAAATGCTACGTAACAGGTAAATCACCTAAATCAGGTAACAACCGTTCGCACGCACTCAACAAGACAAAACGCACTTGGGGTGTAAACGTACAAAAAGTTCGTATTCTCGTTGACGGTAAACCTAAACGAGTTTGGGTTTCAGCTCGCGCTCTTAAATCAGGTCTCGTTGAACGCGTATAATTTTTATACACGAACGAAATAAATCCCAGCGGCATTCGCCGATGGGATTTTTTTGTGTTCATTTTTTGACATACAGCACGAGCACCATGCCTTCGTGCACGATCAAATCCGCCGCTTCATCGTCCCATTCGTTCGAGATGGTGAGCGCCTCATGGCTGACGACATCGTGACGGTCGAGCGGATATTTGACGCCGCGGATGGTCACGTTCGCCTGCTTCCATGGGATGAGCGACAAATAGTGACCGTCTTGACGCGGGAGTTCATAGCGTCCCGACCCGACGAGTCGTACCGTCTGCCCTGCCGTGACGAGACGCATCTCCGGATACGCCTCGAGCAGACCGATATTGCTGAGCGTCATATCGAGCCGGCCGCCGAGCGCACCGTAGACAATCATCTCCGTCGCGCCATGCCCCCGTGCCGCCTCGAGAGCGATCTCGAGGTCGGTCACATCTTTCTCAGATGGATAGCGGACGGCGTCGATCGGCACTTCGCCCGTGAAGGAGTCGAAATCGCCGACGACGAGATCTGGGTTCAGCCCGTGGTTCAACAGTGTCTCGTACCCCCCATCGACGCCGATGATGTAATCGACGTCACGCGGGAGTCCCGAGATTGGTTCCGGGCTGGCCGCCACAATCAACACCCGCATTAGCGGACGTCCCGGGTCGCGAGCGTCGCGAAGCGCGGCGCCGAGACGAACAAGAGGACGAGGACGACGGCCGACACGAGGAAGGACGGGAGCATGTACGTCATGTTATAGGCGAACGAGTAGGCGACGACCGGACCTTCCGCGTATTCGGCGAAGAAGACGATCCCCGACAAGACGTGGGCGCCGTAACGAAGCAGTGAACCGAGGAGCGCGCCGAGCACCAAATAAACGACGAGCGTCTTTTTCGCCTCATCCTTGGCGGCTCGTTTCACTTGACCAGCAAACAGTCCCGCCATCCCGACGACACCGTAAGCGAACGTGTAGTCGAGCAGGAACTGGACCGGCGTGAAGATGTAGGCCCCGAACAGCAGTTGCAGCGTTCCGACAAGTGCACCGGTCGCAAGTCCGCCTTTCAAACCGTGACGATACGCCATGACGAAAATCGGCAACATCGCCAAGCTGATCGACCCGCCTTGCGGCATCCGGAACGGGATGAGCAAATCAAAAATCAAACCGAGTGCGGCGAACAATGAGATTTCAATGAGCGCCTGTAATTTTAAACGTTGTTTCATCTATTTCCCTCCTTAAAATATGAGCGAACGACAAAAAGCAGCATGACGTAAACGCCATGCTGCTATCGAGTAGCAACGTGCATTTTCGCCACATCCCTACGTCCGTGTGAACGGAACAGGTTCAAAGGGTTAGCGTATGCCTCTCAGCCACAGAATGTGACACCCCTTGCGACAATATTTGTTGTTCTATGGACGATTATACACGAGATGCGTTGCGAATGCTATCGATTGCGTCTTTATAGCTCGGCTCGTTATAGATGGCCGAGCCGGCCACGAGCACGTCAGCACCGGCATCGATACATAATTTCGCAGTCTCCGCGTTGACGCCGCCGTCAATCTCGATTTCAAAGTCGAGACGGCGCGCTTGGCGCATCTCGTTCAACGCCGCGATTTTCGGCACGACCGATTCGATGAACTTCTGACCCCCAAAGCCAGGGTTCACCGTCATGAGAAGTACCATGTCGACGTCACCGAGCACGTGTTCAATCAATGACAGCGGCGTATGCGGGTTGAGAACGACGCCACACTTGGCTCCGGCCGCCTTAATTTGTTGAAGCACGCGATGCAAATGGTTCGTCGCTTCGACGTGGACGGTGACGATGTCCGCTCCCGCCTTGATGAAGTCTTCGACGAAGCGCTCCGGTTGGTCGATCATCAAGTGGACGTCTAACACCATGTCCGACTTCTTCCGTAAGCTCGCGAGCACCGGGAGACCGATCGAGATGTTCGGGACGAATTGACCGTCCATGACGTCAAAATGGATATAATCCGCGCCGGCCTCTTGGACCGCCTTCACTTCTGCCTCTAGGTTGGCGAAGTCCGCCGCTAAAATCGAGGGTGCAATTTTAATCATGTCAGTACCTCCGTTGTCTATCGTTTAACTCTGCCATAAACGTAACATAATTCTCATAACGGGTGGAAGCGATTTCTCCCGCCTCGACGGCCGCTTTGACGGCACAACCCGGTTCGTTCAAATGGGCACAGCCTCGGAACTTACAGTCGTCGTGCCGCTCGACGAACTCAGGGAAGCACCAGCGCATCTCCTCGACTTCGAGTTCTTCTGGGAACTCGAGGCTTGAGAAACCAGGCGTGTCAGCGACGAGCCCGTCAGCGAGCGTGATGAGCGTGACGTGACGCGTCGTGTGCTTGCCTCGGCCGAGCGACTTCGAGATTTTCCCGGTCGCGAGTTCTAGTTCCGGCGCGACCGCGTTCAAGAGCGAACTCTTGCCGACTCCGGTCTGTCCGGCAAACACGCTCGTCTTCTCTTTAAACGACCCACGAATTTGTTCAATCCCCGACCCGGTCTCCGTCGACGTCTCGATGACCTCATAGCCGATTGACCGATATAAGGCCGCTGCCGCTTGAATCGTTTCGAGTTCCGACTCCGTCAACAAGTCCATTTTCGTTAAGACAATAATCGGATGGACTTGCTTCGATTCGATTAAGACGAGGAAACGGTCGAGCAGATGGAACGAGAATGCCGGTTCCTTGACCGAGAACAGCAAGAACGCTTGATCGATGTTAGCAATCGGCGGGCGGACGAGATGGTTCGACCGCTCATCGACGGCCAAGATATAGCCTGTGCCGTCCCCTTGGTCTTGAATATCGACATCGTCGCCGACGACCGGCGAGATGTTCCGGTTGCGGAAATTGCCGCGGGCGCGACAACGGATTTCTTGTTTCTCTTCCGTCATGACATCATAAAACCCGCCTTGTAATCGAATAATCGTACCTTTCATCCTATGACCTCCTTAGAAAAAGAGGCGACGCGCGCGCCACCTCTTCATTGTGAATCTTTTGCTTGTGCGTACGTCACCGTATCCGTCCGGACGACTTCCCCGTCGACTTCGATCGTCGCGGTTCCGACTTCGTCCGGTGCAATGACGAGCGTATACGAGTAAGTCGTCGTCTCCGTTATCTTATCACGCAACACTTCGACTTCGCCACGGGCGTCTACCGTCCGAATGACGACCTCGAGTGCCACAGGTTCTTCGCCTTCAGCAGGCGGATCGATTTCGACGTTGACTTCCCGTTCAATCGAGACGTCGGTCGGTTCGACCCCTTGCGACACGATGACGGTCAATTCCGTCCCCGGGTCGACGGCTGTTCCGGCCGTCGGTAACTGACGAATGATTTGGTTGGCGGGCACGCTCGTTGAATACTCGTCTCGTTTGACGATTTTCAAGCTATTCTGTTCGGCGTACGTCGTCGCTTCCTCAAACGTATACCCGGCTAAATTGGCGAGTTCGACTTTATTGCTACCGGTCGAGACGACGAGCGTCACCGTCTCTTCAGACGGGACGACCTCGTTGTCCGGAGCAATCGACTGGGAGATGACATCGCCGCTATCGACCGTCTCCGACGCCTCGGATTGAATTTCGATATCCGCAAAGTCGAGGTCTTTGAGCGTCCGCTCGGCCGCCGACTGAGACAATCCTTCGACGTCCGGCATCGCGACCGTCTCTTTCCCGGCCGACACGACAATCGTCACGGTCGTTCCGCGTTTCGGTTTCCGACCGGCTTGCGGTGTCTGCGAAATGACGTCGCCAGCGGCGATGTTATCGCTCGCCCGCTCTGTCGCTTCGACGACAAAACCGGCTGTTTCGAGTTCGGTCGTCGCTTCGTCGTTCGTCATCCCGACGACGTCTGGCACGACGGCACGGGACATCTCATCGGCGATGACATATGCCCCGATTCCGCCGCCAATCAACAAGAAGAGGAGTAGGAGCCAAAGCCACCACTTCTTCTTCCGTTTCGGCTTCGGGTTCGCTGTCTCAGGTTCGCTCGGTGCGACCGGTTGTTCCGGTGTCTCTTTGACGTTCGGTTCGTCCGGGACGACCGGTGACATGACGAGCGTCTGATCGAATGCGTCCTGTTCCGTACTGAGGCGTTTCGGTTCGTTCGCACGTTCCGGGTCGAGCGCCGTCATGCAATCCTTCTTAAAGGCGGCGACCGATGTGTGACGGGCGCCCGGTGATTTCGCCAGCGCCTGCATGATGCAGTTCTCAAGCGCTTGCGGGATGTTCGGGTTCAAATCCATCGGTCGAATCGGGTCGTCTTGCAAATGTTGAAGTGCGACGGCGACTGGCGTCTCGCCGATGAACGGAACGCGTCCGGTCACGAGTTCATACAGGACGGCACCGAGTGAATAAATATCTGACTTCTCATCGGCGAACTTTCCGCGCGCCTGTTCTGGAGAAAAGTAATGGACCGAGCCGAGCACTGACATCGTATGGGTCAGCGTCGCGTTCGACATGGCCACCGCAATCCCAAAGTCCGTCACTTTGACGTTGCCGCTCTGATCGATCATCATGTTTTGCGGTTTGATGTCCCGATGAATGATTCGATTCGCATGGGCATGGTCGATGGCATCACAAATCTGTCCCATGATGCGAAGCGCCTCGTCGACAGATATGTACTCTTCTTGCAAATATTGTTTGAGCGTCATCCCATCGACGTGTTCCATGACGATGTAATAGATGTCACGCTCGTCTCCGACGTCGTAGATGGCGACGATATTCGGATGGTTCAGACTAGTCGCCGCGTGGGCTTCCCGTTCGAACCGGCGTATAAATTGTTCGTTATGCGAGAATTCAGATCGCAACACCTTGATGGCGACGGTTCGGTTTAAAATCTCATCGTGAGCCCGGTAGACATTTGCCATGCCGCCGCTGCCGATTTGCTGTTCGATCCGATAACGATCGTTGATTCGTTCTCCACTTCGCATCGGATTCATCCTCTCTTTCTATCTGTGAACTGGACGAGGGCAACGGTGATGTTGTCACTCCCACCCAAACGGTTGGCTTGATCGATCAATTGATCCGCCTTGACGTCCGCCGAGACGGGACGTTTCAAGACTTGCTTGATTTCCTCATCAGTCAAATGAGTCGTCAAGCCGTCCGTACAGATTAAAATCGTGTCAAACTCGGGTTCGGCAAACACTTGCAGATCAGGTTCGACATGCTCATTCGAGCCGATTGAACGGGTGATAATGTTACGTTTCGGATGGACGCGCATCTCTTCCTCGGTCAATTCGCCGAGTTGTTTCAACACGTTCACGTAGGAATGATCTTCCGTCAATTGCTGCAGCTTATCATCTCGCAAGGCATATACACGACTATCCCCGACGTGGACGATGACGATCGTCTCGTCGTGCCAACAGACACCGGCAATCGTCGTCCCCATCATGAGGAGGTTGGCTTGTTTCGAGAAATCGAGCACTTGATCATTGGCCAGTTCCACGTTTTGGCGGAACCAATTCTCCATCTCCATCGGCGAGGCCGGAAGCGTCGAGAAGGCACGGCGAAACTGCTCGATGACGAGCTGACTCGCGACCTCCCCGGCTTCATGTCCCCCCATCCCGTCGGCCACGAGAGCAATTCCGGCATGTTCGTCCCCTAAAATCAAGACGGCATCCTCGTTCTGTGCTCTCACTTGGCCCCGGTCGGTTCGGTATGCTAATTCCATCTTCGTGATTACCTCGTTTCTTGTTCGCGCTCCTTCGCTCGAAGCTGCCCACAAGCCGCATCGATATCCGAACCTTGTTCGCGACGAATCGTCACGTTCACTTTTCGATCTTTGAGCACTTTTTCAAAGGCAAAAATTTGTTTACGTGGTGTGCGGACGTAATCGCGCTCGAGCACGTGGTTGACTGGAATCAAGTTGACGTGGCATTTGACGCCTTTCAACAAGTCAGCGAGTTGATGCGCGTGTTCTTCCGTGTCGTTAACCCCGCCGAATAAACCGTATTCGAATGTGATGCGGCGACCGCTCTTCTCTGTATAGTAGTTGACGGCTTCCATCAACTTGTCCAAGTTGTAAGCACGGTTGATCGGCATAAGGCGTGTCCGAATATCCGTCGTCGGCGCGTGAAGCGAGATTGCGAAGTTGATGCGCATGCCTTCATCGGCAAACTTGTAAATCTTCGGTACGATCCCACTCGTCGACACGGTGATGTGACGTGAACCGATGTTCAAGCCGTCATCGTGGTTGACCGTGCGCAAGAAGCGCATCAATTCGTCGTAGTTATCGAACGGTTCGCCGATTCCCATGACGACGACCGAGTCGACCCGCTCTTCGCTCGCGTCGAGCGCGCGCTGGACGTCGAGGACTTGGGCCGTGATTTCACCGGCCTCTAAGTTACGTTTCAAACCACCGAGCGTCGAAGCACAGAACGTGCAACCGATGCGGCAGCCGACTTGCGTCGTGACACAGACCGAGTTTCCGTACTCATGGCGCATGAGTACCGTCTCGATAGAATAACCGTCTTGAAGCTCGAACAAGAACTTGATTGTCCCGTCCTTTGATTCTTGACGGACGAGTTCTTTCAATGTCGTCAATTGGAACGCCGCGTCTAATTTCTCGCGGAGCGGTTTCGAGACGTTCGTCATATCGTCGAACGATGTCACACGCTTGACGTACATCCAGTCATATAACTGTTTCGCGCGGAACGATTTTTCTCCTGCCTCAATCAGCCATTGTTCGAGCTCTGAGTACGTGAGGGAATAGAGTGACGGCTTGGCACCGACTAATGGATTTTTTTCAACTGCTTTTGGATTCATGTTTATACCTCTTTCTTGAATGCGGCGATATAGAAACCGTCCGTCCCGAACGACGTCGGGAGTAATTTGAGTTCAGCGCGGTCCGATGACATCATCGGGTGCAATACTTGTGGAAGACGGTCTTGGAGTGTCTCATCCCACGTCAATCCGTTCGACAAAATGTAATCGGCCTGCTGTTCATTCTCAGTAGGGTCGATGGTACATGTCGAGTACACTAGCGTACCACCTCGTTTAAGCAGTGGCAAGACGGCGTCAATGATTTCACGTTGGACTTTCGGCAGTCCAGCGAGGGCGGACTTGTCTTTCGTCCATTTGATATCGGGCTTGCGACGGATGACACCGAGTCCCGAACATGGGACGTCGAGTAAAATCCGGTCGAAGCTCTCCGGTTCAAATGTATCCCCGGCCTGGCGGGCATCGAGGGCAAGTGCGGTCACTCCATCGATATGCAGACGCTTCGCTTGACGTTCAATCAACTTCGCTTTATGCGGATGCAAGTCGAGGGCGACGAGCGTTCCACCGTCCATGCGTTCTGCCGTATGCATCGCTTTTCCACCTGGTGCGGCACACGCATCGAGAACGCGTTCCATTTTCCCGGCTTGAAGCGCATCGGCGACGATCATCGAGCTCTCGTCTTGAATCGACAACAAGCCCATATCGATGAACGCTGTCGAGTGCACGTTTCCGGATTCGATGATGAGTCCGTCCGCTGACAGCTCCGAGCGTGTCGCGACGACATCGACTTCGGCGAGCCGTTCAATCATCTCTTCGACCGTGACGCGCTGGCGGTTGACCCGAACCGTGACCGGAGCCGGCTCATTGTTTAATTTACACATCGCCTCGGTCGCTTCGACACCGTACGTTTCCACCCATTCGGCGACGAGCCAATCGGGATGGCTATGTTCGATGGCAATCCGTTCAGCGTCCGGAAGCGTGCTCAAATCCGGGAACCCGTCCCGAATGACGTTGCGCAACACGCCGTTGACGAACTTACCGGTACCCGAATGGCCCCGTTTTTTCGCAATCTCGACCGCTTCGTGCAAGACGGCCCGATCCGGAATCTTGTCGAGGTAAAACAGTTGATAGACACTCATCCGTAAGAGCGGCAAGACGAAACGGTCCAATTTTTTCGGGTTTTGAACCCGCTTCTCTAAAATATAATCGAGCGTCCGTTTCCGGCCGAGCGTCCCATAGACGAGCTCTGTGTATAGGCCGACATCTTTCGTCGCCAATTTCTTCTGTTTCAATAAATCGTTGACCGCAATCGTCGAATAGGCGCCGCCTTGTTCGATTTTGATTAGCGTATCCAGTGCTGCAACTCGTACGTTCATATTATCCTCCTAGTCGATCGCCGACTTGTAACTTTTGGCCGGCCCCACGCATAAATGTGGCCCCGTCCATTCGTTTTTTACCAGATGGTTGCAAGTCGACCACTTTAATGGCGACCGCGTCGCCTGTCGCGACGACAAATCCATCCTCTTCAAGCCGTACAATCGTTCCCGGTTCACCCGTCCCTGTCGTTTTCGACCCGAAGAACAGTTTGACCCGTTCCCCGGCAATCGTCGTATACGCCGTCGGGAACGGATTCATCCCTCTGATGTGGTTATAAATGTCTGCACCGGCACGGGTCCAGTCAATCTGTTCCCGCTCTCGGCTAATGTTCGGTGCGAACGTGACGTCACGCTCGTCTTGCGGTACGGCTTCAATCCAACCAGCGAGGAAGGCAGGAAGCGTCTTGAGCAACAAGTCTGATCCTGCGACCGCGAGCTTGTCGAACAACGTACCGACCGTGTCCAATTCTTCAATCGGGACGACCGTATTGGCAATCATGTCGCCAGCATCGAGCTTATCGACCATATACATGATGGTGACACCCGTCTCTTTGTCCCCATCGAGGATGGCTTGATGAATCGGCGCGCCACCTCGATGTTTCGGCAACAGCGAAGCATGGACGTTGATGGCGCCATGTTTCGGTGCCTCTAACAGTTCGGTCGGGACGATTTGTCCGTACGCCGCCGTCACAATCAAGTCCGGTTCGAGTGCCAAGATATCCGCGTAATCGGTCCGCACCTTTTCAGGCTGTAACACCGGGATATTGTGGCGCAGGGCACACTCTTTCACCGGCGTCGGTTTCAGTTCGCGTTTACGGCCGACCGGTTTGTCAGGTTGCGAGACGACACCTACGACATTGTATCCTTCTTCGAGCAAGCGCTCAAGTACGGATACGGCAAACGTCGGCGTCCCCATGAAGACGATACGCTGATCCGTCCCTTTGTCCGGCACGGCGAGCTTGTCCGTGAACAATACTCCGTCCAAATGGTCAATCTCATGTTGAATCGCCCGAGCGAAGAATCCGCTCGCCTTCACTTGTTGGGTGCGGCCTTTCAAATCCTGCGTCTTGACGACGATCGTCTCATGCCGTTCGACGAAACCGAACTCACCCGGGATGCTCAAGCAGCCTTCAAGACCGATCTCGGTCCCGGACGTCTCGATGATTTCCGGATTGATCAACACGAGCGGTCCTGTCTCATCATCCGTATGGACGACGGCGAGCCGTTGATTCAAATTGACCTGTGGGGCGGCCACGCCGACCCCATCATATTCATACATCGTGTCGAACAGTCGATCGACCGTCTGACGCAACTTTTTATCAAATTTTGTCACCGGATCACACGTGACCCGTAAAATCTCATTTGGAATCTCTACTACTTTATACATCTGGTTCCACCTCACATGAATACGTATGGGTTTACGTCGATACTCAATTGATATTCTTTTTTGCTAATCGCCTTCGCCCGTGCCTGTTGCAGCGTGGCGAGGACCGGATATAACGCTTCCGGATGTTTCGTCTTGATGAACAACTGATAGCGGAACAAGTTCTTCAGTTTCGACAACGGTGCCGGCATCGGCCCGTTCAGTCGCGACTGGGCCACGTGCGCCTCGACGAAATCGGCGGCGAACAGCTCGGCCTCCGCTTGGGCGACGAGCGGACTTTCCGCCGCGAACGTGACGAGCGTGACGTACCAATATGGGGGATGATTACCGACTTGGCGCAGTTGCATCTCCCGGGCGTAAAACGATTCATAATCGTGTTCACTCGCCGTCTCGATGACATAATGGTCCGGGTTGTACGTCTGGACGTACGCCTCACCCGGCAGACTGCCGCGTCCGGCCCGACCGGCGACTTGGGTCACGAGTTGGAACGTACGCTCGGTCGCCCGGAAATCGGGCATGCCGAGCGTCGCATCCGCCGCGAGCACGCCGACGAGCGTGACGTTCGGGAAATCGAGCCCTTTGGCGATCATCTGGGTACCGAGCAAAATGTCGGCCTCCCCATCCTCAAAGCGTTTCAACAGTTGTTCGTGCGACCCTTTGCGTGACGTCGTGTCTTGGTCCATCCGAATGATCCGCGCCTCAGGGATGCGGTTCAACAGCTCGGTCTCGATCTTTTGCGTGCCGGTGCCGAACTGTTTGATTTTCTTGCTGTCACACGTCGGGCACTTCGACGGCATACCGATCTCATAGCCGCAGTAGTGGCATTTGAGCCGGTCGCCGTGTTGGTGATACGTCAAGTTGACGGCGCAGTGCGGACAGGTAAGCCCTTCCCCACAGTCGCGACACATGACGAACGTCGTGAAACCACGACGGTTGAGCAAGATGACGCACTGTTCTTTTTTCGCGATGCGGTCGTTGATGGCGACAAATAAATCTTCTGAAAACATCGTCGTGTTGCCTTTGGCGAGCTCACGCCGCATGTCGATAATATGGACAGGCGGCATCTCGCCACCGTACCGTTCGCTCAGTTGCAAATAGCGATAGACGCCTTTTTGGGCGCGGGCGTAAGACTCGAGTGACGGGGTCGCACTTCCGAGGACGACCGGGCACTCGTGGTACTCGGCCCGCCAAATCGCGACGTCACGCGCGTGATAGCGCGGGTTCTCTTCTTGCTTGTACGTCGTCTCATGCTCTTCGTCCAAGATGATGAGGCCGATGTTTTCGAGCGGTGCGAAAATCGCCGAGCGTGCCCCGACGACGACATCGACTTCACGTCGTTTGATTTTGCGCCACTCGTCATATTTCTCTCCTTGTGACAAGGCGCTATGGAGCACGGCGACCCGGTCTCCGAAGCGACGTTTGAATCGTTTGACCATCATCGGCGTGAGCGAGATTTCCGGGACGAGCAAAATCGCCTGCTTGCCGTCATCGACGACTTGACCGATCGCTTCTAAATAGACCTCGGTCTTCCCACTGCCGGTGACACCGTGCAAGAGTAACGTCTCCCCGGCTTCCGCATCACGGATGGCATGGACGGCCGCGGCTTGACTTTCATTCAGTTCGACCGTCTCGATGACCTGTTCAATCGTGGCGTACGGGTCGCGGTTCAGTTCGACCTCGGTCACTTTGACGGCACGGAGCGACTCCATCTTTTGCAGTTGTGCGCGCGATAAGCCGATTTGACGTAACGACGACCAATACATCCGCGGGACGTCCTTTAGCAACTGAATCGCTTCTTGTTGTTTCTTCGCCCGGGCCGGGATGAGCGTCGCATCGATGAGCTCGATGACGAGGTCCGTCTTCACCGTCCGTTTCTCTTTTAACACCGGCGCGAGCAAGATGTCCCCTTTTTTGGCGAGCGCCAAGATGATGGACTGCGTCTCTTTCGGATACTCCGAAAGATGGGTACCGGCTCGAACGCCGTCCGGGAGCGTCTCGCCTTTAATCTCTTTGTCGTAACTCACTTTCAGCGCTGCCGGCAACATGGCGAGGAGTGCCGACGACCGGAAACAGAGCGTCGTCTCTTTCACATGGTTCGATAAGTCGAGCAACTCGTCCGTCAGTGATGATTCTTCATCTAATAGGGCTTCGAGCGGTTTCAACCCTTCGCGCGTCCCTTCTGAGACACCGGTGACGATTCCGAGCAGGCGTCGTGAGCCGAACGGGACCGAGACACGCATGCCCGGTTCGATTAACGTCTCGAACTGGGGCGGCACTTCATAATCGAACGGACGGTCGATCGTGATGACGGGCGCATCGACATGGACGTGGGCGATCATCGCAAATCTTCCTTAAAATGTGTGAGCAACTCGACAGCGAGTGCACGTTTGCTCTGTCGCGGTAAGCGGACATGAGCCCCGTCCGCCCGAAACAACGTGACTTCGTTGTCATCGGCGCGGAAACCGATATCTGGCTGGGACACATCGTTGGCGACGAGATAGTCAACCCGTTTACGGGCGATTTTATCGCGGGCGTGTTGCTCGAGATTCTCCGTCTCGGCCGCAAAACCGACGAGGAGCTGATGCGTCTTCTTCTCCCCGAGCGTCTTCAAGATATCGGTCGTCTCTTCGAGTTCGATCGTCAACGGGCCGTGCACTTTTTTATGTTTCTCGCTATGGACCGTCTTCGGGCGATAGTCGGCGACGGCGGCCGATTTGATGACGAGGTCTTGGTCATCGAAACGCGCGAGCACCGTCTCGAGCATATCCGTGCCTGATTCGACGGCGATGGCGGTCACGCCGTCCGGTACGGGTACTTGCAGCGGTCCGTGGACGAGCGTGACGTGTGCGCCCATATCGCGGGCAGCCGCGGCGAGCGCGACGCCCATCTTGCCAGAGGAGTCGTTCGATAAAAAGCGGACCGGGTCGATGCGTTCGACCGTCGGACCGGCCGTGATTAGCACGCGTTTCCCGAGCAGATGTTTCGGGACGAACTGGCTCTCGACGATACGGACGAGGTCTTCCGGTTCCGGAAGGCGTCCGCCACCAATCCACCCGCACGCGAGATTGCCGACGCCCGGTTCGATGATTTGATAGCCGAACGTTTTGAGCGTCTCGATATTGCGGCGCGTGGCCGGATGTTCGAGCATATTGACGTTCATCGCCGGTGAGACGATGACGGGACATTTGGCCGCTAAAATCGAGGTCGTGATGAAGTCATCGGCAATACCGGCTGCGAGTTTCGCAATCATGTTCGCCGTGGCGGGTGCAACGACGATCAAGTCACTCGTATCGACGACGTCGATGTGGGCGATTTTGGTCGGATCGTGTTCCTCGAACACGTCGGTGTATACCGGATTTCGGCTGAGCGCCTGAAACGTCGCTTTGCCGACAAATTCTTCGGCTGACGCGGTCATCGCCACTCGAACGTTCGCACCGGCCTGGACGAGTTTCGACGTGAGCGCGCACGCCTTATACGCCGCGATACCGCCGCTCACACAAAGCAAGATATTCCGATCGTTCAACATTCACAATTCTCCCCCTTATAGACAATGTGACCCAAGTCGCATCCGACTTGGGTCACAATTCATCCGTTGTTTTTTTCGTTCGTGATGATTGTCGTGTCACCCGAATACAATTCTTCTAGCGCTTGACCGACCGGCTTATACGATTTTGGCGCGGCGACTTTTGTTGCTTTTCCGTCCTGGATTTGGCGGGCCCGCTTCGCGGCCACCGTGACGATTGTGTATTTCGACGGGATGATACGTTGTAAGGCATCAATCGAAGGGTATAACATTAAATGACCTCCATCATGGCTTTTTTATAGAGAGACGCGACACGTTCACGTTTACAATGTTCGGCCGTCACGATCGCTTTGATACGATCGATCGCTTTATCCACTTCATCATTCGTAACGACGTAATCGTATGCATCCATCAATTCAATTTCTTCCCGGGCGACGAGCAAGCGTTGCTTGATCACGTCTTCCGATTCCGTGCCTCGACCGACTAAGCGGTTACGTAGTTCTTGCAGGCTTGGCGGAGCCAAGAATAAAAAGACCGCTTCCGGGAAACGCTCTTTCACTTGGAAAGCGCCCTGGACTTCAATCTCGAGGATGACGTCCTTCCCGCTTTCGAGTGTCTCACGAACCCATTCAACCGGTGTCCCATAATAGTTGCCGACAAATTCAGCGTGCTCGAGCAATTGTTTATGCTCGATCATGTGTTCAAATTGTTCTCTCGTCTTAAAGAAGTAGTGTACGCCTTCCACTTCTCCTTCGCGCGGTTTGCGGGTCGTCGCCGACACCGAATATTGAAGGTTGTTGTCCTTCTCTTCACGGAGTACTCGACAAACGGTACCTTTCCCGACGCCGCTCGGGCCAGACAAGACGATTAATAATCCTCGTTCTTTAAAATTCACTGCAAGACCTCCATCTTCTAACATCACATTTAATTATAATAGCAGTCAATCAATTGTTCCGGCAAGAAGAAGTTCGGATTTCCTACTTCATCGTACCATATTTTCCGTGAATCTGATAACGTAGAGACAGAAAAAGAACAAAGGTGATGAGACTAGTGGCATATGATGGATTAATGACATATCGTGTCGTAACAGAATTACAAGCGCTCGTCGGGGGGCGCATCAATCGCGTGCACCAACCGTATTCGCTCGATTTGATGATTCAAGTCCGCTCGAACCGCCAAAGCGTCCAATTGCTCGTTTCGGCGAATGCGATGTACGCACGGCTCCAACTGACCGACAACCCGACCAAGAACCCGCAAGAACCGCCGATGTTTTGTATGATGCTCCGAAAACACATCGAAGGCGGCTTCATCACGGCAATCGAACAAGTCGGACGTGACCGTGTCATCGTCCTGTCGATCCGTTCACGAAACGAGCTCGGCGACGAAGAGAATAAGAAAGTGTATATCGAACTGATGGGGCGTCACTCGAACGTCGTCTTGACGAACGAGGACGGCAAGATTTTAGACGCCATCAAACATCTCCCGCCGTCACAAAACACGTACCGGACAATCATGCCGGGCAGCGAGTACTTACTGCCACCGGCCCAAGACAAGTGCGATCCGTTGACGGAGCGTGAAGCCGGTTTGAAACGTATCGACTGGAACGCCGGCTCGCTCGACAAGCAGCTCGTGTCCAGTTTCGCCGGGCTTAGCCCGCAAATCGCCCAAGAGATCGTCCACCGGGCCAAACTCCCGAACCGGGCCAGCATCGAGGAGTCGTTCGTCAGCGTGATGAGCGACCTCGAAGGCCCTTACGTCTTCCAACAGCTCGCGTCGGGCAAAGAGCGCTTCAGTCCAATCGTGCTCACGTCCGGTGAGATCACCTCTGAAGAGCGCTATGAGACGAGCAAAGACGTGCTCGACCGTTTCTTCTATGAAAAAGCGAACCGCGACCGCGTCAAACAACAAGCTCACGATGTCGAGCGTCTGCTCAAGTCCGAGCTTGAGAAAAACCTATTGAAGCGCAAGCGACTGCTTGACGATTTGAAGGCGACGGAACGTTCCGACGAACTTCAGAAATACGGGGAGCTGTTGACAACATACTTGTTCCAGCTCGAGAAAGGCATGACCGTCGCCCACGTCGTCGATTATTACGACGAGGAAGGCGGCATGATCGACATCCCGCTCAACAAGCTCAAGACACCGAACGAGAACGCACAAGCGTACTACAAGAAATACAACAAGTTGAAAGTCGCCAAAGTCGAAGTGCAGAAACAAATCGAATTGAACGACGCCGAAATTGAGTATTTAGAGACGCTCGTCGCCCAGCTCGACGTCGCCTCACCGGCCGATATCGTCGAGATTCGAGAAGAGTTGGCCGAAGGCGGCTACATGAAGCAACGGAATCAAAAGAAGAAACAGACGAAGAAAATTTCGCTCGAGGCATATACGTCGTCGACGGGGACAGAGTTCTTCGTCGGGAAGAACAATACGCAAAACGATCATTTGACGTTCAAGTTCGCCCGTCGCGACGAGATTTGGCTTCATGTGAAAGATATTCCCGGATCCCACGTCATCATCCGTTCGGGCGAACCTGACGAGACGACGTTGCTCGAGGCGGCAACCGTCGCCGCCTATTTCTCGAAGGCCCGTGCCTCGAGCGGTGTGCCGGTCGATTACACGAAAGCACGTTACGTGAAAAAGCCGAGCGGTGCCAAGCCTGGATTCGTCATCTATACGGACCAGCAGACAGTGTACGTCACGCCGGATGAGCGGCTCGTCAAATCACTCCAGCAGTAAGTACAGGCCACGTCACATGACGTGGTCTTTTCTTGTTAGTCCATGGTCACTCGTCCTCTCGGCGCCCACGCTTTCCGCAGGCAACCCCGGAGCCGCATCGCTCCAGGAACGGAGGGTGTCGCCAAAGGCATGTGTAAATATGACATGTCCACTTACATTGACAACAAGTAAAGGCCCCGTCGCTAAAACGGGGCCTTCGTTTATTTCGGATTATGTTTGAACGCTTCGAGCTGTTCATGATAGTCGAGCAAGTGCCCGTGTAAAATTTCAGAAACGGATAAATCCTCATGCGGCAACGTGAACAGCGCATGCGGCTTGTCACACGTATAAAGGATATCGTGGTGATGCGCGAGGAGGTATAAAAACTCGGACTCGAACACCCGGCGTTCTTCCTCGTCCATGACCAATAGCGCCTCCCGATGTTCAGCGAGACTCTCGAGCAATAAGACGAGCTTGTCCTCAAGGTGAATCAATAACCGGTATTGCTTCATCGTCAAATGCTTCAATTTCACGTTCGTCACTTTCATATCCTCTTGGAGCATCATGTGCAGCTCCTGATGGCCGAGGATACGGGCCCGCGTCTCGAGCAACTCGGACGGCGACCCGACGAGCTCGCGCCAGTGCTGGAACATATACGCCGACGTCTTCCGAATCTCACTGAGCAACCGCTCCTCGTAACGAGGCGGCATGAACGCATAGTTGACACCGAGCGAGACGAAGACACCGACGGCCGTCAACAGGGAACGGGTCCACGCATAGTGGAAGAAGTCGGTCGTCGGGTTCTCAAGCATGAGCACGATCGCGAACGCCGCATACGTCGACATGTGCGTCTTATCGAACGTCGTATTGAGCGTGAGCGCGACGATGACGGCGAGCCCGATTGAAATCGGGTTGACCCCGAACGCATAGACGATCAGGAGACCGCACATGAGCCCGACCATCGTCCCGAAAATGCGGCTGAAGACGATTTTCGATGACCGTTTCACGGTCGGTTGCATCGCGACGACGGCCGCGATGGCCCCCATGCCTGAATAGATGCCGAACACGTACCAGGACAAAGCGATGGTGATGGCGACGGCGATGCCGGTTTTCAAAGTTCGAAGTCCGACTTTTGGGATGTAACGTTTGTTCATCATTTAAGCTCGACCTTTCCTGTCTCGGAAATGAGTTCGATGTTTGGTCGGTTCGAGTTCGACAGATGGTACACGCCGCCCCCGATTTCGTTGAACCGTTCCGACGCCGTCACGTTGCCTGTGGTCGTGACGTTCACTTGTCCGGTCGCATTACGCGGCGCGTACGCGAGCGTCCCCGCCTCCGTCTGAATCGTCATGCTTTGATTGACGACGATGTCGCTCACGGTCGCGTTCCGATATGAACGGATATCTCCCGTGACGACACGGACGGTTTCGAGTGTCGTATCACTCCGTGTTTCGACGCGAAGCCGATCACTTTCGAGTTTTTTTACATTAACGGCGTTCGCCTCCAAGACGATCGTCTTGGCAATCAATCCTTGGCCGGTCACTTGCTCGGCCTCGACTTCAATCGATGTCATCGAGCTCGGCAAGGCGACTCGGATTTTATAACGGGATGGTTCATCACTCGCCCGACTACCGAATTGACTGAATTGGCCGTAGCGCTCGACGACCGAAATCGTATCGCCGACCGATTTGACTTTGATGCGACGCTCTTTCGAGTTCGTCTGTAACACATCAATGTGGACTTTCTCATTCGTGCTACGAACGAATTCGACATTGCCGTGCGCCGTCTCGAGCCGAAGTTTCTTCATTTGATAGCGGTCCTCGTACGTGTCCCCAAGTGCCAACACGTGACTGAATATGAATAAATTCAAGAAGAAAATGAGGGGCAAGACGGTGAGGACGAGTCCGAACGCAAGTTTACGATGTTTCGGGATCGCTTGAAAACGGACTTTCAAGGATTTTCCCTTCATTCTAGAATACGCCATACACATCTCCTTTATTGACTGCTTTCCCTATTCTAACATGTTCAGTATGCCATGTACCGAATAGAAAAAGAATCCGCCCGGAGGTGGATTCTCGTTACAGATTATGAAGATAAGACACGTTCGCTCCAACCTGTCGGATCGTTTCGCCAGTCTCGTAAGGAAGCATATTCCTCTTTACTGATGATTCGCTTCTTAACGGCAACGTCGAGCAAATCCGAAAGTGTAATCAGTGCATGCGCAGTGAAGCCCGAGTCTAACAGATTGATGGCGAGGCGGCTCAGACTATAGGAGAAAATCGCTTGAATCTTGACGACTTCCCCGCCGGCTTCCTCAATCGCTTTGGCGGCCTCGATGCTCGACGAGCCGGTCGACAACAAGTCTTCAATCACGACGACACGAGCCCCCGGTTCAAACCGGCCCTCGATTTGATTCCCTTTCCCATGTCCTTTCGCACTCGAACGGACATAGACGAGCGGCAACCCGAGCCGGTCGGCGACAAGCGTCGCATGGGGAATTCCCGCTGTCGCTGTCCCGGCGATGACGTCGACATCGAGCGGACGGATCACCTCAACGAGCGCGTCGATGATGAGGTTGCGGACGTCAGGATAGCTGAGCGTCAAGCGATTGTCACAATAAATCGGACTCTTCATCCCGCTCGACCACGTATACGGGTTTTCCGGTGACAGGGTCACGGCCTCGATTTGTAATAAAGCTTCAGCGATTTGTCTCATAAGTTCGACTCCATTCTTGTAAGTAGTATGCATAGGCAGCGTTCGGGTCTTCGGCCCGGGTGATGGGTCGGCCGACGACGATGGCCGACACGCCTGCGTCACGAGCCGCTTTCGGCGTGGCGATCCGGACTTGGTCGTCCGCTGTCTCGTTCATGCGGATACCGGGCGTCACGGTCAAAAATGACGAGCCGAGCGCTTGGCGAATCGAGTGGGCCTCATGCACGGACGCGACGACTCCGTCGAGCCCTGCCCGGTCGGCCATGGCAGCCTGGCGAAGGACGGCTTGTTCCAATCCACCTTCGATGTGTAGCTCTTCGGCGAGCATTCGTTCATCGGTCGACGTCAACTGGGTGACCCCAATCAATTTCGTCGTATCGGTCACCTCGCGTAAACCGTCCAAGGCGTAACGCATCATCGTCTCGCCGCCAAGCGTATGGACGTTCGTCAACTCGACGCCGAGGCGGCCGATTTGACGGAGCGTCCGCCGTGCCGTCTCCGGGATGTCATGAACTTTGACGTCTAAAAAGACCGGGTACCCGCTGTCGACGAGTTGCTCGACAAAGCGGCCCCCTTCCCGATAGAACAGTTCCATCCCGACTTTGACGGCCGGTTTTTGTTCGATTCGTTCCAATAATCGGAACGCGTCGGCGCCCGTTTCGACATCAAGCGCGAGATACAGTCTGTTCATAAGCTTTCCCCCTGATGTCTAAAATATGATCGATCCCAAGTTCGTCGAGTCGTCCTGGTAACGCTTCGATGATTTCCTGACAGACGTAAGGATTTTCAAAATTGGCCGTTCCGACCGCGACTGCCGAAGCACCCGCATAAATGAACTCCAAGACGTCGTCGACCGTCCGCACGCCGCCCATCCCGATAATCGGGATCTCGACGGCCTGGGCGACCTCATAGACCATCCGAATGGCGACCGGTTTGACGGCCGGTCCAGACAAACCACCGATGCGGTTGGCGAGAATCGGCTGCCCGGTCGTGACGTCGATGCGCATCCCGACGAGCGTGTTGATCATCGTGATGCCATCGGCCCCAGCCGCTTCGACCGCTTTCGCCATCGCTGTGATTGACGTGACGTTCGGTGACAGTTTGACGTATACCGGTTTTGTTGACGCCGCTTTGACGAGTCGGGTCAATTCCGCCGCCATGTCGGGATCGGTCCCGAACTGCATCCCGCCGCACTTCACGTTCGGGCACGAGATGTTCAGTTCGAGCGCCTTGATGGTCGGGTCGGCACTGAGCTCTCGCGCGACATGAATGTACTCTTCGGGCGTCGAGCCGGCCACATTGGCGATAATCTCGGTATCGAACGCGGACAAGAACGGTAATTTGTGTTCGATGATGGCGTCGACACCCGGGTTTTGGAGGCCGATGGCGTTCAACATGCCTTGTGCCGTCTCGGCGACTCGCGGCGTCCCGTTGCCGAACCGTGACTCGCCTGTCGCCGCTTTAATCATGATACCGCCTAACATCGATAAGTCATAGAGTTTGGCGAACTCTTCCCCGAATCCGAAACAGCCTGATGCCGGCATAATCGGATTCTTTAACTGTAAGCCTGGCAAATCGACGTGTAGTCTCATAGCGTCACCTCTTCTGCCCGAAATACCGGTCCGTCACTGCACACTTTGACGTAACCGCCTGGCGCTTCGCACACGCAAGCGAAACAAGCGCCGATGCCACACCCCATCCGATTCTCAATCGAGATATATCGCTCTTCGATATGTGACGCGGCGACCGCTTTCAGCATCGGTTCCGGCCCGCAGCTGAATAAGACATCGGCGTCGACCCGCGCGAGCGGACCTGTCACAAATCCCATTTCTCCATACGTTCCATCGACCGTCGTGATGATCGTCTCCCCCAGTTCACGGAACGCGTCTTCATAAAAAATGCTCGTTTTCGTATCAAACCCGAGAATCGCTACCGTCTCGATGCCACGAGCGGCGAGCAGGCGCCGCGTGTAGTAGAGCGGCGGCACCCCGATGCCCCCACCAACGAGCACGACCCGTTTACCCGTCTGTTCGAGCGGGAAACCGTTGCCGAGCGGTCCGAGGACGTCTAAGACGTCTCCCGTCCGACGCGCGGCCAAATCTGCCGTCCCGCTGCCGATCACTTTATACAGGAATGTGACGACGTTGTCTTCGACGTTCGCGACCGAGAGCGGCCGGCGCAACAGCTCTGACGTCTTCACATGGAAGAACGTGCCCGGCGCAACGGCCTGCGGTGCGATCTCGACTTTCATCTCCATCGTCGCCGTCGCAATCAATCGGTTCGATAAAATGGTCGCGAGTTGTCTCATACGGTCACCCCGAATGTCGTGAAGGCCGGTAAACTCGTCGTTTGGAACGACAGGCTCTCGATGACTTGGAGCAGCGCCTCGACCGTGTCGAGCGACGTCAGGCAGAGCACCCCTTGCTCGGCCGCGGCCCGACGGATGATGAACCCGTCTTTCGTCGCAAGGGCGTCACGCGTCGTCGTGTTCAAGACGATATCGACTTCCCCTCGTTCGATGACGCTCAGCATCGTCTCTCCGGCCTCATTGATTTTCCCGACCGGGTGGACCGGCAAGCCATCTGTCGAGAGCGTCTGCGCCGTGCCAGACGTGGCCATCAGGCGGAATCCGAGTCGGTTGAAACGGCGGGCGATGTCGAGCGCCTCTTCCTTGTCTTGGTCGGCGACCGTCAACAGGACGTTCCCTTTCAAGGCGATCGTCATGCCGGCGGCGACGAGTCCTTTATATAACGCCTTTTCGAGCGTGCGGTCTGTCGCCATGACTTCACCGGTCGATTTCATCTCCGGCCCAAGTGATGGATCGACTTCTTTCAGTTTCGCGAAACTGAATACCGGGACTTTGACCGAAATCGCGTCCGCTTCCGGATGCAAGCCGGTCCCTAACCCGAGGTCTTTCAAACTCGTTCCGAGAATCGTCTGCGTGGCGATGCGTGCGACCGGAAGGCCCGTCACTTTAGAAATGAACGGGACGGTCCGGCTCGCCCGCGGGTTGACCTCGATGACGTATAAGTCGTCCGCGTAGACGAACTGGATATTGAGCAATCCTTTGATCCGGAACGCCTTGGCGAGTTTAATCGTGTAATCGACGACTTTCTGTTTCAACGCTTCGCTCAACCGCTGCGGCGGGTACACGGCAATCGAGTCGCCCGAGTGGACCCCGGCCCGTTCGATATGTTCCATGATGCCCGGGATGTAGACGTCCGTCCCGTCACAGATGGCGTCGACTTCAATCTCGATGCCCGTCAAGTAGCGGTCAATCAGGACGGGACGGTCTTTCGAGGCGACGACGGCGTGGCGCATATACCGCTCGAGCTCCGAGCGCTCATAAACGATTTCCATCGCCCGGCCGCCGAGGACGTATGATGGGCGGACGAGTACCGGATAGCCAAGCATGTCGGCACACGTGACGGCCTCTTCGACCGTGACCGCCGTCTTGCCTGGAGGCTGGGCGAGCTGTTCGGCCGAGAGCGTCGCTTCGAACGCTTTCCGGTCTTCGGCGCGATCGATGTCTTCAAGCGATGTCCCTAAAATCTGGACCCCTTCTGCTTCGAGCGAGGCTGCCAAGTTGATGGCCGTCTGGCCACCGAACTGGACGATGACGCCGAGTGGCTGTTCGTTGCGGATGACCTCGAGTACGTCCTCGGTCGTAAGCGGTTCGAAGTAGAGCCGGTCCGAGATTGAGAAGTCGGTCGACACCGTCTCCGGGTTGTTGTTAATGATGATCGCTTCATAACCTGCGTCACGAATCGTCTGAATCGAGTGGACGGTCGCGTAGTCGAACTCGACACCTTGACCGATGCGGATTGGGCCCGAGCCGAGGACGAGAATCGACGGCTTGTCCGTCTTCACGGCCTCGTTCTCAACTTCGTACGTCCCGTAAAAGTATGGTGTTTCCGAGGCGAACTCAGCCGCACACGTGTCGACCATCTTGTACACCGGACGGATGCCCCAGTCGTTCCGAAGCGACGTCACCGTCTCCACGTTCTCGTTTATGATGCGGGCGATCATCTTATCGCTGAACCCGAGACGCTTCGTTTCGACGAGTCGTTCTTTCGTGAGCGGCTCAAGCCGGAGCGTATCTTCATGTTGCCAAATCCGTGCGAGTTTCGATAGGAAGAAACGGTCGATTTTCGTCAGCTCATGCAACTGTTCCGTCGAATAACCGCGACGGAGTGCCTCATAAAGCATCCAGAGTCGCTCATCCGTCGGCGTCGTCAACTCGCGATTGAGCTCATCCGTCGTCAATTGTGCGAGCCGTGGTACGGCCAAGTCTTCTGTCCCGAGTTCAAGCGAACGGACAGCCTTAAGGAGCGCTTCCTCCAAGTTGCGGCCGATCGCCATCACTTCCCCGGTCGCTTTCATCTGAGTGCCGAGCCGGCGGTCAGCCGTCTCGAACTTATCGAAAGCGAAGCGCGGAATCTTAGCGACGACATAGTCGAGCGCCGGTTCGAACGAGGCGTAACTCGTCTCCGTCACCGGGTTCTTCAATTCTGACAACTTGTATCCGACCGCTACTTTCGCAGCCAACTTGGCGATCGGATATCCCGTCGCTTTCGAGGCGAGCGCCGAACTGCGGGAGACACGTGGGTTGACCTCGATGACGTAGTACGTGAAGCTGTCCGGGTCAAGGGCGAACTGGATGTTGCATCCCCCTTCGATGCCGAGAGCGCGGATGATGTCGAGTGAGACGCTGCGGAGCATCTGATAGTCGCGGTCCGACAGCGTCTGCGTCGGAGCGAAGACGATTGAGTCGCCCGTATGGACCCCGACCGGATCAAAGTTTTCCATCGCACAGACGATGATGGCCTGGTCGCTCGAATCGCGCATCACTTCATACTCGACTTCTTTCATGCCGGCAATCGATTTCTCGAGCAACACTTGTGTCACTGGACTCGCTTTCAGCCCTGATTCGACGAACTGTTCGAATTCATTCCGGTCATGGGCAATCCCGCCACCGGTTCCTCCGAGCGTGTACGCCGGACGGATGATAATCGGATAGCCGATCCGGTCGGCAAAGCCCCAAGCCGACTCGAGCGACTGCACGATTTCGCTTTCCGGGACCCCGTGGCCGAGCTTATACATGAGGTCGCGGAACTGTTCCCGGTCCTCAGCTTGTTCGATGGCCGATAATTTTGTCCCGAGCAATTCGACGCCGCAATCTTCAAGCACGCCGCGACGATCGAGTTCCATCGCCAAGTTGAGACCGGTCTGGCCGCCGAGTGTGGCCAGGAGCGCGTCCGGTCGCTCTTGACGGATAATCCGTTCGACGAACTCCGGTTCGAGCGGTTCGATATAGACACGGTCCGCCGTCGTCGGATCGGTCATGATCGTCGCCGGGTTCGAGTTGACGAGGATGACTTCATATCCTTCTTCTTTCAAGGCAAGACACGCCTGGGTACCAGCATAGTCAAATTCTGCCGCCTGTCCGATGACGATTGGGCCGGATCCGATTACAAGGATTTTCTGAATATCTGGTCTTTTTGGCATGTCACATTCCTACTTTCTGTTTGTTTTCTTGAACGAGTTGCATGAAACGGTCAAATAGATCGTTGGCGTCGTATGGACCCGGTGCCGCCTCGGGATGGTATTGGACCGAGAACGTCGGATGATGTAGATGCTTCACACCTTCGACCGTGCCATCGTTGACGGCGCGATGCGTGACGACGAGTCCTGTCGTCGCGAGCGACGCTTCATCGACTGCGTAGCCGTGGTTTTGGGACGTGATTGTCACCGCTCCGGTCTCTAGTTCGACCACGGGATGGTTGGCACCGCGATGACCGAACGGGAGTTTGAACGTGTTGGCACCGCTCGCGAGTGCAATCAACTGATGGCCGAGACAGATCCCGAAGATCGGGAGTGTCGGCATGAGGCGCTCGATGAGCGGTAACGCCGTCGGGACGTCTTTCGGGTCCCCCGGTCCGTTCGACAGCATGACGCCGTCCGGCTCATAGCGCATCACTTCTTCTGCCGTCACGTCGTGCGGCAAGACGACGACTTCACAGTCGCGCTTCACGAGTTCACGCATGATGCCGAGCTTCGCGCCGAAATCGATGAGGGCAATCCGTGGGCCGCTGCCGGTGCTGACATACGCCCGCTTCGTCGAGACACGCTCGACTTGATTGGTCGGCAGGAGAACATCGAAGCGGTGTTGGACCGTCTCCCACGTCGAGTCGCCGTCGACCATGACACCGCGCATGACGCCGAGTGAGCGCAAGTGACGCGTCAACATGCGTGTGTCGACTCCTGCTAGACCCGGGATGTTGAAGCGTTTGAGCGTATCATGAAGCGTCGCGGTCGAGCGGAAGTTCGACGGTGTGTCGCACACTTCTTTGACGATGAGCCCTTTCGCCATCGGAACGGTCGTCTCGAAATCTTCGCGGTTGACGCCATAGTTCCCGATCAACGGATTCGTCAACACGATGAGTTGATCGCAGTAAGACGGGTCAGACAACATCTCTTGATATCCGGTCATCCCGGTCTGGAAGACGACTTCCCCGATCGTCTCCACACTTGCACCAAACGCTGTTCCTACAAATGAAGTACCGTCCTCAAGCCATAATGTTCGTTTCATCGAATCTCCCCTTATATACGATTTTCCCAGCCACGATGGTCATCACCGGCCAGCCAACTAGTTTCTTCCCAGCGAACGGTGTGTTCTTCCCTTTCGAGCGGAACGTCGTCGGATCGACGACCCGCTCCGTCTCCGGGTCGATGAGGGCGAGGTCCGCCGCCCGGCCGACTTCAATCACACCGTACGGCAACCCGAACACGTCGCTCGGTCGTTTCGTCATCCACTCGATGAGCGCCGCCTCTTCCATCTGTCCCGTTTTGACAAACGTCGTGTACAAGAGCGGGAACGCCGTCTCGAAACCGGTGATCCCGAACGGGGCCCGTTCCATGCCGGCCGCTTTCTCCTCGGCCGTGTGCGGGGCGTGGTCGGTCGCGATCATATCGATCGTGCCATCGAACAAGCCCTCGAGTAACGCCTCCCGGTCGTCCGCGCTCCGGAGCGGTGGATTCATTTTAAAGTTCGGGTCGAGGCCCGGGATATCGTCTTCACAGAGGACGAGGTGATGCGGTGTCACTTCGGCCGTGACCCGGATGCCGGCTCGTTTGGCGTCGCGGATGACGCGCACTGACTGTCGTGAAGAGACGTGGCAGACGTGATAGTGACAGCCTGTCTCTTCGGCGATCAAAACGTCCCGGGCGATATGGATGCTCTCGGCGAGGCTCGGGATGCCTTGGATGCCATGTTCTTCACTGAATCGGCCTTCGTGGACTGAACCGGCCTTGAGCGTATTGTCCTCGCAATGGGCGACAATCGCCTTGTCGAGTCGTTTCGCTTCCCGCATCGCCGCGCGCATCATCGCTGCCGATTGGACGCCAACTCCGTCGTCGGTGAAGGCGAACGAATCTGCGAGCGAGGCCATGTCGACTTGCTCGGTACCGAGCTGTCGTTTCGTGATGGCGGCGTATGGCAGGACACGCACGATGGCGTCTTGCTCGATTTTAGCCAACAGCTGGTCCATCGTTGCGCGGTCGTCTGGGACCGGACGCGTGTTCGGCATCGCACAGATTGTGGTGAATCCGCCGGCTGCAGCCGCCTCTGTCCCGGTCTTGATTGTCTCTTTCTTCTCCCCACCCGGTTCGCGCAAGTGGACGTGGACATCGACGAGTCCTGGGATGAGTAGCATCCCTGTCGCATCAATCACGTCGTGTCCTTCAGTCGTGCCGTTATAGTCTACCGAGCGGATCTCGCCGTCTTCAATCAATAGTGTCGTCGTCCGTTTCGTGTTCCCGTCATACCAAGTTGCGTGTTGAAGTATCATAATTGTCCCCCTAATGCTCGATTTAAGATGGCCATCCGGGCGTAAACACCGTTCGTCATCTGTGGAAAGATACGCGACTGTGGATGTTCGATTAAACTGCCGGCAATCTCGACGTCCCGATTGACCGGGGCCGGATGCATGATGATGGCTTGCGGTTTCATCCGCTCGACGCGTTCCGGCGTCAAGCCATAGCGTACATGGTAATCTTCTTTCGAGAAGATATCGCCCATGATGTGGCGTTCGTGCTGGACGCGCAGCAACATGATGACGTCACAGTCGGCCAACACGTCGTCGAGGTCACGATGCTCGAGCCCCATCGACTCGTCCCACCAGGAGGCGGGACTGCAGCCGACGACGTTCGCGCCGAGCCGCTTGAGCACCGAGGCGTTCGAGCGGGCGACACGGCTATGGACGAGGTCACCGCAGATGGCGATATTCAATCCTTCGAACGTCTTGAACTCTTCAAAGATCGTGACGAGGTCGAGGAGTGACTGGGACGGATGTTCCCCGCTCCCGTCACCGCCGTTCAACACCGGGATATTCAATGTTTCGACGAGTTCATGGTAGTAGCCCGACTCCGGATGGCGGATGACGAGGGCATCGACCCCGATCGCCTCGAGCGTCTTGCACGTGTCGTAGAGCGTCTCACCTTTCGTCACCGATGACGTCGCCACGTCGAACGGGATCTCCTGGACCTTCAAGTGCCGTTCGGCCATTTGAAACGAATTTTTCGTTCGCGTCGAGTTTTCAAAGAATAAATTCGCGACCGTCTTCCCATCGAACAATGGGGGCATGTTCCCTTGTTTATAGCGGAGTGACTCCTCGATCAAACCCATAATCTCGTCGAGGGATAGCGTGTCCAGGCTGACAAAATGCTTCGGTTGTTGTTTGATGATGTTCATGTTCGTCTCCTCCTTTTATGTGAAGGCAAAGAGAAAAGGCGTCTCTTCACCTACGTGAAGGGACGCCTTTATCTGGGCAGAACACACCCAAATAAACGAGCCTTCACTTTGCCGACCTCACGGGATCGAATTAAAAGTTACTTGCTTGTCGTGTGTCTTCAGTTGTTTCGGCAGCAGGTTCTTCCACGCTTTCCGCTTTTGGCAAGAAGGCGTTCAAGAGAATCCCGACGACCGTTGCGAGCGCCATCCCTTGGACCGGGAAGCTACCGAGTTGGACCATCGCCCCACCGAGTCCGATGACGAGGATGACCGAGGCGATGATGAGGTTGCGTTTCTCGGCGAGATCGACGTTGCTCTCGACCATCGTCCGGAGACCGTTCGAGGCGATGACCCCGAACAAGAGGATCGAGATGCCGCCTTTGACCGGGTTCGGAATCGTCGAGATGAACGCTTCGACGTGTCCGAGGAATCCGAAACTGATGGCCATGAGCGCCGCTCCGGCGATGACGTAGACGCTATACACTTTCGTGATAGCCATGACCCCGTTGTTCTCACCGTAAGTCGTACACGGTGGACCACCGAGTGCCGAGGCGACCGCTTTCCCGACCCCGTCGCCGAGGAGGGTCCGATGGAGACCTGGGTCTTTCATCGTCTCGCGGCCGATGATTTTCGACGTGACCATCTGGTCGCCGATATGTTCCGTCATCGTGACGAGTGCGACTGGGACGATGGCGAGGAGTGCCCCGACTTGCCACATCGGCATGTAGTCGACGAACACCATCGTGAAGTCAGGCAGTTGGAACAAACTCGCTTGTCCGAGCACCGAGTAGTCGATGATTCCGAACAGTGCCGCGATGAAGTAACCGCCGATGATTCCGAACAAGATCGGAACAGCGCCCCATACTCCTTTGAGCGTCGTCATGGCGAGAATCGTAATACCGAGCGTGAGCAACGCGACGGTGATGAACGTTCCGTTGTATGCCCCGTCCTTATTCATCGACATGTCGATGGCGACCGGTGCGAGCGATAAGCCGATGACCATGATGACCGGACCGACGACGACCGGCGGCAGCAAGCGTAGCAACCAGTTCACGCCTGTCTTATAGATGACGAGCGAGACGACGCCGTAGACGGAACCGGCGATGATGCCTCCGAACAAGGCGGCTTCGACACCCCATTGTTGACTGACGGCGATAATCGGCGCGATGTACGCGAAGCTCGATCCGAGATAAGTTGGGACTTTGAAACGTGTGATTGCTAGGAATGAGAGCGTGGCCACACCGGAAGCGACGAGGGCGACGGACGTGCTTAGGCCCGTCAAAATCGGGACTAAAATCGTCGCTCCGAACATGGCGAAGACGTGTTGCAGGCTGAAGAGCAGCCATTGCGGTAAGTGAGCGGGACGCTCGTGGATGTTGAGGATGGGTTTCATATGTGGTTCTCCTTCCTGGCCTCTCTGGACCACCTTAAAGGTTTTTTGATTATTGCTGTTTGATGAATACTTCGTCGGTCGCATCGACTTCACTGAGTCTGACGACGACTTGTTCCGACTTCGACGTCGGGACGTTCTTGCCGACAAAGTCGGGGCGAATCGGTAACTCGCGGTGTCCGCGGTCGATCAAGACGGCGAGCTGGATATAATCCGGCCGTCCGTGGTCGACGAGTGCGTCCATGGCAGCCCGCACTGTCCGGCCTGTATAAAGGACGTCGTCAATCAAGACGACCGTCTTGCCGTTGATATCATGCGGTAACTCGGTCGCTTTCACTTCCGGGTCGAGTGATTTCTTTGATAAGTCATCCCGGTAGAGCGTGATGTCTAAGTTGCCGAGGGCAATCGGTTTGCCTTCGATTTCTTCGATTCGGCGGGCGAGCCGGTCGGCGAGCGTCTCGCCTCTGGTTTTAATCCCGACGAGTACGACGTTGTCCGTCCCTTTGTTTCGCTCGATAATCTCATGGGCGATTCGGGTAAGTGCGCGGCGGATGGCCGCTTCGTCTAAAATGGTGGAACGTTTCAACTAGTTCCCCCCTCTCACAAATTATATAAAAAAAGAAGACTTCCTCATCCGGCTGGAAAAGGAAGTCTTCATATGTGAGGGCAGACCTCTGCCTCAAATAATCGACGTGTCGTGGCCGCGGCCACAATCCTTTCACAGCCTCTCTGGACTGGGTTTAAAGGTGTTATGCTTCCTAGACTATAAATCGGAATCGGTTGAAAGTCAACGCGTTTTCTCGATTTTGTCTAATTTGGCAAGCTCCGCCTCGAAGTCGGCTGGGAGTTTCGCCTCGAATTCAAGCCATTCGTTCGTGCGCGGATGGAAGAAACCGAGCGTCGCCGCGTGGAGCGCTTGACCGTTCAATTGAATCGTACGGCGTGGACCGTATTTCGGGTCACCAGCAAGCGGATGGCCGATATAACGCATGTGAACGCGGATTTGGTGCGTCCGTCCCGTCTCCAATTTACACTCGACGAGCGTGAAATCTTTGTATCGCTCGAGCAGACGGAAGTGCGTGATCGCTTCTTTCGCGTTCTTGTCGGTCACCGTCATCCGTTGACGGTCGTTCGTGTCACGCCCGATTGGCGCTTCGATTGTCCCAAGTTCATGGGCGACTTCGCCGTGGACGAGGGCGATATATTCACGCTTGATTTTACGATCCTTCAACTGGCTCGCGAGCGATTCGTGGGCCACATCGTTTTTCGCGACCATGAGAAGACCGGTCGTGTCTTTGTCGATGCGGTGGACGATGCCTGGACGTTTGACGCCATTGATGCCTGACAAATCGTCACAGTGGTAAAGGAGCGCGTTGACGAGCGTCCCTGACGTATGGCCGGCTGCCGGATGGACGACCATGCCGCGTGCCTTATTGACGACGATGACATCCTCGTCCTCATAGACGACGTCGAGCGGGATATTCTCAGGTAATACTTCGAGTTCGACGGCATCTGGGACCGTCACGACGATTTCGTCGCCTTCTTGCAATTTATAGTTCGGCTTGACGATCTGTCCATTGACGAGCAGGTCTCCCGCCTTGATCCAGTCTTGGATTTGCGAACGTGACCAATCACTTTGTTCGCTCATCCATTTATCGATACGAGCCTTTTCTTCGGCGACAAATGTGTAAGTTTCCATTACGATTGTCCCCTTTCTTTGTTTAATTTTTCTTCGAACAAGACGCCGATGATCATAAAGATGACCCCGAACGTGAGCGCCATATCGGCGACATTAAAAATGGGGAAGTTGTATCCGAACGGGTACGTGTCGACAAAGTCGACGACTTCTCCGCGGAAGAGACGGTCGATAAAGTTCCCGATGGCACCGGCGAGTAGTAACCCGACGCTATAACCGAGCAAATCGAACCCGTTCACTTCTTTATGCAAGAAGTAAATCAAACCGACGACGACGATGGCCGTGACGATAAAGAAGAACACCATCTGCCCTTCGAGCATGCCCCAAGCCGCACCTTTATTACGGTAAGACGTCAAATAAAGCAACCCAGTGATGAGTTCAATCGACTGTCCAATCGTCATCGTCTGGACGACGATCCATTTGGTCACTTGGTCGAGCAAAATGAGGAAAAGTGCTAATCCGTAGTAACGTTTCATCAGATTCTCCTTTCAAGTCATAAGAAACCGGAGTGGACGATCGCCACTCCGGTCCGGCTTATGCGATGACTTCTGTACAACGCGGGCAAAGCTCTGGGTGCTGTTCGTCTTGACCAAGTTCAGTCGAGTACGTCCAGCAGCGGGCACAAGCGGCACCATCAGCTTTCAAGACGCTGATTTCGGCTGTCGCATAATCGACATCAGCCGAGTCGACGTAATCAAGCTGTGACACTTGTAGCAATTGGCGCACGTTGTCGATCGTCTCGAGCAACTGTTTCGTCTCACCTTTAGGCGCGACGAGCAACTTCGCTTCGAGCGGTTTCCCGATCAATTTCTCACCACGGGCAATCTCGATCGCTTTCAAGACGTCGTCACGGAACGTGAGGAACTTCGACCATTTCGCAAGCAACGCCTTCTCGTCTTCCGACAATGCCGCTACTTCGTCAAGGTCCGTCAAGAAGACGCTATCCGCTTGTTTCGCCGGCACTTCTTGCCATACCTCATCCGCCGTGTGCGGAAGGATTGGGGCGAGCAATTTCGTGAGCGTGACGACCGTGTCATACATGACCGTTTGAACGGCACGACGACGCGCGTCATCTTCGCGCTCGATATACAAGATATCTTTCGTGAAGTCGAGATAGAATGACGACAACTCGTTGACACAGAAGTTATGGCTCAAGTGATAGACGGCCATGAAGTCGAACGTGTCGTATGCTTTGACGACTTTCGCTTGAAGCTGTTTGAGTTTTGTCGCCATGAAGCGGTCCGCTTCCGGCATATCTTCGAACGCGACACGCATCGACGGGTCGAATCCGTTCAAGTTACCGAGCAAGAAGCGCAACGTGTTGCGGATTTTCCGGTATACTTCCGACACTTGTTTAAAGTTATCGTGTGACGCGCGGACATCTGACTGATAGTCGACCGACGACACCCAAAGACGGACGATTTCTGCTCCGTACTGTTTGACGAGGTCGTTCGGTGCAATCGTGTTACCGAGTGACTTCGACATCTTGCGTCCGTCTCCGTCGAGAACGAAACCGTGGCTGAGCACGTTGCGATACGGCGCTTTGCCAGTCGTCGCGACAGCCGTCGAGAGTGACGAGTTGAACCAGCCGCGGTATTGGTCCGATCCTTCAAGGTACAAGTCGGCCGGGCGGCGCAAGTTGTCGCGCTGTTCGAGTACGCCCGCATGTGACGAACCTGAGTCGAACCAAACGTCCATGATGTCGAGCTCTTTACGGAACTCGCCGTTCGGGCTGTTCGGGTGTGTGAAGCCTGCTGGCAACAAGTCTTTCGCTTCACGCTCATACCAGACGTTCGATCCGTGCTCGTGGAACAAGTTGGCGATATGTTCGATCGTCTCGTTCGTGATGATCTCCGTTCCGTCTTCGGCATAGAAGATTGGGATTGGAACACCCCAGGCACGTTGACGGCTGATGACCCAGTCCCCACGGTCACGGACCATGTTGTAGAGACGTGTCATGCCCCATTCCGGCACCCAGTTCACTTCTTCGATTTCACGGAGCATATCGGCACGGAAGTCTTTGATTGAGGCGAACCATTGCGGTGTCGCGCGGAAGATGACCGGTTTCTTCGTACGCCAGTCGTGCGGGTACGAGTGTTTGATGAATTTCAAGTTGAGGAGATAGCCGTTCTCTTCGAGCTTCATCCCGATTTGTTTGTTCGCGTCTTCATAGAACAAGCCTTCGAAACCTGGCGCCTCATCCGTCATATAACCACGGTCGTCGACCGGGCACAAGACGTCGAGTCCGTATGCTTGTCCGACACGATAGTCGTCTTCCCCGTGTCCAGGTGCCGTATGGACGAGACCTGTCGCATCAGCCGTGACGTGATCGCCGATCATGACGAGCGAGGTCCGGTCGTAGAGCGGGTGTTGCGCCGTCATGTACTCGAACTCACGTCCGTTCCAAGAACCGCTCACCGTGTAATCCGTCCACTTGAGTGCCGTCGTCACTTCTTCCACGAGCGATTCGGCGACGATATAGCCTTTGCCGTCATGCTCGATACGCGTGTACGTCAACTCGTCGCTGACCGCGATCCCGAGGTTGGCTGGAATTGTCCACGGTGTCGTCGTCCAGATGACGAAATGATCGGTCGTCTGAAGAACGTCTTTCCCGTCGACGACTTGGAACGCCACGTAAATGGCCGGTGACTTCTTGTCATAGTATTCGATTTCCGCCTCAGCGAGCGCCGATTCAGAAGAAGGTGACCAATAGACCGGTTTCTTCCCTTTATAGATGTAGCCCTTTTCGGCCATCGTCCCGAAGAGACGGATTTGAGCCGCTTCGTATTCTGGGAGGAGCGTGATGTATGGGTTGTCAAAATCAGCGAGCAATCCGAGGCGTTTGAACTGTTCACGTTGCGAGTTCACTTGTTCCATCGCATACGCTGCACACTTCTCACGGAACTCGGCGACCGTCATTTCTTTGCGGTTGACACCCGCTTTTTGAAGCGCGTTCTCGATTGGGAGACCGTGTGTGTCCCAGCCCGGAATCATCGGTGACTGGTAGCCGTTCAATGATTTGAAACGGACGATGATGTCTTTCAATACTTTGTTGAGCGCATGGCCCATATGGATGTCGCCGTTCGCGTACGGAGGTCCGTCATGAAGGATGTATTGCGGTTTCCCGGCGTTTTTCTCTTGGACGCGGTTGTATAGGTCCATCTGTTCCCAAGCCTCATGCATCGCTGGCTCACGTTTCGGCAGATTTCCGCGCATCGCGAATTCTGTGTCAGGCATCAATAGTGTGTCTTTGTAGTTCATTGAAACTCCTCCTGCATCTTTTTTTGACAACAAAAAAACCCGCCCCTAATAGGGACGAGTTGGTCGACTCGCGGTACCACCCTACTAATCTCAGGAAAAACCCCGAGACCGCTCTTGGTAACCGATAACGAGGTCAGGCGGTCGCGCTTACTAACTTCAGCCCGACACTCATAGGGGATACCGATAAAGTCTTTCTCTTAGGCTTGCACCTTCCCTAAGTCGCTTCGTAGGTATGACTTTATCGACGTGTCCTAATCGACGTATTGTGTATTATCCGTGATGTTTTGTTGGTATGACTTCGTCGTCATTATACGCAAGTTCGGTCGTATCGTCAAGAACCGTCTGGACCGGCGGCTCCCCGACAATCGTGTCCCATTCCGTGCTGTTCAAGAGCTCCATCTGAGCATCGACGAGGACGCGGAACCGGGTCCGGTACAATTCGACTTTCTTGAGCATTTGAATGACTTCACGTTCGGCGAGCTGCTCTTTGCGTGAGGCTTCTTCCTCACGGGCGAGCGCCTCGCGTTCGGCTTGCTTCAAAATGAGACTCGCTTCCTTGGCCGCGTTCGTCTTCACTTCTTCAGCTGCTTCTTGGGCGACGATAATCGATTTGTTCAACGTGTCTTCCATCGAGGAGAAGTAGTCGATACGGGCTTGCATATCGTTGACGAGCTCTTCGTACCTTCTATTCTCACGAATCAATAGTTCAAATTCTTTAATGATTTGATCTAAAAATTCATTGACCTCATCGATATCGTACCCGCGAAAACGAGTCGAGAACTCTTTATTATGAATATCAATCGGTGTCAACGCCATTCGACTTTCCTCCTAAGTTCAACGTATGATGCCATACTGGATTTTTATTTTCTCACGCTTTGTCGAGCCGAGAATCGCCGTCAGTTTGACACGGCCATACCCTCGGATCGAGACCAAATCGTCTGGTTCAAGGATGAAGCTCGGATCATCAATCGGTTTATGATTCACTTTACAGTCTCCATGTTTGACGAGCGCCTGCGCTTTTTGCCGAGATAAACCGAGCACTTCGCTGACGACCGTGTCAAACCGGAGTGATGAGACGATACCGAACTCATCGCTCCATTTGACTTCAGGTACGACGAGCACAGCCTCGGGCGCCACTTCGGAGATGCGAATCCGGGCCTTGCCGACCCGATCGACGTTCATCTCGATGAAACCGGCCGCGTCACGCGTCGTGGCGAACTGGGCGATGCCATCATCGAGGACGACGTCGCCAAACTTCTGCCGCTTCAACCCGGCGTTCAAGAGCGTTCCCGTCACTTGACGGTGCGTCAATTCGACGAACTTGGTCGGATAGTCGATTTGACGAATCGCAATCTCGAAATCGTTCGGGTCGAGCTCGTAATAATCCGGAGCCAGGATGAGACGACGCCGTTCCGCGCCGACAAATCCGCCATCCTCGTAAATCGCGAGCTGCTTTCCGACGAGTTGCCGGACGATTTGTTGCTCGCGTGGATCTAAAAAGTCCGTCACTTTCAACATATAGTTGTCCTCGACTTGTTGAACCCAATCAAGCACTTGCTCGATAAATGCCCGTTCGTTCGGTCGATAATGATCGAAGACGCTCATTTAAATACCGAAAATCGCACGCACTCCAAATTGCGCCATCCGTAGCACAAATAAAGCGACGATTGGGGAGATGTCGAGCATCCCGCCGATTGGTGGGATGATGCGACGAAACGGATTCAAAAACGGTTCGCAAAGATACGACAAGATTTGACCAAACTTTGATTCACGCGCATTTGGGAACCACGATAATAAAATATAGGCAATCAAGACCCAACTATAATATCCAAGTAATGTAACGATCGTGTTGCCTAACGCAGGTATAGCATTTTCCATTCAGTTACCACCCTTTACTATTGAGTTCGTCCTCCGAAATCAAGTTCGAGATCGACCCCGTCAACTCGATGTTGTTCGGAGTACATAGAATCGTGTTATGTCCAATCGACGTCATCGTCCCTTCTAACGCATAGACGACACCTGACAAGAAGTTGACGACTTGACGAGACTGCTCTTTCGACATCCGTTGAAGGTTGACGATGACGGCCCGGTTTTCTTTCAACTGGTCGCTGATGTCTTGGGCTTCGGCGAATACACGCGGCTCGGCCAAGACGACTTTTGAACGTTCTTTCTTCTTCGTGTTCAACGCGACGATATTGTTCGATGTTTTCGGACGGTCCTCAGTTTTGACGATTGCCTCCGTCATCGGTTGTGTCTTCGTTTCGGCGACAGCATACTCGTCTCCTTCGAACTGGTTGTTCGGATCTTCCTCGAGTCCAAAGAAGTCCTTCATTTTGTTTTTGATTGACATAACGGATTCCTCCTTAAAATATATTATTGCACAAGTACGGTTCCAATACGAACAAACGATGCGCCTTCTTCAATCGCCAACGTGTAGTCATTCGACATACCCATTGACAGTTCGGTACACGGTGCATGCGGATAAGCATGACGCGCGACGTCATCGCGCAATTGTCTCAAGTTTCGGAACGTCTCCCGAATCACCGTCTCGTCCTCTGTGAACGGGGCCATCGTCATCAAACCGATGATCCGCACGTGAGGATACTGTTTACAGTTCTCGATGAACGGGATGACTTCCTCTTTTTCGAGACCATGTTTTGACGCTTCGCCCGATACGTTCACTTGCACGAAACAATCGATCACGCCTTGGGCGCGTTTATCGATCTCTTCGGCGAGCGAGAGACGGTCGAGCGAATGAATCGCTGCCACATGGTCGATAATTTGTCTCACTTTACGTGTCTGCAGGCTGCCGATGAAATGAAACTTGGCATCAGGCGGCAACTGCTCGACTTTTTCAAGCAATCCTTCAGGACGATTTTCGCCGAAGTCGCGGATGCCTTCTGCATAGAGGGCGTTCGCCACGTCGGGACCGACCGATTTCGTGACCGCGATGAGCGTCACCGCTTGATCGGTCCGATGCGCGTCGATCGTCTGTCTGACTTGATTCACATTGTTGGCTATACTCACGATTTCTTCTCCTTGACGAGGACGGCCGCAAAGCGACGCTTGGCGTCTCCGTTCCGATACGAGAAAAAGGTTTGATCAGAAACGGTCGACAAGTTCGATTGGGTGACCTCGATATTTCGTTCCACAGCGAGCGTCTCATTCACTCGTTGCAGGGATAGACGGGCGTGGCCTGCTCGTTCGTCCATGACCGATGACGTATATGCAGCCGGTGAGACCGCTTCGACCGCATCCAGGACGCGGCGGTCGACCTCATAATGCTCGGCTGTGATGGCTGGCCCGACGAACATGTCAATCGCTTCGGCCGGAACACCGAGCGTGGCGAACGCATCCGTCATCGCGGCGACAATGTTCCCGACCGTCCCTTTCCAACCGGCATGCGCCACACCGATGACGCCGTGGTCCTCGGCACAGAAGAACAGCGGGACGCAGTCGGCAAAGACGAGGGCGAGTGGCAACGCGTCGGCCGTCGTGATGAGACCGTCTGTCGCCGGAATCGTCTCGTCATAGCGATATGCGCCTCTGCCGCGGTCGGCGTCGCCGACGACTTCAACGTTCGTCTGATGAACTTGGTCAGCCCAGACCGAATCCGCGAGGGCGAGACCCGCCGCGTCAAAGAAGTACTCCCGATTGGCGACGACCTGTTCTGCGTCATCGCCAACGTGGAGTCCGACGTTGCCTTCATTATGTCCGTCCGTCCGGGTCGTCACATAAGCCTGATAGCGATACGTCTCGGTTTCCCATGTATGTAACAGTCGCATATGATTCTCCTTTTTTAGAAAAAGGGGATGCCGAGAACCGGCACCCCCTGTTGTTTAGTTACGGCGTTGTCTTACGAACGCTGGGATGTTGATCGTCTCGTCTGGGACGTCCCCACCATAGACCGGTCTATGGAAGTTCCCTTCATCTTGTGGCGCAGCTTCTTGCGCTTTCGGTTGAGCCTCACGGTTCACTTCAGCTTCCGGTTGTTTCTTCGGTTGCTGAAGGAACGGGTTCGTCCCTTGCGCTTCTTCTGCGAATTCAGTTGCAATCACGGTAACGATAATCTCGTCGTTCAAGTTTTCATTGATGACCGAACCGAAAATCAAGTTCACTTCTTCATCAGCGGCACTTTGAACGATTTGGGCAGCTTCCGTGACTTCGTACAAGCTGAGGCTAAGTCCGCCTGTGATGTTCATCAAGACACCTTTCGCGCCTTCGATTGAAGACTCGAGAAGTGGAGATGAGATGGCTTTCTTCGCTGCTTCAACGGCACGGTTCTCGCCAGTGGCGACACCGACACCCATGAGCGCCGAACCTTTTTCAGTCATGATCGTCTTGACGTCAGCGAAGTCAAGGTTGATGAGACCAGGAATGGCGATCAAGTCCGTGATTCCTTGGACACCTTGGCGAAGGACGTTATCCGCTTCGCGGAATGCTTCGATCATCGGCGTGTTGCGCTCGACGATTTCAAGCAACTTGTCGTTTGGAATGACGATGAGTGTATCGACTTTTTCTTTGAACGCTTGAATCCCGTGTTGGGCGTGTTGCATGCGTTTGCGTCCTTCGAACATGAACGGTTTCGTGACGACACCGACCGTAAGCGCTCCGATTTCTTTTGAAATCTCGGCGATGACAGGTGCTGCCCCCGTTCCAGTTCCTCCGCCCATACCTGCTGTGACGAAGACCATATCCGCGCCATCGAGCGCTTCAATCAACTGCTCGCGGCTCTCTTCTGCCGCTTTTTTACCGATATCCGGATTCGCGCCGGCACCGAGGCCACGCGTCAATTTCGCGCCGAGTTGAAGCTTCACGTCTGCTTTCGACATGTTGAGTGCTTGCGCGTCCGTGTTGACGGCGATGAACTCGACACCTTGTACTCCGTGCTCGATCATGCGGTTGACAGCGTTTGAACCGCCGCCCCCGACTCCAATTACTTTAATTTTTGCTACGGCGTCAATCGCCTCATCAAAGTACATCATTTCAGGTATCCCCCTACGTAATTTCCAATTGTTAACACAACGTCAAATTTACACGCCAAATAATTTTTCCATTAATCGACCGAAACCGTTTTTCGTCTCGCGGTCATCCCTTACCACATCATCGTCGTGGTCTTGGACGTTCCCGGTTTGAGACGTGCCGTCTGGATTTGCGACGGCCACACGGTCATCCGGCTTTTCAAGTCGTGACTTCGAGACGTGGTGATCGCTCATAAGTACGTACTTGAGGACGCCGACCGCGGTCGCGTATTTCGGATGTCTGACGCCAATCGACGATGGCTGATACAGTCTCGTCTTTTGACCCATGACACGAGTCGCTAGTTCTTGGATGCCAGGTAAAGCAGCGGCCCCACCACAGAGGAGATAACCTCCGCTGAGCGTTGGAACGCCTACCTTTTGCACTCTATTCAACACAAGCGTGAACATTTCCTCTATTCTTGCCTCTAAAACGTAACTAATTTCTGATTGCGGTTCGAACGTGACTTCCCCGTTGATGTTCGTGAACGAGAACCCTTCTGAGGCGTCCGCCATCTCTTCGAGGGCAAGTCCGTATTCTTCTTTCGCCACTTTGGCGTCTTGGTATTTACAATTGAGCTTGTACACCAAGTCGCGCGTCATATGATCGCCTCCGACCGGAAGGATATATGAGTAGACGAGGTCGCCTCGATAAAAGACCGAGACGGTCGTTTTTTCATGACCGATATCGACCAAGCCGATACCTAAATCGATTTCATCGACCGAAGCCGCACTCATGCCGAGCGCCAAGTTGCCGAGGACGAAACCTTCTAGTTTCAATCCTGCCCGTTCGATGGAACGACGAATGCTATGTAAAATCGTCTTCGAACCGGTCACCATCTTACCGTGCATCTCTAAACGGTAACCGAGCATTCCGCGGGGATCGACGACACCTGTCTGTTGATCGACCGTGAAAGAAGAAGGAATCACATCGATGACGCTCATTTCATCCGGCAAGCGCATAACTTGCGCCGAATTGATGACTTCGATGACGTCTGTGTCCGTAATTTCTTGGTCTTCTCGTTTGACTGATGCAATTCCATGACATGGGGCGATTTGGATATGTTCCCCTTCGATGGCAACGTATACCGACCGAATTTGATCACCGAGCGCCGCTTCGGCATGTTCGACGGCTTGCTTGATGGCTTGAACCGTCTTATCGATGTCGACGACGGCGCCACGTTTTACTCCTGCAGACGGGGCACACCCCTCCGCCAAAATGTTAAGCGTTCCCCCGAGTAATTCACCCACGACGAGCTTAATTTCTGACGTTCCTATATCCAATGCGGCCACATAACCATTCGCTTCCAAAAGGGAAACACCTCCGCGCTTTAATTTCTGTGCTTGAATTCCGTTACATTGTTACAGATATCCAAAAATATTGTTAGGTCCGGCAAGATATCTCACGTCTAAGTTTACAACAAATAAGATAGTGAGAAAAGGTAGAATCCTACAAATTACGCGGTTTTGGGGTGTCAATTCGATTACAATCGATAAAAAAACAGCCCTTATGTGTCTAAGGGCTGTAAAAATTCAGATTATTCTTTCGGTTTTTCGTACGGAACGAAATAATATCCGCCATCCATGACGACGGTTCCCCGCTGTCCTTTTGGAATATTCTCATAGATTTCGCCGTACTTGGATACCGTTTGACTGAGCTTGAACGTCGGCGTCTGAATCGTGTTGCCGTCGTTCATATAAATCTCATATCGTGTCGGTTCGCCTTTCTGTTTCGAGAAGACAATCTCTGACATCCTGGCCCGCATCGCGTCGTCGACTTGCTCGAGTTCAGTCGCGATTTTCTCGAGTTCCGCCGCATCGGTGAATTCACGCAACAACGGACCGTCTTTTAGCTTCTCTGGATCCGTAATCGATCCAGTCGGGTGCAAAGAACCGTCAGCGAGGACGACGACTTCCTCTTCGTCCGTTCGTGAATAGGCGATCATTTTCTCTTCTTCGACGTCAATCGTCACGACGTTATACCAGGAGCGATCGACCGAGACGTCTTTCACGCCAGGCACTTTACGAAGTTCCCGTTCAATCCCGTTCGGCGACACTTGAACGATTTTCGTGGACGTGTCGATATCCGTTTCGGCGAGCACATACGCTTCTGTCAACCAGGACAGGCCGTTCACGTTCACCGCTTTCACGTCAGACACCGATGTCTGCATATATACGACGAGCGCAATCAACACCGCGAACAACAACAGGATCGTCGACAAACGTCGGTTCGCTTTCTTACGACGTTGATCTTTCATATACGGGATTCGGTCTTCCAAACTACGAACGGTATTCTGACGTGTCTCCATGGCTACTCTCCTTTCAAGCGCGGACTTCTTCGACGAGGTCGGCGAGCGACTCCGCGGCGTGCGGGAATCCTAACCGTTTCGAGGCTGCGGCCATCTCATCATGATGGGCCAATACGTGTCGGATCGAGCGAACGAGCGTCTCGCCCGACAAATCCCCTTCTTTAATCAGTTCGGCCGCGCCGCTTTCGACGAGCGCCGAGGCGTTTTTCGTCTGATGGTCGGCCGTCACGTACGGACTCGGAATCAAGATGCTCGGCAAACCGAGCGCCGTCAATTCCGAGATGGTCGAGGCACCGGCCCGCGACACGACGAGACTCGCACACGCGAGCAGTTCAGGCATGTCGTAAACGTATGGCAACACATGGACGTTATCGGCTTTTGGCGCCTTCGCCACGACGTTGTCATAATGGACGTTCCCTGTCACGTAGAGCACGTTCACCGGTTCGGTCGCAAGTTCCGGGATGGCCTCGATGACGGCCCGGTTGATGGCCTCGGCTCCGCGGCTGCCGCCGTAAATCAAGACGATTGGACGTTCATCGATACCATATTCGGCCCGGACGGACGTTTCGTTCACCGTCGTCTTCAACACTTCGCTCCCGCGCGGGTTACCGATGACGCGGACGTTCGCATCAGGGAACTGTGATTCCGAACCGGCGAACGACAAGGCGACCCGGTCGGCTTTCTTCGACAAGAACTTGTTCGTCAAGCCTGGGATGCTGTTCTGTTCATGCAGAATCGTCGGGATGCCGAGTTGTTGTGCGGTGAAGACGACCGGACCTGAGACGAATCCGCCCGTGCCGATGACGACGTCCGGACGGAACGTCTTCATCTCTTTACGCAACGTCAGGACAGATTGGACAAACCAATAGGCCGTCTTGACGTTATCTAGCGACAACGACCGTTTGAGCCCGGCGATTCGAATCGATTTGAACGGCACACCAGCGCGTGGGACGAGATCGGCCTCGAGACCGTTCTCAGTGCCGATGTAGAGCACCTCGAGGTTCGGATGGCGCTGTTTGAGCGTATCAAGGAGAGCGAGTGCCGGGTAGATATGACCACCCGTTCCTCCACCAGAAATCATGATTTTCATCGATTGGCCTCCTCATATGCATGGACGAGGCGGACGAAATGTTCGCCGCGCTCTTCAAACGTCTTATATTGGTCCCAGCTCGCACAGGCCGGTGACAATAAAATCACGTCGTCTGGGGCTGACTGTTCAAATGCGAGCGGGACGGCTGCGTCGAGCGTATCGACCGCGAACGATGGAATCTGCTCGGCTTCACCGAGTGCTTGGAAACGCCCTGCCGTCTCACCGTACGAGACGATGGCTTTGACGCGTCCGAGCGCCGGAATGAGTGAATCCAATTCGGCTCCACGTTCAAGTCCCCCGCACACCCAAACGATCGGAGCATCGAATCCGCTCAATGCCGCTTCGGCCGCCACGTTGTTCGTCGCTTTCGAGTCGTTATAAACCCGGCGTCCGAGCACTTGGCCAAGACTTTCCGTTCGGTGGGCCACGCCACCGAACGTGCGCAACACACGATCGATATGTTCGGCCGCGATATCGAACGGTTCAACGAGCAACAAGGCTGCCAACACGTTCTCCACGTTATGGGCCCCGCCGAGGGCGAGATCCTCGACCCGGATGACCCGCTTGCCGTGCAACGTAATCCAGCCGTCGGTGACATGCGCATCCCCGCTGTCGTAACCGAACGTCGAAGCATCGAGATCGGCCGGGACGCGTTTCATCACTTCGGTGTCACTGCCCTTGACGACGACACGGTCTGATGCCGTCATGTTCCGGAACAAGTTCCCTTTGGCGTCGGCATACGACTCGAAGTCACCATGATAATCCAAATGCGCCGGTGACAAGTTCAACAGTGCCGCCGCTTGCGGATGGAACTGTTCGACGCCCATCAGTTGGAAGCTCGATAGTTCGATGACGATGATGTCGCCCTGCTTCGCTTTCGATGCGACTTCGATTGCCGGGAAACCGATATTCCCTGCCACATGGACAGGACGACTTCCCCCTTTGAGCAATTCATGAACGAGCGTGGTCGTCGTCGTTTTTCCGTTCGAGCCGGTGATGGCGACGAACGTGGCATCGGTCGCCAAGTAGGCGAGTTCCACTTCTGTATAAATCGGGATGTTCCGCTCAAGCGCTGCTTGAAGGAGCGGGATGTGATACGGGATTCCCGGGTTTTTGACAATCATGTCCGTCGTGTCGAGCAATTCGAGCGGATGGGCACCGAAAACGCCGTTGATGCCGAGCGCTTCGATCTTCATCCGTTCTTCCGTTGACGGTTCGCTCCCGGTATTGAGGGTCACGTCCGCGCCGACATTTCTTAAGTAAGCGGCTGCGGCGATGCCGCTCCGTGCCGCGCCGAGTACGAGGACTCGTTTATCGTTCCACTGTTGTTGCATGTCTTCCACCATCCATTACATGAGTAGTAACGACAAGACTGCCGTGATCAAACTAATTCCACCGAACGTCAAGACGATGCGCCATTCTGACCAACCGACCATTTCGAAATGGTGATGGATCGGGCTCATCTTAAAGATTCGTTTGCCCGTCGTCTTGAACGAGAGCACTTGCAAGATGACGCTAAGCGTCTCGATGACAAAGATGATTCCGACGAAGACGAGCAACAGCTCGAGCTTGAGCATGAGAGCGAGGCCGGCGACCGCACCACCGAGGGCGAGCGATCCCGTGTCACCCATAAAGATTTTCGCCGGGTATTTATTGAAGACGAGGAAGCCGAGCAAGGCGCCGACCGCACTGAAGGCGAACCAAGCGATGCCCGCTTCGTCTTGTCCGAGCGCATAGATGCCGAAGAAGGCGAACGTCGGGATGGCCGAGAACGAGACGAGACCGTCGAGGCCGTCTGTCAAGTTGACCGCGTTCGAGAAGCCGACGAGCCAGAAGATGACGATGGCGACATACAACCAGCCCGTATCAAACGCAATCGAAGTGAACGGGATTTGAATCGTCGTATCGAGCGCCCCACCGAGTGAGAGGAACCAAACGAACAAGACTGAGACGACGATTTGACCAATCAATTTCTGAAGCGACGTCAAACCGAGGTTGCGTTTATTGACGACTTTAATGTAGTCGTCGAGGAAGCCGATTACTCCGAAGGCGAGGGTCACGAACAAGAGCGTGCCAAACCCAGCGACGGCTTCACCGAAGACGACTGAGACAAGGAATCCGATGATGAGGGCGAGCAAGATGACGATTCCGCCCATCGTCGGGGTTCCTGATTTCTTTTGGTGCCAACCTGGACCTTCGTCACGGATTTCTTGGCCAAACTTTAAGTTACGCAGTGCCGGGATGGCCCGCGGCATGACGACCAATACGGTCAATAATGAACTGATTAAGACGATTAAACTGATTAACATGTTCGTACCTCACTACTCTGTTTATTGAACTAGACGCTCGAGCGCCAGTCCTCGCGATGCTTTTAACAATATCACAGTCTGGGGGCGTTGATAACTGCCGAGGAGGACTTTCGCTTCCTCGACCGTCGGCACCATTGTCACGTTCACACGCGGGTCAGTGATGCCTGCCGCAATCCATTTTGCTTTCTCTCCGATGAGCACGCAATCGGTGACCGGGGCCGTGATGGCGTGACCGACTTGTTCGTGCTGGGCGATCTCGTCCGTCCCGAGTTCATACATGTCCCCTAGGACGAGGACGCGGCGTGAGAACCCTTCTAGCGTTTTAATCGTCTCGACGGCGGCAACCATCGAGGTCGGGCTCGCGTTATAGGCGTCATTGACCAAGTGGGCATCGCCGAACATCCGTTTCTCCATCCGCATCGACGTCAGCTGGACGCGGTCGAGGCCGCGTTGAATCGTATCATGCCCCAATCCGAACTTGAGACCGCAGGCAATCGCATAGGCGGCGTTACGGATTTGATGGGCCCCAAGCACTTTCAACTCATACAGTTCATTATTGTAGCGGAAAATCGAGGCGTCAAACGTCGCCTCTACGACTTCGAGCTTTCCGTCCGCGGTCGAATCGTATCCGACGCGGTACCCGCCTGCCTCACGGAGGAGCGGCTCGTCGGCATCGACGATTAAGACGCCATCCGGTTTCAACCCGGCTTTAATCTCGAGCTTCGCCTTGGCGATCCCCTCGCGCCCCCCGACTTGTTCGCCATGTGATTCGCCGATATTCGTGACGAAAGCGATGTCCGGTTTGGCGAGCTTCGAAAGCAACTCGATTTGCCCGAACCCGTTCATGCCCATCTCGAGGACAGCGACTTCGGTGTCGCGTGGCATCCGGAGCACGGTGAGCGGCAACCCGACGTCCGAGTTAAAGTTTCCGGCCGTCTTATGTGTCTTGAACGTCTCGCCGAGCACGACGGCAATCATGTCTTTCGTTGACGTCTTCCCGTTCGACCCGGTGATGGCGACGACTTTCGGATTGATTTCCGCCAAATAGCGGGCAGCCGCTTCTTGAAGTGCTGTTAACGGTGAGGCGACCGGGATGGCGATAATCCCTTCCGGCAACGGACGGTCTTGTTCCCAAAACGTCACGATCGCCCCTTGCTTGATGGCAGCCTCGATGTAATCATGGCCATCGACACGCGCCCCGATAATCGGGACGAACAAGCCGTCGACATTGTCGTCTCGCGAGTCGGTCGCGACGTGGCGGACCTCGCGCGAATCATTTATTTCCATCCCAAACCAAGATGCGAGTGTTTGAATCGTCAACTGTTCCATAACCATTTCCTCCTGTGACAAAGGAAAAGAGAGCCGAGGCCCTCTTCATCCCTTTGCGTTAGTTCGACGGTGACGCGAGCTTCACTTTCAGCGTCGCCCCCGTCTTGACGGGCTTGTCTTTCCCAATCGATTGGGACGTGACGAAGCCGGTGCCGTCTATTTCTAAATTCAATTGATAAAGCGTAGCCAACCGCTTCACGTCACGAAGTGACCAGCCCTTGAGCGTCGGCATCGCGAACGACTCCGCCGTCTTTAACAGCAACCGCTCACCGACGACGTACGGTTGGCCTTCGACCGGACTTTGCGCCGTGACCGTCTCACCGTTACCGAGTGCCACCGGTGTGAACGCGGCCGCTTTGGCTTCCTTCACAGCGTCGTCACGACCTTGGTCGACGAACGATGCCGTCGTTTTCGTCGAGGCGTCAATCGATTTCGCTTGCTTGTCTGGCTCGACGCTCCGATAGCGGAGCGCGACGTCCATCACATCTTTGAACAGCGGTGCCATGATGCGTGGTCCCGTCGTCGATGAGTCACCGTTCGGACGGTCGACGGCGATATACATGACAAGTTCCGGGTCGTCTTCCGGCGCCATGCCGACGAACGAATGGATGTATTGTCCACTCAAGTACTTCCCGTTCTCAGCGATTTGCGCCGTTCCGGTCTTACCGACGACGCGATAGTTGTCGAGAGCGTACAATTGCCCCGTCCCGACATCGCTGTTGACGACGCCATCGAGCGCTTCCCGCGTCTGTTTGGCCGCCTCGGCCGTGATCGGTTGACCGACGATTTTTGGGTTCGTCGTCCGAATCGTTTCACCGGTCTCACGGTTGACGACTTTCTTGATGACATGGGGTTGCTTCATCGTCCCATCGGTCGCGATGGCCGACGTCGCTTGTAATATCTGCATCGGCGTGACGGCCGTCGATTGGCCCCATGCCGTAATCAAGACGTTCAACGGGCTCTCGAAATCGAATTGGCTGTTGACCTCACCCGGTAAATCGACGCCCGTGCGTTGATCGAACTTGAAGGCGTTGAAATAATCCTCGTAGCGGCTCAAGCCGAGACGCTCGTTCGCGAGAATCGAGAACGCGACGTTCGACGAGTGCCAGACGCCTTCTACCATAGGAATCGTACCCCATCCGGTAATGTTGTAATCATTGAATACGGTCTTGCCATACTTGTACGATCCCGATTTATACAGTTCATTCGGATTATAAACGCCTTCGTTGATGGCGGCGGCCAACGTGAAGATTTTCATCGTCGATCCCGGCTCGAAGCGGGATGACACCGAGAAGTTGCTATACGAGCTGATTTCGCGTGTGTTCGGGTCGAACGAAGGGCGGTCCGACAAGGCGATGATTTCGCCGGTCTTCGGGTCCATGATAATCGCCGTCGCATTCTTCGGCTTGTATTCTTGATACAGCTCTTCCATTTTCGTATCGAGCAGCTGTTGAATCCGGTGGTCGAGCGTGAGTTGCACGTCGGCCCCGTCTTCTGGGTCGATCTTCAATTGCTCGTCGCTCGAGACGATTTGGCGTCCAGCCAAGTCTTTCTCGAACCGATACAACCCGTACGACTCACTTAAGACGTCGTTGAGTGATTTTTCGATGCCGAGCTCACCGACGAGTTCGATCCGTCCGTTCTGGTCGATTTTCTGGGCGTAGCCGACGACGCTTGAAGCGAATACTTTGTTCGGATAGTAGCGCTTCGGTTCTTCCACGAACGTGACCCCTGGAATCTCGAACGCTTCAATCTCTTCTTTTTGATCGACCGTCAAATCGCGCCCTGGAACACCGAACTCGATTTGACCGCGATCTTTGTTCTGCTCGAGCCGCTTTAAAATGTCGGCCTCGGCCATCGGTATGACGGTCGCGAGCTGCTTCGCAGCCTCGGCGAACTCATCGGGCATGAGCGTCTTGTCCTCGACCCGCTCGCCGCCGAGTTTCAACACGGCCACGATTCGGTACGAAGGGATATTGATGGCGATCGGTTGTCCGAACCGGTCATAAATCTCGCCCCGCTCCGCTTTTAGCGTACTGACCGCTTTCCAACGCTCTTCCTCGGCGAACGCGAGCATGTTCTCTCCTTTGTACGTCTGGAAGACGGACAAATAGAAGAACCAACCGACAAAAAATAAAAAGAGTGGTGTGAAGCAAACAATCGCCACCCACGCCACTCTTTTTTTACTCTGTTGTAGAGAATTCATCAGTCAATCACCTTGACGTTGTTCTCATTGAATTGCATTCCGAGCTTTTCAGCAATCGCATAGATTCTCTCAGGTGAGCTTAGTTGGGCGATCTCATACTTCAATTCTTCATTCTCTTTGGCGATCGTGTTCGTCTCTTGTGTGATCAGAGCCGTATCGCGCATGATGTTGTACGCTTCATTATGTTTCGATACCGTGATGCCACCGAACAGGACAACTGAACCAATCATGGTCGGGTACAGGATGGATTCGAACAAGGTCAACGTACGTCGTTTTGGAGCTGGTATTGGTCGTTCTTGCGGAATCGGATTTCGATTCGGCGTAACTTGAGGCTGCAGAGCCTTGCGAGCAGCTTCTGGCATCAGGTATCCCTCCTACGTACAGTCTATTTTTGTTTTTCTGCGACCCGGAGTTTGGCAGAACGGGCCCGGCGGTTGCCTTCGAGCTCGTCGTCCCCGGCTGTGATCGGCTTGCGTGTGATCAATTTCAGTTCGGGTTCAAACTCTTTCGGGATGACCGGCAATCCGGGTGGTAACGGCGGATGCTGGCTTTTCTCTTTAAATACTTGCTTACAAATTCGATCTTCTAACGAGTGGAACGTGATGACGCAAATGCGTCCGTTGATGGCGAGCATGTCGATCGCGTCTTGGACGGCACGGTCGAACACGTTCAACTCATCGTTGACGGCGATGCGAATGGCTTGGAACGTCCGCTTCGCAGGATGACCGCCTTTTCGTCGGGCCGGTGCCGGAATCGCGTCTTTAATCAATTCGACGAGTTCGAACGTCGTCTCAATCGGTTTGACGGCACGGGCCTGCTCAATCTTGCGCGCAATCTGTTTGGAGAATTTTTCTTCCCCGTATGTAAAGAAGATGCGGGCAAGATCTCCGAACGGCCATTCGTTGACGACGTGATACGCGGACAGCTCGCGGGAACGGTCCATCCGCATATCGAGCGGTGCATCGTAATTGTAGCTAAAGCCACGTTCGGCCTCATCGAGCTGCGGCGACGACACGCCAAGGTCGAACAATACCCCATCGACCTGAGTGATTCCCCGCGCCAACAGTTCGTCTTTCAAATGGACGAAGTTGCTTTTAATGAACGTAACCCGGTCCTCATATGGAGCCAGCCGCTCACTCGCGTGCTTGAGCGCGACGTCGTCTTGGTCGAAGGCGTATAGATGGCCTGTCGTCAAACGCTTGACGATTTCTTCGCTGTGACCGGCTCCTCCTAACGTACAATCGACATAAATCCCGTCTGGCTTAATATTTAATCCCTCAATGGACTCCATTTTTAATACCGTTTCATGCTCAAACATACAAAAACCCTCTCAACCTACATTTTTCAACTATTTTATTACGTTTACTTTATCATAAAAATGTCAAGCGCCGCATAGCTTTTTAGCGAAAAGAGGAAACAAAAAGGTAACAAACAAAAAATGGTTCCCACAAATTTCTGGGAACCATCTCCATCGAACTCATTTCGGTTACAATTTGACCAAACATCGCTCGAAATCAGCTTGTTCATAAGACCGGCGCAAGCGCTCGAATAAATCGAGACCGTGACGGTTCAACAACGGGACCATCGACCAAATCCGTTCTTGCGGGGCGTCCATCGGCAAGAGCCGTGTCGATAGATGAATCCGTCGACTGTTCAAGCGGTATTGGTCGCGTTTCGCTTCGGCTCGCATCTCGTCGCCGAGACGTTCAAGCACGTGACGTGCCTTCGCATCAAACCGGTGCCCGTGCTTGCCTGCCTCGCGTCCGATCGCTTCCGTGAGCGTCCGATACGCGTACAGGTTTTGGTCGAACGCTTCGTCGTCGAACGTATGGTCCGGTAACGGGTCCGCCAAATAGTCGACGAGCGTCACGCCTTCTTGGGCGAGCTTCTTCTCATCGTTCGTCGAGACGAGCACGGCCCCGAGCCGCGGAATCAACAGCGGCATCTTCCAATCGAGGACGTGGAACAAAGGCCGAAGTTGAAGCCAATAGGCGATTTCACCGGGGCCCGCAATATAGGCGAGTGTCGGGAACAAGTGGTCCTGCATGAGCGGGCGGGACACGACGTTGTTCGAGAACCGCTCCGGGTGCGTTTCCACTTGTTGGATTAGCTCGGCCTCCGTGAAGCGGTGTCCCCGCTTCGTCGTAAAGAGCCCGTCCTGCTTCGTCAACAGTTCGCGTGTCCCATCGTGATAGAACAAATGGGCCGCTTCGCGATTCAACTCGACGGTCGGCATCCCGTCCTCGAACGAATCGTGCAACGCCGCATGCAAGCGGTCGTGTTCCGTGATCAAGCGTTTGAACGCGTCGCGCTCGAGGGCCCGGACTTCCGGTTGGTGCGGGTCGAACAGGATGAAGTCTTTACCGACAAACCGTCGCATCATCTGACCGAAGAATTGGGCGAACGAGTGGCTCGCTTGAATCACATCGACGAGCTCATGATAGAGCGTCGTCGTGTAACGCGTCTCCGTCTCAGATAACAAGAGGCGTTGCAACATTTGCACGAGTTCGATTTTAAGGCGATCGAACTCCAATTCCCCGACCGACGCCTTTCCGGCGAGCGGGACGGTCGACAACGCTTCTTTGCGCAATTGACGCGACAGCGGCTGGCTCACGAAGACGTGGTTGATTTCTGCATAGTCGTGATCCTCCGTCGCCATCCAAAAAATCGGGAGGACCGGTTTATTCAATTTCGCTTCCGCCTGTTTGGCCTTCTTCAGCACGGTCAACAGTTTATACACCGCGAACAACGGACCGCCGAACACCCCGACTTGTTGCCCGGTCACCATCGTGAACGCCTCACCGGCGGCCAACGCTTCGAGTTTTGATTCGAGCTCGGGAGAAATCGGACCGTGGACTGTTTGTTGGTCTCGCAAAATGTCGACGAGCGCGGGCAAATGCGTGAAGGAACGGTTCATCAGTTCATCCGCCCTCACCTCGAGCTCATCCATCCCTGTATAGTCCAACCATTTCGAATAGCCCGTCTCCACTTGCATCATCGGAGACGACGGGGCGTACATGGCGTCTAGCGACTCTATCCTCACGTATAACGACTTCCTTTCAAACGATTAATACATCATCTCTCGTGCGATGCCGATCGTAAACAAGACGATGTGGGCCGGGACGAGCACTAAAAACAACAAACGCCACCCGTGCACGAACATCTTCGAATAGACGACATCCTCATGGCGAATCCGTTGCCAAATCGCGTTGGCCGGGAAGATGGCGGCACAGACCGCAAGCAACAGCCAGATCAAATCGATCCCGACAATCGCTTCGAGCAGAACCGCACATGCATAAAACCAAAGGATCACGCCGGCGTCACAGGCGAGTTTGAACGTATTAACCGATTTCGGCATAATTTTTCTAAGTATCATATACACCATAAACCAAATGACGAGTGGAAATGAAACGATATACACTAGCACGATACGCTCGCTCCTAAAATTAATTTTTGCATGACCGGAATGACGGTCAATGTGACGCCTCGTTCGTCGGCCCGTTTCAAGAGCGGCGTCAAGATGGCGTCGACCTCGGTCTGGCGCCCCGCCTCGATGTCACGTAGCATCGAAGAACGATTGTGTGCCGTCTTGTCGATAATCGTGTCGATATATGTATACGGGACGTGACGGTCGAACAACATCGTCAGTTCTTCGTAAATCGCCGTCGCGATATCGCGGCAAGGCGGTATGGCGACCGCACCGTTCTCGACACGGCAGAGCGCCGTAATCGGATTGATGATTGCGTTGGCGAATAGTTTCTCGGTGACGACTTGTTCGATATCCGTCTCCCAGACGACATCGAGTGGAGATGCGTTGAACGACATCTCTTCGAGCGAGCCGAGGCTGCCGATGCGGATGCGCCCGAGCCCGGTATGCTGGAGCCGATCGCCATCGCGGCTCACACCATGTTCGACCACACCGAGGTGGAATCCTTTCGTACGTGCATAGTCGAGATGCGCGATTCCGTTCGAACAGATGAATACGGGCACGTCGCCGGACAATCGTTCCGTCGCCGCCTCGACCTGATGCGCTTTCGTCGTCACAAAGAACACGTCCTGCTCCGTCTCAATGATTTTCGTCACCGGACAGAGGCGAACCTGAACCGTTCCCTGCGTGACGCCGGTACGTTCGATCGTCACAGTCGATGCCTCGTCGACACGGCCATAGAGCGTCACCGTATAGTCCGGTTCGAACAGCGAAGCCATCAACATGCCGACGGCGCCGTTCCCGATAATCCCAATTCGTTTAATCGGCTTCATTGGCCATCCCTCCACGTCTAGTCTGCACTGAAAAGTTTACCACAATCTGTTTCCACGACCCAAAAATAAAAAAAGAAGCGGCCTCCGAGGAGACCGCTTCTTTTCGCATTATTTGCTTGTTACTTCTTTACCGTTGTAGTGTCCGCAAGATTTGCATACACGGTGAGAAAGCTTCATTTCGCCACAGTTCGGGCACTCGTTCATACCAGGTACGTTGAGTTTGAAGTGAGTACGACGAAGACGTTTGCGAGTTTTCGACGTTCTACGGAATGGTACTGCCATCGTTGTCCACCTCCTTGAAAAGTTAGCCGTTCTCGTCCTCTTTTTTAGAGAACAAGTCAGCGAGCCCCGCGAGGCGCGGGTCAATTTTTGGTTGGTCGTCCGGCTGCTCGTCAATGACGGACCAGCCTTCCCCTTCAACCTGAGTTTTGTCTGTTTCGTTCCCAAAGATTTGCATTGGGACGTCTAACATGATGAGCTCTTTTACGATCGGTCGCAGATCAATCGTATTTCCTTCTGGCAAATTGACATCATCGAATTGCTCCGTATAACGCCCATTCTCCAAAAAGAAAGGCTCGAGCGATTCAATATCGAATTCACAAATGACATCATCCAACGTACGCGCATCTGGCAACGTCAGGTCACCTTGAATCTTCAGATTGAATGTAACTTGATTAGATGTGAACGACGCATTCCCGTGCACATGCACCGGACGAATCGAACGGATATCCGGATGGAGCTGAGTAAGCTCTGGTAGTTCGACCATCTCATCGATGGTAAAACTGTCACCCTGGTTTCGTAGCTTAAGTAGCTGTGCAATAGACCACTTCATCCGAATCACCTCAATTGCAACAATATGAATTATAGATAGGCCAACTTGTTTTGTCAATGTTTTTTCTTTACACTAAAATCAGTTGACGACGGCGCTTTGCCAAAGCGTACTTATCCATCTTACACCAATCCAATCGACAATGCAAAGGAGTAATTTTATGCGAAAAACGGCCATCATTGCCGAGTACAATCCGTTCCATAACGGGCACCTCCATCAGGCGGAACGAGCCCGGATCGAAACCGACGCTGACGCCGTCATCGCCGTCATGAGTGCCCAGTTCACCCAGCGCGGCGAGCCGGCAGCTTTCGACAAATGGAGCCGGGCCCGCGCCGCCGTCCAAACGGGCGCGATCGACCTCGTCATCGAACTCCCGACGCGTTTCGGCGTGCACCGGGCCGACCGGTTCGCGAGCGCCGCGGTCGCCATCGCCGAGCGCGTACGTTGTCAAACGCTGTCCTTCGGTAGCGAGAGCGGCGACATCAGCGCCGTGACCCAGGCCGCGGCGGCCAACATCGAAGCGACTCCAGCCTATCAGACGGCGTTCAAAGAAGCGTTGGACAATGGACGTTCTTCCGCCAAGGCGTCGAGCGAGGCGTTCGGGTCACTCTATCCCGACTTTGATTTGACGCTCCCGAACAACATCCTCGCCTATCACTACGCGAAAGCGGCGACGTCCATCGAACTGCACACGATTCGCCGTCTCGGGGCCGGATACCATGACCCGAGCGTCTCAGACGTCATGTCGGCCACGGGCGTGCGCGCCCACTACTTAGAGTCAGGTATGGTCCGGGCCGTCCCTGACGCCACGAGAACGCTGTTTCAGGACAATCCGATGGCGCATTGGTCACTTTATTGGCCCGTCCTTCAATATAAGCTGCGGACGACCCCGAAAGACGTACTTGAGCAACTCGTCGGTATCGACAGCTCGCTGTCGCCCCGCTTGATTCAAGCCGGGCTCGAGCCGACATTCGAACAGGCGCTCGCCCGCTTATTGACGAGACGTTATACCCGGACGTCCATCCAACGCGCGCTCGTCGCCATCCTCATCCATTGGCGACAGGACGAGTTGCCGGAACGGTTCGACGACGTACCGTATATCCGACCGCTCGCGTTCAACACAATCGGGCGCACTGTGTTAAAGGACATAAAAAAAGACGTACCGCTCCTCAGCAAGTACCATCCCGATCTTGCGTTCGAGGCTCGAGTGACCGAGGCGTATCGCCTTCCGCTCGGAAATCGGTCACTCGTCGAACATATGCAAACTCCTCAATTCATCGACTCTAAATAATCGATGGCTTCCTCGACCGTCTTGACGGGAACGACTTCAATGTCGCTCTCGAGTCGGTCGAGCGACTCCATCGCCTCGTCGTAGTTCGACCCGGCCGGCACGAAGAACACGGATGCCCCAGCCTCGTCCGCAGCTACGATTTTTTGCCATGCCCCGCCAATCGGCCCGACGTTCCCTAACTCATCGACCGTTCCCGTTCCGGCAATGACGGCACCGCCCGTCAAATCGCCCGGCGTCAACTGATCAAAAATCTCGAGCGTGAACATGAGGCCGGCCGACGGTCCGCCGACGTTCGTCAGTTCGAACGAGACGTCCGGGTCCGTGCGCACGTCCTGGACGGGCAGCGGCTCATAAATCCCAAGCCCGACCCGGTCCCCGCTCCGGTCAATCGGTTGAATCAGCGTATCGACCTCACGTTCGCGACCGTCACGTTCAAGCGTGACAGAGACTTCATCGCCGGCTTCAAATGAGGCGACGCGTTCGATAAAGTCAAGGCGCGATGCGAACGATTGGCCATCGAGCGCCGTGATGATGTCACCCGGCTTCAAGACGTTCGCGGCGAGCGACCCCGTGATTGGGGCCGAGACGTACATGCCGTCAAACGTCACCGTCACATCGGCGTCCGCCAACTCATAGGCGTATTGAATCGCCGCTTGTTGCGACGACGACATCAACAACTCTTGTCTGAGTTCGTAGTCCGCCTCGCTTTCCCCGTCATACAGATAGCGGCTGGCCGGGCTGGCCTCCGTGAACGGGGTGAACCAGCTGCCGACGAGCCAGAGCGGTGTCGCCCGGCGTTGCGAGATGGTCACCATCTTCAGTTCGCCCGGTTCTTTGTCCCCGCCCTCGACCGTCATGAACTCTTCGATCGTCGTCGCCTCGCCCGGATACGTGATGTAATACGGGAGTGGCACGAACAAGAAAATCAGGACGGCCACGAGCAGACCGAAACCGATTTTGAGCGACTTCATTGTCCGTGACTCACTTCATATTTTTGCCGCAACGCGAGTTCGACTTGCTCCGGGACGAGCTCGGCGACGGACGCCCCGTATTTGGCAACTTCTTTCACGATCGAGGAGCTGAGGAACGAGTACTGGCTGTTCGTCATCATGAACAACGTCTCCACGTTCTCATTCAACTTTTTATTGATCGATGCGATTTGAAGCTCATACTCGAAGTCCGAGACGGCACGCAGGCCACGGACGATGGTCGCTGCCTCACGCTTGGCAGCATATTCGACGAGCAAACCCCCAAACGCGTCGGCGGTGACGTTCGGTAAATGTGTCGTCACCTCACGAATGAGCGACAGACGCTCTTCCACGTTAAAGAGAGGTGCCTTACTCGAGTTTTCAAGCACGGCGACGATGACTTCGTCGAAGATGGCCGCCGCCCGCTCGATGATATCTAAATGGCCGTTCGTAATCGGGTCAAAGCTCCCCGGGCAAATCGCGATACGTTTTGACATGTTCTCACTCCTCGGTCGCTGCATACTCGTAAAAGCTGATCGTAATCACGTCCGAGTAGCGTTGCACCTTGATTTTTTCCAACTGGCCGACTCGGTCCGGCAACGTCACGTCGCTGCCATGCTCGCAGACGACGACGCCGTTGTCCGTCAACAGCCGGTTCGTTTCAATGATCTGTAAAAACGGCACATGTTCTTCCGCATGATACGGAGGGTCCATGAAAATCAGTTTGAACGGCTGACCTTTGAGGACGAGTTGGTCGAGAACCGAGCGGGCGTCTTGTTGGAGCACCGTCGCTTTCGACTCGTAACGTGTCGTCTGCAAATTGTCTGTGACCGTCTGGACCGCCTTCCGTTGCTTGTCGACGAACACGGCATGGTCACACCCCCGTGACAACGCCTCGATTCCTAGACCGCCGCTCCCGGCGTATAGGTCAAGCGCATCGCCCCCGGCGAAATAAGGACCGATGATGTTGAATAACGATTCTTTTACTTTATCTGTCGTTGGTCGTGTGGCCGACCCCGGGACCGCCTTGAGTCGGGTCCCTTTTCGTTCTCCTGAAATCACTCGCATATCCGTTCTCCTTCACCACAAAAGATGAAGGCGGTGCCGCCTTCATCTCTGTGTTATTTCTGCTTCGATTCATACGTCTCCGCGACGAACGGCCGCTCACTGCGGACGACCGCTTCGACGAACGGCAACGCGCTCACTTGTTCGAGAATCGCCTCATGTCCATCAAGGTCGGTATACAAGAAGGCGTACTTCTCCCGCTTTGACACGTAATACAGGTTCGCATAGCGACGCAACGCCTTCACTTGTTTCAACGATTGGACGTAGACGACGAACCCGATTCGACCATTCAACTCAAACGTCTCAGATGGCACATCCACAGCTTCCGCCTCCACAACTTCCTCCGCCTGAACATCCGCCTTCGTCGAAGAACGGGTTTCCGGTCGGGACTTTGATTTTTGGAGAAACCGAGAAGGCCAACAGCTCACTCACTTCCCCGAGCAGTTTATCTAAACTGCGTTCCGCTTTTTTAAATGCGGCCACTTCTGGCTGGACATCGAGACGCCGTTTGACGAGATGCATCTCTTTTTTAATGCGATCGTGGTCCGGGTGATGTTTCCCGAACCGTTGTACGTACTCGTAATCTTCTTTCATCCGCAAGAACTCACGTTCCACGATGCGCGCTTCCTCTGATTGGGCTCGCGCTTGTTTCGTGGCGATATATGTCTGGAACGACTCGCTCGCTTCAATCAAATCGGCTAACGATTCCGTTTGATCGAGCAGGGCGATCGTCTGTTCAGTAATAATCATGGCTTTCACCCTTTCTGCCATGATTTTAACACATTTGATTCCCTCTGTAAGCAATCGGCTTTATAATTGAACGTGACTGTCAAGCGTCCAACCAGAAAGGAAGTGAACAGGTGCGCACCTGCACCTCGCTATGAAAAAAGTCTCATTCAATATGATTCGCTCGGCCGGCATTAAAACCGACTATGCGAAACCTGAATATTATTACGACCAGCTCGATAAAGTAAGAGCAGCCGACCTCGTCTTGTTCCCTGAATATTGGATGGTCAACTCAATCATCTATGGACTCAACAAACCGATTTTCCCGTCCCCGGCCACGTATCATCTCGGACACGATAAGATCGAGATGACGCGCGCCTTCAAGGCGACGTTCCCGCACCGAATCCCGAAGACGCTCATCTACGGGAAAAACCCTTATACGATCGAGCGTGTTTTGGAAGAGTTCGAGTATCCGTTCGTCGCCAAGACGGCCAAGTCGTCGATGGGACAAGGCGTCTGGCTCATCAAGCATGAACAGGATTGGCTCGAGTACGTCGACAAGCACGAGACGTTCTACGTCCAGCAATACATCCCGAACGACCGCGACCTGCGGATCATCGTCATCGGTGAAGAAGTCGTCGGTTCGTATTGGCGTGTCAGCGAGGCGTTCTTGAACAACGTCGCCCAAGGCGCCCAGTTCTCGTATGACGATATCCCGGAAGACGTCGTCGCGGAAGTGCTCGACATCGCCAAGACGCTCCACATCAATCACGCGGCCTTCGACGTCATCGTCGCCGACGGTGAATTTTACATTTTAGAGTTCAACGTCTTCTTCGGCTCAGAGGGACTCATGCCGCTCGGGGTGAGGCTTTCGGACAAGATCGCCCAATACCTCGATCCCCGCGCTTGAGGCGTTCATCTTTTTTTCACAATTTGAACACACGTTATTCCAAGAACGTTTTCGAATATGATATGATGACATATGAGGTTTATTAGGGAAAAGGGGGATTATGATGAAATTTGAGCAGTTCCACATCGAGGGAAAAGAGATCCGCTTCGGTTTGCTCGAGACGATCATGGATCATCATCATTTCATCCGTGAAGGCGCTTGGGACTATGAGCGTGCAACGTATGACATGAAGTACGAGAAACAATCGACAGGCGAGACGTTCTACCTTCGCTTACCGGTATATGCAATCGAAGGCCAAATCGAGGACCGTCATGCGGTCGTCAAAATGTTGACACCGATTCTCGGAAAACATTACTACCCGCACGGCGTCGAGTACGACGAAGAGTTCCCAGAAGAAATCGTCCGTGATTGCGAGCGTCGTCTAGCCGCACTCGCTGAGACACTCGAAGTAAAACCCCTTGCATAAGCGAAGGGGTTTTTCTTATGGACACATATAACGAACCGAGGTAAGCATCGGCAGAGCAGATTACGCCGACAAGTCCTCTGATTGGATGATGGTGCAGCCCTTACCCTCGTAATACGCGATCATGTCGTCGATTTTCTTCAAGTCATAGCTCGTGATGCAATCCGACAGGACGCTGACCGTATAGTCGGATTTCCGTAGATTGTAACACGTTGACTTCACACAGGCGGTCGCATCGGCACCGGTGATATAGAACGTGTCGATGCCATGCTGTTCAATGAACGCCGCGAACGCCTCGCTCGTCAAGGCGTTGCCCTTGTATTTGGTGAATACGTGATCGGACACAATCTTCAAATCTGGCGCTAATTCTGCCCCGCGCGTCCCGGTTTTGAACGTTCTTGTCCCCGCGGATAAGTTCTCATGTCGGATATAGACGACGGGAATCCCCTTGTCGACCGCCCAATCAATCGATGTGTTGATGTTGTCGATGACCGCTTTGTAATTTTTCGTGATGTCATTCTGAATGTCGATGACGACCAATGCTTGCTGTTGCATCTGATTTCCCCCTCGATGAGTCGCGTATCGTGACTACTGCCTTCATCATACCAGAGTTCACCACTGGAAAATATAGACAACAATCATCATCAACAAACAAAAAAGGGAGGACCCGCCGAGGGCCTCCCTTTTGTCATGTCGCGATGACGTTGAGCGTCACATCGACTTGTCCGAGCAACAAGTCGAACTGGTCGCGCACGTACCGATATAAGCGTTCAGCCTCAACGAGTGAGACGGGTGCAACGATTTGATAATCGTATCGCTCTTTCGAGACGGACACGACCTTCACTTCACGCAATCCGAATTCGATTGCACTACAAGCAATCAAATCCTCAATCGCCCGCTCAGCGATCGTCACATCTCCATAGGAATAATCATTTCCGATGACAGCCATCGTATCATTCATCTTCTTCACTCCTTTTCTGCCGCGAGTACTAACACGTCCTCCATAATGGTTTCGATATCGACGGGTTTTTCTCCTGCCGTGGCCATTTGGGCGACCGCACGGACATCGTGCTGACGGTCGATGATATACATCGTCGTCGCATGCGTGACGAGTCCGCTGTTCGCTTTCGAATAATAGAATTGAAGCTGACGCGTGATGCGGTCGATATCGGCCTGGTCACCGGTCAACATCTTCCAGCCCGTTGGTTCGGCTTGAAACGCCTCCCCGTAATTCTCTAGGACCGGCACCGTATCGACTTCAGGGTCGACAGTGATGGCGACGAGCTCGACGTCCGTCCCGTACAAGTCGTTCGCTTTCAACTCTTGCTCGAGCTTCATGAAGTCACGCAACGTGAGCGGGCAGATGTCCGGACAGTTCGTATAGAAGAACGTGACGATTTTGACTTTGCCATTGTCCGAATTATACGACTGACCGTCGAGCGCATTCGTCAACGTGAACGGGGTCGGCTCTTGGATGACGGGCAGGTCCTCTTCTTTAAAGAATAAGAAGTACGAGGCCACACCGATCGCCACCAGAATGGCGACCGTCAAGCCGACCGTCATATAGCTGTTCCGTTTCATGCTCATCCCCCTCTCTCGATTCACCCACCGATAATGGCACGGAAGACGTTCGTCGTCTCACCCGGGTCATAGGCGACATAAAGGAGGACGTATACCGTCACGCCTGTAATCGCTGTGAAAAACCAGACGACTGAGGCTTTCGGTCCGATTTTACGGTGTTTCTCGACTTTATTTTTATAGCCGAGGTAAAGCGTGATCAATCCGAGGACCCCACCTGTCGTCGCGAGCAGGATATGGAAAATCATGAACGCCAAATAATAAGGCTTCACTGAATCCGGTCCCCCGAAGGCGGTATTGCCGACGAAAATCGTCCGTGAGACGTAGAGAATGAAGAATGTCGTCGCGGCGATCGCGGCGGCTGTCATGACTTTCTTATGTTTGTCGACGTTGCGGCGATCGCGCGCAATGATCGTCCATCCGATTGCGACTAAAATAGCACTGATGACAATGAATGTCACACTGATCAAGGCAAGATAGTTCATCGTAGTTTCCCCTTTGATTTAGTTCATTTTTTCTCTTTTGGTTCTTGCGGTGTGAACGACATGCCTTCGTCAAGCGCAAGCGATTTCGTCCGGCGCACCCAACCGAAGAACGTCCAGCCGAAGAAGAAACCGTATACGACTTCTTGACCGAGCTTCATCAATACCCCGCCGAAGCGTTGGTCTTCAAGAGCGCTGTTCGTCGCTCCCATGAGCGCATTCAAATCGAGACCCGACACATCGCCGTTCGGCATACAGTAGCCGAGCACCGTTGCGAACGTCTCCGCGTCCGTATAGGCGTCATACAAGATGCCTTGGCTGAAGATGATGAACGCACAGGCAGGTGTCAAGAGCACACCGTTCGCGATGATGTACACCATCCGCTTCAAATCTGACATCCCTTCCTCTTCTTCTGAGAGGAACGGTGCGATGACCGGATACCACATCGTCAAACTGAAGACGACGAGGGCGCCGTGGAAGATACGATGCACACCATAGTTTGTCAAGACGTAGTCAAAGATGAATGGCATGTGGTAAAACGTGAACAATGCATTAAACAAAACGAGTGCGATCAAAGGTTTTGTCATAAACTTGAGCGTCGGCCCAATCACCTTATAGCTAAATAATTTCTCGAACACCCAATACGGCATCCCGTACACGACGAGCGCCGGTGCGAGCACATAGACGAGCACCATCTGCAACATGTGCACCGAGAAGATGATGTGTGCAAGGACATCGACCGGACTTCCGAAGCCGATATAATACAATAAAATGGCGGATAACATGCTGAACTTTTGTAGTAACGTGGTCGACTCGTACCCTCGCTTCGCCATTTTCTCTGTGACGACCGCATAGAGGACGTACAACCCTACCATCAACAATCCGAACCATGGACTCCAAAGTGTCATCCAATCGAACTGTTTGAGTAGCTCTGATGTATTCCAGAGCATCCCTTCACCCCTTTTCTTTCTCTCCCAAACCGATGAAACCGTTCACTTCAAGATTACTATTCCTTTATTTTTGAAGTAAAGCAAAAAGGACTGAATCATCTGTGTTTCCACAGATGTTCAATCCTTTGTCACATTTACCAAATGAGCAAGCGAAGTGCAGCGACTGTAATGATGGCGACAAAGATGCCAAGCCACATCATTCCGACGATCCACGTGTTGCCACGGTTGTTCATATGCATGAAGATATACAGCTGCAAGAACACTTGGATGATGGCGAGGATGATTAAGAAACCACCTGCTGCCCACACCGGCATGAGTTCAGCGTATACGGCGCCGAACGCGACGAATGTGAGCAAGATCATCATCGCGAAGCTGATCAACTGGAGTTGATATTCGCGGCGTGACTCGGCTTTTACTTCGAGCTCTAACTGTTTGTGCGATTCGTTGATTGGTTGTTTTTCCATGTTAGCTCACCATCCCTAAGAGGTAGACGATTGAGAAGATGAAAACCCAGACGACGTCGATAAAGTGCCAGTATAGGCTCGACACGTAAAACTTCGGTGCGTTGTACACATCGATCGGACGGTTCCAGTTGCGAATTAACAACGTCGTGATCCAAAGTAGACCGAACGTGACGTGCGCGCCGTGGAAACCGACGAGCGTGTAGAACGCAGATCCGAACGCGCTCGACGTGAACGTGTGACCGATATGGTAGTAGTGGATGAACTCGTAAATCTCAGCTCCAAGGAAACCTGCCCCGAGGAGAAGCGTGATCACCAACCAAAACTTCATGCGGCCTGGATTGTTCGCTTTCATGTTCATCATGGCGAGAACACTTGTGAGCGAACTTGTGAGGAGGAGCATCGTCATTAAGAAGACGAGCCCCATCTCAAAGATATTGTACGAACGAAGTTCCTCTGGCGCACCAGAGTTGAGTAGACCGACATACGTTCCGAAGAGCGAGGCGAAGAGAACGGTCTCTCCACCGAGGAAGAACCAGAAGGCTACATATTTATTTTTCCCTTCCAGCGTGGCTTTCTCTGGATTGGCCGGAATTCCGGTCACCGGGTGTTTTTCGACTGCATGTGCCATTTATTGGTCTCCTTTCTCACGAATCGCTTTCAAATCCGCTTCGATCTTCGATTTTGGAATGTAGAAGCCATGATCGTCAATCCATGAACGGAGGAACATCGACACGAATGTGATGAGCAATCCGATCACGATGAGCGACCAACCGACAACCGCGTTATCCATTTGGAAAATCGCTCCGAGTCCGGCGATGAACAAGCCGAGTGACATGAAGAACGGGATAATCGAGTTGTTCGGCATATGGATGTCTGCTACTGGTTCAGCGACAGATACCCGTTTGTTGCCCGCCATCTTCTCGAGCCAGAACGTATCGAGACCTTTGACAAGCGGTGTTTGTGCAAAGTTGTACTCTGGAGTCGGTACAGGAAGCGTCCACTCCAATGTACGTCCATCTTCCCAATGGTCCGGCTTGACGCGTTGTTTCGACAAGAATGCTTTCACAACAGCGACGAGCAAGACGATCGTCGACACACCCATGAAGAAGGCTCCGATTGTCGACAGCAAGTTCATCGTCTCAAACCCTTGGTTCGGAAGGTATGTGAAGACGCGGCGTGGCATCCCGAACAATCCGAGGAAATGTTGCGGGAAGAACGTCAAGTGGAACCCGATGAAGAACAACCAGAACTGCCAGTAGCCAAGCTTCTCAGAGAGCGCTTTGCCGAACATGAGCGGGAACCAGTAGTAAAGTCCTGCAAATAGACCGTAGACAACTCCACCTACGATAACGTAGTGGAAGTGAGCGACAACGAAGTAACTATCGTGGTACTGATAGTCGGCCGGTGCGACCGAAAGCATGACCCCTGTCATTCCCCCGACGAGGAATGATGGAATGAATGCGACCGAGTAGAGCATCGCGACGTTGAACTTGATTTGTCCGCCCCATAGTGTGAACAACCAGTTGAAGATTTTGACCCCTGTCGGAACGGCGATGGCCATTGTTGCGACAGCGAAGATCGAGTTGGCGACCGGTCCAAGACCGACCGTGAACATGTGGTGGACCCAAACCATGAATCCGAGGAAACCGATGAGCATCGTTGCGAAGACCATCGTTGTATAACCGAATAGGCGTTTACGAGCGAATGTCGGAATAATTTCCGAGAAAATACCGAACGCCGGTAAAATCAAGATGTATACTTCCGGGTGTCCGAAGATCCAGAAGAGGTGTTCCCAGATGACTACGTTACCGCCGGCTGCCGGGTCGAAGTAAACGGCCCCGAACAAGCGTTCGAACATCAACATGAACAATCCGACTGTGAGCGGTGGGAACGCGAAGACGATCAACGCCGAAGCGACGAACGTCGTCCACGTGAAGAGCGGCATCCGCATGAGTTTCATACCTGGAGCACGCATGTTCAAAATCGTGACGAGGAAGTTAATCCCGGCCATGAGTGAACCGAAACCTGAAATTTGAAGACCAAGGGCGTAGAAGTCGACCCCTGATGCTTCCGGTTGTGTCGAGAGCGGCGCGTACGCCGTCCAGCCTGCGTTCGGCGCTGCGCCGAAGAACCAGCTAAGGTTCAACATGACACCACCGAAGAAGAACAACCAGAATCCGAGTGAGTTAATGAACGGGAACGCGACATCTCGTGCCCCGATTTGAAGTGGTACGACGGCGTTCATGAATCCGAATAACATCGGCATGGCCGCTAGGAAGATCATCGTCGTCCCGTGCATCGTAATCAATTGGTTGAACGTTTCGCCGCTGACGAAGTCGTTCATCGGACGAACGAGTTGCCACCGAATAAGTAATGCTTCAATTCCACCGAGAAGGAGGAAGAAGATTCCTGAGAACAAATACAAAATACCGATTTTTTTGTGGTCAACCGTCGTAACCCAATCCATGATGCCATTGTATTTACGCGGTTGCTGCAATGCAGTGGTCTGTGCCACGTGAAATCCCCCTTTTCCCGTTAGTCAATCTTCTGATCGTACAAGAAGTCAACGAGTGCATCTAACTCTTCATCACTGATTTGGCCTTCACCGAAGCCAGGCATGAGCGCGCCTTGTTTCAATTCTTGAGGATCACGAATCCATTCTTTCAATTTCTCTTCGTTGTTTTCAAGATAACCAGCTAACTTTTCACGATCGCCGAAGTTTGTCAGACTAGGCGCGACTTTCCCGCCGCCGTGACAGCTCAAGCAGCTCTCGACGTAAACGGCCTCACCTGTCGTCAAGTTTTGGTTATCGGCAACAAGTTTTTCTGTGTTCGCGTCTTGCTGTGCTTTCATGTCTTCGAGCCATTTGTCGTAATCTTCTTGTTCGAGTGCGATGACTTTGAAGTCCATGAGCGCGTGTGACGGTCCGCAAAGCTCGGCACATTTCCCGAAGAACGTACCTGGTTCATTTGCATGCAACCACATTTCGTTATCAAGGCCTGGGTTCGTGTCCGTTTTACCAGATAAAGCCGGTACCCAGAACGAGTGGATGACGTCTTTCGATGTCAAGTTGATGCCGACACGTTTGCCGACCGGGATGACAAGTTCTTGTCCCGTGACGACGCCTGCGTTCGGATATTCAAACTCCCACCAGTACAAGTTAGCCGTAACATTGATTTCTTCTTCTTTTTTCGCTTCTTTCGCTTTCGCGAGTTCGACAGTCGTCGTGATTGTCGGTACAGCGAGAATGATGAGCAAGATGATTGGCACGACTGTCCAAATCATCTCGAGCGTGCTGCTTCCTTCGACTTGCTTCGGAATCGAATCGTCTTTACGACGGAACTTCATGAGCACGTAAACGTAAATGATCGATACGATGACGAGTACGAAGAGCATAAGTACCAAACTGATGATAATGATCCGGAGCTGAATTTCAGCGCCTTCTCCCATCGGCTTCAATGCAGACAATCCCTCAACGCCACACCCTGATAATAGCAGTGCGAACATCATCATCGGGACGATACCAAACAGAAGCTTTTTAAATGATTTCACAACAATCCCCACTTTCTCCCAAAATGATGTGTAATGGTTTCTATATAGTGAGTGTGATTACGCTAGTGCTGCCGTCAAAATCAGCGCGACAATCCACACGACTAAATAAATTAATGAATAAAAGAACATTTTGTTTGCCCACTTGATTTCATCCTCGGCTTTAAAACCTTTCAACCCGAGATATAACCAGTAGCCCCCAAGACCGGCTGCAATGATTACGTAGACTAACCCGTAATGCATGAACAAGAGCGATGCTGGAATCAGCGTCGCAATCCACCAGATGATTTGACGCTTTGTAATCGCAAAGCCGTTGACGACCGGTAGCATCGGAATGCCGGCCGCTCGATACTCCTCGACACGCCGCATGGCGAGCGCGAGGAAGTGTGGCGGTTGCCACAAGAACATGACGAGGAACATGAGCCACGCGTCGATATGAAGCGCAGGATCGATGGCTGCCCAACCGATGAGCGGCGGTACCGCTCCGGAGATGCTGCCGACGACCGTGTTCAACGTGTGCGTCCGTTTAAGCCACATCGTATAAATGACGACATAAAAAAATGCCCCGATTAAACCGAAGACTGCTGCCACATACGAGACGATCAATAAGAGCAATGTCCCGATCGCAAGCTGCGTTAATCCAAGGAGCAAAATCCGTTCTCCTGAAATTTTACCGGTGACACTCGGCCGATTGTCTGTACGTCCCATCAAGTAATCGATATCACGGTCCACGAAGTTGTTTAGGTAACAACTCCCGGAGATGACGAGTGCGCTTCCTAACATCGTTAATAAGAGCTGCGGCCAAACCTCAAATAAATAAAAGACTGGCGTATCACTCTGATATGTTGCTGCTACAAAGAAACCGGCGAATACCAACAACAAGTTGGCGCGAACGATTCCCATTTTTGCCAGAGCAACATAGTCGCGGAACGAGGCGGATTCTGTATATTCTACTTCTGCCATTGTTCCTGGGTTGACTTTTGTCATACTGACCCCCCTACTAATCACGAAATCCACGTATTCTTTTCACAGAAAAAACACAATATGAACAAAGTTCACCTAACTCATAACAAAGATACCATATTTTCAAAAAGAATACGTCGTTTATGCTTGTAAAATAGCTAGTTTTTTGTGACAAACGTGTGATAATTGTCACAGTAAAAACGCCATGTTAATACTAGAATAACGATTTTGATAGCGATTGCAAGCTTTTCCGTTTCGTTTTTACGACGTAAAGCCGTATAATAAGTATGGCGAAAAAAATATAAACTTACAAGGCACAATTCTAGTGATTTTTCTCAAAAGCAGGTGGAAACGAATGCATAAAAAACTCGCACTATTTTCAGCGCTCGTCACGCTCGGGATGATGCTCGTCCTGATCATGGGTGGAACCGTGACAAAGACGGACTCCGGCGACGGGTGCGGAACGGATTGGCCGCTCTGCCACGGGAAACTGATCCCGACCAATCCGAGCGTCGAAACGATGATCGAGTACAGTCACCGTGTCGTCTCTGGCATCGAGGGACTGCTCATCATCGCCTTGACGATTTGGACGTTTGCGGTCGTCAAGAACCGGTATGATGTCAAAGTGTTCGCGTTCCTCGCGTTCATTTTCATGCTCATCCAATCGATTATCGGTGCCGGGGCCGTCATCTGGCAACAGTCGGACGCGATTCTCGCGCTCCACTTCGGCATCTCGCTCGTCTCGTTCGCATCGCTGCTCATCTTGACGATTCTCTTGTTCGAAGGGGAACGCGTGCATCGGGCCGTCTCCGAACGGTTGAAGGTTCATCTTTACGGCTTGACGATTTATACGATGGTCGTCGTCTATACGGGCGCTTACGTCCGTCACCTCGGCGCGACGTACGCCTGTGTCGGCTGGCCGATTTGTGACCAGAACGTGTGGACGTTCGAGTCATACGTCCAAATGGGGCACCGCATCATGGCCGGACTGCTCGTCTTCTATACGTTATACGTCCTCTACTTGGCACGTCGGGAGACGAACCGCCTCGTCGAGACCGGCATGTGGGCCTCGCTGTTCTTCATCCTGCTTCAAGTCGGCACGGGTGCGTGGATCGTCCTTGGGGGACACGCCACGTACGTCCCGCTTCTCCACGCATTCTTGATTACCTGCTATTTCGGGATTATCTCGTACTTGGCATATCATGCGTATCGGAGTCAGAAACAGACGACCGAGGCCGTACGACAACAATCCATTTAATCACGTACACAAAAAGGAGCGACGGCATCGCTCCTTTTTTTGATGCCTATTTACTGCGCGTCCTTGAACCGCTCGAGTGCCCGGGCACGCGCTTCCTTATGGTCGACGATTGGGTCGACGTATCCATCCCGCTCGGTCAAGTCAGGGAAATGAATCGCTTTTTTGTCGAGATTCGCGAGTTCGGGCACGTACTTCCGGATGAACGTCCCGTCCCCATCGAACTTCTCGGACTGCGTCGTCGGATTGAAGATACGGAAGTACGGCACCGCATCCGTCCCGACCGAAGCCGCCCATTGCCAACCCCCGATATTCGAGGCTGCTTCATAGTCGATCAGCTTCTGTTCGAAATAGCGTTCCCCTTTCCGCCAGTCGATCATCAGATGCTTCGACAAGAACGAGGCGACAATCATGCGAAGCCGGTTATGCATCCAGCCCGTCTCATTCAATTGCCGCATCGCCGCGTCGACGATCGGGTAGCCCGTCTTTCCGTCACACCACGCCTGGAAGTTCTCGTCATCGTTCTCCCAATCGAGATGCTTATACTTGTCGTTGAACGGACGGTCTTTCAGTCCCGGGAATTGGACCATGATCATATAGTAAAATTCGCGCCATAACAACTCATCGTAATACGTGTCGCGTCCGCTCGATTTCGGCGCCTTCAACACCGCTTCCGTCACGGTCCGGATGGAGAGCACCCCGGTCCGGAGATACGGAGACAGACGGCTCGTGCCGGCGATGGCCGGGATGTCGCGGTCTTCATCGTACGCATCGATCCGCTTCGCGACGAAGTCGCTCAAACGAAGTTTCGCGGCCGCTTCGCCGAGCGCTTTCCACGAACGCTCACAGCGGTCGAACTGACGCTTCAATGCTGCCGGGACTTCATGCCCCGTCGTCACATGACGCTTCAACGCATTCACGTCGACCTCATACGGCGCGGGCGGTGTCTCGGCATAGGCTGCTTTTTTAAATGGCGTGTATACCTTATACGGATCGCCGTCTTTTTTCGTGAACGCATTCGGGGCGAACAAATGGCGATCGAGCAGGCGGATGACTTTGACCGCTTCCCCGAGCGCCTGGATGACGGCGTCGTCCCGCTGTTTGAACGGTTCGACATACTCGGCGTTGAAGTAGAGCACATCGAGCTCACCGAGCGCTTCGACGAACTGTTCGGCCGTATCGGCCACGATGACCCGAAGTCCGAGCCCGCGTTCTTCCAACTCGTCCATGAATTGACGCATCGTCGCGAAAAAGTAATCGTGGCGCGTCTCGAACGGCTCGCAATAGTTAGGGTTGAGCCAAAAAACGAACTCCATCTCATCGTCGGAATCAGCGTCTTTCAAGGCCCGGTGTAACATATGATTATCTGTCAATCGAAAATCCGATCGAAACCAACATACTCGTCTCATCTCTCCCACTCCTATCTAAAAAAGAAGCATAGCGCGGCTATGCTTCTTTTCATTATACAAACTCAATCAATAAGTCGTCACTTTGGATTGTGTCGCCTTCTTTAATATGGACCGCTTTGACTTCTCCGTCTTGCGCGGCTTGGACCGTCGTCTCCATCTTCATCGCTTCCGTGACGAGGAGCTGTTCCCCGCGGTGGACACGGCTACCCGGTTCGACGAGCACTTTCAACACTGAACCTGGCATCGAAGCGCCGACTTGTTTCGGGTTCGCCCGGTCTACTTTCGGACGGCTCGTCGTCGCCGACTTCACGTTCACGTCTTTAATCTCGATTTCACGCGGGACGCCGTTCATCTCGTACGAGACGAGACGGATGCCGTCCTCGTTCGCCGCACTGATTTGAACGAGTTTGATGATGAGTGTCTTCCCGGTCTCGATTTCAACTTGAATCGTCTCACCGACGTTCAATCCGTAGAAGAACGTCAACGTGTCAAGCACCGATACATCCCCGTACGTCGTCGAATGCGTGACATAGTCTTCAAACACTTTCGGATACAATGCGTTCGAGAGCAATTCGAAATCTGTTACCGGACGATCGAGTTTCTCGAACAGTTTCGACTGGGCCGCTTCAAAATCATACGGCTCAATCAACTTACCTGGACGTACGTCAAGCGGCTTCTCACCTTTAAGAATCGCTTGCTGGACATCGGTCGGGAACCCTCCTGGAGGCGTCCCGAGTTCGCCGCGCATCATCTCGACGACCGAATCCGGGAAGTCGAGTTGGTGACCGCGGTCAATCACATCTTGTTCGCTCAAGTTATGCTGGACCATGAATAGCGCCATGTCGCCGACGACTTTCGACGACGGTGTCACTTTGACGATATCCCCGAACAACATGTTGACACGGGCATACATCGACTTCACTTCGCTCCAACGGTCACCCAATCCGACCGCTTTCGCTTGTTGCTGCAAGTTCGAGTACTGTCCGCCCGGCATCTCGTGCTCATATACCGACGGGTTCGAAGCGCGCATGTCGCTCTCGAACGGCTCGTAGTTATGACGCACGTCTTGCCAGTAATCGCTGATGACCTCGTAATTCTTCGCATCGATTTTCGGTTGACGCGCGTGATGGTCAAGCGCATAAATCAAGCTGCCGCCTGAAGGCTGTGACGTCATCCCCGACATCGAGCTCGCAGCCACGTCGACGATATCGACGCCCGCATCTGTCGCCCGGGCGTAAGTGAAGATTCCGTTGCCCGACGCGTCGTGCGTATGCAAGTGGATCGGCAAGTCGACGGCATCTTTCAATGCCGAGACGAGCGCGTACGCCGATTCCGGTTTGAGCAGGCCGGCCATGTCCTTGATGGCAAGGATGTGAGCCCCGCTCGCTTCAAGTTTCTTCGCCAAGTCGACGTAATACGGCAAGTGGTATTTCGGACGGCTACCGTCATACAAGTCACCCGTATAACAAACCGCTGCCTCGGCGACTTTGCCGGTCGGTAACGTCGCGTCAATCGCGAGTTGAATCGACTCGAGGTTGTTCAAACTGTCAAAGATCCGGAACACGTCGACGCCGGCATAGGCCGCTTCGTGGACGAACTTCTCGATGACGTTGTCGGCATAGTTCTTATACCCGACGGCGTTGGCACCGCGGAGCAACATTTGAATCAACACGTTCGGCATCTTCTCACGGAGACGCATGAGGCGTACCCAAGGGTCTTCTGAGAGGAAACGATAGGCGACGTCGAACGTGGCCCCGCCCCATGCCTCGACCGAGAACAGCTCCGGCATGAGCTTGCTCGTCGGTTCGGCGATATTGATGATGTCTTGCGTCCGCATCCGTGTCGCGAGCAGAGACTGGTGCGCGTCGCGCATCGTCGTATCCGTCAATAACAGTTCGGGCTGTCGCTTAATCCAGTCGGCGAGGCCATCCGGACCAAGTTCCGTCAAAATCTGTTTCGTGCCCGGTTTGGCTTCAGCCGGCAGGTCTTGCGGAATCCGGACCGAGCGGCTGATCGGCTTGTCTTTCAAACCGACGCCCGGGAATCCGTTCACCGTGACATCGCCGATATAGTTGAGCAATTTCGTCCCGCGGTCTTTCCGTTTCGGGAAGACGAACAGTTCCGGCGTCTCATCGATGAACGACGTGTTATAGTCGCCGCTGATGAAGTTCTGATGCTTCATCACGTTGATTAAGAACGGGATGTTCGTCTTGATGCCACGAATCCGGAACTCGTTCAAGTTACGGACCATCTTCGAAGCGGCCTGTTCGAACGTCATGCCATGTGTCGACAGCTTCACGAGGAGCGAATCGTAATATGGTGAAATCTCGGCACCGACGTAGGCGTTCCCACCGTCAAGTCGGACGCCGAAGCCGCCCGGAGAACGGTAGGCCATGATTTTACCGGTATCCGGCATGAAGTTGTTGGCCGGGTCTTCCGACGTGACACGCGATTGGATCGCGTAACCGAGCAATTTGATATCTTCTTGTTTCGGCATGTGGATGACGTCGCCGTGGAGCGACTCACCTTGTGCGATCATGAGTTGCGTCTGAACGATATCGAAGCCAGTCACCATCTCGGTGATCGTATGCTCGACTTGAATACGTGGGTTGACTTCGATGAAGTAGAACGACTCGTCTTCCGTGACGAGGAATTCGACCGTACCGGCATTGATGTAGCCGACGTGGCGCATCAGTTTCACGGCTGCGTCACAGATGGCTTGACGCGACGCATCCGATAACGTCACACAAGGTGCGACTTCGACGACTTTTTGGTGACGGCGCTGGACCGAGCAGTCGCGTTCGAACAAGTGAATGATGTTCCCGTGGTCATCCCCGAGGATTTGGACCTCGATGTGTTTCGGGCGTTCCACTAGTTTTTCTATGTACACTTCGTCTGAACCGAACGCTTGCTTCGCTTCTGACTTGGCACGTTCTATCAAATCTTTCATCTCGGCTTCCGTACGGATGACGCGCATCCCGCGGCCGCCTCCGCCCATCGCGGCTTTGACCATGAGCGGGAAGCCGTGCTCGTTCGCAAAGTCTAAAGCGTCCTCATAAGACGTGAGTGGTCCGTTCGAACCTGGAATGACCGGGAGTCCGGCTGCAATCGCACTTTGACGGGCCCGAACTTTATCCCCGAACGCATGAAGGTGCGATTCGTTCGGACCAACGAAGATGATGCCTTCTTCACGGCAACGACGTGCGAGTTCGATATTCTCAGACAAGAATCCGTAACCTGGATGAATCGCGTCAGCCCCCGACTGTTTCGCGATGCGGATCACGTCCTCGATATCGAGATAGGCGTCAATCGGTTTTTTATCGAGACCAATCAAATAAGCTTCATCCGCTTTAAAGCGGTGTAACGAGCCGCTGTCTTCTTGAGAATATACGGCGACCGTGCGCATCCCTAATTCAGTGGCGGCACGGAACACGCGAATGGCGATTTCACCACGGTTGGCTACGAGTAATTTGCTAATTGATTTCAACATAAATCCCCCCATTTAAGTAGTTCAATCCTTTTTACCTTACAACATGCAATGATGAACTTTGAACGTTTTCTGCGGATTTCTCCCGAATTTCTGCCCGTTTCGTTGCTTCCCGGTGCCGATTTCGCATCGAGATGCTACTGAGCACACCGAGAATCCCCATCGTCATGATGAGTGACGTCCCGCCGTAACTGACGAGCGGGAGCGTGACACCTGTACCCGGGAACCAACCGGACATGGCACCGATATTGATTCCGGTCTGGACCATGATTTGAGCGGCGATGCCGAACGAGACGAACATCGCGAAATGACTATCGCTATGGTTGGCGATATTGACGGCCCGGAAAGCGATGAAGAACAGCAAGGCGAGGACGACGACGACCCCGATAAAGCCGAGCTCTTCAGCGATGATGGACATGATATAGTCCGTCTCCGGTTCCGGCAAGTACCCATACTTCTGATAACTGTTCCCGAGACCGACGCCGGTCAAGCCCCCATGGACGATCGAGATGATCGACATGAGCAATTGGTGCCCGTAGCCTTCAGGGTCCATGAATGGATTGAAGACGACTTCGATCCGGCTGCGCTGGTTCTCCGAGAAGATTGTCGTGAACATCAGATAGACAAGTCCAAACCCGGCGAGCACAGCAGGCACGATGATCCGAAGCGGCGCCCCGACGGCAAGCCACATGAGGAACATGATGGCCCCGAGGACGAACAAGCCCCCCATATCCGGCTGTCCGTTGATGGCGATGGCGTATGGGAAAAAGAAGTAGATGACCGGTATCATGAAGAAGGCACCAAACTGAGCCCGGATTCCTTTTTTAGTGATAGCGGCTCGCCCTAGTCGACCAGGCAACCCTTTCAGCTCCCCATTCCACAACTGGTGATAATAGTTGGCGAGCAGTAGAATCAACACGAATTTGGCGATCTCGACCGGTTGAATCGTAAAGCTGCCGATGATGAGCCAGGCCCGCGCACCGTTGAGCGGTGGCATCGCCCACGTGATGAACAACAGTACGACCGATACGAAATAGAGGCCATACAAAATATTAGGTTTTCTAAAGTTCTCATAGCGGAACATCGTCGCAATGAAGTAGACGACAATCCCGATCCCTGCGTAGACGAGTTGGCGATAGAACAAGCCGCTGTTTGCGTAATCGCCGCGATTCCACACGCTCGCACTATAAATCATGATCGAACTGATTCCGACGAGCATGAGCACTGCAATGAACAACGAGAAATCAAAATACCGAAACCGAGTTTTCATGTTTTCACTTCCTTATGTACAACAATCACTGACCCATTATAAAAAAATACTCAAACAGCGCCGCTTGCACAGTTTGAGTATAAGGTTCATAAATCTGAAGCTTCCGCGAGGGCGGACAGCTTTTGTTCCAATGAATCGAGCAGTCCTTTACCTTCAATGTCTGAAATGAGTCCAAGACGGACCGCAAAATCAATTTGGCGTGATAGACCGAACATATGTGTATCAAGCACCTCTTCATAAAGCGGGCACTTCGGCATTTTTAGGTTTTCTAACTGCACTTCAATCAAACAACGGATTTTTTCTGCGTCTGCCTCTAATAGTTGAAGCGCTTGCTCCCGTTGGACTGCAGCCAAATTTGTCGCCACTACGACCCCTCCTCCGTACAATGACAGACTGTTTGTCATAACTCAACTGTACATTATATTTCATCATAATTCAATGAACAGTCTGGATTCGCGGCGAGTTTCTCGCAGTTTCCCTTTTTCTGAGAAAGAGCTGTATAATGTACAGTGTATTGTGAATAAAGGAGGCGTATCCATGATTTTTCCACTAGACGGAGCGGTTCGTCATGCGCTGACGATCGACCCGACCGTATGGATTTTTGATGACCGCAAGCGAAACGTCGAGGATCTCGACCGCGCGGTAGAAAGTGACAACGACGCATACTATGCCAAGATGGGGAAGGCATGGGATGACGGCTTGACGCAAGGGTCACGCGTCGACCATAACAAACCGATGTCTCGGGCTGATAAGGATGCGGCGCTGCGCGACTCGTTCGCGATGCCGTTCGCGCCATTCCTTCAAAATGCCGAACCGATCGCCACGGCGACGCACGTCAGTTTTTATGGGGAGACGGTGCTCACGTTGCCAATCGACGAGGCCAGAAACGTTTACTTACAGTTCTCTCGAGACGGAAAAGTACTCGCGGACGGTCCGGTGTACGTCTTGCACAATCAACAAGTATGGCGCGGTGTCCATCACATCGCCGTGCGAACAGAGGCATGATAGAGAAGGCACAGCGCCTTCTCTTTTTTTAGACTTTTTACTTCATAAAGTGTAACATATAGGGTATCGAAAAACTTCAATCTCGAAAGGTCGTGACGCTTACGTACCCTTTATGGAAGAAAAACTTAATCATCGTCTGGATCGGTAGCTTTTTGACGGCGGCCTCGATGAGTCTAGTCCTACCGTTCCTCCCCTTGTTCATCGAAGAACTCGGGGTCACCGATCCCGACCAAGTCGTTACGTGGTCCGCGGTCGCATTCGGCGCCACTTTTCTCGTGGCTGCCATCGTCTCCCCGCTGTGGGGACGGCTCGCCGACCAAAAAGGCCGCAAATTGATGCTCATCCGCGCTAGTCTCGGTATGGCCGTCGTCATGACGCTCATCAGTTTCGTCCAAGACGTGTATCAGCTCGTCGGTTTACGGCTCTTAATGGGTGCCGTATCCGGATTTATCTCGGCGGGGATCACCCTCGTCGCTTCACAAACGCCTAAAGAGAAAAGTGGCTGGGCGCTCGGCACACTGTCGACCGGTGGCATCACCGGCGGACTCCTCGGTCCCTTGATTGGAGGACTCCTCGCAGACTTGATTGGGCTTCGACCCGTTTTTCTCTTGACCGGCAGTGCCTTATTCATCACGTTCCTCATCACACTCGTGTTCGTCAAAGAGGACTTTGTGCCGGTGGCGCGCGAGCGGCTTGATTCGACGCGATCGATGATCGCCTCGCTCCGTAACCCGCAACTCATATTTAGTCTGTTTCTGACGACGTTCTTAATCACGTTCTCGGCCCAATCGATTGGCCCGCTGTTGACGCTGTATGTCCGGGAATTGAACCCGTATACGACGTCGCTCGCCTTTATCGCAGGGATCGTCGCGTCAGCTCCGGGTGTGGCCGCCCTCATTTCCGCACAACGTCTCGGTCGGCTCTCCGACCGCTACGGGGCCGAACGCATCCTGTTCTGGGCGCTCATCGTCTATAGCGCCTTCTTGATTCCACAGGCGTTCGTGACGTCGACGACACAACTCGTCATCATGCGATTCGGCCTCGGCTTCGCCACGGCGGCACTCATGCCGTCGGTACAGTCGTTACTCCGCCAACATACGCCGAGCCCGGCGACCGGCCGCATCTTCTCTTATAACCAATCGGCCCAGTTCATGGGCAACTTGCTCGGACCATTGTTCGGTTCGCAAGTCGTCGCCCACTTCGGATTCTCGGCACTGTTTATCGTGACCGGTCTGATTATGCTGATGAACGCCTTCCTGGAAAAATCGAACGTGCAAGTGGCACTCCATCCAAATACGAAATAAACGCCGAGCGGCCGCTCGGCGTTTTTCGTTATAGTAAATCGGCGGCCAACCGGGCGAGCGACGAGCGCTCCCCTTTGATGAGTTGGACGTGTCCGAATACGTTTTGACCTTTGAAGCGTTCGACGGCGTACGTGAGACCGTTCGAATACTCGTCCAAATACGGATGGTCGATTTGATACGGGTCCCCGACGAGGACGATTTTCGAGTTCTCGCCGACCCGGGTCAGAATCGTCTTAATCTCATGTTTCGTCAAGTTTTGGGCCTCGTCGATGATAATGAACTGATCCGGCATGCTGCGACCACGGATATACGTGAGCGCCTCGAGCTGAATCGATTTGATGCCGGCCAAGATGTTCCCGAGTTCGTCTTTCGAGTTGGCGTTGAACAAGAACTCCAAGTTATCATAAATCGGCTGCATCCATGGCCGGAGCTTCTCTTCCATCTCACCGGGCAAATAACCGATGTCGTTCCCCATCGGGACGACCGGCCGGGCCACGACGAGCTTGTTGAAGCGACGTTCGTCTTCGACGAGCGACAGGCCTGCCGCGAGCGCGAGCAACGTCTTCCCGGTACCGGCCTTCCCGAGCAGTGTCACGAACGGAATATCGTCCCGCAACAACAAGTCGAGCGCCATCCGTTGCTGGACGTTACGGGGATGGATGCCCCACACGTGTTCGACGTCTAGCGAGAGCGGACGGAGGATCGGTTGCAACCCATCGACGACCGCGAGTGCGCTCGCTTTCGAGACGTTACTCTTTAAGACGACGAATGAGTTCGGATATAGCTGATTTTTTGAAACGGCTTCTAGCGGAAGCTGTCGGACTTTATAAAATTCATCGATGATGGCTTGATCGACTTCGATTTCACGATAGCCGGCGTATAAATTCGTCGTATCGACGATATGGTCGGTCAAGTAATCCTCGGCTTCAATGCCGATGGCGTCCGCTTTGACACGGACGAGTATATCTTTCGAGACGACCACGACTTTACGGGTCCGGTCGTGCTCGTATTGTTTCATCAGTCCAAGTGCCACGGTCAGGATACGATTGTCGTTCGTCATGACGTCGAACGGGAAATCGACAGTATGCTCGTGACCGATCTCGACGAACAATCGTCCGCCGTTCTCGAGCGGGACCCCGTCGTGCAGTTTACCGGTCGTCCGCAATTGATCGAGCACGCGCGCCGTTTCTCGGGCGTTGCGGCCGACTTCATCCATATTACGTTTTTTACCGTCAAGCTCTTCTAAAACGATGGCGGGAATGACGACATCGTGCTCATCGAATTGGAACAAGGATAGTGGGTCGTGTAAGAGTACGTTCGTATCGAGCACATACGTTTTTTTCATAGACTTTGCCGCCCCTCGAAAATTGTTGGTGATCAAGAATTCAAACTCTCCTTGACTTCACGGTCCAACTTTTCTGCTGCTTCGACATCGTACGTCTTGACGATGTCCGGTTGTCCATAGGTTGCCCCGTAAAAGGAAATGTTACGGACCTCTTCGACTTTCCCTTCAAAAAAGCGAAGGTGTAACGCCGGCTTCACGCTCGGCTCGAATTCGTGTACGTGTGACAGGGCGATACTGTAGGCAAGTCCCCCTTCAAGAAAGATGAGACTCGCTGTCTTCTCATACGAGAGCAACGTGATCACATGCGAATTCTTCGTCAACGCCAAGCGAATCGTCCTCTCGTTCGGCGCTTGCACCCAGCTGATCGCATGGGTGATCGGCCACCGTTTCGGCTCATCAAACGTGACTAAGAACGTCAACGGCATCTCGTTCAATACGTCTTGTTGCGCCCTCGAAAGTTCGAACGCAGCTTTACTCGCCATAGACTCCCCTCCTCCCGAACGGGTATACGAAATGGATTCGCCCTTACAAACCTCTTTCCCTGCTTTTCTCTCCTGAAATCATGCTATAATCAACGAAGAGGAAGGTGAGACCATGCGCGTAAAGTGCTCTCTTTGTGACAAAATCGATACGATTGATTCGTGGTCGTTCGAAGCGAAACGACTTCGTAATAAACCTGCTAAAACGTATATGTGCCAGACGTGTCAAGAACGCATCACCGCGCGAACAGCGGAGCGTGCCGCGACCGGCCAATTCCACCTATATCCATCGTTCCGCCAAAAACGGAGATGGTAAGCAAAAATGGACGTTTCGCCCGAGGGCGAAGCGTCCATTTTTTAATGTGATTCGATGCCTTGTCGACGGTTCCACCAAAGGCGGCCCCGGTAGATTGCCAAGACGACAGCCATGACAAGGAGAACTTCTGGAATCGGCCATGTGAAGAAGACGAGCGCCATCGTGCCTGCCCCGAGTGCGAGCAGCATATAGACGACGAGTGATTTCCACCACGTCAATTGTTTCGCAAAACCTAATTTAAACACAAGGATCGTCAATAAGATGACCGTGATGATTAACGCGTTGAACCCGACCGAGAAGTCGTTCGCGTCACTGCCGACGCCAAGTAGCGAGGCAATCCACGGCACATCGATTTGTGTGATGTCCATCGTTTGAGAAGCTTTCAAGCTGATAATCCCCCTTTATTTCCTACACACCCATTCTACACTATCCAAAACAAAAGGGAACGCCTAGGCGCTCCCTTTTTTAAGACTTATTCTTTACCAAGTTTACGACGCTTGTCAGCTTTCTCGCGTTCGTTCTTGTTCAAGACTTTTTTACGGAGACGGATTGACTCCGGCGTGATTTCACAGTACTCGTCATCGTTCAAGAACGTGAGCGATTCTTCGAGTGAGAAGACGCGTGGACGTTTCAAGACTTGTGTCGAGTCTTTTGCTGAAGCACGCATGTTCGTCAACTGTTTTCCTTTGACGGCGTTGATTGCGAGGTCGACGTCACGGTTACATTCACCAATGATCATTCCCTCGTATACTTCTACACCTGGCTCGATGAAGATCGTTCCACGGTCTTCAAGGGCACCGATCGAGTAAGCCGTCGACTTACCAGGTTCGATACAAACCATGACACCACTGCGGCGTCCGCCGATGTCAGCAGCGATGAACGGACGATACTCTTCGAACGTGTGGTTCAAGATTCCATATCCGCGTGTCGCTGACAAGAACTCGTTACGATAGCCGATGAGACCACGTGAAGGAACGATGAATTCCATACGTGTTTGACCGTTGTCGTTCGTGTTCATGTTGGCAAGTTCACCTTTACGGAGACCGATTGATTCCATGACTGAACCTGTGTACTCTTCTGGAACATCAACGATGACGCGTTCGAACGGCTCAATTTTCGTACCATCTTCGTCTTCACGAATGATAACTTGTGGTTTCGAAACTTGAAGTTCGTAGCCTTCACGACGCATGTTCTCGATCAAGATCCCGAGGTGAAGCTCACCGCGGCCTGAAACGACCCATTGGTCAGGTGAATCAGTGTTCTCGACACGGAGTGAAACGTCCGTCTCGAGTTGTTTCATCAAACGCTCTTCGATTTTACGTGCCGTCACGAAATCGCCTTCGCGTCCTGCGAACGGTGAGTTGTTTGTCATGAAACGCATTTGAAGCGTCGGCTCATCGATGCGGAGAAGCGGAAGTGGCTCTTCTTTACCGACTGGCGTGACCGTCTCACCGACGTTGATGTCTTCCATCCCGGCGATGGCGATCAAGTCACCAGCTTTGGCTTCTTCGATTTCAACACGTTTGAGGCCGAAGTAACCGAACAATTTAGTGACGCGCAATTGTTTGATTGATCCGTCTGTTTTGCAAAGTGACACTGATTCGCCGACTTTGATTTTCCCACGGAAGACGCGACCGACACCAATTCGGCCGAGGTAGTTGTCGTAGTCGAGCATCGTGACTTGGAACTGAAGCGGCTCATCCGAGTTATCGATTGGTGCCGGTGTGTTCTCAAGAATCGTGTCGAGCACGTACGTGATTGTATCTTCTTGCTTCTCTGGATCAGGATCGAACGAACTTGAACCGCTGACAGCAGACGTATAGACGACAGGGAATTCAAGTTGATCTTCATCTGCTCCAAGGTCGATCAACAAGTCGACAACTTCGTCGACGACGTCGAGTGGGCGTACCATCGGCTTGTCGATTTTGTTAACGACAACGATTGGACGGAGACCTTGGTCGAGTGCTTTCTTCAATACGAAACGCGTTTGCGGCATGCAGCCTTCACGTGCATCGACAACGAGGATAACGCCGTCAACCATACGCATGATACGCTCTACTTCACCACCGAAATCGGCGTGACCTGGTGTATCAACGATGTTGATGCGTGTATCTTTATAATCGATTGCCGTGTTTTTCGCGAGAATCGTGATTCCGCGTTCACGTTCGATGTCGTTCGAGTCCATGGCGCGTTCTGCGACCATTTCGTTTGTCCGGAATGTACCAGACTGTTTCAATAATTCATCGACGAGCGTTGTTTTACCGTGGTCAACGTGGGCGATGATGGCTACGTTCCGAAGGTTAGTTCTTACATTCATGTAGTTAGTCCTCTCTTATTTAAAAAAGTTTCATCTTTTATTCAACTTTAAGAGTATAGCACACGTCCCACCACCTTTGTCGAGTGTTATCAACTGTTAACGTTTTCAAACGCATCATTTTTGACTACAATGAAGAAGACTAGCGAAAGAAGGGGGAATCTCCATGCAACTCATGTTCGTTTTAATCGCGACCGCGGTCGTCGCCGGCTTCGTCGGTATCGGCATCGGTGTCGCTGAAGGAAGTGCCGCCATCATCATCGGCAGTCTCGCCTTGAACGGCATCGCCACATTTTTTGGAATCAACTTGCGCCGCCGGGTCCTCTCGAACCGACGTCCATAACACAAGGCCCGGGCAAAACGCCCGGGCCTTCTTTATGATTTTGTCCTTTTTGCGCCCACGCTTATAGGTCGCGCGTCAGACAGATGCGGTCACGCAAGGCGAGCCCGTCCTCTTCGATTGGCGGATAACCGTGGTCCGGGAAGTAATCCCGCTCGACTGATTCAAAGCGGAAACCGGCTTGTTGATAGAAGCGCAACTGGACGATGCTCGAGTTGCCCGTACAGACGAGCATTTGCTTCGCCCCGCTGCTCTCGGCCCGACGAATCGCGTCTTGGAGCAGGCGTTGCCCGATCGTCTGGTTCTGTCGTTCCGGTTTGACGGCGATATTAACGAGCTCGATTAACGTCTCGCTGCGTTTGACGAGCATGTACGCCCCGACACGTTCCCCGCCGAGCGTGGCCTCATATGTCGTCCCGGCTTTGTATTGATCGCGGACCATCGTTTCATTCGGGTTGGCCAGGACGAGCAAGTCACGGACGCGGTCGTAAGATCCGTTGATTCCAATTTGCAAGTCCGGCTTCACTTCAGGGGTCGCGCCCTTGGCGATGACGTAATGCTTCACCACGTCCTTGACGAACGTCTCGCTCCCCGCGAGAACGGACGTCTTCCCGTCATAACGGACCGGCTCCCCATAAATCGAGACGACCCGTCCCCCGACTTCTTCGACGAGAAGTTTACCGGCAGCATAGTCCCACGGCATATTACGCATCGTGATATACCCGTCGACTCGTCCCGCTGCGAGCCAGGCGAGTTCGAGCGAGGCGGCCCCATGCGCCCGCGTGCCGACGGAATCGCGCACAATCGGCGCGAGCACTTCCGGTGCAATTTGCTGATTCGGCGTCACCCATGTCGCGTTCATACTGAGGAAAGCATCCCGGACGTGGTGCTCTTTGATGGTCGGGAGTTTCCGGCCGTTCAGCGTCGTCCCGACGCCACGGCGTGCGACGAACAGCTCATCCGCCATCACATCGTAAACGAAGCCGTACTCGACGACCCCATCGACCATGATGGCAATTGAGATGGCGAACATCCGCTTTTGATGGATGAAGTTCAATGTGCCGTCAATCGGGTCGACGAACCAGACCGTGCCCGACAAATCATCCGGTTCCGTCGAGATACCCTCTTCCCCGATAATATGATGCTCGGGATACGACTCGCGAATCCGGTCGACAATCAACTGTTCGACGGCCCGATCGATTTCCGTGACCAAATCACCTTTCCCCGTCTTGCGTTCGATTCGATAGCTCTCGTCAATCTGTAAGCGGATATACTCCCCTGCCTGTTTAATCAAGTCAATCGCGAACCATTCCAACATGTTTATCACCTCTATTATGTATTGTACCAAACAAAAACCAGTATCCGCATGGAATACTGGTTGAATGGGTGGTTGTGGGTCAGGCTTCGAGACGCAATAGTTCTTGGCGATATTTCTCTAACCGATGCTTGCTAGCCTGGACAGTGGCATCATCTTGTGACGCCATTGCATCGAAGAGCGTTGCCAATTCATAATCAATCTCTAAGCGCAGCACCGGAATCCGTTTTTCTGCGTCTTTTCTTTTGAATGCCTCGATCACTTGTTTCATGAGATGCCACACTCCTTTAGTTGGGCTACAAGTTACGGTTTAGTAAGTTGAATTGAGTATATCAGATGAGATTCAAAAAAGAAAGAGAATTGTCTGACTATTTTGAATTTTTTATCTTAGTGAGTATATTCCCATTTCAACTAAGCCTAAACCTGATTGGACTGTTAATGATATGTACCCTATTTATTAGAGAAATAACAAAAAAAGCATGAGAAAACGGTTATGTCCTCCCATGCTTTCAAGCAGTTACAACTTTATAATCTTTGCATTTGATTTTAGGGCCGCTTGGACCGTACGATAGGTAGAGTATCCGGTCTGCTCATCGTGAACGGCACTCAGCTGTTTCTCTTCTGACTTCGACGTCACGATTTGTTTGAACGACCGATACGCGTCCAAAAACGACTCCCGGTCGACACCGCCTTCATTGGCCAAGGCGACTTGGTTATAGAACTCGACGACTTCAATCAGTTCATCTGTCGTCCAGTCCGGATTAATCGGATAGTTGATTTGCATATTCTTCACCTCGACAACCATTGTATCAACAAAAAAAACTATTGCAAGTTGGGATAGAAATCACTATAGTTTTTTTGTTGCATTGTTTTTGAATCGAAATGTTCAGATTGCCCAAAGCTTGAAACCAAACCGACAACCCATATACACACTGTTATCAAGGAGGACTTACTATTGAAACTTAAAGGTGCTACACAGCTCGAGACACCGCTCTTTGACACGTTGCTCACGCACGTGGATACGAACCCGATCGCGTTCCATATCCCTGGCCATAAAGGCGGAAAAGGGATGGACCCTCAATTCCGTGACTTCATCGGCGAAAACGCCTTGAAGATCGATTTGATCAACATCGCCCCGCTCGATGATCTCCATCATCCGAAAGCATCGATTGCCGAGGCCGAGCGCCTCGCTGCCGAGGCGTTCCGTGCCGACGAGACGTTCTTCTCGGTCCAAGGGACGTCGAGTGCCATCATGGCGATGATTATGGGCGTCGTCGGTCCGAACGAGAAAATCATCGTTCCCCGGAACGTGCATAAATCCGTCATGTCCGCCCTCATCTTGACCGGGGCCCACCCGGTCTTCATCCATCCGGAATATGATGAGACGTACGGGATTGCCCACGGGATCACAGCAAGCGCCGTCGAACGCGCCCTCGAGATGCACCCGGACACGAAAGCAGTCCTCGTCATCAACCCGACCTACTTCGGCATCGCCGGTGACTTAGAGCGCATCGTCGCCGTCGCCCATGCGCAAGACGTACCGGTCCTCGTTGATGAGGCACACGGTGTCCACTTGCCGTTCCACGACGAGCTCCCGCTCTCGGCGATGCAAGCCGGAGCGGACGTCGCGGCCACGAGCGTACACAAGCTCGGCGGCTCGATGACGGGAAGTTCGATTTTGAACGTCCGTCGCGGTCTCGTCTCCCCGGAACGGATTCACGCGATGTTGTCGATGATTACGACGACGTCGACGTCTTACCTCCTCCTCGCGTCGCTCGACGCGGCCCGTCGTCAATTGGCGACGAAAGGAGAAGCGATGAACGAACGTGCCCTCACGCTCGCACGTACGGCTCGTACGGCCATCGACAATATGCCGCACTTATCGGTATACGGTCACGCCGAACTCCATTCAGAGTCGACGTACGCGCTCGACGAGACGAAAATCCTCGTCTCTGTCCGTGAGCTCGGGATCACCGGCTTTGAAGTCGAGAAGTATTTGCGTGAGACGCATCGCATCGAAGTCGAGATGTCAGATTTGTTGAACGTACTGTTCATCGTGACGAGCGCCGACGACGAGTCGACGATTCAAGCGTTGATTGACGGTATGCGTGACGTCGTATCGGTTTACGATCAGTCAGGAAACGATTCACTATCGATCATGCTCCCTGAGATTCCACCGCTTGCACTCAGCCCGCGTGACGCGTTCTACGAGGAGACGGAGACGATTCCGCTCGAGAACGCCGTCGGACGCATCTCGGCCGAGTTCATCATGGTGTATCCACCAGGAATCCCGATCATCATCCCGGGAGAACTGATCACGACTTCGACGCTCGACTATATCATGGCGAACATCGAGGCCGGTCTTCCCGTCCAAGGACTTGAAGATGAATCGCTTCAAATGATTAAAGTCATCCAACAGACAAAAGCCATCCGTTAAGACGAAAGCGAGCCGGTCCATAAGGACCGGCTCGCTTTGTGTCATCAAAAGAAAAGGTAGCTTATGATGATCGAATTGCTTCCCCTACGTACCATTATAAGAAAACGCTTACATTTTTTCAAGGGTAGAATTTGGCGATTGTTCTTGTTCTTGCCCACTTTCGTCCAGACAGAGTCGTAAAAACTCGGCGACGTGATCTGTATCACGCAACGCGATCCCGAGCATCGGATACAGTTGTCTCGGTTCTTCGAGCGCATGGATGTCAAGAAGGGCAGACTGCCCGGTCTGCATACAGACGACGAGCACTTTTCCCATGAATTGATGCGTATACACAAAGCCGAAATCATAACGTGACGTCTCGGTCTCGATTCCCGTGAAGCGGACACGGCTCGTCTCAGAGACGGTATATAACAATTCTTCATCGAACGCCATCATCGGTCCCTCCTTTCTCACTTCATTCCTTATTTTCCTTTATACTGAACGTATGAAACCTAAGGAGGGTCCCAATGAACATACGAAAAGCTAATGAGCGCGATGGTATCGACTTGGTTCGGCTCATGCGGCAGCTATGGCCCGATGCGCCCGAAGACGAATTGACGTTGGAGGTCCGCCTCGGCATCCGCTCCGGCAAGATGCACTATTTTATCGCGGAGACGGATGAGGCGGTCGGCTTTTGCCAGCTCAGCTTCCGTCATGACTACGTCCCCGGAACGACCTCTTCCCCGACCGCCTTTTTAGAAGGAATTTACGTCGTTGCATCCGTGCGACAGCAAGACGTGGCGACACGGCTCGTCGAAGCCGCCTCCGCCTACGCCCGGTCGAAAGGATGTGACGAGCTCGCCTCCGATACGGAAATCGAGAACGACGGCAGCCAACGGTTCCATGAACGCATCGGCTTCCGAGAAGTCGAACGGACCGTCCATTACGTAAAAAAGCTCTCTCGCGAGTAAGCGAGAGAGCTTTTGACTTATTTAACGACGTGGATTGGCATACCCATTGCGATTTCTGCCGCTTCCATTGCCATCTCACCGAGTGATGGGTGAGCATGGATTGTAAGCGCGATATCTTCTGCAGTCATACCTGCTTCGATGGCGAGACCAAGCTCGGCAATCATATCTGAAGCGCCAGTTCCCGCGATTTGAGCACCGATCAAGAGACCGTCCTCTTTACGCGTGATGAGCTTCATGAAGCCGTCTGGCTCGTCAAGAGCGAGGGCGCGGCCGTTCGCTGCGAATGGGAATTTCGATACAGTGATCTCAAGTCCTTCTTCTTTTGCGAGTGGCTCTGTGTAACCGACTGTTGCAAGTTCAGGGTCAGTGAAGACGACCGCTGGGATTGCTGAGTAGTCGAGGTAAGCTGGCTTACCGGCAGCTGCCTCCGCTGCGACTTTCGCTTCGTAAGAAGCTTTGTGCGCGAGCGGTGGTCCTGGTACGATGTCGCCGATTGCGTAGATGTTTTCGTTCGACGTTTTGCACTGGTCGTCGATTTCGATGATGCCGCGGTCGCTGATTTTAACTTCCGCGTTTTCGAGACCGATGTCGCCAGTGTTTGGACGACGGCCGACTGTGACGAGGACGTAGTCCGCTTCAACAGACTGCTCTTCGCCGTTCACTTCAAACTTAACTGTTACGCCGTCTTCTGTTTCCTCGACGCCTTTTGCAAGAGCGTTCGTGTGAATCGTGACGTTGCCTTTTTGTTTGAGTTTCTTTTTGACGATTTGCGTCATTTGTGGCTCGAAGCCAGACAAGATGTCGCTTGCGCCTTCAACGACCACGACTTCTGTATCGAAGTTCGCGTACGCTGTGCCGAGCTCCATACCGATGTATCCGCCGCCGATGACGACGAGTTTCTTCGGTACTTCAGGAAGAGCCAATGCGCCAGTTGAAGAAAGGACGCGTTTTGACCATTTGAACGATGGAATCTCGATAGGTGTTGAACCAGTCGCGATGATCGCTTTTTTGAACTTGTAAGGAGTCGAGCTATCTTCTGTGATGACACGTACTGTGTCTTCAGATGCGAAGAAAGCTTCACCTTGAACGATTTCAATCTTGTTACCTTTCAAAAGACCTTTGACGCCGCCAGTCAATTTATTGACGACCGACTGTTTCCAGTCTTGGACTTTTGTGAAGTCGACTGACACGTTGTCAGACGTGATCCCCATTGAAGAGTGACCTTTAGCGTGCTGGAAGTTGTGACCAGCAGTGATCAATGCTTTCGATGGGATACAACCGACGTTCAAGCAGACGCCACCAAAGTTTCCTTTTTCGACGATCGTGACTTTAAGGCCGAGTTGTGCGCCACGGATGGCTGCGACGTATCCACCAGGACCGGCGCCGATGACAAGCAAATCAGTTTCTTGTGCGAATTCTCCTACTACCATGTTCTTATCCCTCCATCATTAGAAGTGCTGGATCTTGAAGCAAGCGTTTCACCATGTTGAGTGCGTTTTGAGCTGTTGCACCGTCGATGAGGCGGTGGTCAAAGCTGAATGAAAGCGCGAGGACTGGAGCCGCGACGATTTCACCGTCTTTAACGACAGCTTTTTCAGCGATGCGACCGATACCGAGAATTGCAACTTCTGGGTGGTTGATGACAGGTGTGAACCATTGTCCACCAGCTGAACCGATGTTTGTGATTGTGATCGATCCGCCTTTCATGTCGTCCCCAGCAAGTTTGCCTTCACGTGCTTTACCGGCAAGCTCATTGATGTTTGTAGCGAGTGCATAGATTGATTTACGGTCCGCTTCTTTGACGACAGGAACAACGAGACCGTTGTCCGTATCAGCAGCGATACCGATGTTGTAGTAGTTTTTGTAGACGATTTCTTCGTTCACATCGTCGATTGACGCGTTGATCGCTGGGTAAGCTTTCGCTGCAGCAGTCAATGCTTTAACGACGAACGGCAAGTACGTGAGTTTCACGCCTTGGTCAGCAGCCACTTGTTTGAACTCTTTACGGAGTGCGACGAGTTTCGTGACGTCGACTTCGTCCATGAGTGTAACGTGTGGAGCTGTGTGCTTCGAGTTAACCATTGCTTTCGAGATCGCTTTACGGATACCACGGATTTTCTCACGCGTTTCGAGTTCAGGCGTTGCTGACTCGTAAGGTTTGATTTCCGTTTTCGCAGCCGCTGCTGGAGCTACAGATTCTGTTTTCTCTGTTGTAGCTTCTGCTGTTGGTGCTTCTCCGTTTGCGAATGCATCGATGTCTTCTTTCAAGACGCGGCCGTTGTCGCCAGAACCCTGGACTTCACGGATGTCGACGCCTTTTTCACGAGCGTACTTGCGGATTGAAGGCATTGCGATGACGCGCTCCGATTTGTGAAGTTGAACTTCACGCGGGCCGTCTTCTTTCACGTCTTCTTTCACATCTTCAGTCTTCTCTTCAGCTTTAGGCTGTTCAGGAGCTGCTTCTTCTTCACCGGCTGGTGCGTCACCTTCGATATCGAACGTGATGAGGACGTCGCCGACGACCGCAACTGTACCTTCAGAGACTTTGACTTCTTTAACTGTTCCATCAACTGGAGCAGGAATCTCAACGACGGCTTTGTCGTTTTGTACTTCAAGAAGAATGTCATCTTCTTTTACTGTATCCCCTGCTTTTACGAACCACTTGACGATTTCACCTTCGTGAATTCCTTCACCGATGTCTGGTAATTTAAATTCAAATACTGCCACTGGTTTTTCCTCCCATCAATTAATCATGTAAACACAATGAGGGAGACAATTCTCCCTCATCGTTAAATGAACACGATCAGAAGTTGATAACTTCCTTAACTTTTGCAACGACATCTTTATGGTCAGGTAACCATGCGTCTTCACCTTGTGCGAAAGCGAAGACTGTGTCTGGTGCAGTTACACGAAGCACTGGTGCCTCGAGGTGAAGAATTGCGCGTTCTTGAATTTCAGTTACGACGTTAGCCGCAATACCTGCTTGACGTTGTGCTTCTTGAACGACGATCGCACGGCCAGTCTTTTTAACAGACTCGACGATTGTATCGATATCAAGTGGGCTCACTGTCATGAGGTCGATGACTTCGACGTTGATGTTTTCTTTTTCGAGCTCTTCTGCCGCTTTAAGTGACGTGTGGACCATTGCACCGTAAGTGATAATTGAAACGTCAGTTCCTTCGCGTTTCACGTCTGCTTTTCCAAGCTCGATCGTGTATTCGCCTTCTGGAACTTCGCCACGGAATGAACGGTAAAGTTTCATGTGCTCGAGGAATACGACTGGGTCGTTGTCACGGATTGCTGAGATCAAAAGACCTTTTGCATCGTATGGCGTTGACGGGATGACGACTTTAAGACCAGGTGTCTGAGCCATCAAGCCTTCAAGGCTATCCGCGTGAAGTTCTGGTGTTTTAACACCGCCACCGAATGGTGAACGGATTGTGATTGGCTGGCTGTAAGCGCCGCCTGAACGGTAACGCATACGCGCCATTTGAGCTGCGATCGAGTCGAACACTTCGAATACGAATCCGAAGAATTGAACTTCCATGATCGGACGGAAGCCTGTAAGACCGAGACCGATGGCAAGACCACCGATACCAGACTCAGCAAGCGGCGTGTCGAAGACACGGTCTTCGCCGAGCTCGTCTTGGAGACCTTCCGTTGCACGGAAAACCCCACCGTTTTTACCAACGTCTTCTCCGAAAAGAAGTACTTTCTCGTCGCGCTTCATTTCAACGCGCATCGCATCAGTAATCGCTTGGATCATTGTCATTTGAGCCATAACTTACTTCGACTCCTTTGCTGTATATTCTTCAAGCTGCTCTTTCAAGTTTGAAGGAAGTGTTTCGAACATGTTGTTGATGAAGTCCGAAACTTTTTGTTTTGGTTCTTTGTCAGCGAGGCTGATCGCTTCTTTCACGTCTGCTTTCGCTTGTTCGATGACTTCATTCTCCATGTCTTCGCTCCAAAGCTTCTTGCCTTCGAGGAAGAGGCGGAAACGAACGAGTGGATCTTTCTCTTGGTACTCTGTATCGAGTTCTTTTGTACGGTAACGCGTTGGGTCATCCCCTGCGAGCGTATGTGGTCCGTAACGGTATGTGAGTGCTTCGATGAGCGTCGGAGTTCCGTCAAGTGCGTCTTTACGCGCTTGTTGTGTTGCGGCGAGGACAGCAAGAACGTCCATTCCGTCAACTTGGATTCCGTTGATTCCCGCTGCGACAGCTTTTTGCGCGATCGTTTTAGCTGCAGTTTGCTTCTCAACAGGTGTCGAGATGGCAAAGCGGTTGTTTTGAACGACGAAGATGGCTGGTGATTTGAATGCACCTGCGAAGTTCAATCCTTCGTAGAAGTCACCTTGTGATGAACCACCGTCACCCGTGTAAGTAATGGCGACGTTTGTGTTGCCGTTGCGTTTGAGGCCCATTGCCACACCCGCAGTTTGAATGATTTGTGCCCCGATGATGATTTGCGGCATCAAGACGTTAACGTCTTCAGGAATACGGTTACCTGCGACGTGACCACGTGAGAACAAGAACGCTTGATAAAGCGGAAGTCCGTGGAATACGAGTTGCGGGATATCACGGTAGCCTGGAAGAATCCAGTCTTGTTTGTCGAGCGCATATTGCGTCCCGATCATCGTTGCTTCTTGACCAGCCACTGGCGCGTAGAAACCTAGGCGTCCTTGACGGTTGAGCGAGATGGCACGTTGGTCCCAGATTCGTGTATAGACCATGCGGCGCATAAGCTCCTGAAGTTGCTCGTCCGTTACATCTGGCATTGCGTCTTGGTTGACGACCTCGCCCTTCTCGTCGAGAATACGGAACGTTTGGAAGTTTTCTTCCACGTTTTGAAGTACCTGAACGTTGTTCATTCGTTTCACCTCATCCTTTCAACTATGAGACAATTGTCTTTTTTGTGATCAAACACTACCTCAAATCTTAAGTGTATCTGTCCAAAAAAGCAATCTGTATTAACGTGATTCAGGAAAGTTACACTTATCCTGCCGTTTCCTAGTCAGTATAAAACGGGTTGTTATAATAACGCAAAAAATATGCTCACTCTATAAAAACGCTTACATCAACACATCTTTTCCCTTATTTCGCCTCTGTATCATTTTCATTTCACCTTCTGTACCATCTAAGCGAAATGACTAATAAATATGATATAATTGGTCATATCGCAATGGGAAAGGAAGTTTTGCATGTTAACGATGAAAGATGTGATTCGTGAAGGAGACGAGCGGCTCCGCGCCCGCTCAATCGAAGTGCCGGTCCCACCGACGGCAGAAGACCTCGCGCTACTCGACGAGATGGAGACGTTCCTCGTCAACAGCCAAGATCCAGAGATGAGCGCGAAGTATGAACTTCGGGGCGGTGTCGGCATCGCCGCACCACAACTCGGCGTCAATCGCCGATTTTTCACGGTCCTGCTCCACGAAGAAGAAGAGACGTTCAAACTATCCATCTTCAATCCGAAGATTACGAGCCACTCGGTCGAACAGACGTACTTGAATGGCGGTGAAGGCTGTCTATCTGTCGACCGTGTCGTCAAAGGCAACGTGCCCCGATACCGACGCATCACGATTGAAGGGTTCGACCGTGACGGCGCCCCGATTAAATTGCGGCTCCGCGGTATGCGCGCCATCGTCTGTCAACATGAGCTCGACCATTTAGATGGGGTGCTCTTCTACGACCGCATCAACACGACCAACCCGTTAGAGACCTACGGTGAGCCGATTTGAGGTGACGAGCTTGAAGAAAAAGGCACTGTTGTTAGTATTCCCATTTCTGTTTCTTTTAATCGGGGGATGTGTCCGAATCGAATATGATGCGACCGTCCACTACGACCAATCGGTCACGTTAGAGACGACGTATGCTTTCCGCGACCATCCGGTCATGAAGCTGCTCAATTTGCGGCTCGATTGGGATACATGGAAACAACAGGCGAATGAGAACGGGTATGCGACACGTGACTACTCGAGTCAAGACGACTATGAAGGCATGGTGCTCAAGAAAACGTTCGACAACGTCGATGACCTCCAAAACATTAAAGAGGAGTGGAAGACCGGTCCGGCCGGTATCCTCGTCCCACCTGATATGAAGTTTGATGTCGACAAAGAAGATGGGATTTGGTTTGACTCATACGTCATGAACACGAACCTCGACCTGCGGCTCGACCGCGTCGATTTGCCAGGTCTGAATTTAAGCGGCTCCCCGAAACAACTGGCCGAACGTTACGTTCGTCAAGCCGATATCCGGTTCAATCTGACCGTGCCGACCGGGGTGTTCGTCGAAGACGGTACTGGACTCGATGTACGGTCGATGAAACATGTCGAGTGGCAAGTGTACGGTGGCCGTCAAAATAATATGACGCTCGTCGCCCACGTGCCGAAGGTCAAGGCGTGGATTATCACAGGCGTCATCATCGTCGTCCTTGGCCTAGTCGCTTTCTTTGTTTGGCGGAAATATCGTCAAAACGTCGGTAATCCGGACAAGACGTCGATTCGTTCTCGCATCTTCGGCGGCTTCATCCTCGTCTTGACCCTCGCGTTGATGATCGTGACGATTCGAGAAGAGTTGACGACGGAACGGAAATCTGAGGCGATTCGCCAAGCGGCGCAGACGGACGAGTTCATCCCGACGTTCGCCGTTCACGGCTTGCTCGGGACCGACCGCACATTCCTCCGCTTCTCGCAGTATATGGAACAGCGTGGGCTGGCGAAAGATGGTGCCCTCTGTACCGTGACGGTGAAAGGCGCGGCCGATTGCGTCATCAATGACTACAGCTCGAACCGACCGATTGTCCGGATTGAATATGAGGATGCCGAGGCATCGCTCAACAACCAGACGAAGTGGTTGAATGCGGCGATCGAACGCTATAAACAGGAACGAAACCGTTCGTTCGACCGGATGTATTTGATCGGTCACAGCATGGGCGGTGTGGCGGCAGCGAACTATATCTTGAATCAAGACGAATACATCGTCGATAAGTTCGTGACGTATGATAGTCCGTTCGCCGGAACACGACTTGCCAACTTCGGTCTGTCCGCCAGTAATTTCGGGATCAATACCGGCAGTCCTGCCATCCGGGATTTGTCCCCGAGTTCTGACGGGTTGCAGGCGTTCCAAGAAAAACTTGAGACGTGGCCACGCTCCGTCCAAGTGTTCTCCTTCTCGGGACGCGGTGGCGAGTTCAACTTGATTGAGCCAGCGAGTTCGCTCTTGCTCGAAGAATATACGAACAACATCGAGACGGAAACCGTCCCATACGATCACTTCTCGCTCCACCGGAAGACAGACGTCCTCCGCGACACGGGCCGGTTCCTTTACGAGTTCACGAACGAATTCAATCCAGTCGAAACGAAATGATGAAAACCCGCCTTCACATATGAGGGCGGGTTTTGTTCGTCGTCATGTCGATGGTAGCCCGTCCACAACAAAGCCCACCTTCACAGGAAGGCGGGCTTGTGTCAGTAGGTCATCGTCCAAGTGAGTTTCTGGATCCAATAAATCACATACTTTCCGATTGGCAAATCGGTCTGAATCTCATCATAGGCGAGCGTATACGTTCCTTGCTCGTTGTTCCAGAGACGCTTGAAGTACCCGTCGACCTCGCGGATGAACGCTGTCTCCTCGGTCGTGACGACTTCGACATCCGCCTCCAAGTTGTAATCGTTCATGTTGCGGGTCGTATAGTTGCCCGACCCGATGACGACGACTCGACGGTCCCCTTCCACGTACAGCATCTTCGGATGGTACTGCTCTTCGCCGACTTCGTACCACCGAATCTCGATTTGCTCCGGGTTCACCGTGTTCAATTCCGCGGCGACCGGCAAGTTCGGCAATCCTGACTTGTCGCGCCCGAACGCGTTCGTATTCGGGTCAAGAATCAGTTTGACGAAGACGCCGCGCTCGGCGGCCTCATGAATGGCTTGAATGATGTTTCGGTCGGCCAAGTAGAACATGCCGATCCAAATCGTCTCACCTGATTCCGCTTCTTCCATCGCCTTGATGACGGCGTCCTGAATCTTGGATTCCGTGACGTAGCGGATTTGCATCGGGCCTTCCGACGGCTCGTCGCGCAGATTCGCGAGTTTCTCCTCGCTCGGGAAACGTTCGGCATCCCCTTTCGAGAACGTCGCGATCGCTTCCTCCCCTTCGAGGATGTCCGCTAAAATCGGGCCATCGAGCCGCACCCCGACGTTTGAATGATACCCGCTCGCATCATGCGGGTTGGCCGATAAGACGAAGCCGTCATTCTCGGTCACCATCACTTTGCGGTGGTTCGCTTTCACGTTCAACAGCCGTAAATACGACCGGATCGTGATGTCCGGTGCCGATTTGGCCATCGGGTTCGGCAACCAGCCGTTCTGGCTGTCCCCGAACCATTGGAACCCGATCCGATACAGCGTCGAGTATAAGATGTTCGGGTCGCGGAGCGCATCGAGGTTCGTGTAGACGATTTCCGCGCCCGCTTCCTTCAAGACGTCGAGATGATCGGACGCGTGTCCGTTATAGGTCGTATTGATTTCATCCGTGATTAAGACGACGTTCATGTCCGGATAGGCTTCCATCTGTTCGAGCAAAGCCGATGACAGTTTGGCCGTGATGTCCGGATATTGCCGGTCTTCATTCGAATATGGGTTGAATAAGAAAAAGTCCATGACGATATATTCCCGCGCCTCGCGGATTGACCGCTCGACGTCTTGAAAAATCTCTTGCTCGTTCACTTCCGTGTCTTCCCCTTGATACGTCAAATCAAATAAAAAATCGATTTGGTCATCCGAAATCGCGACCGGTTCCGACGCACGCGACACGCCGTCCGGCAACGGTTTGACTTGATGGTATACCATCGTGATGAGGAAGAGTAAGGCGAATGCGGCCAGGCCCCATTTCAACCAACCTTTCTTCCGTTTCTTGCGTTCCATCAGACACCATCTCCTTTATCTTTGTCCTCTAAAAAACGGGCTGTAGTCCCCTACAGCCCGCTCGTTCATACTTCCATGATGATCGGAAGAACCATTGGGTGTCTTCGTGTTTTTTGTGCCAAGTATGGCGTGAGTGTATCCGAGACGAGTTGTTTCAACTCCGACCACTTCATCTGTTTGTTCGACAACCCTTGCTCGACCGTCTTCTTGAGCAAGCGCTCGCCGTCACGAATCAAGCTGCCCGATTCGCGCATATAGACGAAGCCGCGTGAAATGATATCCGGACCTGAGACGAGTTTACGCGTCTTGCCGTCGATGCTGATGACGACGACGACGAGTCCGTCCTCTGAAAGGATGCGGCGATCGCGCAAGACGATATTGCCGATGTCCCCGATGCCGTTTCCGTCGACGTACACGGCGTTGGCCGAGATTTTCCCGGTGATGGCGGCCGAGTCGGCGTCGACGGCGAGCACTTCACCGTTATCCATGATGAAGCTGTTCTCTTTCGGGATGCCGACCGATTCGGCGAGTTCGGCGTGTTTCACCAACATGCGATACTCCCCGTGAATCGGCATGAAGAATTTCGGGTTAAGCAAGCGAATCATGAGCAATTGTTCTTGTTGCGACCCGTGACCCGACGTGTGAATGTTCGTCAATTTTCCATAAACGACGTCCGCTCCGGCTTTATACAATTGGTCGATCGTCTTCCCGACCGAGATGGCGTTACCCGGAATCGGAGACGACGAGAAGATGACCGTGTCGCCAGGAATAATCGATACTTGACGGTGTGTCCCGTTGGCGATGCGGCTGAGCGCAGCCATCGGCTCACCTTGTGAACCGGTACAAAGAATCGCCACTTCATGCGGCTCGTAGTTTCGTAACTGATTGGCTTCGACGATCATGCCTTTCGGGACGTTGATGAAGCCGAGCTCTTGCCCGATCGTCATGACCTTGTCCATCGAACGGCCGAAGATGGCCAAATGGCGACCCGTCTCGGCACAAGCGTCGACGACTTGTTGCAATCGATAAATGTTCGAGGCGAACGTCGCGAAGATGACGCGCCCTTCGGCTTTCCGGAACGTCTCACTGATCGTGCCGCCGACAACTTTTTCACTCATCGTGAAGCCTTCGACTTCTGCGTTCGTCGAATCGGACAAGAGGCAAAGCACGCCTTCTTTCCCGATGTCTGCCATCTTGGCAATGTCAGCCGGTTCGCCGACCGGTGTGAAGTCGAACTTAAAGTCACCGGTATGGACGATATTCCCTTGTGGCGTCTTCACGACGACACCGAGCGAGTTCGGAATCGAGTGAGTCGTGCGGAAGAACGAGATGCTCGTCTTTCTGAACTTGACGATGGCGTCCTCATCAATCTCATGCAGTTCCGCCTCGCGGAGCAACCCGTGCTCTTCGAGTTTCACTTTAATCAAGCCGAGCGCGAGTTTTGTCGCGTAAATCGGAAGCTTCACTTGCTTCAAGAGAAACGGGATGCCGCCGATATGGTCTTCGTGACCGTGGGTGATGAATACCCCTTTGACTTTGTCTTTGTTTTTAATCAAGTACGAGTAATCAGGGATCACGTAGTCGATTCCAAGCAAGTCATCCTCCGGGAACATGACGCCCGCATCGATGACGATGATTTCATCTTGGAATTGAACAACGTACGTGTTCTTCCCGATTTCTCCGAGTCCGCCTAGTGCGAACACAGCTGTTTGGTGGTTCTTTACAAACTTCATTTAATCTCTCCTTACTACAAGTAGTTGATGTTCATCTATGTGAAACATAAGTGATTCTCGCAATATAATTACGTTCCGTAAGATTCTTTCTTCATTATAGCTCATATTGTGACAATATTTCACTATTGACGTAAGATTGAGGGCTGTTTCTCGATTTCGTGTTATGCTTTTTAGTATACAACTGATTTAATCAAGACAGAGAAAGCATGGTGAAGAAAAATGGAAGATAAGAAAGTAGTCTTTTTTGACATCGATGGCACGTTGCTCCATGAAGGGTCGTACATTCCCCCTTCGACGATCTCGGCCATTCAGCAGCTACGCCACAACGGCGTAGAGACGTTCATCGCGACAGGGCGTGGCCCGGCGATGCTGTCCGATATCCCAGAACAGCTCGGTATCGACAGCTTTGTCTGCTACAACGGACAAATCGTCGTCCACCAAGGCGAGGTCGTCTATCGGAACACGTTGCCGACCGACGCGCTCCGTCGCTTGACCGAACATGCCGGCTCAAACGACCATACGCTCGTCTATCTCGGACAACACCGTGGCGGTGCCACGAAAGCGAACGACCATGTCGTCGAACAGTCACTCGGAGAACTTGATATGCCGATTCCGACATATGATCCGAATTTCCATATCGAACAGGCCGTCTATCAGACGCTCCTGTATTGCACGCCTGAAGAAGAACATCACTATTTGGATGCGTACGGCGAGTTTGATTTCATCCGCTGGCATCCGCACGCCATGGACGTCATCAATCGTGGCGCCAGTAAAGCCGACGGTATCCGTCACTTCATCGAGACGAACGGCTATCGGCTCGAGAACACGTACGCGTTCGGCGACGCTTTGAACGATTTGGCGATGCTTCAATACGTCGGAACGGGCATCGCAATGGGCAATGCCCGGGTCGAAGCGAAAGAAGTCGCCGACTTCGTGACGAAATCGATTCTCGAAGATGGAATCGAGTACGGCTTAAAATCAATGAAGCTCATTTAATGAAAAACGAGAGGCGCGCGCCTCTCGTTTTTTTATCTGGACCGAAGTGTGCGTTCGAGTCGATCCAAGTCCGTATCTTTCCCGATGATGATCAAGATGTCCTCTGGCAAAATCATCTCGTCGGCTTGCGGTGAGATGATGACGTCATCATTGCGGCGGACCGCGACGATGTTGACGCCGTATTTGGCGCGAAGGTCCAAATCGATGAGCGACTTGTTCGACAGTTTGTCCGACGCCTTGATTTCAACGATCGAGTGCTCGTTCGAGAGCTCGAGGTAGTCAAGGATGCTTTGGCTCATCAATCCGTTCGCAATCCGGATGCCCATGTCGCGCTCTGGGTGGACGATGTTATCGGCCCCGATGCGACGCAACACTTTCTCGTGATAATCATTCGTCGCCTTGACCGTGATGATTTGAACGCCGAGCTCTTTTAAAATGAGTGTCGTCAAAATCGAGGCTTGAATGTTTTCACCGATGGCCACGATCACGTGTTCAAAGTTGCGAATGCCGAGACTTTTCAATACGTTCTCGTCGGTCGTGTCCGCGATGACCGCATGCGTCGCCAATCCCATAAACTCGTTGACGCGTTCTTCGTCCGCATCGATCGCCAACACGTCATAACCGTTCGCCGACAATTCACGAACGATCGAGCCGCCAAACCGTCCTAATCCGATGACTGCAAATTCACCTGTCATAATTTCATACATCCCTTTCCTACGCTGTTTCTGTTCCCGATTCTTCGTACAGTGTAACCGATTCCCCTCAAAAAAACTATATAAAAAAAGACCGGAATATCCGGTCTTTACGCTTTACCACTCGAACGCTTTCCGCGTACATAGTCATTGTCGAACAAGAACAGGCGTAGCAAGAGATACAGCGCCGGTACGAGCAAGAGCAATCCGAGGATGAAGACGACGACGAGGGCGATGGCCATCGACTCGTTGACGACGCTTCCGTTGATGTCGATGTACGGATAAAGAATGTACGGCAAGTGCGTATATCCGTATCCGAACCAGGCCATAAAGAACTGACCCATGACCATCAAGAACGCGATGCCGTAGTTTCGCTTCATGTAGACGAGTGCAACGGCTACAGCGAAGAAGATGAAACTTGCAGCGAACCACCACCAGTTGCCCGCTAAGATGCTCTCATAATGCCAAGCTGCCTGCGACTTCAACCCGAAGAAGACGAGGCCCGACGCGACAATCGTCGGAACGCTCCAGAACAAGGCCCATTTTCGAACGAGTGGGACCGCCTGAGCGTCACGCGCCTTATCGGCATAGAACAAGAGGAACATGGCACTGATATAGAGCACCGACACGATTGCCAAGGTGACGACGGTCCAAGAGTAGAAGTTGGTGAACAACTTCATGCCGTCAAAGAAGACGCCCGACTCGGTCTCATTGATAAATCCACCTTGGCTGACGGTAAGAACGGTAGACATCGAGGCCGGGATTAACAGCCCAGTCGCCCCATATAAGAACATATAGAACGTGCTCTCTTTTGATCCATAGTTGGCAAACGCGTAGAAACTACCGCGAATCGCCAACAGAATCAACACGACCGAGGCCGGTACGAGAAGCGCCGTCCCGTAATAGTAAGCCGTATCTGGGAAAAACCCGACGATCCCGACGAAGAAGAAGACGAAGAACACGTTCGTCACTTCCCACGTCGGCGATAAATACCGTGCAATCAGACGGTTGATCTTTTGGTCCCGCTTCGTGTACTTACTATAGAAAGCGAAGAAGCCGGCACCGAAATCAATCGATGCGACGATGAGGTAGCCGTACAAAAACGTCCATAGTACGGCAATCCCTAATTCTTGAATCTGCATGTCATACCCTCCGATCACACTTCATCCGCGAACATCGCTTCACCGCGATGCTCCGATTGTTTTAGTTCTTTCCCTACTGGGTTGTCCTTGAACAGACGAGTCAAGACGAGTACCGTGACCACGCCAAGAACTGCATACAGGATCGCAAAGGCGATAAGCATCCATCCTACGTTTGCCGATGTCGTCGCCGCTTCACTCGTGCGCATCAAATCATAGAGCGCCCAAGGCTGGCGACCGAACTCTGCGAAGAACCAACCGAACTCGATGGCCATCATCGCGAGCGGACCGCCTGCGGCGATGGCGATGAGCATCGGTTTACTGAATTGAGGCAGTCGCTTGATATACCGTCCGAGCACGAACAAGAACGAAATCAATGCCAGCAACATCCCAATCCCGACCATCGCATCAAACAGGTAGTGGATGAATAGTGGAGGTTGATCTTCTTTCGCAAATTCATCAAGACCGGTCACCTCGTAGTTCGGCACACCGCCCGCTAGGATTGACAAGGCGTACGGAATCTTCAAGGCGCCACGTACTTCGTAACCGCCGTCTCCGTCTTCCTCGAGCCATCCGCCTAGAATCAGCTCGGCCTCCGAGGAGGTTTCAAAATGCCACTCCGCAGCCGCCAATTTGTCCGGCTGGTACTTCGCCAAGTATTTACCTGAGAAGTCTCCGACGAGTGCAGTCGCAATCGCGAAGATGAGCGCGACGGTCATCGTCAAGCGAAGACCTTTTTTATGATACTCGATTGATAACTTGTCGAGTTGGTTCCGTCGCTGACGGAGCAACTGGACAGCGGCGATAGCAGCTAAAATGAACGCCGATGTCAGAATGGCCGACGTCAAGACGTGCGCCATTTTGGTCGGCATCGCCGGGCTGAACATCGCCTCGATTGGACTCACGTTGGCGAGTCGACCGTCGACAATATCAAATCCGACCGGCTGGTTCATGAAGCTGTTGACGGTCGTAATGAAGAACCCTGAGAACAAGGCACCGACCGCGACTGGAATCCCGACTAGCATATGGTGCCACGGGTTTTTAAATCGATCCCACGTGTACAAATAAATCCCGAGGAAGATCGCTTCAAAGAAGAAGGCGAACGTTTCCATGAACAGTGGAAGTGCGATCGTTTGACCGGCGACCCGCATCAGGTTCGGCCAAAGTAAAGACAGCTGGAGCCCGATTGCCGTACCTGTCACGACACCGACCGCTACTGTGACGACATATCCCCGTGACCACCGACGGGCCATCAAGGTGTATTTCGGATCTTTCTTTTTAATACCTAGAAACTCTGCCAATAAAATGAGTAATGGAACCCCGACGCCGATTGTGGCAAATATCACGTGGAAACCCAACGTGAGTGCCGTTAACGCCCGGCTCATCAGGACAGGATCTTGAAACATCTATTGATTACCTCCTATCTCTCTCTAGCGCTTTAAACCAATGTCTATCGCGCAACATCACAGATGATTTCCCTTGGATACCCTTATCATAATGATTTTATATAGCGCTGTAATGTCTCAATGCTTGAGTTCGCAAAATGTTCACATTTGAGCATGCTTAACAATATCGACGCTTTACAACTCTTACTTTTTTCCCAAATCTTTAACGGTTCACGCACAATTCTACACATTTCATACAAAAAAGCGGACACCGTCGTGTCCGCTTACTTCATTTAATGATGGCCGTTCTAAAGAAATGATCGAACAGCTCGATGGCGACATCGATGGCCCGCTCATCCGGGTTGAGCGTCGATTGGTGAAGTCCCGACCCCATATCGTTCACGCCGAGCCAGACCATAAAGCCTGGAACTTGTTTCAGCATGTATCCGAAATCTTCACCGGTCATGGCCGGTACGCACGTCTTGTATGAGTATCCGACTTCCTCGACCGCTTCTTCGAATTGGAACAAATAACGTTCGTCGTTGACGACCTCGTGGTACCGGTTGCCGAACTCGAGGTCGATGTGGACGTTATACGTCATCTCCACCCCGGCGATGATTTGACGGATACGTCGTTCGAGCACGACCATTTCCTTGTCCGACAAGGCCCGAATCGTACCGTCGAGCTTCGCCGTGTCCGCGATGATGTTCTCTTTCGTCCCAGCCATCACTTTCCCGATCGAGATGACCGCGCTGCCCATCGGGTCGATGTTCCGCGAGACGATTGTTTGCAGCTGCATAATCAACGCGGCCTGGACGATGACGGCATCAATTCCGGCGTGTGGGAAGGCACCATGCCCGCCTTTCCCATGAATCGTCAGATGCAACTCGCGCGCACTCGCGAACAATACACCTGGACGCGACGCGATCGTGCCGACAGGATATTCTGGTGCGACGTGAAGTCCGAACATCGCATCGGGACGGAAATGATAGAACAATTCCGACATGGCCATCGGCTCAGCTCCGCCCGGACCTTCTTCGGCTGGTTGGAAGAAGATGACGAGGTGATGGTCGAGCGGCTCTTCGACGGCTCGCTTAATCAACCCGAGAGCGATTGCCATATGAACGTCATGGCCACAGGCGTGCATCATCCCTTCATGGACCGAGGCAAACTCGAGGCCCGTCTCTTCGGTGATCGGTAAGCCGTCCATGTCGGCCCGGTAACCGATCGTCTTTTCACCGACAAGCCCGTCGATGCGGACGAACAAACCGGTACGCCAATGCGAGATGTGCACGCGCGGCGAGTTCAAGGATCGAATCAGTTCCTCAAGCGTCGCCTGTGTCTTGAACTCTTCATAACCTCGTTCTGGAATCAAATGTAATTGCCGTCTTGCCTCAATTGCCCAACTCATTCCACACTCTCCTTCGTCACTTCATCAACAATCTCCCAAAACGCCTTCACTTGCGCCAACTCGAGCATCGACTCGGTCGATAACATCCACGTATCCCGGACGAGCGGAATCCCATCCGACGATGTGAGCGGAATCTTATTGATTGCCTCGACGTCGCGAATCGTCGACTCAGGTAAAATCGCGAATCCGATTCCGTGTAACGCCATCTGTTTGCACGTCTCGATTTGGTCGACGACGAGCGTCGTGAGCGGCGGGCTCGAGAAGCGCTCTTGCCACCACTCCAAAATTTCTTGATAATACGTCGAGTCGCTCTTGAATTGAATGAACGAACGCTCGTTATTCTTTAATTGTTTCAAATCGGTCATCCGCAAGTCGACCAGATGAAGCGAATCTGAGAACAATTTCATCTTCTCACCGCGCCAATCCGGATTCCCGCGAATGATGCCGATATGGAAATTTTCCTCTAGCATATAGCGCATCATCTCGCTTGACCAGCCCGTGACGAGTTTGACTCGAACCGATGGATACCGCTCGACGAATCGCTTCAAGACGCGCGGTAGCCAATACTGACCCATGATGGATGCGACGGCGATTTTTAATGTACCGTACACCTCACCTTGTTGCGCTGTCAACTCCCCACGCAGCTCCTGCTCCTCGCTATACATCTTCTTCGCGAAGTCGATGATTTTTTCACCGTCCGGCGTGAGCGCGAGGCCCCGTGTCGAACGGACAAAAATTTTCTTGCCCCACTGATGCTCGATTGTGACGAGGCGCTGACTGAGTGCGGGCTGGGAGACGAACAAGCGCTCCGCCGCTTTCCGCATATTCAACTCTTCGGCGAGGACGATTAACACTTCCACTTCTGATACTTGCATGACGTCACCTATTTCTCTATCGTTTCAAAGATTGTATACTGGATACGTTATTGCTTCACTGTATCATATCATGTTTGTCGATTAGTTTTGAATCGTCAGGAGGAAATCAGATGCAACGTCATCATTTTGCCTTTATTGTCGCCACCATCGCGACGCTCGGCAGTCTTTATTTCTCGGAAATCATGCTGTACGTGCCATGCAAGTTATGCTGGTTCCAACGCATATTTATGTATCCGCTCGCCATCTATTACTTGACGGTGCTTCTCTCGAACCGTGCTGTGAACAAATTGTTCGTCGGTCTCATGGCCGGGGCGGGTTGGGCAATCGCCCTCTATCACGTCATTCTCGAACGCATCCCGAACGGCGACGCGTTCTGCAGTAACGACTGTTTGATTCGTTGGGTGAACTACTTCGGATTCATCACGATCCCGCTGCTCAGCTTGATCGCGTTCACACTCATCTTGCTCATCCAATTCGTGCCGACACGCTCGAAGCGCTAATCTGTGATACACAAAAGAACCGGTCTACCGACCGGTTTTTTTGTTTGATTTAAGATCGCTTTGGCCGGCATCCTTCGTTTCTGGGGAGATGCGGATGCCTCCGCAGCGCGAATCGCGCTTTACGGGGTCGTCCTTGCATCGCTCTCCCCTAGGAGTTCGGTTGCCGGCTTTTGGCATCGATTGATTTGTAGCATAGGGAAGTCCCTTCGATCCGGCCCGTGGCGCCCTGACTCATGCAGGAAAGCAATCCGACGAAGACCCCGCAGTGCCGGATTCGGCGCGAGGAGGCTTCGGGATTGCCTGCTGAAAGCATGGGCGCCTAACGGGACGGTTCGAAAGTTACCACATAAAAAAGAACCAGCCGGGGGCTGGTTCTTAAGATCACTGCCACCACTCGTCATAGAGCGAGGCCGGCATATGGTGTTTATGGCGCGACCGTTTGAAGATTGTCTCAATCCGTTCAGCGATGGCTGGATCGACTGATTTCCCTTCGAGATAATCATCGAGTTGATCATACGTCATCCCGAGAGCGACCTCGTCCGGGAGTCCCGGTTTGTCATCTTCCAAATCAGCCGTCGGCACTTTATAAATCAAGCTCTCATGCGCTTCAAGTTCATGGAGCAACGCTTTCCCTTGGCGCTTGTTCAATCCTGTGAGCGGCGTCAAGTCGGCCGCCCCATCCCCGTGCTTCGTGTAAAAACCAGTGACGTATTCGGCCGCATGGTCCGTACCGACGACGAGGGCACCGTACGTGGCTGCGATGTCGTATTGCACTTTCATCCGCTCACGCGCTTTCGTGTTCCCTTTATGGAAGTCGCCAAGTTCGAGTCCCGTCGCTTCATGGAACGAGTTGGCTGAGGCATCGACGGCCGGTTTCACGTTGACCGTGAACGTTTTGTCCGGTCGAATGAAGTCGAGGGCACGTTTGGCGTCGGCCTCGTCATGTTGCTCGCCATATGGCAGACGGACGGCGTAGAATGTAAAGTCCGCACTTGTTTCCTCACGCAATTCTTCCATCGCCAGCTGGCAGAGCTTGCCGGCGAGCGTTGAGTCCTGTCCTCCCGAGATGCCGAGGACGAGCCCTTTCGCGCCTGCTCGTTTGACATAAGCCTTTAAAAAATCGATTCGGCGACGAATCTCTTCGGCTGGGTTGATGGATGGTTTGACGTGTGTCGTCTCAATAATATGTTGCTGCATTCTCAACTTCCTCCCTATCTGATATCGGTTTGCCTAATTGTCTGACAATCTATGAATGCCGTCAACTTGTTTCATTCCCGAAACAAAACGACGGAAACCTAAGTTTCCGTCGTCCGGTTATTGAATGCGGAACGATGCGACGTCGCCGCCGATCGGTGTCATCTCCAAGAATAATGCTTTTCCTGCCGGTGGTTCTTCATCCATTAAGACACCAAATGTGAAGCTGCCACTTGTCACTTCGGCCGCACCTTGGGCATATAGATTATGACCGTCCGACACGCTCCATTCGAACTCTTCGACGTCCGTGTATCCAGAAACATCAATCGCGTTACCGTTCAATTTGATGGCCACATCGCGGAACGAACCGTCCGTTTGCGCGGGTTGGTCGCTCGGCTCTTCAACGGATTCTTCTGTCGTTTCTTCCGTCGTTTCTTCGGCCGGCTCTTCCGGTGTTTCTTCAGTCGGCACCTCGGAAGCTTCAACGGTCAGCGACTGTTGATCGGTGACCGCCATCTCAGGTGCACCTTCGACTTGGGCCAGACCGACGAAGTCCACCGTGTACTCACCCGCTTCGAGCGTGAGTGGGAATACTTCATCGAACACTTTCTTCTCACCTGGTGCCCACGTCTCTTCGATAATCGATTCTGTGAACATATATTCACTGCCATAGTCGAAGATGGTCGTATCCCCGTTCATCACCGTCATCTGAAAGCGTTGCGACGAATTGAACGTCACGTTGACGGGCTCCTCGTTCGGATTCGTCATCGATACCGTCGCCGACAACTGTTTGGACTCGGCATCGTAGCTCACGTCCGTCTCGAGTGTCAATAAGGCAGGCGGTGTCGACGCGTTACCGTCCACATCGCTCGGGTTCGCTTCTTCTTTGCTGCAAGCCGCGACGACCAACATCATCGCCGTAACGATTGCCAATAACCAAGTTTTCTTCACGTATCCCACTCTCCTCCGAAAAATAAAAAAACGTCTATAGCACTAGTGTAAACGTTCGTGCAGACGTTTGTAATGGGTTTACGGATATTATTCACCTTTATTATGAAACTTGGACGTTTTCCACGTATTGCTGCCATCCTGTCATGAACAACGCGTCAGCGACGTCGATATCGGACCGAACTTGTGCAGAGATCGAGAACGTCTCGCTGTGAATCGACTCAAAGATGACCGTGATCATGCCATCGACGACTTCCTTATAGGCTACGAGTTCTGGTGTTTCTGCAAAAAGCATCATGAGTGTGGCTCCTTTTCGGTTATAAGATATGTATAGTGTATCAACGATTATATTGAGAATAACGTCCCATCGTTCGACAGGCCAAAAGACCCGTTTACCCAACTGTCGAATTGCTGGTATCGATTGTTAGTCATTTGGATGAATTATCAAATTATTCGTGCAAAAAGAGAGACGAATCGCAATCCGATTCGTCTCTCTTCCTGTAACTGTAAAAAAATTAAATTCATGATTGTCGAATGATTTGTTACTTCGTTCGGTTTGAAATTTGTTGCCACACTGTCCCGAGTGCCGTTTCCCCGCTCGTGATTCGTTCTTTGGCAAGGCGTGCCTGCAACGACACCTCGAACTCACGATCGTCTTCGGCGATTTTGAGGGCGGGTACGGCCTGTTCATCTCCGCAGTCGAACAAGAAGCGAGCGGCCCGCCACCGGACGAGCTTGCTCTTATCCTTGAGCGCCTCAATCATCGACGGTTGCGACTGCGGCAACGCCCAATCGGACACCGTGTCGCCGGCCGTACGCCGTACAATCGGTGACGAGTCGACGAGCGCCTGTTCGATATACGTGACATACTCTTCCCGATTCTCTTCGAACATGCCAATCATGACGACCGCTTGTCGACGGATGGCCATTACCTTGTCCTCGAGGGCGCGGCGGAAGTACACCATGTTGTCCGGGGTAATCTCGAGCTCGTCCAAGAACGCCAAACGTGCTTTCCAATCGTCTGATTGCAATTGGTTCGCATTGGCTTCATAGTCGGCTTCCCGGCCAAACGCCCGGGCGACGATGCGAGCGACCCGCTCTTCAGGATACGCCGCCTCGAGTTCTTCTTGCGCGACGACACTCACATCCTCGAGCTCACCGTAACGCGGGGCTTGTTCGACCCAGCGTCGGTCTTGGATGACGTTTTTCACTTGGGCCTGCACGTCAAGTGCGGCGTCGACGAACCGTTTTGACAGGCCGACCCGTTTTTCCGAGTCGCCTTTGACGAGTTTCAATTGCATCGGCACATCGAGGACGAACTGGACCGAGACGTGCACCGGTTCGTAGTCCGCCGCCATTTGGCTTGCCTCGACTTCCGGCACGTCTTCCCCGAACGCGCGGCGAATCTCGTTCATGACGTCGTGCCAGTCATGTTTCGGATGGCGTTCGACGGCGAGGAAGTCGGAGACAGCGTAGACCGACTTGACCCCGCGTAAGCCGACGATGTCTTCAATGATCGGCGGCATATCACGGCTCGCCTTGTCATACGTGACACCACGGCCCGTGAACGCCGGTTCGACGATAATCTTCAAGTTATTTGGACTTGGAGTTGGTTCGATTGCTACTAATTTCATTCTCATCACCTCACTCTCAATCGTGACGAAAACGACAAAAAAACGCAAGCGAGTCGCTTGCGTCGTGAACAATCAAAATAGGGCGATGAACTGTTGGAGCGAATACTCTTCTCCTTCGACGATGAACGTATCATCTGCTGACACAGGCTCAAGGAAGAAGCGCTTCTCCCCATCGACCTTGACGTATCCGAAGATATGGCTCGTTTGATAGAACAATTCCACAATCGTCACCCGGCCGAACGTCATCCCGTCATTGATGATCGCCCGGTCCTCCAACTCGCCGCCATTATATAGTTCAATATACGTTTGCATGTTTGTCGTCGCTCCCTTTGTGTTTGTTTTCACAATTCATTTCTATCAAACAATCAGGGCGACTTCAAGTTAATTTTTTGCGTGACGCTTCCAAAAATCAATCCAGTTATAATACTCAGATAACACTCGGTCGATTTGTTGCCGAGACTTTTCATCGTGTAATCCAGTATCATCAATCTTTTCTTTACAATGCGTGATAAAGATTTCATTTCCTGGTAAAACGTTAGCACGATTTGTGGCAAATACTTGACGGAGATGAATTTGACATCGCGCCGTCCCAAGCATACCCGGAGACGCCCCGGCAATCATGACCGGTTTCTCACGGAGCGGCGTGCCTGGTTCGAGCGACAGCCAATCGATTGCGTTCTTCAACACACCCGGGATGCTGTGGTTATATTCCGGGGTGACGACGAGCAGACCGTCCGCCTCACGCACGGCTCGTTTGAAGTCGCGTACGACTTCGGGTTCATCCGGGTCGATCAAGTCGTCGTTATAGAGCGGCATCTCAATCGAAGCGATCTCGACGTCGAACCGATCTTGCCCGAGCTCGATGATGGAATGGAGCAGCGCCGTGTTATATGACGCCTTACGAAGACTTCCTGATACGGCAACGAGTTTGAATTTAGACATCCTGTACCTCCTTGAGCCAATCATTGATGAGTTGCGCTTCTCGTTCTGGCTGTTCCATCATCCCCATATGGCTAGCCGGTACCGTCTGTTTCGTATGACGGTCCGCCCCTAGGAAAGCGCGTTCCGCATCCATGTTCGGATCATTAGATCCATATAGGAAGAGACCGGGCAAGTTCGTCGACCGGACCGTCTCCGTTTCATCGGCACGGTCGCGGATGGCCATCTGCGCGGAAATGATTCCTTCTTTTGACATCTCGTAGCCGATTTGCTTGGCGCGTTCAATCAGCGTAGTGTCGGAATCAGCGGCAAACACACTCGGAATCATCGTGTCGATGAACGGATGTACCCCTTCTTCCATCACTCGTTCGATGGCTTCATTCCGCTTCGCTTTGGCCGGCTCTGGATCAGCCGCCGCTGTCGAATGAATCAATCCGAAACCAGATAGCGCGTCCGGATGACGGCGGACGAGGTTGGTCGTGATGTAGCCCCCGAACGAATGACCGAGCACGATTGGACGCTTAAGATCGCGCAGTCTCATCTCAGAAAGCACCCAATCCGCAAACTGATCCATCGTCTCTGGTCCAGCCTCCGTCCCGGCATGTCCCGGTAATGTCAGCGCGTATACGTCCGCGTCCATCAATGGGATAAGTTCCTCAAAATAGTCAGGTGATCCACACAATCCATGTAACAGCACAACTTGTCTCAACGTCATTCCTCCCTTTCATTCCATTCGTCTTTCAAGAGACGATACATCGTCAAATCCATGAAACGTCCGTGACTATACGCATAGTCATGGAGCAGCCCTTCCTCCGTAAAGCCGAGCTTTTGCACCAACCGGTTCGACCCTTCGTTCCCTGGAGCGACGAGCGCCGAGATCCGATGAAACTTGAACTCGTCAAACCCGTATCGAATGACGGCAGACGCCGCCTCGAACGCAACACCCCGGCGCCAATGGCTCGGCGCGACCTCGAAGCCAATTTCGGCCCGAAAATACTGCGGGGTCCAGTTGTGAAAGCCGATCGTCCCAATCAGTTCGTTCGTGTCGCGGTCACAGATCGCCCAGCGAATCGCTTTTCCTTGCTGAAATTGATCTTTGAAATAAGCGATGACGTTCTTCGCCTCATAGACGGCCAGTAAAGGATCGGACCCGTAATAACGCATCACTTCCTCGGTCGAAAGAATCACATAGAGCGCCCTCGCGTCACGGGGTTCGAGTTCCCTCAAAATGAACCGGCTCGTCACGAGCTCGGGAAAGCTTTTTTTCAACCCCCACATATGGAATCCGCCTTTCTGCTTCTTTTCCTCAATTATAACCATTTTCCCAAAAAAACCATCATTTCAATCCTCTAGAACCGCTCAAACATGGCGCGCCACGAAGGGATTTGCTAAAATCAAACTATAGTGACTTCGAACTGAGGGGATAATTATGTCAAAACAGTTGTTCTATATTAAACAAGACCGAGAACTGCAACGTTTTACACTGCATGGCGTCACTTTAAACGATGTCACCGAGGCGTTATCACTCGCCCGCCCGATGATTATTTGTCGGACGGACATGAAAGGGATGAGACAGTCGTCCCGGACCCGGTTCCGCTATATCGAGGCGCACGAACTGTCGACGTTCTCGACCAAGTATTTAAATAACCAAACGAGTTTCACCGCCATCGACTTTCCTGACTATCATCTGCTTGAATCGCTATCGGATCACGAGATCGCTGAAATCTTGTTCCTCAGTCATATGGAACGTGGCTTAAAAGGGCCTTTCCTGAACTCGATTCAAAACGAGATTGCCTTCTTCAACGAATCGAATGATCGTCATAGCAGCCTGTACATAAAAGACTGGTCGACGATCTCGCACTTCTTGCAGAGCGTGCTGCAAAGCAAGCTCGACCGCGACATTCGCAACATCAGTTTCGTCCCAATCCCGCTCCCGGTCATCGATGAGATTTTGGCGTTATCACCGCAAGGGTTGATTATCGATTTCGATCATACGAAGCGGAGCCTGTTCAATCGGCAAGTCTCGATTGCCTTCTATGTCGCCGGGCGTTACGAGGACATGTCGGTGCTCGAAGAAGACTTTGATGCGAAAAAAGAATCGATCGCGTTGAAAGGACAATTGACGTATCGCCGTCGTACGTGGGAAATTGAACGATTTTGAGTTCACCCGTGCAATAATCTTTATCGAACCTGAGCCAATCAGGTTCTTTTTTGTTATCCCGCTCATACGGATTACGTTTCAAATCCCATCACCAAGCGCCTGAGACACTATTTTTATAAATTGATAACAAATTGTCTTAATTTTTCGTTAAATTAACTCTTTTCTTTTATCGCGAGGAGGGTATACTAGGAATAACCTTCTGGAGGAATGGAAGGCAATATAGAGAAAGCGAGGTGAAAATCTATTCATCACGCGGATGAATAGATACACGAGATGGAACAACTGAAAGTACAGGGAATGTCTTCGTTCACCAAGTTTGCGACGAATGGAAAAATGCTGAAACTAAAAGATGCAGTAGCCGGCGAGCAACGGATTTCGCTTCAAGAAGCGACCGATATTCAAGTCTCAATGCTCGACGAGGACCATTCGCGCTTCACTATATTCGGTCAGTCACACCCACTTGTCGAACTGACCCTTCCTCACCATTCTTGTGAAGTGTTACATGCCTGGTTATTACACAAGTTAAAACGACAAAAAATCAAATTGGCTTCTAACGCCTAAACGAACAAAGCGCGTTCCTCTTATGAGGACGCGCTTTGTTCGTTTTTCCGATAAATCGTCACGCCGCCGTGTTTTGCTTCACCGACGACTTCAAACAGCCAGCCCTTGTCGACCAAAAGTGAACGGACCGTCAAAAAGTCGTCTTTCGGGACGATGAGTTCGTCGACCGTCCCGTCGAGAAGTTCTTGAATTTTTGGTTTCCACTCGTTCATTTCACTTCATCCCTCTCCGTTTGTTGTCGGTTTGCCCAGGCGAACAATCGTTCACTCGTCTGCATCACATTTTCCGGTACGAACACATCTTCCGGCACCTGAGGATGCGACGCGACCGGCTCATCGATGGCGAGCACGATCGTTTCACCGAGTGCCCGTTCCACATAATCGGCTACAAACGCGAGCCGTTCACCGTACGTTTTTGGCGCAGCGTCGTCGAGGGCAACCGCATAGGCCGCATCCACTTCGTTGTCCTTTAATAAGACTCGGCCCGAGTCGAGGATGGCGAACGGCGGGACCGCGTCTACATGAAACACTTCATAGGCTCGATACGCCGTCTCATCGCACGATAAGAGCGGCACGAAGCGGCGTTGTCCCGTCCACTTCTTGAGTTGGAACAACGTTCGCATCGCCGTGAATGACTTGGCCCCGGACGCATCTTTTTCGACCAAAATCGTCGGTGCGTCGGCCGCGTCCGCTCGAGTTTGATCCATGAACAACCATGTTTCGACTTGTGAGACTAAAATCAATTTCGTTTCCTCCTTATTACTTCTGACCCTGCCACGATGACGAGCGCGACGAGCCACCCGCCGATGACGTCACTGAAATAGTGAACGTTCAAGATGACCCGGCTGAACGAGACGGCCAACACCATCGCGACAAGCAAGCCGAACCCGATCAAGTTTTCATTGCGGCGGTACATCAAGATTGCCAGCATACCGTACAAGGCGAGTGATCCAGAGGCGTGACCGCTCGGGAAGCTATAAGTCGTCGCGTCGAGCGCGGCATCGATTGACGGTCGGTCAACCCCGAACACGAGCTTCAACACTTGTGTCACGAGAAGCGTGGCGATGACGACAATCGGCAAACGGAACGCCTCAAAGCGGTTCCCTCGCCATAAGAAATAGAGCATGCCAATAAAGGATAGACCAATCAACACTTTCACACTGCCGAGCTCGGTCACATAAACGAACAATGGTCCAGCGAGCGGTTCAAGCGAAGCCGTGACGAAGCGGTCGACCGGTACGACCCAACCTAAAACGACGACCACCGAGAAGAGAACGAATCCAATCGTCCCGGTGATCGCCAGCTCTTGTGATCGAGAAGTCATCAATACAACCCTTTCCGTTCCCGCATCTCGTCTTCGCCGAAGTCGGTCATGTCACGCAGACGGTGCGCCAACCGACCTGAGGCGTTCGCCGCGATGGCACCGACGAGGTCATCCATGAACGTATGGACTTGGCCGTCGTCCATTTTCGTGTCGAGCTGTTTGATGATCCCGATTTTCGCTTTGTCTAAGTATCCGAACGTCGTCACGGCAATCGAACCATATGTGTTGACGGCCCCGATCGCAATCGTCTCATCGACACCGAACAACCCTTCATCCGACGCCACGATCGACAAGAGCGGCTCCGACAATTGCCCGCGCTCGGCGAGCATGTCGAGTTCCGACCCGACGAGAATCGCGTGTTGGAGCTCGCGTTTATCTAACACGGCCTCGACCGAGTCCATGCAGTCTTTCAATGATAAGTGTGGCGAATACGGTGCTTGCATTTGATAGACGATTTCGGCGATCGATTCGATCGATACGCCCCGTTCAATCAAGCGAGCCCGTGCCGCGTCGCGTACATCGCGTGAGTGTGGTACATGTTTCATCATAGATGCGGGAACATTCCCGCTACACATCCTTTCATCTCGAGAAGAGCTTCTCAAAGTACTCAATGTCTATTATACTGAAAACTCGAAAAAAAGACTAAGCCCGCTTTGACTTCATTCAATAAATCGGTCATCATAAAAAAGTAGACCACTTTATAAAGGGGGAACTGGAATGAAGATTGGGGTAGTCTTATTTCCATCAAAACAAGTTCAAGACTTCGCCAACTCGTATCGAAAGCGATACGACACGAAGTATGCGTTGATCTCACCTCACGTGACGATCAAGGAACGCACTGAAATCGACGAGGCCGATTTGCCGAAAGTGCTCGAGTATCTCCAGCAAGTCGCAGACTCGACCAAACCGGTTCAATTGAAAATCGACGGGGTCCGCTCGTTCGCACCGACGAACAACGTCCTCTACTTAAAAGTATTGCCGACGCGCGAACTGTCGGCGCTTCACGACAAACTGCACGACGGTCTGCTCAAGCAGCCTCCGAAATACGAGTTTCTGCCGCATATCACCATCGGTCAAGACTTGACCGATGCCGAACTGTTCGACGTGCTCGAACGGATGCGAATGGAACAAGTGCATTTCGAGGAGACGATCAATCGCATGGCCGTCATGTATGAGCTCGAAAACGAAACATGGAACGTCTATGAGACGTTCCGGTTCCGCGGATAAGATTACACGCTCCGGTCGACGAAACGACCGGGGCTGTTTTGTTGTTCGGCTTCTAACCATTCTTCTTGACGGGGCCGGATTCGTTGGACACGTTGAATGCGTGTGACCGGCTCGATATTCGCCCGTTCTGTTGGTTGAACTTGGCGATTTCCATATTGGACGACTGTGAAATCAATCTGATAAGGACCCATAATCCAACCTCCTTCACAAGTCCTTACCCGAAATTCTTCCCCGATAATACAAAAAAGAGCGTATCGCTACGCCCTTCCCCATCTTTATAAAATGTGATAACCGCTATCGACGTGGATGACTTCACCTGTCACGCCGCTGCCCATGCTCGACAAGAGGAACAGGCCGGTCGAGGCCACTTCTTCTACCGAGACGTTGCGGCGCAATGGCGCTTTTTGCTCGAGTTCAGACAAGATGCTGTTAAAGTCGCCGACTCCTTTAGCCGACAACGTCCGAATCGGGCCAGCCGAGATCGCATTGACGCGGACGCCGTGTGGGCCGTACTCGTTTGCCAAATATTTGACGCTCGAGTCGAGCGCCGCCTTGGCGACACCCATCAAGTTATAGTTCGGGACGACGCGTTCGCCGCCGAGATATGTGAGCGTGATGACCGATGCATCTTCTGCGAAGTACGGTTTGGCCGCTTTGACGACAGCCGTCAAGCTATATGCCGAAATATCGAGCGCTTGCGCGAACTGGCCGCGTGTCATCTCTGAGAATTCACCGCGGAGTGCTTCTTTGTCTGCGAATGCGATCGAGTGCGCAATCCCTTGAATCGGGCCTGCTTGTTCATGAATCGTCCGGAACGTCGTGTCGATGGCTTCGTCGTTCGTGACGTCACACTCTAACAGCAAGGCTTCTCCGTTCAAGTCGGTTGCAAGCGACTCGAGTCCTGACTTGAAGCGTTCGCCCGCATATGTGAGCACGAGCTTCGCGCCTGCTGCGTCGAGCGTCTTCGCGATTCCCCAAGCGATCGAGCGTTTATTGGCGATTCCCATGACGACATACGTCTTATTCGTTAACGTTGGATAGATTGACATCGTAAACTCCCCTTTTTTTAGTACCTGGTGATAATATCTGTTATCAGATTACAGAATGGTGTCTGTTTTGTCAACTAGCGCGTAACGTATTGCGATTTTTTTAACTTACGGTAAGATAAAATACGTAGAGAAAGGGTGAGACGACTTCATCATGAACCGCATTCAATCTTATTTTAAAAGTTTAGACACAACACTTTTGACAATCGTCTTTTTCTTGATGATCATCAGTTTAGGTGCCATCTATACGGCCCAACCGATGTTGCCGACGCGATTGCAACATATTAATTTCGCATTTGACCAAGGAATCCGCTACATCATTGGGTTCTTCGCCATGTTCGCCATCATGACCATCGAGTATGAACAGTTGCGAAAAATACACTGGTATTTGTATGGCTTCGGGTTATTGCTACTAGCCGGTTTGATTCCGCTCCGCGATACGACTCTCGTTCCGAACATCAACGGGGCGTACGGCTGGTATAACGTACCGGGCTTCAGTTTCCAACCAGCCGAATTCATGAAGTTGTTCTTACTTATTTCCATGGCGACGATCGTCTATGACCATAATAAACGCTACGGTTCGTCCCAACAGGACACATGGCTATTAATGAAATTAGTGCTCCTCGCCATTCCGCCTCTCGCGCTGATTGTGACGCAACCAGACTTAGGCACAGGGCTCGTGTTGATCACGATGCTCGGAGCGATTATCATCGTGTCTGGTATCGGGTGGAAGTGGTTGCTCGGATTGTTCAGCGCCGCTGCCTTAACGATCGGTGGCTTCATGTATTTGTTCTTCTCGCATTTCGAGTTGTTACAAAGTTTCGTGCCAGGCCACGCCTTGAATCGATTCCAAGCTTGGATTTACCCGTATGAGTATTCCGATGACCTGGCGTTCCAGTTAATCAAATCGCTTCAAGCGATTGGATCTGGCCAAATGTTCGGGGCCGGCTATGGACAAGGACTCGTCTATCTTCCTGAGTCGCAAACCGACTTCATCTTCGCCGTCATCGCCGAGCATTATGGCTTTATCGGGGCAGCGATCGTGATTATCGTTTTCTTCTTGTTCTTGTACCGAATGATTCATATCGCCCTCGAAGCGAGCAGTCCGTTCGGAAGCTACATCGTCACGGCCGTCATCGCCATGTTCACGTTCCAAATTTTCCAAAACATCGGGATGACGATCGGTGTCCTTCCGATCACCGGTCTGACGTTACCGTTCATCAGTTATGGTGGGACCGGGATCATCATGAACATGATCGCCATCGGGCTCGTCATGAACGTCGCCTCTAAATCAAAAACGTATATGTTCGACGACGACTAAACAATAGTCCCGCACTCATCCGAGTGCGGGACTATTGTTGTTACAGGATGAATTGGAAATCAGCCGGGTCAGGGGCTTGGATGAACAACTTCTCGCCGGTCAATGGATGATGAAACGCCGCCGAAGCGCTATGGAGCGCATGACGGTCGAGAACGGTCTTGCCACCGTACATCGTATCCCCGAGCAACGGATGGCCGATATGGCGCAGATGGACCCGGATTTGATGCGTCCGACCGGTCTCAAGGGCAATCGATAGTGCCGTATATGCGCCATGCGCCTCCGCTTCGAGAATATGTGTGACAGCATGCTGTCCGTCCGCTGTCACGATTCGCTCCATAATCGAATCGGGGGCGCGGCCGATTGGGGCATCGATCGTCTGTGGTTCAAGCTGCCCCTCGACTAACGCGAGATACGTCCGCGACAAGCCGCCAGTCTGTTGCAACTCGCTAAAGCGATGATGCACGTATGCATATTTTGCGAACAGGACGACCCCGCTTGTGTCACGGTCGAGCCGGTTGATGACGTGAATCGCCGACTGCAATCCAATCTGTTCATAATAGCCGAGCACGGCGTTGGCGAGTGTATCATCCGGATGGAGCCGGGACGGGATTGTCGCAATGCCTGCCGGTTTGTCGACCGCGAGCAAATAGTCATCCTCAAATAGGATCGTGAGCGGCCGCTTGGAACGGACCATCGTCTCTGCGGGCTGTTCGACCGGGAAGTGGACGGTCACTGCCTCCCCTGCTCGGATGTCATAGCGGACGGTGCGAGGCTTGCCATCGACGAGGATGAGGCCACCTTGTTTGATTTGGGTCAACATCTTTCGTGAGATGCCACAGTCTGTCATTAAAAAGTCGCGCAACGGGACGGTTGTCTCCGCGACGCGACGCAATGTAAATCCGTACATCGGTTACTTCCCTTCTTCAATGAACGATTCGCGGACCCGTCGCCAAAATGGGAACGGCCGGAACCGGGCAAACGTCACTTTTTCTTTCGCGACCGCACAGCGGATAGAGCGCACGTTCGACCACGACAACGCTTCTTGATGATCGAACGCGAGTTCAAACTCGGTTTTCGTGTGCGGTGCAATCTTCACTTGATGATGTTTCGGCAATAAGAGCGGTGACCCGATCGTGCGGTACACCAAGTTGTTAATCGACGCCATCTCCGTCACTTGAATTGCCTCGATGGACGGATGGACGATGGCCCCGCCGAGCGCTTTGTTATAGGCCGTCGACCCGGACGGCGTCGAAATGCACAACCCGTCGCCCCGGAACGTCTCGAAGTAATCATCTCGAATCGATAAGTCACAGACGAGTGTGCGCTTATAGTTTTTAATCGTACATTCGTTCATGGCGAGCTGTCGATCGGTCGTCCCATCCTCGTAATCGATGAGTACCTCGACGAGCGGGTATGACACCGGTTCGAACGACTCGCTTGTAATCATCTCCGTCAACTCATCGAGTTCATCCGGTTGCCAGTCGGCGTAAAATCCGAGATGGCCTGTGTGGATGCCGACGAGCAACGTCTGATCGAGCCGGTCGATATACTCGTGGAACGCCTGCAGCATCGTCCCGTCGCCTCCGACTGAGACGACAATGCGTGGCTCTTTCGAAACCGAATGCCCTGCTTCGGTCAATTTATTCGTCAACTCTTGCGCGATGTCAGCCGACCGCGCGTCTCCCCGTGCTACAATCGCAAACTGCATGCCGTGGCCCCCTAGTCTTGGTCCGTCTGGACGTTCATTTCTTTATCCCGGAACACTTGCTGTGCATCTTGAATCTCGACGCGAAGCTGGCTCATCTCGGCATCCAGCAAGAACGCCGCCTCGGCCGCTCGCCGCAGACGCTCTTGAACTTCGAGCGGCATATCCCCGTCGTATTTATAGTTGAGCGAATGCTCGATCGTTGCCCAGAAGTTCATCGCGAGCGTCCGCACTTGGACCTCGACGAGTGTCGGGAACTCGCCATGAATCGTTTGCACCGGGTATTCGAGAATCAAATGGTACGAGCGATAGCCCGATTCTTTTTGATGCGTGATATAGTTGCGTTCCTCGACGATCTTAAAGTCGGTCCGATGATGGAGCAGTTCGAGGACGTGGACGATATCGTCCACGAATTGGCACATGATGCGGAGTCCGGCGATATCTTGCATCTCCGTCGACAATTTATCATAAGGAATCTGCTTTCGCTTCGCCTTCTCGAGGATGCTGCCGACCGGTTTCACTCTTCCGGTGACAAACTCGATGGGAGAATGGTCATTTTGAGATTTATATTGCTTTCGAATCGCCTTGAATTTCACTTTCAGTTCATCGACCGCGATTTGATACGGCACTAAATATTGATCCCAATCCATGGATTGCATATGCTGTCACCACTTTCGTTCGTATCGGAAAGCCCTGCTTTTTCCGTATGTATCCGATTGTATGGTATCATAAACCAACAATTGTTCATAGAATGGAGCGATGATTTATGACCCAAGAAGTGGAAATTGAATTTAAATCGATGTTGACAAAAGACGAGTACGAAATGTTGCTCGCCGCCTACGATTTGACAGACGAAGTGAAATGGCAAGCCAACGACTACTTTGACACGCCGACGTTCGAACTGAAGAACCATGGTGCCGCCCTTCGCATCCGTGAGAAAAAGAACGGCCAAGTGCTGACACTGAAGCAGCCGCATGAAGTCGGTTTGCTCGAGACGCACGCCGCCATCAACGAAGAGGAAGCCGAGAACTTGTTCAAATACGGCATCATCCACGATGATCAAATGACGGCCGCGCTCGCCCCGTTCGACTTGTCTGGACCGCTCGAACACCTCGGCCGTCTCGAGACGAAACGGGCCGAAATCGCGACGCCGGACGGCCTGCTCGTCCTTGATGAAAGTCATTATTTGGAGATTCACGACTATGAAATAGAATTTGAAGTGACCGACGAGGCGAAAGGGAAAATCGCGTTCGAACAGCTCCTTCGCGAGCATGGCATTCCCCTTCGTCCCGCTAAAAATAAAATCGTTCGATTCATGGAAGAAAAGGTGCGTCGAAATCAAGGTTGAGCAGATACGTTGCCAACCTTTTTTTTTCGTTGCTACAATGAGCATACGATATATTTGATTTTTGTTTACGAGAGGAGGCGACACAATGGAACTAGAACAATGTAATGAGTCATCCTGTTCACTGGAAGAATCTCCTATCCAAGCAACCTATAAACCATTAGAGTTATTCTATTTCATGGACATTTCTGATCCAGATGGACTTCATGTGATGACGCTCATTAAAAAGCTCGAACTTGAATACGGGCATTTGATTCGTTTCCGTATGGTTTCGACGGTTCCTAGTTGTGTTGGCGGATGTCAAGAAGAGGTTCGCCTTCTCACGATGATTAAGGCTATGGAGTTACAAGGGAAACGTCATGCGATGCGCTTCTTACGCCATCTGCATATAAACGATATCTTTTTGAAGGATGGCTCTAGCGACAGCGACTTGTGGGAAATTGCCCGCTCGTTCGTCGATTACGGGCTCGACATCGAGGAGTTGGCGGCCGATATCCAATCCAATCAACTGCTCAGCGCTCTAGCTGTTGACCATGAGATCTTAAAAGATTGGGAAATTGAGTCACTTCCTGCTTTGACGTTCGTCACGCGTGACGAAGCACTCAAAATCGAAGGATTGTACCCGTACGACGTCTATCAGGCCGTCATGGCCGAACTGCTCGGTTACGTCCCAACCCGGGAGTCCGAGTGGAACGTCGAGAAAGTATTGGGGCGCTACGATGCCTCGACCATCACCGAGCTCGCCTTCATCTTGGAGCTCGAGAAGCCGGTCATCGAGAGAGAACTGAAAAAACTGTCACTCCAGCAACGGTGCCGACCTGTCCCAGGTTGCAGCGGACAAGCTTGGGCGACGAATAAATGACACAACAAAACCCACGGCCGGGGAGCCGTGGGTTTTTTGCGATGTTCTCCGCGGGGACGGAAAACATCACGACCCGAGTATCTATACAGATCACAGGTTGGGAGAAAGTTTACGGTCAATAAAGGGGTTTGTGATTGATTTCACACTTATAATATACCGAGACGGGCGCACCGTGACAAGCACTTTGTTCATATTGTCACATAATGTTCACGCCATACTTCTTATTGAAATAATAACGTCTCCATTTCGTCGAGGACGGCCTCGAACTGATCGAGTGCTGCGAGCACCGGCGCTTTCGTCGTCATATCGACGCCGGCCGCCTTCAATACTTCAATCGGATAGTCGCTCGAACCGGCCTTCAAGAACTTGTCGATGTAACGACGGACAGCTGGTTCGCCTTCTTCCATGATCTGTTGCGACAACGCGGCCGATGCTGAGATCCCTGTCGCGTACTGATAGACGTAGTAATTGTAATAGAAGTGCGGGATACGGGCCCATTCAAACGCAATCTCACCATCGATAACGAGTTCGTCTCCGAAGTATCGCTTGTTGAGCTCGAGATACGTCTCATTCAAATACTCAGGTGTGAGCGAGACGCCTTCTTGGGCCGCTTTATGAATCATGTGCTCGAACTCGGCGAACATCGTCTGACGGAACAGTGTGCCCCGGAACGTTTCGAGCTGATTGTTCAACAGATAGAGACGCTCCTGGCGGTCCGTGCGCGTCTTCAACAAATAATCGTTCAAGAGCGCCTCGTTCGTCGTCGAAGCCACTTCAGCCACGAAAATCGAGTAGTCCCCGTACGGATACGGCTGCGTCGCCCGCGTATAATGGCTATGGACCGAATGGCCGAACTCATGGGCGAGCGTGAACAAGTTGTTGACGTTGTCCTGCCAGTTCATCAAGATGAACGGTTGCGTGTCGTACGCGCCTGATGAATAGGCGCCACTCCGCTTGCCACGTGTCTCACGAACGTCGACCCAACGTGAAGCAAGTCCGTCTTTGACGATTTGGACGTACTCGTCTCCGAGCGGCGCGAGCCCCTCGACCATCAAGTCTTTCGCTTCGGCATACGGAATTTTCATGTCCACGTCTTTGACGAGCGGCGTATACAAGTCGTACATATGCAACTCGTCCACACCAAGTGCCCGCTTCCGGAGCGCGACATAACGGTGCAACAAGTCGAGACGTTCGTTCACCGCCTCCACGAGCCCGTCGTATACGGATTCTGGGATGGCATTATGGTGAAGCGCCGCTTGGCGGGCGCTCTCGAACTTGCGGACCGTCGCATAGAAGTTGTCTTTTTTCACGCTACCTGACAACGTCGAGGCGAACGTGTTCAAATATTGCTCGTACGTCCCGTACATCGCCTTGAATGCGCCTTCGCGGACGCTGCGGTCACTTGATTCGAGGAACGTGATATAGCGGCCATGCGTCAATTCGACGTCTTCGCCTTTCTCGTTCTTCACTTTCGGGAATTTCAAGTCGGCGTTGTTGAGCATGCCGAACGTCGAGCTCGACTGCCCGAGGACGTCACCGGCTTGGGCGAGAATCGCCTCTTCCGCTTCCGTCAACACGTGTGGACGTTCTTGTGCCAACTCGTCGAACGCGTGGCGATAGACGTTGAGTGACTCGTGCTCACTCATGAACGCCTCGATTTGGCTTTCGTCGATGGCGAGCAGCTCTGGCGTCATGAACGCGAGCTGAGCCGAGATTTGGGCGGCGAGAGAACCGGCACGGTCGTTCAGTGCCTGATAATGGCTGTTCGACGTATCCTCGTCGTAGCGCATATGGGCGTATGTATACAGCTTATGCAATTGACGCGAAATGTCGTCGCGCAGTTGCAGACCTGCGAATAAAGAAGCCGCTGATTCTCCGAGTTTCCCTTTGAACTCGACCAAGGCCGGTACGCTTGCTTTTAGCGCCTCAAAATCTTGTTCCCAAGCTTGATCGTCTGCATAAATCGTCTCTAAGTTCCACGTCTCCTCGACGGGTACTTGTTGTCGTGTAAGTACTTCTGACATATGTCCACTTCCTTTTCTTAGTTTGTATACGATTTCGCCATGAATCGCTGAAACCCTTGAAAGTATCGAAAATCGTGAAGCAACGCCGTGTCTAACGTCTTAGGCACGTGCCAATCGCGCACCGCCTCCGTCACGTCGAATACGTTCAACAGCTGTCTCCATTGTACTTCAAACGCTTGCAGAAAGTCGCTTGTCGGGGTCACGTCGAACTGGCGGCACGTCTTCTCGATGCTCCAATTGATGGAGTCTCCGGGGCAATCCCGTCGATTCAAGTAGAGCACCGTCTGGAACATGAACGGATGGACATGAACCCCCCACAGTGACGGCAACGGCAAATAACAGTAGCTCGGTAACAACGAGGGCAACATCCCGAGCGGATACAGTCGGTTCAAGATGAGGCGGCGATACTGTGGCGTCGGATAAGGTGGCGTCATCCGCCTCCGCCGAATGACTTGGGTCCAACGATGGGCATCGAAGCCATAATATGCCGCGAACGACGAGGCATCGAACGAGGTCGCGACCTGCCATTGCCCGACGCCCGCTCGGATGGAGACCGGAAAGCCGACGAAGCGGTATAACGCCTGTCCGGTCGGGACGACCAGGCTATGTCGTCGCGCCAGTTCGGCCCGCATCCACGGTTTGAACGTTGTCACACCCCCGGGCTGCAGCCCGCTCGCCAGCCAGACGACGTCAAGTCCATTGTCGCGATAATGTCTCGTCCGGTCGACGTAAGACTCGATTGAGAGCGTGGACGCCTGGATTTCGACGACGAGCCGAGTATCGTCGCGTACTGCCACTAAATCGGCACGACGTGCGCCGATGACGACTTCTTGCTCGACTTCATACCCTTGCCCTTGAAGCCATTGCCGCACTCCCCATTTGTCTTCATGGTGTCCGGTCGACTCGCCGCATCCGCAAGGATTGACGTGGGCGAAATGGAGACGCCGTTTCACACCTTGCCTGACGATGACCCGTTCCCCGCATTCTGGGCACGAAAAAGGGGCAAACGGCTCAATCCGCCCCCGACTGAGCGTAAGGGCATCCACATACCCTCCAGTTCGACCGATGGCAAATCGCATTCCGCTTCCCCCTCATAATAGTGGTGAAAACATTCGGGCCAATGATTCGACGAGTTTGATGAAGTAGGATCGTTCCGAGAACGCCCGAATCTCCAACTCGTGTGACCCTTCAAAGTCTTTATACAAATCTTGTTTGAGCTGATGGACGGAGTTCGTGTTATACAAGAGCGCGTTCACCTCGAAATTGAGGTGGAAACTTCTGAAGTCCATATTCGCCGTTCCGATTGTCGCCAACCCATCGTCGACGACGATGACTTTCGAGTGCATGAACCCTTCCTCATACAAGTAAATCTTGACCCCGGCGCTGAGTAGCTCCTCAAAATATGAGCGGCTCGCATAAAAGACGATTTTATGGTCCGGATAGCTCGGAAGCACGATACGGACATCGATGCCTGATAACGAAGCGGTCTTGAGCGCGCTCATGATGTCCTCGTCTGGAATCAAGTACGGGGACGAGATGTATACCGACTTCTTCGCCGCATTGATCAGCGCGAAATAAATCGATTTCATCGTCTCGTACGGCTCATCCGGTCCGCTCGCCACAATCTGTACGCCGCCGCTCGCACTTCGCACCGTCTCTAGCGGCTCGAGATAGAACGGCGTGAATAGACGCTCACCCGTCATGTAGTACCAGTCCTGCAAGAAGATGAGCTGGAGTTCCGACACCCCTTCCCCTCTGACGTATAGATGCGTGTCACGCCAAAAACCGAACTTCGAATGCTCGCCCAAATATTCATCTCCGACATTCAACCCGCCTGTGAACGCCTCTGTTCCATCGATGACGACGATTTTCCGATGGTTCCGATAGTTCGTCTTACTCGAAACGAGCGGCAGGACGACCGGGAAGAACGCTTTGACATGGACGCCTGCTTGGCGCATCTCGTCAAAGAACGTCCCGCTCGTATGAATCGAGCCGACCGCGTCATATAGAAAGCGCACCTCGACCCCGGCCTTCGCCTTCTGAATCAAAATCCGTTGAATTTCCCGAGAAATACGATCTTCCCGGAAAATATAATATTCGAGATGGATGTGGCGGGTCGCCCCTTTCAAAGCGGGCAACAACTTCGAGAACTTCTGTTGTCCGTTCGTCAGCACTTGCGTATACGTGTTTGACGAAACGGGTAATTGATTCAGAGACGACGTCAAATGGAGCAACTTCTCATAATCGTCATGGGAGAACATGAGCGACGGCGACAACGTCATCGCCTTCTGTCGATAAGCGAGGTACGTCTCTTCGTCCAACATGGCCTTCTCTTTGAACATGCGCTTCCGGCGATAGTTCTGTCCGAACACAAAATAGGCGAACAGCCCGACGACCGGGAAGCCGAGCATGACGATGGCCCAAATGAGCGTCCGCTGCGGATTTCGATTCTCGAGCAGGATGACGAGCAGGATGCTGAACGTCGTCAAAAAGACGAGCACCGAGAACAACCCGATCACTTGCGAGCTCCAGTAATACGATAATACGGCAATGAGACCTGCGAGCAAAATCAGGGATAAAAGTACTTGTATGCGTCGCAACATATTATAAACTGACCTCGTTTCTGTCTTGTATTATCATAATTATACAACTTAACACCATCTTTTGAGGGGAGCGAACAAAATATGGGCACATTTTTGGTTACAGGAGCGACGAGCGGGATTGGACGGGCCGTCGCCCTTCGTTTGGCTGAGGACGGACATGACGTCATCGGCATCGGCCGCGACGAGACACGAGGTGCCGCACTCGAAGACGCCTCACCACGCATCACTTTCCTTACATGTGATTTAGCCGAATCCGAGCAAGTTGAAGCATTGATGGACCGCTTGAGCGAGGACAAGGTCGTCCTCAACGGATTATTCAACAACGCCGCGACGTTCGGTCGTCCCGGGACACCGGAGCGGTTGCCGGCGACCGCGTTTGACGACGTATTCGAACTGAACGTGTTGGCTGTGAACAGGCTTATCCAACGCGCCATCCCGCTGTTGGCGACGGGAGGGAGCGTCGTCAATAACGCTGCAATCGTCGGCCACGTCAAATTTCCGCCGATGCTCGGTCCATACGCCGCCTCGAAAGCGGCCGTCATCGCCTTGACGAAGACGTTCGCCCATCGGATGAAAGGCAAAATACGTTTCAATGCGGTCTGTTTCGGTCCGGTCGATACGCCACTCAGTCATAAACTGTATGGCGGTGAGGCCAAATTCCAAGAGGCGATGACCCATCATTTCCGGGGACATGCCGCCAAACCGGAGGAAGTCGCACCGGTCGTCACGTTCCTATTGAGCGAAGCGTCAAGCTATATTAACGGTCAAGCCATCACGGTGGACGGTGGTTATACACTCTCATAAGTACCAAAAGGGAGGGGTCTCGAGTGACCCCTCCCTTTTACGTCTGTACTTTTCGGGCACGCATCATCTGATTCGTCAGAAACGCGCGTTCTCTCGGATGCAACTCTTCAAAATCGAGCGACTCCTCGAAATAGTCGATGAACCCCTCGAACGTCTCTTCGTGTGTGGCATGTGCTTCCAGTCGGGCGATTCGGATCGCCTCGAACACGGATGCCATCACAAAGATGTCATGGCTCGCATAAGTCTTGATTGGGGTGAGCGCCTCGAACAACGTCGCCTCCATCGGTTTACGTTTGGCGTGCCATTCGCTCTTGTCATTGGAAAATAAGAAATCCCCTTCAGGTAATCGGCTCAGTTCTCGCAAAATGTCGCCGATGTAATGAATGGCGTGAATCGCAGTATTCGGATCGTTAATCCCGGGCGAGATGCCTTTCAACGCGATTTCACTCAATTTCTCGATGACGAAGGCCGGGTCTTGAATCGAGGAGCGAATCTCCCCAATTTGGAACACGTCGACATCGAGCGCTTCTTCTCCGAGCCAATAGCCGAGCAAGTCTCCTTTCGCCACGAAATCCCCGACGGCCACGACCGACTCGAAATCGACATCATGGCTTTCTTGTTTCTCGCTTGCGAACAATTGGATATAGCCGGTGCGCGGCGCATAGATGGCCTGGCCCTCGAACGTGTGGACCGAACGTTCGGGAACGATGTGCATCTTTCCGTCCTCCACCGCTTGCTGTTGCGTCTCGATGACGGACAACGCCTCGCGATGCAGGGCTGACAAGAGACGTTCGGCTTGAATTGAGACGCTTATCGTTTGTATGAACTTGACGAACGCCCAGATGGAACTGACGACGAGCAACACGCTGACGCCCGAGGCGAGTACGACATCCTCATCCGACGTCCGAATTAAAAATAAGTTCGTGATCCCGTACACCGTCGTCATGATGAACAAGCCGAGCGTATGTTTCGATGCCGAGTTCGTCAAAAAGTTATTGATTGTTCGTGGTGAGAACTGTGACGAGTACGTCGTCAAGACGACGAGAATCGTTGAGAAACTAAACGTCATCATCGTCATCAGACTCGTAAAGGACGAGGACAGCACGGTTGCTGCCGAATCCTTATCTAAATAGACGATTTCGGGCAACAGTTCCCGAAAGAAGTTTCCGAAGTATTGGGTCAGGAACGTCAAGGCAATCCCCCCGACCCCATATAAAAACGGGACAAACCAGGCACTATCGGCCAACATCAACTGCAAACGCTTGAACATCACGACACCTCGTTTATGTATTAGTTAGAAAAAAATCGCCTGTCCATATGAACAGGCGATTGGGGTTTAGAAATAGTGACGGACTTTAGCGAAGACATCCCCATCGAGGATAAGCTTACCGTATTCTTCGAGCATCGCTAACGTCTGCGTGCTGAACGTCAAATACTCGGCCAAGAGACTCAATACGTTCTCTTCTTCCTCTGGTTCCATCTCTTCCGGGAAATCGATCCACAAGTAATACTTCTGATCGTAGTGGAACAGTTTGAGGTCGACGTTGCTTAACGTCTCTCCCGCCCGTTTGCTGAGCGAGATGATTGCCTCAAAGTCATCCGTTTCCATAGCGAGCGGAGCCCACGCCTCCTGCTCGGTTTCTTCATCGAGTTCACTCAACTGGTCGAGCACCGATTGTTGATCGCGTGCCTCATCGATTGCCGAGCGTAGGAGTGATCCGAGCTCAGAATCGTCTTCGGCGCCAATCACGTTTTTCGCGATCGTCACGGTCACTTCGAGTCCTTTTTCAAAAGCTTGTACTTGTATCCATAGTGGACCATCAAACGAGATATCTTCTCGTTCGTGCGCTTCGTCCATCATCTGCCAGAACAGCTGCTCACCACGTTCTCGGTTATACCAGATTTCATCACGAGCGAAACCGCGTTTTTCGATATCGACATACGTAATGAAAAATTTGACGGTATTGTCATTGATGCGCTCAATTTTCACGATTGTCCACTCCCTTCTCACCTCACTCCTACTTCAACAATTAAGGAGGAGAGGGGAAATTGTCTTGTTATCATAGTACCCTTTTTTTAACGTGTCAATCTATTGATGATGGGGTTGTTACTATTATTTTATCGGAAAAACGGAATAATAAAAAGCACACTGCTTAGACAGTATGCTTCCTCACTCGTTGACGAGTCGTTGCGCTTCTTGAAGTTGGAACGTCCGGACCTTGCGCGGCAAGAATCGACGAATCTCATCTTCGTTATACCCGACTTGAAGACGTTTTTCATCAATCAAGATTGGACGGCGAAGCAATCCAGGATACTCTTGAATCAAATCGTATAGTTGTTGAAGCGAGAGCGCATCGACCGATACGTCGATTTTAGAGAAAACTTTAGACCGGGTCGAGATGATTTCATCCGTCCCGTCCTCTGTCATACGTAGGATTTGTTTGATCTCATTAAGTGAGAGTGGTTCTGAAAATATATTTCGTTCCGTAAATGGGATATCATGCTCTTCAAGCCAAGCCCGTGCTTTTCGGCACGATGTGCAGCTCGGAGACGTGTAAAGTGTGACCATTTTCGTTCCTCCCTGATCAAATGTTCGTTCATCTTTTTCAAGTGACTCTATTTGTATACCCAAAAAATCGTTCACTTAATTATAATAATTCTTATCAATTGAAACTTCAATGATAACTTTTCTCACTCGGGTAAGAAAAGAGGACGCATTCTCGAGAATGCGACCCTTGATCGACCGTTCTAGGACGCCGGCATTCGAGAAACCGGTTGTGATACCGTCTCTTTGCCTGGCTTCACTCGCAAGTCTTTCAATTTCTTCTTGAGGACTTCTTTTAGAAGTTTCTTTTTCTGTTGCAAAACTTTATTACGTTCTTTCATGGTCTCTCACCCCCAACGCCAAAAGGACCGGACCGACCGTTACTGAATCTGAAAATCTTGAACTTGCACTAATCTACATTTAAATTATAGCACATTCTTATGAAAATAGTTGAACAATCTCCAATTTTTTCATCATTTCACACGTTCCAAATTTGCTTTTCCTATCTCATTCCCGTATAGTTAATAGAAATAACCTTTGAAATCACCAAGGAGGAGAGCGATGATGAGAATTACGTTAGAGACGATTATGCAACACCCGGTCACTCAGAAATACTTGACCCGTTCTGGCTTGAAACACGCCGTCGATGTGTGTGAACGCGCTCTCGAATTGGCGACGCGACGAGGCCTCGATACGGATTTAGCGACGAAAGCCGCCCTGCTCCATGACATCGGTCATTATGAATGGTACACCGAAGGAAAATGGAATTATGATTTGTATCGTCAAAACGATATCCATGCCATTAAAGGCGCCGAACGTGCCCATAAGCTGTTGATTCGTCTCGGCGAAGACCCGGCCCGCGCGAAAGAGATCTCGGTCATGATATTGCTTCACACCGACTCCTATTTGCCGCCCAACCGGATTCAACGGACGCCACTCCAACAGCTCGTTCACGATGCGGACACGTACGTCGAACAGCCTGGTGGATTGCACCACTATGAGACGATGGATATCGAAGACGCCCTGGCCCGCGTCCGCTTGATTGACGCGGTTGTCGACCGGCTCTCGAATTTGCCACGCATCTCAAACGCCTGACACCGTCATCATGGACGGTGTTTTTTTGTACGAAAAAAGTCCCGAATCCATCTGGATTCGGGACTTTCCTATTATACGAGTTGTACTTTGTAAGCTTCGTACTCTTCGTCTGTCATTGAGACGAAGTGGCCTGGCTCGACTTCGCGGAGTGGCGGGATACTTGAATCCTCATCCGAACGTCCGACGGCACCGAGCGACTTCGACTCATACACAATGCGTTTACGTGTCCGCTCATGCTCAGGATCCGGAAGTGGGATTGCTGAGAGAAGTGACTTCGTATAAGCGTGGAGTGGGTTCTCATACAGGCGCGCTGCAGGAGCGAGCTCGACGAGGTGACCTTGATACATAACACCGATCCGGTCCGAGATATACTTGACCATCGACAAGTCGTGGGCGATGAACAAGTACGTGAGGTCACGGTCGCGTTGCAATTCTTTCATCAAGTTGACGACCTGGGCTTGAATCGATACGTCGAGAGCCGAAATCGGCTCATCAGCGATGATGAAGTCCGGTTCGACTGCGAGAGCGCGGGCAATCCCGATCCGCTGACGCTGACCGCCCGAGAATTCGTGCGGGTAACGGCTCGCGTGCTCTTTCGTAAGACCGACTGTCTCGAGAAGGTCATAGACGCGGTTCATCCGGTCTTCTTTCGTCTTGGCAAGACCGTGGATATCGATGCCTTCGGCGATGATATCAGCGACGGTCATACGCGGGTTGAGGGATGCGTATGGATCTTGGAAAATCATTTGCATCGCTCGGTTGAACTTCAATTTTTCAGCGGTGCTCTTCTTGCCGTGAACGTTCTCACCTTTGAAGATGACATCCCCGTCAGTCGCATCGTAAAGTCCGATGATGGTACGACCTGTCGTCGATTTCCCACATCCAGACTCCCCTACGAGTCCGAGCACTTCACCTTTATAAATATCGAACGAGATGCCGTCGACCGCTTTGACGACGCGGCCTCGGCCGATTTTAAAGTGCTGCTTCAGGTCTTTTACTTCGAGTAATTTCTCGCGTTCCATTATTCAGCACCACCTTTCAAAATCGATTTCGCGAACGCGCTGTCCGGACGATACTTGAGCGCAAGATCACGGATTGCTTTCGGCGGGCTCACTTGTGGGGCTTGTGGGTGCAATAGCCAGCTCGCCGCATAGTGTGTGTCGCTAATTTGGAACATCGGTGGTTCTTTTTCAAAGTCGATTTTCATCGCATACGGGTTACGTGGTGCGAAGGCATCGCCTTTCGGTGGGTTGAGTAAGTTCGGCGGCGTACCCGGGATGGCCGGAAGCGCCTCGTTCGGGTCATCGGATGGACGCGGCATCGATCCGAGTAGTCCCCATGCATATGGGTGACGCGGCTCATAGAAGATCTCATCGACCGTTCCCTTCTCGACGATTTTACCAGCGTACATAACAGCAACGCGGTCTGCCATGTTCGCAACGACACCGAGGTCGTGCGTGATAAAAATGATCGCTGTGCCCGTCTTTTGCTGGATGTCTTTCAATAACTCTAAAATCTGAGCTTGAATTGTTACGTCGAGGGCCGTCGTCGGCTCATCGGCGATCAATACTTTTGGGTTACATGCGAGCGCGATCGCAATAACGATCCGCTGACGCATCCCACCTGAAAGTTGGTGCGGGTATTGCTTGAGGCGTGCCTCAGGGTTTGGAATCCCAACGAGTGTGAGCAATTCAAGCGTACGCTTCTTCGCATCCTCACCCGTGAGTCCTTGGTGTTGCTTCAATCCTTCGGCGATCTGTTTGTAGATCGTCATCGTCGGGTTGAGCGATGTCATCGGATCTTGGAAGATCATTGCGATATCGCGTCCACGAATTTTAAGCATTTCTTTTTCCGACAACTTCGCCAAGTCTTTACCTTCGAACAAGATTTCTCCATTCGTGATTTCACCTGGCGGGTTCGGAATGAGACGCATAATCGCTTTCGATGTGACGGATTTACCAGAACCCGATTCACCAACGATGGCGAGCGTCTCGCCTTTTTTCAAATCAAACGATACGTTGCGAACGGCTTGTACTGTTCCAGCATACGTATGGAACGAGACCGCTAAGTCTCGGACAGATAAAATCGTTTCCATGCACGAGTCCCCCTGTTTCTATAATTATTTACGCATTTTCGGGTCGAACGCATCACGCAAGCCATCGGCGAGCAAGTTGAAGCTGACCATGAGCAAGACGATGATGATTGACGGGATCACGAGCAAGTACGGGAACGTCCGTAGCTCTTTGTATCCGTCGTTAATCAACGTACCAAGTGATGCTTGTGGCGGTTGAAGTCCGATCCCGATGAAACTAAGGAATGCCTCGAAGAAGATGGCAGATGGAATCGTGAACATAAGTGTGATGATGATGGCGCCGAGCGTGTTCGGAATCAAGTGTTTGAAAATCAAACGAGTACTTGAAGCGCCGAGTGTACGGGCAGCCAAGACGAACTCTTGGTTCTTCAATTTCAAAATCTGACCGCGGACGAGTCGACTCATCCCGATCCAGCCGGTGATGGCCATCGCCAAGATGATGGTGAAGACACCTGGGTCAAAGATCAAGATGAACAAGATAATCAAAATCAAGTTTGGGACACCAGTCAAAATCTCAACAATCCGTTGCATGATGTTATCCGTACGGCCTCCGAAGTAAGCCGAGATACCACCATAGGCGACACCGATAACCGTATCGACGATTGCGGCCATTAAACCGATGAAGAGTGAGATACGTGTACCTTCCCAAACACGTGACCAAAGATCACGGCCGAGGTAGTCCGTACCGAACCAGTAGTTCTCTTCGACGTTCTTTTGTTCATAGAAGTCGATTTCACGGCCACCGAGGTTAGCCATCCCGTCTAACCCTGCCCACTCAAGTCCTGTGACTTTAGGTGGAAGTTTCGCTTGCGAGATGTTTTGCGTATAAGCGTCACGACCAGACAACATCGGGCCGAATAGAGCGAGTAAGACAAGAATGACGATAATCGATAACGACAAGATGGCCGCTTTGTTTTTCTTTAGGCGCATCCAAGCATCTTGCCAGAAGTTTAGACTTTTACCAGCGATTCGTTCAGCGAGCTGTTCGTTCATCTCGACACGTTGGAACATGTCTTGGTCGAACTGCTCGAAATTCTTTTTGTTTTCAATCATCAGTTATTCCCCCCAAGACGAATACGTGGGTCAACGACTCCGTAGAGCAAATCGACAAGTAGAATGATAATAATGAACAGGCCAGAGAAGAAGAGCGTCGTGCCCATGATGACCGAGTAATCATTCAACGTAATAGATGTGACGAACAATTCACCTAAACCAGGTACCGCAAAGATTTTTTCGATGACGAACGTACCTGTCAATAGACCGGCCGTCATTGGTCCGAGGATTGTAATTGCTGGAATCATCGCGTTACGCACCATGTGTTTCCAGACGATCGCATTCCCGGTCAACCCTTTCGCTTTCGCGAGGGTGACGTAATCTTGTCCGGTAACTTCTAACATCTCGGTCCGGACGAAACGAGCGATGGACGCCGTGACCCCGAGTGAGAGCGAGATGGTCGGTAAAATCGTATGCGCCGGGGAATCCCAAAACGCAACAGGGAGCAACTGCAACTTAACTCCAACGTAGTACTGGAGAAGTGCTGCAAAGACGAATGATGGGACAGAAATCCCGATTACCGAGATGAACATCGAACCATAGTCGATGAACGTATTATGACGAATGGCTGCCACGATCCCGAGCAACAATCCAACAAACGTCCCAAGCACAAGTGCTTGAATACCTAGTTGAGCTGAAGGACCGATTCGTTCCATGATCAAATCCGTCACTGGCCGGTTGGCCGTACGGAACGATACACCGAGGTCCCCTTGCACAAGGTTTCCTAAGTAGGTCGCATAACGAACTGGAAGCGGATCATTGAGTCCGTAGCGGTCGTTCAAGAGTTGAATTTGTGTCTCTGTCAATTTCTCCTGGTTTTGATACGGCGAACCTGGAAGCAGGTCCATCAGGAAAAACGTGAACGTCGCAATCAAGAAGAACGTGATGAGGCCGTAAGTCAGCCGCTGAAGAATATAACGTCCCATAAATAAATACCCCCTGTTTTTCTAATGTGTCTATGCTTGCACCAACAGCGTCACTATGACATATTTCCCTTTTCATGAATTCACAAAATGAAAGGAATTTTCTGAAAGAATAGGTCAAACGTCATCTCAAGGCTCTTAGCACAGCACATGAAAATCGAAGAATCCTTAGTTTGTAAAGTATTCTGAATTTTCACTGTTACTACATTATACTTTACCAACAAAACTTTTGAATAGTTTTTTCTCTAATTTCTGATTTTTTTTTAGAAAAGGGGGGACATGCGTGGTGCATGCCCCCTTCTCATTTAGTTGATATCGACGTATTTGTACTGGTAGTCAGCACCGAATAGTTGACGGTTGAAGTTTTCGACGTTCGGACGGAGCAAGTAAGCGACACCCGCTTGGTAAAGCGGCATGATGGCTTGGTCTTGTTCAATCAAGAGCGTTTCTGCTTCTTTAAACTTGTCATAACGCGCATCGATTGCTGTTTCAGCTGATGCTTCATCAATCAACTTATCGTATGCTGCCGACTTGTAGTTGATGTCGTTTTGACCGTTGTCAGATGTGAAAATACCAAGGTTCGTGAGTGGATCTTGATAGTCAGGTCCCCAAAGGGCGAATGACATCTGATACTCTCCGTTCGCTTCGAGTTCGAGCTTGTTGTTGAACGGTTGTTGTGAGATGTTCACGGTCACGTTCGGCAAGTTCGATTCGAGTTGGCCTTTCATGTACTCTGAGATTTGTTTTGCTACTTCGCTATCGAATGAGAGAAGTTCAATCGTGACAGCTTCGCCGCCAGTCGCTTCTTCCCAAAGTGATGCCGCTTCGTCAGCGTTCGTCTCAAAGTGTGTTACGCCTTCTGCATAATCCGTTCCGTCTTCATACTTGATGAATTCTTTCGGGACGAACGAAGTCGTGGCGATTGAACCGTTGTTCAACAACTGATCGATAATCCCGGCTGGGTCGACCGCACGAGCGACTGCTTTACGGGCGTTGACGTCAGCAAAGAGTTCATCTTCATGGTTGAACTTGAAGTAACCGACTGTTGAACGAAGACCTGTACTGTAGTCGTCGTTCTCTTGGAACGCTGCAACTTGTTCAGATGAGAGGCCGGCGTAGTCGACTTCTCCTGCTTCATACAAGTTAACGACTGTCGATGTGTCTTTGACGACGCGAACGTCGACTTTCTCTAGAGCTACATTCTCAGCATCCCAGTACGATTCGTTTTTCGTCAACACGTATCCTTGCTCGCGATCCCACTCCGACCATGTGAATGGACCGTTATAGATGTGGTTTTCTGGAGTCGTCGAGAAGTCTTCGCCTTTTTCAGTCGCAAAAGCTTCGTTAATCGGTGTGAACGTACCGAACGATGTGAGCGAGATGAATGATGGGTCTGGACGCTCGAGTGTAACTTCAAGTGTCTTCTCATCGATTGCCTTCACACCGAGATCTTCTTTAGGAAGTTTACCCGTGTTGATGGCTTCGGCATTTTTAACTGTGTTCATGATGTACGCGTATTGTGAACCTGTTTCAGGATCCACGGCGCGTTGCCAAGCGTAGACGAAGTCGTTCGCTGTGACAGGTTCTCCGTTTGACCATTCCGCGTCACGAAGTGTGAACGTGTAGACCGTTTCGTCTTCACTCACTTCTGGTTCTCCTTCAGCGATGGCTGGAACGGCATTTCCTTCCTGGTCAAGACGATAGAGACCTTCCATCGTGTTGGCGATCAAGTTGAACGCCACAGCGTCCGTCGCGAGCGCCGGGTCAGCTGTTGTAATGTCAGACGTGTCCGTCAAGCGGAGAATCTTTTCTCCGTTCGAAGACGAACCGCCGTCAGAGTCTCCGCCAGTCGAGCAAGCGGCGAGCACTGAACCGAGTGCCAAGATGAGTGTCATCATGAGCAGAATCGATTTTTTCTTCATTGCGATGTCCCCTTTCTGAATCGTGAAGCATGGCGTTTCGTCGGACCGTAACATCTTACTTTTTCTTTAATTTTCTGAATATTTCATTTTGTATCCGACGAAAGAACGTTAGGGCTATTGTAAAAAATTTTTAATCAAACTGTCAACTCCCCAATAAACCGCTGTCATTTTTAACACGAACTTCTCGCCATATATGTGGCACAACAGGTATCATAGAGCCATAGGGCGGATGACTCGATGGAGCGCATCCACGCTGAAAGGAGTTTGTCACATTGAAAAATTTTAGAAGTATATTAATCGTTTGGGGAATTGTCACAATTGCCTACACCGTTTGGTCGAACTTGTCATACTACCAAGACGAGACGATCGGGTTCCATTTGAGTGGCGGCTTGTTCGTGGCCGGTATACTCGTCTTCGCGGTCGGGATGTTCTCTCATATGGGTGCCACCGGATTATTTGACGGGTTCATGTACGGGTTCAAACGCAATCGTCGGGCCAAGTTGAAAGAAATCGACCCTGACTACGAAGAAGACGAAGAAGCCTCACCAGAAGATCGAGCCAATCAAAAACGTTCGGCGTGGCGTTGGGTCTATGTCGGTGTCACGAGCGTCGTTCTTTCTTACGTGATCACCCTCGTTTGACCTTCCGATTTCACTGTCGATATGCTACACTATGCCTAGAACAATAGGAAACACAATGAAGAAGACAAGTACCTCGAATCCCCTTTCCCCCAGAGAGTCTACGTTGCTGCGAGTAGATGGAAAGCGTCGAGCGAATGGACTTCGGAGTGGCTCGCCTGAACGATAGTACGGCGAGACGGTCACGCCCGTTAACGCGATCAAGTGGCATGAGTTTCATGCAAATTTGGGTGGCACCGCGGTTATTCGTCCCGATTTATCGGGCGGGGAACCGCGGTTTTTTTATATTCTCTGGAGGTGCAATCATGGCAAAAATCTTTTCTGGCATTAAACCGACCGGCGTCGTCACGCTCGGCAACTACTTAGGCGCGATGAAACAGTTCGTCGAGCTGCAGGAAGAACACGAAGCGTTTTACTGTGTCGTCGATCTCCATTCAATCACGGTTCAATTGGACCGCGTCGAGTTGATGGACAACACGCGCAAACTTGCGGCACTCTATCTCGCTTGCGGTCTCGACCCTGAGAAATCGACGATTTTCGTCCAATCGGAAGTGAAGGCGCACGCCCAACTCGGATGGATGTTGACATGCATCGCCGGCATGGGTGAACTGAGCCGCATGACGCAGTATAAAGACAAATCACAGAACAGTGAGAATATCGGCGCTGGCCTATTCGTCTATCCGACCTTGATGGCAGCCGATATCCTCTTGTACGGCACGGAACTCGTCCCGGTCGGCGATGACCAAAAACAACACGTCGAACTGACGCGTGATTTGGCCGAACGCTTCAACAAACGATACTATGAGACGTTCACGATTCCTGAGCCGCTCATTCAAAAAGAAGGCGCGCGCATCATGAGTTTGACGAACCCAGTCAAAAAGATGTCGAAATCAGACGCGAACGCGAAGGGCTTCATCTCGATGCTCGATGAGCCGAACGTCATCCGTAAGAAAATCAAGAGCGCGGTCACGGACTCGAGCGGTGTCATCAGCTTCGACCGTGAGAACAAACCGGGCATCTCGAACTTGCTTGAGATTTACTCGCTCTCGACCGATACCCCAATCGATGTTCTCGTCGAGCGCTACAAGGATTCGAATTATGGAACGTTCAAGCAAGACGTCGCCGAAGCGGTCGTCGCCATGCTTGAGCCAATCCAGAATCGCTATCACGAACTCGTCGACTCAGCTGAGCTCGATGCCATCCTCGATGCGGGCCGTGAGAAAGCGGAAGCCGTCGCCAACAAGAACCTCGCCAAAATCGAGAAAGCGATGGGACTCAACCGGAAACGGGCCAAAGTGAAGAAATAACGTTTAGCCGCCCTTTGCATGCAAGGGGCGGCTTTTTTTGTACGGTATATTAACTTCATCTGAAGGCACAAAAAAGAGACAGGCGTCCCTGTCTCTTTTTGTATGCATGTTGTTTCTTATTGCTCTTTGCCTTCGATGAATGCCCACTTGTACGAGTAGTCAGCGCCGAATGCGTGTTCAACGATTCCTTTAACGTATGGCTTCGTGAGGCGAGCCGATCCACGTTGGTAAACTGGCGAGATTGCGTTCTCTTCAAGAACGATTTTCTCTGCAGCTTGAAGGTCAGCCCAACGCTGTTCAGCATCTGTGCTTGATTTCGCAGATTCGATGAGTTTGTCAAATTCTTCGTTCGACCACTTACCACGGTTGTATGGTCCGTCAGTGACGAAGAGGTCAACGAATGTCATTGGATCCTGGTAGTCAGGGCCCCATCCAGCGAATGTCAACTCGAAATCACCTTTGTTCTCAAGGTCAAGTTTGTTGTTGAACGGTTGTTGCTTGATTGTAAGTGTGATACCTGGAAGGTTCTTCTCAAGTTCACCTTTGATGAACTCACCGATTTGCTTCGCAGATTCCGAGTCGTAGTTGAGGAGCTCGATTTCGACAGAGTCTTGACCGATTTCTTCAAGTCCTTTTTCCCAAAGTTCTTTCGCTTTGTCCACGTCGTAGCCGCCGATGTCGCCGTTAGCTTCACGGAAGTCCGCGCCGTCTGGTCCAGTTACGAAGTCTTTTGGTACGAGATAGTTGGCAGGAATTGAACCGTTCGCAAGGAGCGTTTCAGAGATCGCTGCTTTATCGTATGCCGCGTCAATCGCGTTACGGATGTTTTGGTTGTCGAGTGCTTCAACCGCAGTGTTGAACTGGAGGTAGAAGAGTGTTGGCTCAACGACAGTAGAGAAGTCTTCGTTGTCTTGGTATTGAGCAACGAGTTCAGAAGTCAAACCAGTGCGGTCAACGTCGCCGTTTTCGTACAAGTTAACGCCTGTTGAAACTTCTTTAACGACTTTAACGTTGATTTCGTCAAGTTTGACGGCTTCAGCATCCCAGTAGTCGTCGTTTTTGACCATTTTCCAGCCTTGCTCGCGCTCCCAGCTTTCGAGTTTGAACGGTCCGTTGTAGAGAGTTGTCTCTGCAGATGTACCGAAGTTCTCGCCTTGCTCTTTGTCGAACGACTCAAGTTTAGGCATGAATACGCCGAAGCTTGTGAGACCGAGGAAGTACTCAGCTGGTGCAGTCAATTTAACTTCAAGTGTCTGCTCATCAGTAGCTGTGACGCCAACAGCGTCGCGCTCGCCTTTGCCTGTGTTATAGGCTTCAGCACCTTCGATGATTGACATAACGTAAGCATATTGTGAAGCGTTGTCCGGGTTAAGGACTTCTTTCCAAGCGTATTCGAAGTCGTTTGCAGTTACAGGCTCGCCGTTAGACCAAGTTGCGCCTTCACGGATTTTGAACGTGTACGTTTTACCGTCTTCAGAAACTTCGTGTGACTCCGCGATCCCTGGTGTTGGGTTATCTTCGTCGTCCATACGATAGAGACCTTCGTTAACGTTGTTCAAGACGTTGAATGAAACTGCGTCTGTTGCAAGCGTTGGGTTAAGTGAAGGGATGTCTGAGCTATCGAGCAAGTTGAGGACTTGCGCTTCATCAGCATTTTCTGATGCGTTATTGTCAGTTGTTGCTCCCTCTTCTTCCCCTGTCGAACATGCCGCTAGGAATGCGCTAGATAGAAGTGTTACCGACGTTGCTAAAGCAAAACCTTTTTTCTTATTCATTGCGATGACCCCCTGATTTTTTTCGTTTTAACGAAATGAACGATGGTAGAAAATTCTGATAGTTCACTTTACAAAATTTGTTACCACAATCCCGTTGAAGCAATAATACAATATTCTGATAATTTTGCAAAGTGTTTATTTTGATTTTTCTAAAAAATTTTTACTATAGGCTAAAAGCCCGCCTAGGGAGACGGGCTTTTAGCTCATTTTTCATAAACTTTAGAAAATGTTAGGACGTACGAAGGACCGATGACCGGAAAACCGATTTCCGCATATTTGGAATCAACCGTGTAAGATCTTCCAGCTTGGTAGATTGGAATAACGATAGCTTGTTCCAACAATCGTTTCTCGGCTTGTCGATACGTCTCGTTCCTGTCTGTAACCGCCTCGGTCGTACGTGCCTGTTCCATCAACCGATCGAACGGTTTATCGGCAAATCCGCTCGAATTCAAATAGTTATCTGACTCGAATTGAGTCAAATAGGCGCTGAATGCCGGGTAGTCCGGTTGCCAACCGGAAAGGGACAACGCGTACTCGCCTGCGACTTCTTTCCTAACTTTGTCCCCAAGTGGGAGTTCGACGACATTCACTTGAAGACCCGGAAGTTTTTCCAGTTCCGTTTCAATCGTCTGGGCGATTTGACGCGCTTCCTCATCGACAAAACTGAGCAACTCGATTTCAATCTCGTCTTCCTCGAGCCGCTCGAGCACTTCCTCGAACAGTGCGGTTGCTTCCCCATCGAGCGAAATGTCGAGTTCCGCTTCGTCGGTGACGAGCAATCGTTCGGTCGTCACTTCAGCCCGTGCGAGCGAATCTTCCACTGTTTCCCGATTCAAGGCGAGGGCGAGCGAGCGCCGGAAATCGGCATCATCGAACGGATACTCGTCAACATTCGGTTTCAAATAGAAGACGCCACTTCGCGAGACGTCGACGAGCTTCCCTTCGAGCGAGTCGATTGTCGCCTCGTCCGTGCCGTATGGAATCGGATGGATACCATTAGGTTCTGAATCCAGGCCTTCATCCGCCAACATCATAATCTTTTCAAGCGTGACACGATCGGCGTCATAATACGCCTCGTTTTTCGTCAATGTGACTTGAGCCGCATCTAACGACTCAATCTGAAATGGGCCGTTCGCATCAAGCTCTTGCCATTCCCCCACCATCGTCTGCGGCAAAAAGGCCGGCATCGCTAAAATCTGCTCGAACCCTTCCATCGGTCGTTCGAGCGTCAGTTCAAGTGTTTGCTCGTCGATTGCCTTCACGCCGAGCGTCTCTGGTTCTTTCGTCCCGAGGCTGATCGCTTTTCCGTTCAATACGTCCTCAAGGAGGAAACTGAACGGAGAATTCGTATCATCATCGGCGAGCATCCGGAAATGATTGACGAACGTTTCGGCCGTGACCGCATTCCCGTTCACGGTTTGACTTTCTTTCAATTTGAACGTGTATGTCGCCCCGTCTTCTGATCGAGTCATCGTCTCGACGAGTCCAGGTTCGATCTCCCCGTCCGCACCGAAGCGATACAACCCTTCATAAATATGCGATAACACGGTTTGTGAACTCGGGTCGATGGCGAGCAGCGTATTCGGTTGCTCCGGTAACGGTTCCCCATGAATCGTCACGATTTGTTCTTCAGGTGATACTAATTCTCGTGCCTGCTCTCGTTGTCCATACCATATAACGAAAAAAAGGATAAGGACTGAACCCAACAAGGCGGCACCGATGAAAAATCGTTTCATCTGGCATTCTCCTCTCTGTTAGCTCAACCCTTATACCCTACCCGTTTTTGCCACTTTTTTCTACTATTAGTCGTTTACTTTCGCGAACGCGAGCGTCGCGTTATGGCCTCCGAAGCCAAGTGAGTTGCTGAGTGCGTACTGGATATCAAGTTCCCGATTTCCGTCACGGACATAATCTAAATCGCAATCGTCTGCCGGTGTCTCACAGTTGATGGTCGGATGAATCCGTCCCTCATGAATCGATAGCGCCGTGATGACGGCCTCGACTCCGCCGGCGGCACCGAGCAAGTGCCCGATCATCGATTTCGATGAGTTGACGGCCAAGTTGTGCGCGTGCTCCCCGAAGACGTTGTGGATGGCTTTCGTCTCCAACATATCGTTGAGCGGTGTGCTCGTCCCGTGAGCGTTGATGTATTGCACGTCTTCCGGACGAATTCCCGCGTCCCGAAGTGCCTCGTTCATCGCTTTCGATCCGCCTTCCGCTTCCGGTGACGGTGCCGTGATGTGGTAGGCGTCCGAACTCATGCCGTACCCGACGACTTCCGCATACATTTTGGCTCCACGCGCTTTCGCATGCTCGTATTCCTCGAGAACGAGCACGCCAGCGCCTTCACCCATGATGAATCCGTCACGGTTCGCATCGAACGGGCGACATGCCGTGTTCGGATCCGGATTCGTCGATAGCGCCTTGTTGGCACAGAATCCTGAGAACGAGAGCGGTGTGATTGGCGCCTCGGCCCCACCCGCGAACATGGCGAGCGCATCGCCGCGTTGAATGACTTTGAATGCTTCACCGATCGAGTTCGTCCCAGAGGCACAAGCCGTGACCGAACAGTTGCTTGGTCCTTTCGCCCCGAGGTAAATCGAGACTTGACCGCTCGCCATGTTCGGAATCATCATCGGGATGAAGAACGGGCTGATGCGGCGTGGTCCACGCTCATGCAAGATGCTCGCTTGTTTGTCAATCGTCTCGACACCACCGATTCCGCTTCCAATCCAAATCCCGACTTCATCCGCGATCGCCTTCACATCTAGACCGCTATCCCGATGCGCAGCTTCAGCGGCTAAAATCGAGTATTGGATGAACGAATCCATCTTGCGCGCTTCTTTCGGCTCGACCAAGTGGTCGATGTTCCATTCTTTGACTTCAGCTCCGACTTTCGCCGGATATTGGCTAATATCAATCTTCGTTAACGTATCGACTGCATTTTCCCCGTTCAACAGTCGTTCCCACATTGCCGTAACGTCGTTCCCGAGTGGGGATACGACTCCTAATCCTGTGATAACTACTCGTTTCATGCGTTGATCTCCTCCGTGATGTTAGCGTTATTCCATGTTAGACAACTCGCTCCCCAAGTGAGCCCAGCGCCGAATCCGGCGACGACGACCGTCTGACCGTTTGAAATCTTACCGTGTTTGACCGCTTCGGCCAAAGCGAGCGGAATCGAAGCGGCTGACGTGTTCGCATGGTCTTGAATCGTGACGACGACTTTTTCTTCTTGAAGCCCTAACCGTTCAATCGCAGCGTCGATGATGCGACGATTGGCTTGGTGTGGCACGAGCACGTCCAGGTCCTCAATTGACTTCCCAGCTCCTTCTAGTGCCTCTAGTACGATATCCGGCATTTTACGAACGGCGAATTTGAATACTTCACGTCCGTTCATGACGATTTTACCTTCTTCATTCTCATATAAGAACTTTCCGCCTGTACCGTCACTGCCGAGCACGATGGAATCGATGGCGGCCACTTCGTCTTCACCGAGGACGACGGCACCTGCCCCGTCACCGAACAAGACGGCGGTCGAGCGATCGTCCCAGTCGATGAGGTTGCCCATCTTCTCGGCTCCGATGACGAGCGTCCGTTTCAACCCTTTCGCCTGCATCATGCTCTTCGCCGTATCCATCGCGAAGATGAAGCCGCTACAGGCGGCACTGACGTCGAAAGCGACCGCTTGCTTGGCTCCAAGGTTGGCCTGGACGAGACAAGCAGTCGCCGGGAACGATGGCGCCGTCGCCGTCGCGCAAATAATCGCATCGATGTCTTCAATCGAGACACCTGCGCTTTGGAGCGCCCGCTCTGCAGCGTATGTGGCCATATCGGCGACACTCAAGTCGGCGTCGGCCAAATGTCGTGCCTCGATCCCGGTGCGGGTTCGAATCCATTCGTCGCTCGTATCCATTCGTTTTTCCAAATCGATGTTCGTGATCCGGTTATCCGGAAGGAACGAACCGATCCCAATGATTCCAATGTTCATATTGATGACCCCTATTCTTAGTATCTGGTACTAATATAAGGGAATAAAAAAGGGATGTCAACGCATCCCTCTCGATTATTCACTTTGACCGAGTCGTTTCGTGACGGCCATGACCATTTTCGCCGAGTTGATCGATGCCGTCTCCAAAAATTCGTCGAACGACAAGTTCGCTTCCTCGTCGGCGCTGTCCGAGATTGAACGGGTCACGACGAACGGAATTCCGAACTGATAGCACGTCTGTGCGATCGGTGCGGCTTCCATCTCGACGGCCGCGACGCCTTCGAAATGGCCAAGGATGTCGGCGACACGCTTCGAGTCGTTGATGAACGAGTCACCTGTCACGATGAGGCCCGTATGGACGTTCACATCATGGAGGCTCTCAATCACTTCTTTACAGACATCCATTAAATGAGCGTCAGCTGTGTACGCTGCCGGCATACCTGGCACTTGTCCGTACTCGTAGCCGAACGCAGTCACGTCGACGTCATGGTGCCGGACTTCGGTCGAGACGACGACATCGCCGACTTTCATCCCTTTTTTAAAGCCGCCAGCTGAACCCGTATTAATGACGACATCCGGGTTGAACTTGTCGATTAATAGTGTCGTGCCGATGGCCGCGTTCACTTTCCCGATTCCCGACTTCAAAATGACGACTTCGACGTTGCCGAGGTACCCTTCATAGAAGTGATAGTTGGCGATTTCAGTGTCCGTCCGTTCTGTCAATTCGTTGCGGAGCAAGTTCACTTCTTCTTCCATTGCTCCAATGATTCCAATTTTCATGATAAGTGCCTCCTCAGAAAGAGAGCGACATCCATGTGGAAGTCGCTCATTTGTGTTACTTGATTTCTTTGATTTCGACGACCATGTCGCCGCCTGGTGTTTGGACGTTAACGACGTCTCCGACCGTACGGCCGAGGAGCGCTTTTGCAATTGGTGATTCATTCGAGATTTTCCCTGTGAACGGGTCAGCCTCGGCGCCACCGACAATCGTGTACGTCTCGTTCTCGTTATCTTCTTGAATGAAGAACGTCACGGTCTTTCCGATTGCGACCATCGAGTTATCAGCCACATCGTCTTGGATGATGACTGCGTTACGAAGCATCTCTTCGAGTTGGGCGATCCGTCCTTCGACCATTGCCTGCTCTTCTTTCGCTGCATCGTATTCAGCGTTCTCAGACAAGTCTCCGAAATCGCGGGCAATCTTAATATTCTCAACGACTTCTTTACGGCGTACCGTCTTCAGTTCGTTCAATTCATTTTCGATTTTCGCTTTTCCGTCTAACGTCATGTAATGTTGTTTTTCAGCCATTTCTGTCACTCCTTCATTGTCTCCTAGTATATTACAGAATTTACGAACGGGAAAGCCCATATCCGACACATCCCGTTTTTAAACATGGGATAAACGTGAGTTCGGACGTTCTCCATATCCGACATTCGGTTAAATCTATCGCATAGACACATACAAGTCTCTAAAACACCTTTGTCCACCGACCTTTGAAAATCGAGTCCGGCAGCAGATCGATGATACGATGCTTGTCGTCATGCTAAAGACGCTAAAACATCAAGTAGGCACACCTGTAACGACCTGTGGTAGATGGTCACAGTCCACCAACCTGGGGACCTATAGAGTCTATCTCGGTAGAGGTGATGGCACACTCTCATTTGAAGGCTTGAACAAAACAAAAATGAACTGCGTTCGCACAAGCACTTCAGAATCCCACGGTTTCAATGGTGAGAGTGTCAAAGCTCTTTTAACTAAATTTGGCAAGAATTCTCCCACCTCTAAACGTCGAAGAGGGAAGGGCCAGCGTAGGTGGAAGATGAACCGCCTGCTTGCAAATCCTTTGGATATCCCTGTGACAGATATGACGAACAAAGGTTCGTGATTCTGTCAGATTCTCTCGCCCCCACCGCGGGTATCGGAATGGGACGAGACTCATCCTCACACCGCCCAAAGGAGGGACGGACATGCTGAAGGGCTACAAATACCGGCTCCACCCGACGCCGGCACAGGCCGAGTTCCTGATCCGGACGATCGGCTGCGCCCGGTTCATCTACAACAAGCTGCTCGAGGACCGTATCACCATCCACGAGGAGGCGAAGGCGGGCGGTGGGCCGAGACGGAAACCGCCGACACCCGCCTCCTACAAGCCACTGTTCCCGTTCCTGTGCGAGGCGGACAGCCTCGCGCTCGCGAACGCGAAGCTGCACCTCGATGCGGCGTTCGCGAAGTTCTTCGCCGGGACGGCCGGCTTCCCGGTGTTCAAGTCGAGACGGAAGGCGCGCGCGTCCTACACGACGAACAACCAGCACGGAACAATCCGCATCGAGGGAGACCGGGTACGGCTCCCGAAGATCGGGTTCATCCGGTTCACACAGCACCGCAGTTTCAACGGGAAGATCCGATCGGCGACCGTGTCGATGACGAAGACGGGCACGTTCTTCGTGTCGCTCCTCGTCGAACAGGACGACGAGCCGTGGGTCCCCGCCGAGCACAAGGTCGGGATCGACCTCGGCCTCGGGCACTTCGCCGTCACGACGAACGACGCGCTCGTCACGGAGAAGATTGCGAACCCACGCAACCTGCGAAAGGCCGAGGCGCGGCTGAAACGGGCGCAACGCGCGCTCTCCCGCAAGAAGCCGGGCAGCAAGAACCGCGAGAAGGCCCGGCTCCTCCTCGCGAGGAAGCATGAGCAGGTCAGGAACCGGCGCAACGACTTCCTCCACAAGCTGTCGCGACGCATCGTCGACGAGAACCAAGTCGTCGTGGTCGAGACGCTGAAACCGAGGGAGATGATGCAAAACCGCCGCCTGGCGAAATCGATCGGGGACGCCGGGTGGGGCGAGTTCGTCCGCCAACTCGAATATAAATGCAGGTTCTACGGCCGGACGCTGATCAAGGCCGACCCATGGTTCGCCTCAACCCAAGTCTGTTCGAACTGTGGCGAGAACGACGGCAGGAAGGGACTAGACATCCGGGAGTGGACATGCGGCACGTGCGGCGCGCATCACGACCGCGACGTCAACGCGAGCCTCAACCTGTTGCGTCTCGCTGACCGAAACCACCCAGGGCAGGGACTGCCCGACGAGCTTGGTCCATAACCGCGGCTAGTAAAAGCACGGTCTTCCCAAGAAACTCCCACTTCAAGTTGCGAAACAAGCAAGTGGTGAGTAGTTCACATTGAAAACGATTTATTTCCCTTACGCGCGGTTACGTTCTGTCAGCACCCAGCGAATCTTCGTCACGAGCAAATCGATGGCAACGAAGTTCTCGCCGCCTTCGGGCACGATAATATCCGCATAGCGTTTCGTCGGCTCACAAAATTGAAGATGCATCGGCCGGACGACGTTCGTATACTGCGCGACGACCGAGTCGATCGACCGACCCCGCTCATTCAAGTCCCGTTGCATCCGACGTAAAATCCGCACGTCCGCGTCCGTGTCGACGAATACTTTAATATCCATCAAATCACGGAGACGGTCGTCCTCGAGCGCCAAAATACCTTCGACGATGACGACATCGACCGGTTCGATCAAAATCGTCTGATCCGAACGTGTGTGTGCGGCATAATCGTATACCGGCTTCTCAACCGCCTTATGTTCTTGTAACTGTTTGATGTGTTCAATCAATAAATCGTTATCGAACGCGAACGGATGATCATAGTTCGTCTTATACCGTTCTTCCATTGTCATCTCTGACTGGTCTTTATAATACGCGTCTTGCTCGATCATGACGACCGATTGTCCTTCGAACGCATCTACGAGCGCGCGGGCCACGGTCGTCTTGCCTGATCCGGTGCCCCCGGCCACGCCGATAATGACGGGTTTATGTTGCATCAAAGTTAAGTCCTCCTCATCGTAATTTACGACTGATTGCTAGGCCATCACCAAGGGGCAAAATTGCAGTATGATAATCGGTCCGTGCCATCAATTGCTCAGTAAACTCTTTCACGAGACGAACGAGACGGCGACGACGACGGTCAAGTACCGACACGTCTTCGAGCAGGACGTCCCCTCGTAAAAATAAATTATCGCTGTAAATCGTACCACCAATTGGTACTAAAGCGCCATACCCATCAAAGAATTTTTGATACTGACCTTTGGCCGCATCGATAAAGACCGCATCGAATTCTCCTTCGATCGTCCCGATTAACTCGACCGCATCCCCATGAATAACGGTGATTCGGTCCGATACGTCCGAGCGTCCGATAAAACTGAGCGCCTCTTCGTGCCGTCGTGCATTCCGCTCGATTGTGACGATTTCAGCGTCCGGTAACAGTTCGGCCATGCGAATCGCGCTGTAGCCGATGGCCGTCCCGACCTCGAGGATGCGCTTCGGACGTTGCATCGCGAGGAGTGACAGCAGCACTTCTGAACCGGTCAAGTCCATGATTGGCACGTGATGTTCTTTCGCGAACGCCTCCATCTCTGCCAACAGCGGGGACCGTGGCGTGACCAAGTTCTCCACGTAACCTTCATAGGATGAATGTTCCACGTCGTACACCTCAACCTCTCTATTCATTCAAACGACCGGAAGCCAAGGCTTCCGGTCGCATATCCGTCAATTGTTGTTTGCTTCTTCAAACGCTTCCCACTCCGGACGGTACTTGTTCACGTTTTGTTGGTGCGCCTCATATTCCACTTCGAACAAGACTTCCCCGTTCGGGAACCCTTCGCGCGGTGGTCGAGCGTAGAAATAAACGTTATCCGTATCGTTCGGATTGAGTGTGGCGACGAATGCGTCACGACTGACCGAAGCAATCGGCCCGATCGGGATGCCCTCGTAGCGGTACGTGTTATAGAGCGAGTCGTTTTCAAGGTCGTTGAACGATGTGAAAATTGACGTCTCCCCGGTGCCGTACCAGACGGTCGGGTCAGACTGCAACTTCATGCCATCGGCCAAACGGTTTTCGAACACGCCGGCAATCTCTTGCCGGTCCTCTGTCGACACGGCCTCTTTCTCAACGACCGAGGCAAGCGCAAGCGTCTCATGGAACGTACGTCCCGACGCTTTAACCTCATCCCCATACTCGAGATAGAGCTGTTCGGTCGGCTTCAACATCTCATCAATGATCTGTGTGAGTGTGACACCTTTGTCGAACTCATACGTGGCCGGGAACAAGTAACCTTCGAGCGGATGGTAAATCCCATCAGCGAGTACTTCGTCGGTCAACATCTCATGCTCATTGACGAGCGAGCGGATATACTCTTCGTCGCTCAGTTTGGCTGAAATCTCTTCTTTCGGGATTTCTGCAACTTTAGCGAGACGTGAGATGACCTGATCGATTGTAAAGCCTTCCGGAATCACCAATTTGATATCCGGGACAACGATGACTTTCCCAGTTTTCAGCGTGGCGATCAACTCGTCAAGCGACTGTGACGGAGACAATGTATACGTCCCCGCTTGGAACGATGATTCATTTTTAAATCGTGTATAAAAACGGAAAATCGTGCTATTCCTCACGAGCCCATTCTCTTCGAGTAGTTCGCCAATGTACCCTGAACCTGCACCGAGTGGAACCTCGACCTCGACCGATTCGGTCGAAGACGGGTCGACGGGTTCGAGCGATCGTTTCACGAACGCATACGACACCGCGGCACCTGTGGCGATAACTAGAAGAAAGACAGCAAGGATGATGACCGTAATTCGCCGAACGATCCGGTTACGTGCACGCTTCTCATCAAACATCGATGGATGGTTCATGCGCATTTCTCCCCTGTTCTTCTGTTATGAAGATGGGCGACGAGGGTTTCCCCTAGTCGCCCGCCCACTTATTAGTCTAATCCAACTTCGTCATTGACGATATCGAACGCTTCCATGACTTCCTCGAAGTCAGCGTCGTCTTCGACGATCTTCAAGACGAACTCTTCATCTTCAAGTTCTTCGATTTCGAACGCGTATACTTCGATTGTATCTTCGTCTTCCGTCTCCGGGTTACCGACCGGCTCAAGAACGACAAACGTCTTGTTCGTGCGGTCACTCGTCATCCGGAAAATTTCTGCGAATAAATGCTCGTCTCCATTTTCATCTGGAATTCGGTACATTTCTTCTTCGTTACGGCTAAGTTCTGCCATACGTAATTCCTCCTTATTTGCCTGCGCGATCCAGGTAGTTTTGTAAAATCATGACGGCTGCCATCTTATCGATGACGGCCTTTCTCTTTTTTCGGCTGACGTCTGCTGAAATCAGCATCCGCTCCGCTTGCATCGTCGTCAAACGCTCGTCGACGAGAACCGTCGGCAAACCGGTCGCCTCGGTGAGGGCCGCGGCAAACGCCTGTGATGCCTCGCCCCGAGGTCCGATTGTCGCGTTCATGTTCTTCGGAAGACCGACAACGACTTCTTTCACATCGTACTGCTCAATAATCGGTTGAAGCAGACGGACAGCTTCGTCAAAGTCCGGCTCAGTCCAGTAGACCGTCTCCACACCTTGCGCCGTCCATCCCATGAGGTCGCTCACAGCGACCCCAATCGTCTTCGAACCGACATCGAGCCCCATGACTCGCTTCATATTAATCCTCTCTACGATCGTTCAAATACGATTTGACCAGCTCTTCGAGCAGCTCATCTCGTTCGATTTTGCGAATTAAGTTTCGCGCATCGTTATGACGCGGGATGTAGGCAGGGTCACCTGACAACAAGTATCCGACGATTTGATTGATCGGTTGGTAGCCTTTTTCCTCGAGTGCTTGATACACCGTGATCAGCGTTTCCCGAGTGTTGGCTCGATTATCATCTTCTGGAAAATTGAATTGCATCGTGCGATCCATTTGGCTCACAAGAATCCACCTCTTTCCGTTTGCACTTCACATTCTATTATGCCAGTGATTGAACGTAATGTGAAGCAAACTTCAATGCTTCGTCCAGTTTTGTCGCGTCACGGCCTCCGGCTTGCGCCATGTCAGGACGGCCACCACCGCCTCCGCCACAACGTGTCGCCACTTCTTTAATCAATTTCCCTGCATGGAAGCCACGGTCGTTCAAGTCTTTCGTCACCCCTGCGACGAGGTTGACTTTGTCGCCGTTCGCTGAACCGAGCAAAATGACGGCTGAACCGAGCTTGCCTTTCAATTCGTCGACCATGCCACGGAGCGCGTCCATGTCTTGTCCGTCTACGCGTTTGGCAATCAATTGGACATCGCCGAACGTTTCGATGGAGTCAGTGAGTGACGACGCTTCGATGTTCGCAAGCTTCGCTTTGAGCGATTCGCTCGCGCGTTCAAGTTCTTTCATTTCAACTTGAAGCGCTTGGACACGTGTCGGCACTTCGAGCGGTTTTGTCTTGAGCAATTTCGCTGCCGTCTCGAGCGTCTCGATATGCTGGTTCATCACTTCGTAAGCCCCAGCGCCTGTGACCGCCTCGATGCGACGTGTGCCGGCCCCGATTCCTGACTCCGACAAAATTTTAAAGAGTCCGATTTCAGCCGTGTTACCGACGTGGCAACCACCGCAAAGCTCGACCGAGTCACCGGCCGCAACGACGCGGACGACGTCCCCATACTTCTCACCGAAGAGCGCCATCGCACCTTTCGCTTTCGCGTCGGCGATATTCATCTCTTCGATATCGACAGCAATCGACGCCCAGATGCGTTCGTTCACTTGACGCTCGATCGACTGGAGCTCTTCAGCCGTTACTTGACCGAAGTGCGAGAAGTCGAAGCGAAGACGATCTGGTGTCACGAGTGAACCAGCTTGGTTGACGTGCTCACCGAGCGTGTCTTTCAACGCACGATGCAACAAGTGTGTCGCTGTGTGGTTTTTAATGATCGCTTGACGTGAGTCGAAGTCGACCGTTGCTGTCACCGCGACCTCTGCCTTAGCGACACCTGAAGTGACTGTGACCGTGTGCAAGTTTTGGCCGTTCGGTGCTTTCGAGACGTCTTTTACGTGAAGGACGAAGTCCGACCCGACGATTTGGCCTTTGTCACCGATTTGTCCGCCGCTCTCTGCATAGAATGGCGTCTGGTCGAGGATGACTTGCGCTTCTTCGCCTGCTGCGACGACGTCGACGAGCTCACCATCGTGAATCAAGCTGATAATTTTTGCTTCCGTGCTGAGGTTCGTGTAACCGACGAATGATGACGCGAGCGTGATGTCTGCGAGTACGCCTGACTGGATTTGCATCGACTCGACGTCGGCGCGGGCTGTCCGGGCACGTTCGCGCTGGGCGTTCATCGCTTGTTTGAAGCCGTCCTCGTCGACTGAGAGGTTATGGTCTTCAGCATACTCAATCGTCAACTCGAGCGGGAAACCGTACGTATCGTAAAGACGGAACGCATCTTCTCCGCTGATGACGTTCGAACCGGCTGCTTTCTGTGCTTTCGCGACTTCGTTCAAAATGGCAAGACCGTCATGAAGCGTCTCGTGGAAACGTTCTTCTTCGTTCTTGACGACTTTCTTGATGAAGTCTTTCTTCTCACGGACTTGCGGATAGAAGTCGACCATGATGTCACCGACGACATCGACGAGCTCATACATGAACGGACGCTCGATCCCTAGCATCTTCGCATAACGAACGGCACGGCGGAGCAGACGACGAAGGACGTAGCCACGGCCTTCATTCGACGGGAGCGCCCCGTCGCCAATCGCGAACGACACGGTCCGGATATGGTCGGCGATGACTTTGAACGCCACATCTTTGCTGCTGTCGGCGCGATACGTCTCGCCGCTGATTTTCTCCGTCTCGCGGATGATTGGCATGAACAGGTCTGTATCGAAGTTCGTCGGCACGTCTTGCATGACGCTCGCCATCCGCTCGAGACCCATCCCCGTATCAATGTTCTTCCGTGGGAGCTCGGTATAGTTCCCGTGCCCGTCATGGTTGAACTGACTGAAGACGATGTTCCAAATCTCCAAGTAGCGTTCGTTCTCGCCACCCGGATACAGTTCTGGGTCGGTCGGGTCGTCACCGAACGCCGGTCCGCGGTCGAAGAAGATTTCTGTGTTCGGGCCAGACGGGCCTTCCCCGATTTCCCAGAAGTTCTCTTCGAGCGGGATGATGCGGTCAGCCGGAACGCCTAATCCGAGCCAGATTTGTTTCGCTTCTTCATCTTCTGGGTGAATCGTCACCGACAGACGGTCCGGATCGAGTCCGTACCATTCATCGCTCGTGAGGAGTTCCCAGCCCCATTTGATCGCATCTTCGCGGAAGTAGTCGCCGACCGAGAAGTTTCCGAGCATCTCGAAGAACGTATGGTGACGAGCCGTCTTCCCGACGTTCTCGATGTCGTTCGTCCGAATCGACTTCTGCGCGTTGACGATGCGCGGGTTGGCTGGAATGACGCGGCCATCAAAGTATTTTTTAAGTGTCGCGACACCTGAGTTGATCCAAAGAAGCGTCGGATCTTCGACCGGTACGAGTGAGGCACTCGGCTCGACACTGTGTCCTTTTGATTTGAAGAAATCTAAATACATTTGGCGAATCTGTGCGCCAGTTAATGGTTTGAGCGGTTTCATCAACAATTCCTCCTTCAGTTTAAACGAAACGAAAAAAAAGCGATGCTCATCCCTGTGGAAAGGGACGAAAGCATCGCTTCGTGGTACCACCCTCGTTCGCACGGCAAAGCCGTACCTCGAACATCCGATAACGCGGATGAGGCGCCCAGGGTGAGTGGGGACTCCAGACTAGCTTCGGTCGACCGGACCCCCATCTTCTCACAGCCTAGGAAGATGTCTCTGGTGAGGCGGTTACGACGTACTCATTTCCTTCATCGTCTTTAATCGTTTCAGTTTTCTATTCGTCATTATCACACGTCAGTCGAAAGACGTCAAGACTTGCCGCCTAGCCGTTCGACGAGTTTCGTCCGGCGCACCGGTTCCTCTTCCCGTGTCGCTGCCTCGAGCGCACGCACGTCCCCGAACAAGAGCAGGCTCTTCTTCGCCCGCGTGACGGCCGTATAAATTAAGTTGCGCGACGAGCGGAAGCCACCGTTAAAGAAGACGGGCATGAGCACGATCGGGAACTCGGACCCTTGCGACTTATGGATGGTGATGGCGTAGGCGTGGGTGAATTGGTCCCATTCGCTCCGGTTATACTCGACCTCGGTTTGATCGAAACGGATATAGATTTTATCGACCTTGTCGACGTTTTCTTTGGCGTAAAAGATATTCGTGATTTCGCCGATGTCGCCGTTGTAGACGTTCTCCTCGGCATTATTGACGAGTTGGAGCACTTTATCCCCGTTTCGATACGTCCGGTTGCCGTGCTTCACTTCCCGGGCAGCCGATTTCGGATTGAACACGTTTTGGAGCGCCTCGTTCAACCCGTCGATGCCGCAAATCCCACGGTACGTCGGCGCGAGCACTTGGATGTCGAACGGCGAATAGCCTTTCCGGAGCGCGGCCCCTGCCATTTGGCAGATGGCCTGCAGCGCCGTCTCTTGGTTGGCCGTGTAAAAACGACGGTCCGGCAGTGCCGCCAGTAAATCGTCTGGCATTTGTTTCGCGTTGAGCGCGTGCGCCAGGCGCAGGATGCTCGACTCGGACGCCTGCCGATGGACGACATCGAGCCGGACGACCGGGATGCCTTCGGTCGCCATCAAATCGGCGAGCACTTGGCCAGGTCCGACCGAAGGCAATTGATCGCGGTCCCCGACGAACAGAATCTTCATCCCGTTCGGCACAGCCCTGAGCAGGCTGCGGAACAAGAAGATGTCAATCATCGACGCCTCGTCGACGATGAGCACTTTTCCGACGAGCGGATTCGTGTCATCGACTTGGAACGAACTGCCGTCAAATTTGAGCAACCGGTGAATCGTCGAGGCCGGCAGCCCCGTCGACTCGCTGAGCCGTTTCGCGGCCCGTCCGGTCGGTGCGGCCAGCACGAACGGGAACGGCTGGTTCTGCACCGGCTCGAGTTTCCAATCGAACACGTCGCTGAGCGCATGGATGATGCCGCGGACGACGGTCGTCTTCCCGGTACCCGGTCCACCGGTGAGGACCATGAGCGGCGACTTCAAGGCGAGCTCAATCGCTTCCCGTTGCTGTGTCGCATACTCAATCGAGAACATCTCTTCGACGCGTCCGACCGCATCAAAAATCGTCGTCATATCGACGTCTTCTGTCGTCGAGGTCGACATGATGCGGGCAAGTTCTTCGGCCGCTTTTTGTTCGGCCCGGTAGACACGCGGATGATAGACGACACCGTCTTCGACGATGACACGTTCGTCATTCGCGAGCGTCTCGAGCGCCGAGACGAGTGCCTCACCCGGGTCGCCGCCGATGATGCGCGGCATCTCGTTCGCGAGTTGGTCGGCCGTGACGAACAAATGCCCGTTGCCTTGCTCGAGCTCAAGGACGTATAACACGGCCGCAGCAATTCGCTCGGGATGAATCCCTTGAATCCCGAAGTGGGCGGCGATAGCATCGGCCGTCTTGAAGCCGATTCCAGGGACGTCATACATGAGGGCGTACGGATTTTTTTCAATCGTCTCCATCGCCCGTCCCTCATATTCTTTATGAATCTTTGAGGCGAGGCGCGGCGTCACGTCGAACGGCGCCAAAAACAAGAGCAACTGGTCGACGCCATATAAGACGTTCAACCGCTCAGTGATGACGCGGGCCTGTTTCTCTTTCAACCCGTCGACGTTCGACAGAAGGCTCGGATGCTTGACGATTTGATCGATGCAGTCGTCTCCGAGTGCATCGGCAATCTTCTGGGCCGTCTTTTGGCCGATCCCGGGGAACGAACCGTTCGTCAAAAAGCGGACGGCGGCGCGCTTCGTCATCGGGACGACCCGGCGAATCCACTCTGCTTTCATCTGTTTCCCGAACCGGGGATGGTCGACGAGTCGGCCGTGCGCCTTATACGTCTCGCCTTTCTCAATACCGACGCCGACGCCGGCGATGACCATCTCGGTCTCGTCTGTCTCAAAATTCTTTTCTTTTATACGTACGAGCGCGATCGTGTGCGCTTCTTCTTCCGATTGAAACAGGACGCGGATGACTTTTCCTGTCAACTCGTAAGGTGCTGCCATCATTCGAGCCACCTCCAGCTAGTTTTCCATCCCCCATTATAGCCCGAGTTGAAACGATAGGACAAATCGCCTAACTGAACAAGTTGAGGATGCGCTCGAGTTGGTCGAGGTCGACCCGTTCGAGGATCCGAATCAGTTGATCGACGTCGATTCGGTTCAAAATCTGTTCCAGCTGTTCCAAGTCTACATTCTCGAGCAACCGCTCGAACCGCTCCAGTTCGCCCGAATTGACGTAGCCTTCGAGCCGCTCGAACAATTCGGTCCGTTCGATGCGGAACAGTTGCTCGAGCGATGGCCGCTGAATCAACAAGATGAGACCTGCGGCAACGACATGGACGCCCCAATTGAGCACGACATGACCGAGCCGCACCGTCTGTCCGACGAACGGGATGAGTGGGATGAACGACAGTTGCAACACGATGATGACGAGCTGGACGTATGGATTCGGGATGAACCAAGCCACAATCGCGAGCAGGGCCGGTACGACCCAGGCCACCCCGACCGTCCCGAGCGTTACAGACCAAGACCGTTGGGCCGACAACACCCAGTGCATAAGGACACCAACCACGAAGAACGTCGCAAATAAAAGTAACAGGACAGTCGTCGCCCGCTCCGACTCGACGACGACACGTAACAACAGATTATTCGTCCATTCGCCCGTCGCTAAACGTTCGTCGATGGCGGCAAACAGACGACCGAGCATGAACCATTCGATAATCAAAAAGACAAGGACACTGACCAGACTGATTAAGCGCATACACTTCTCCCCTCTCAATTGTTATCTCATTTCCCGAACAATCGGACGGCTATGCACGTTTTTCGTCGAATCAAAGCGGGAACTGTCGGAGTGAACCTATGAAGGAGGGACTATGTATGACGAAACGTATTCCAATTAGTGGCTTGTGTGAACTCGTGTTAGAAGTAACCGATATGGAGGCAGCGGTCGACTTTTGGCACGGCAAACTCGGACTGCCCGTCGTCGAACAATGGGTCGGTGACGATGCCGAGCCGAGCGAAGCGCAAGAACAGGCGGACGAACCGTGGGCGACGTGGCTCTATGTCGGCGGGAACACCCGTCTTGGTCTCTGGCTGAAACGTGATTTCACATCGGAAGAAGAATCGAATCGCCAAGAGGACGTAACCGAGTGGGACACACTCTATGATGAGGGCGGTGCCCACGTCCACTGCGCGTTCTACGTGCCGATGGACTCGTTCGATCAAGCGCTCGAGGTGTTAGAGGCGTCAAACATCCCGACGAAACTCCGGACGTGGGACGAAGACGAGACGGTCAATGGCAAAGAGCGTTCGGCCTACTTTAAAGACCCGAGCAAAAACGTCATCGAGCTGTATACGAAAAACATGGACGAGGCGTATGAGAAGTTCGGCGGCGAGCCCGTGAAAATCACGACGAAACAACTCTGATTCACGTATACGCTCGACAACCCAACATGATATGATGAGAGAAAATGGAAAAGGTTGTGCTCTATGCGTTTCTTCCCACTTCTGATCATGATTGGGTTAATCCTACTCACATTCGGACTCTATTTCGTGTTCGATGCGTTTCCTACACTCGACCGGCCGACTTCGTTTGCAGCGTTGTCGTTTTTGTCATTCGGCGCCATGTTGCTTATCGTAACGGACGGAATACGTCGGGCCAAATCAGGAACGGGCGTCATATGGAGCTATATCGCGCTCGCCGGTATGTTGTTCGTGACGATGTTTAATATTTCGGTTTGGATTATCGGGGAGGTGTCGGCATGACGCTTATTCTCCCAACATGCATCACCGGTTTTTCATACGGCGACTGCCCCACCCCCGAATTTGATGATCGAAAATTCAAAACGGTTTGTTTCGATTACGCCCGTCAGAAAGGTGGAACGTGCAGCATCATCCTTGGGGACTCGGTCACTCCGAACTATGACCAAGCGACCATCACCATCCAAGGACGCAGTATCTATGTGTTGCTCAGCAGAGTGTTTCCAATTATCGGCATCTCAAAGCTCGAACCATTCCAGTATGCATTCATCGATGTACCTGAGCTGACCGACTTGTTTTCTGACACTTACCAGATTCCAACGGCGGCGGAGCTGAACGAACAGTTCGATGTGACGCTGCAGCCGTTATTAACCGAGGCAGAGCGGAATCAAATCGAATATTGGGAGCCAAAGACGATTGGTAACGTCATCTTCCATTACTGGGACTAACGAAAAGCGCCTCTCGCAAAAACTGCGAGAGGCGCTTTATTCATTCAATTGCCGAGCAACTCATCCATTTTCGCTTTCGCGTCAAAGGCGAGCGCATGATCCGGTTGCAACTCGAGCACACGCTCAAGTTCAGCGTACGTCTTGTCCTGTTCACCGAGGAAGGCGTAGGCAATCGCCAAATTGTAGCGGGCGTCCGTATGGCTCGCGTCAAGGTCGAGCGTATGCTCGAGCGCTTCGACGGCCAAGTCGAGTTGTTCGTTCTGTGCGAGCGCGAGCCCGTACTGGAATGAAATCTCGACGTCTTCCGGCGCCTGCTTCATCGCCTCGCGGAGACGTGGCAACGCCCGGACGAAGTCGCCCATCGCCTTGTACGTCAAGCCGAGCATGAAGTGCAGGTCGGCATCGTCCATTCCGGCCAGGAGCGCCTGACGAAGCGAAGCCTCGGCCAAGTCGAGCTGTTCGAGCTCATAGGCGAGCGCCCCCTTCGCATAGTGGGCCGCGCCGAACGCGTTGTCGAGTTCGAGCGCCTTATCGTAAAAGACGACGGCCCGTTCATGGTCACCGATCGCTTGCAGGAGCGTACCCATATTGACGTAACCAGTCGGGTCGGTTGAGTCCGCTTCGATGGCAGCGTTGAACTGCTTGGCCGCCTGTTCGAACTCACCTTGTTGCATCGCTTGGATGCCTAATTCGTTTGCGTTCAAAATCATCACCTCATCCGATATAGTCGAGTCTTTTTCCGTTTCGATACGCTTCGTCAATCGTCGCACCGCCGAGGCAGATGTCGCCATCATAGAAGACGACCGCTTGGCCTGGTGTGATGGCGCGTTGCGGCTCATCAAATTTCACGAGCACTTCGCCATTTTCAAGTGGTGCGATCGTCACAGGTACGTCTTGTTGACGGTAGCGGAATTTCGCCGTCGCCCGGAATTCACCTGTTGGGACGGCACCTGTCCATGACAGCTTCGAGGCGAGCAGCGCGTCCGAATAGAGCGCGTCATGATGGAACCCTTGGCCGACGTAGAGGATGTTTTCTTCGACGTTTTTGCCGACGACGAACCATGGGTCCCCGTCGCCGCCGATGCCGAGGCCGTGGCGTTGACCGAGCGTGTAATACATGAGCCCGTCATGGTTTCCTTTTTGTTCCCCATCGAGCGTCTGCATGATGCCTGGTTGTGATGGCAAATACTCCGAGAGGAACTCTTTGAAGTTTCGCTCTCCGATGAAGCAGATGCCCGTCGAATCTTTTTTCTTCGCTGTCGCGAGTCCCGCTTCTTCGGCGATGACACGGACGTCTTTCTTGTCCATATGACCGATCGGGAACATCGTCCGCGCGAGTTGGTCTTGTGACAACTGGTTCAAGAAGTACGTTTGGTCTTTATTGTCATCTTTCCCACGAAGGAGTCGATGCTCACCGTCGACATACTCGACCCGTGCGTAGTGCCCGGTTGCGACAAAGTCGGCACCGAGACGAAGCGCGTGATCGAGGAACGCCTTAAACTTGATTTCCTTGTTACACATGACGTCCGGGTTCGGCGTCCGTCCGAGACGGTACTCGGCCAAGAAGTATTCGAATACGCGGTCCCAATATTCTTTCTCAAAGTTGACCGCGTAATAAGGGATTCCGATTTGGTTCGCGACCGCGATGACATCTTCATAGTCTTCGGTCGCCGTACAGACACCGTTCTCGTCCGTATCATCCCAGTTTTTCATAAAGATTCCGATGACGTTATAGCCCTGCTCTTTCAGCAGATGGGCCGTCACCGATGAATCGACGCCGCCTGACATCCCGACGACGACCGTCGTCTCAGCAGGGGTTTTTGTGCGTAAGTTCATTCGTTATCTCACTCCGTTCGTGAATGTCGAGACGACCTCAGAGAGTCGTTCGGCGAGCCGTTCCACGTCTTCGACCGAGTTGCCGTGTCCAAAGCTGATGCGGACGGACTGTTTCGTCCGTTCCGACGTCCCGAACATCGCCGTCAATACGTGTGACGGTTCGATCGACCCGGCCGTGCAGGCACTGCCGCTCGAGATGGCAAAACCGCGCATGTCCATCATGATCAGGAACGGTTCGAGCTCGATGCCCGGGAGATACAAGTTGACGATGTGCGGCAAGCGATTCGCCCCGTTCACGTCATACTCGACTCCAAGTTCATCGAGTCGCCCGAAGAGCGCCTCAGCCATTTGCTGATACGTGTTCAACCGTTCGGCCCGTTCGATTTTGGCCAGTTCGGCCGCTTGTTGGAACCCGACGGCACCCGGAACGTTTTCCGTGCCGGCTCGACGTTTCCGTTCTTGTTGTCCTCCAAAAGAACGCGTCGCTAATTTTACACCTGTTTTCATAAAAAGAAAACCGATACCTTTCGGGCCGTTGATTTTATGGGCCGAGGCCGACAATAAATCGACACCGAGCGCCTTGACGTCAATCGTTTCCGTGCCGAGCGCTTGGACCGCGTCCGTATGGAAATAGGCCTGATGGTCGGCGAGGAGCGCCCCGATTTCCGCAATCGGTTGCAATGTGCCGACCTCGTTGTTGCCGTACATGACCGAGACGAGAATCGTATCGTCCCGGAGTGCGGATCGGACTGATTCAAGCGTCACCGCACCCGTCGCGTCGACATCGAGATACGTCACGTCGAAGCCTTCCCGTTCGAGTTGCTCCATCGCGTGCAGGACGGCGTGGTGTTCGACTTTCGTCGTAATCAAATGTTTGCCTTTAAGTTGATTCGCGTACGCCGCGCCGAACAACGCATAATTGTCCGACTCGGTCCCACCCGACGTGAAGACGATCTCGTTCGAGGTCGCCCCGATCCACGTGGCGAGTGTTCGGCGTGAAGCGTCTAACGCGGCGCGGGCCGTCCGTCCGATGCCGTGGATGCTCGACGGATTGCCGTATTGCTCGAGCAAATACGGCGTCATCGCCTCGAGCACCTCCGGACGCATCGGCGTCGTTGCGGCATGATCAAAGTAGTTCATGTTCGTTCACCTCACCTTTAAATATAGAACATATAGCCGTCTGAATCTTCTTCAGCAAGATCGGCGAGTGTCGTCTCTTCGAGCACTTTCTCGATCGCGGCTTTGATTTTATCCCATAGCTTCCGTTTCACGGCGTCATCTGCCTCTGAATCTTCGACGATCGTGAGCGGGCCTTCGAGCAGACGGATGATTTCTCCAGCCGTGATGTCCGTCGCCGGTTTGACGAGCTGATAGCCGCCATACGCCCCGCGCACGCTCTTGACGAGACCACCGTTGCGGAGTGGACCGATCAATTGCTCTAAGTAATGTTCCGGCAGTTCATGCCGGGCCGCAATCTTTTTCAAGCTGAGCGGTTTGTTGTCGGTTTCCCTGGCCAGTGCAATCATGATCGTCAATCCATAACGACCTTTTGTAGATATTTTCATCTTCATGTCTCCTTCTGCTATACTAATCGAACAAACGTTTGTCGAAAGGAATGTGTACGTATGAGTGATTTATTTCAGCAATCGAATAGCGGACCGCTCGCCAACCGAATGCGGCCGGAAACGTTAGACGAAGTCATCGGTCAACGCCACATCATCGGCGAAGGCAAGCTGTTGCGCCGGGCCATCGAAGCCGACCGCCTCGGCACAATCATCCTGTATGGACCGCCGGGAACGGGCAAGACGACGCTCGCCCGCGTCATTTCAAACTATACGAAAGCAACGTTCGTCCAATTGAACGCCGTCACGGCCAAACTTGATGAACTGCGAAGTGTCATCCGTGAGGCCGAGTCCCGATTCGACTTCGAACAAGAACGAACGATTTTATTTTTAGACGAGATTCATCGTTTCAATAAATTGCAGCAAGACGCCCTGCTCCCGGCACTCGAGGCCGGAAAGCTCATCTTGATCGGGGCGACGACCGAAAACCCGAGTTTCGAGGTCAACGCGGCGTTGCTGTCGCGCGCGACCGTATTTCGGCTCGAACCGCCTGGACCAGACGAACTTCGTGTCGTTTTGGAACGGGCTCTAGCTGATCAAAAAGGACTTGGCAATTATCCGGTCAAGATTGAGGAAGCCGCCGTGGACCATTATATCAAAATGGCGGACGGTGACTACCGCGTGCTGTTGAACGCGCTCGAACTGGCCGTGTTGACGACACCCGAGATTGACGGCAAAATCGACATCACGCTCGAAGTCGCCGAAGAGTCGATTCAACAAAAAGCAATCAAGTACGACAAGACGGGCGACCGGCATTATGACGTCATCTCGGCGTTCATCAAGTCGATTCGTGGCTCAGACCCGGACGCGGCTCTATACTGGCTCGCCGTCATGATCGAGGCCGGTGAATCACCGCGCTTCATCATGCGCCGGCTCTACGTCCATGCGGCCGAAGATATCGGGCTCAGTGACCCGAACGCGCTCGTCATCGTCGATGCGGCCGCCCGCGCGAGCGAACATGTCGGTTTCCCGGAAGCGCGCATCCCGATGGCACAGGCCGTCCTTTATCTTGCGACGGCACCGAAATCGAACGCGGTCATCACCGCCATCGACAAGGCGATTCATCACGTCCGTACCGTCGAGGGCGGTCCGGTCCCGGTCCATCTCCGCGACGCCCATAGCCCGGGTGCCCGTGAGCTCGGCAACGGTGCCGGCTACAAATACCCGCACGACGAGAAAGATGGCTACGTCCCGCAAAACTATTGGCCAGAGAATTTGGCCCGGAAACGTCCTAAATATTATACACCGACGAGCCGTGGCTTCGAGCAACAGCTGCAAAAACGGCTCGACTATTGGGAAAAACGACGCTGACTCTGATGAGCCGGCGTCGTTTTTTCATTTCTGGATGCGGTTGATCTCGACACCCGCTGTCTCGAGCATTTGATTGATGACATAGCCCGCAGCGACGAGGCCTGCGACCGACGGGACGAACGCGTTCGAACTCGGCGGCATCTTCGCTTTACGGATCGGGGCATCTTTCTTCCCGACGACCTCGTTCACGTCTTCGCGTGTCACGATCGGTGACTCGTCCGAGAAGACGACCGGGACGCCTTTATGGATACGCTCTTTACGGAGACGTGTCCGGACCATCTTGGCGATCGGGTCGTACGTCGTATCCTTGATGTCGACGACTTTGATGCGCGTCGGGTCCATCTTGTTGGCCATGCCCATGCTCGAGATGACCGGGATGCCCCGGCGTTTGCACTCGACGATCAAATGAATCTTATAGATAATCGTATCCGAGGCGTCGATGACGAAATCGAGGTCTTGGGCGAAGAATTCTTCGAACGTCTCTTCTGTATAGAACATTTTCAGTTTGACGAGCTCGAGCTCCGGGTTGATGTCGAGGAGACGTGTTCCCATCGCTTCGACTTTCGGTTGCCCGACCGTCGACAAGAGCGCGTGGATTTGGCGGTTGACGTTCGTGATGTCGATGTCATCCTTATCGACGAGGACGATGCGTCCGACTCCGCTCCGGGCAAGTGCCTCGGCCGCGAACGACCCGACACCGCCGACACCGAGGATGGCGACCGTCTTACCTTTTAATGCTTCTAAACCTTCTTGACCGATGGCCAACTCATTACGTGAAAACTGGTGTAACATACTCTTCCTCCAAATGAATCCTATTTTCTCACACTATTTTACTCGGAATTATAATCAAAAAAAAGACGTCTAGCGACGTTTTTACAATAAAATCGATGGGACCCGGAGTGCCGTGACGATGCCCTGCTTTTGAACCTGCTTAAGCAGGTGGGTGACCTAGCGTCCCCTTCACAAGTCCTCCTGCACGTGATGAGGCAGTTGATCTGGATGGCAGTTCGGTCTCCCGTATTCAAAGTGTTGGCTCAAAATAACGAAGGCGGCTCTCGTACACCTCAGGTATCCCATCTGTTGCCCTTACTATAGCACTGTCTGTAAAAAGAAGTCAATCAGAAACGATGACTTCTTATGACAGTTTCGTCACAACCAGCTGTTACGAAACGCACCGGTCGGGTCGTACGTATCTTGTTGCCGTGTGACGTTGAAACGGCGATCTCGCGAGTCGTTGCCGACGCCGGCTTGGTATGCCCAATTACCGGTATTGCTGGCAACATCATAGTCGATCAGCATCGATTCGAAATACGATGCGCCGATACGCCAGTCCTGCCCGAGCTCTTTCGCAAAATAGCTCGCGACGATTTGACGCCCCCGGTTTGACATCCATCCCGTCGCGTTCAATTCGCGCATGAACGCATCGACGAAGTCGACGCCCGTCTCTCCCGCTTGCCAACGCCCGATGACGTCATCGTCCACGCGCCATGTCTTCTGTTTCGAACGGATGCCTTGGGCGCGGAACAGTCGTTTCCCTTGCTCGAGGGCGACCCATTGGAAGAACTCGCGCCAGAGCAGCTCGAAATAGAGCCAATACGTCGACTCGTTCGCCCCGTATGACCGCTCATGTTGCTCGAGCTCGTGCAGCACCCGGCGCGGTGACAACGAGCCGTTGGCAAGATAAGCCGACAGTTTCGATGAGTCGTCGACCCCGAAGCCGTTCCGTGTCTCTTTATACGTCCGGACCGGACCGGCCAAATATGCCGCGAGTCGCTCTCGCCCCGCCCGTTCCCCGCCTCGAAACGGAAACGCAGTCCGTGCGTCATATCGCGGCTGTTCATAAGCGACCGGAAAATCGACGGCATACGGTTCCTTCGCAGGTGAGCGCTCAATCAAGCGGTCCGGTCTTGCATCGGCTTCCATCGCTTTCCGAAATTCGGTGAAGAGGAATGGCAGTTTCTCGAACGGAATCTCGTCGCGTGGATAGAGCGTGAACCCGTCGAACGCTTGACAATCACCCCGCCACGCGTTCATGACCTCACGTTCGCGCCTCCGTTCGTTATAGCCGATCGACCGTTGGAACAACAGGCGGTCAGTCGGTTCGAACATGTCGAGCGGATGACCGACATGGACGAAGAGCGGGATGCCGAGCGCTGCAAGCGTACCGGCCAAGTCGTCGAGTGACTCGTTCAAAAACTGAAGTCGCCGTGGGCCGAGCGGCGTATGGCCGAACCGGTTTTCAATGAGCTCTTCTTGTGGAATGATGTAGTGACCTTCAATCGGATCGTCATGCCGGAGCGCCTCCTCGAGCGGACGATGGTCGTCGACCCGTAAATCATTTTGATACCAGATAATCGTCTTCATATAGTTCGCCTCCTCCCCTCATTATGGAACATGAATCCCGGTGTTCGCTTAGACGAAACTGTACGAAACATGTTTTCATTTCTGGAACGGGTGGAATATACATCATTAGAACAGAAAGGGGTGCAGCAACATGGCTAGAAAAGGTAAATTTGGTACACTCATTAAAGTCGCGACGGCGGTCGCACCGTTTGTCTACGATTATTATAAAAAGAACAAAGCAAAAAAAGCATCGACACCTAAAAAGTGAGCCAAGCGCTTCGGACCTCGTCCGAGGCGTTTTTTTCTTGTCGTGAAACCAGATATGATATGATGATGGAACATTTTAGGGAATCGAGGCGACCATCATGCACGCGGTATGGGTACAATCTTTACGAATCAGTTTGAAGTGGGCGTTATTCATGGGTGGTCTATTCTTGCTCGCCCTCGGATCTTCGATGATGATCACGGCCGATCTCGGCGTATCGACATGGGACGTGCTCCATCTCGGGCTCGCCCGTCACACCCCGATTTCTGTCGGGACGATCATCTTGCTCGTCGGTCTCCTGCTCGTCTTCTGCAAGTACATACTGGACCGGATTCGGCCCCAGTTCGGGACGCTCGTCAACGCCGTCTTCGTCGGCGTGTTTATGAACTTGATTCTCGACCATCAGTGGTTGCCGCAACTTGACGGCATCGCACTCAATATCGCCTGGCTTATCCTTGGCATCTTCGTCATCGGGATGGGTGCCGGCTTGTACGTCGCCATCGGCTATGGGGCCGGCCCACGGGACGGGTTGACGCTCGCTTTGGCCGACCGATTCAACACATCGGTCCGTATGATGCGGACATGGATGGAACTGACGGCTTGCCTCATCGGTTGGGTGCTCGGCGGACCGGTCTTTTTCGGAACGGTGCTGTCAATCTTCTTGATTGGCCCGTTCTTCCAGTTTTGGCTTGAACAGTTCCGGCGCCTCGTCTCGGTCATCGACCGGGCGAAAGTGGCCGCTTGAACTACCCCCACCTACGCTTCGCTTGGAGGTGGAGGATTCCTGGGTGATCCGGTCTGACGACCGGAACCTGATCAGGCTAGCCCCGTCGTCCCGACGGTTGAGGAGACCAGGATGCGCTCGGCCTCGCGTTTGAGGTTCAGTCCTGCGTTCACATCGCGGTCGTGATGGGTCCCGCAACCCGGGCATGTCCACTCGCGCAGACCGAGATGCTTCACGTCTTTGTGTCGATGGCCGCAACTCGAACAGAGCTGGCTCGAGGCGAAGGTCTTCCCGACCTTCACGACGGTCTTGCCGTACCAGTCCGCCTTGTATGCGAGCATGCGGAAGAACTCCGACCAACTGACATCGGAGATCGCTTTGCTGAGCTTGCGGTCCTGCTGCATGTGCTTCACCTGCAGGGTCTCGATGCCGATGACGTCGTGGTTTTTGACGATCTCGGTCGACACCTTGTGCAAGAAGTCGGTGCGCTTGTTGGCGATCTTCTCATGGATGCGGGCGACCTTCCGCTTCTGCTTCTGGTAGTTCTTGGCCTCGGACAGCTTGATGTTCCGGTTCAGGGCGATGAGCCGACGCCGCGACAGCTTGCGTTGCTCGCGCGCCAGTCTCTTCTCGAGCGAACGGAAGTAGCGGTCGTTTTGGTACACCGTGCCGTCGGACAGGACGGCAAAATGCTTCAGGCCTACGTCGACGCCGACCGAGGAGCCGGTCTTCGGCAGCTCGTCGACCTCCTGCTCGACGCAGAGGGAGACGAAATGTTTGCCCGAGGCGTTGCGTCGGATCGTGGCGTTCAAGATGCGGCCCTCGACCTTCCTCGAGTTGGCGAACCGGACCCACTTCAGCTTCGGGAGTTTGAGCTTGTTCCCGACGATCGACACCTCAGGAAGTTGAGACTTGCCTTGGATGTTCGTCTTGTAGGATTGGACCGGGTTCCGTTTCGACTTGAACCGGGGCCGTCCGTTCTGCTTCTTGAAGAAGCGGTCATACGCCTCGGCCAGGTGCTTGACGCTCGCTTGGACAGAGGTGCTATCGACCTCCCTCAGCCAGTCGAACTCTTGCTTCAAGGCAGGGATTTTTTTCGAACAGGAACCGTAGGACAGTCCTTCTCCTGTCGCCTCGTAGGTCTCTTCCCACTTCGCTAGAAAATGGTTGAAGACGAAGCGGGAACAGCCGATCGTCTTGGCGATCAGGATCTCCTGCTCCGTTGTCGGGTAGATCCGGAATCGATACGCTTTTTGCTTCAACATGATGTTCACCTCCTCTAGGTATTTATACCCAAAAGAGAGGGTGGCGATTCATTGCCCACTTTCACTGGGGCTTCGCCCGTCACGTTTAGAAGTGGGCGTATTCTCGCCTAATTTTGATAAAAAAGAGGCTGGGACATAACTAGCCAGTTCTAAAGTATTTCAATCAAAAAGAGGGGTCCGGTCACCGATTTTCGGTGACCGGACCCCTTCTTT
>NZ_JACSLW010000011.1:0-43707 GCF_018618345.1 Exiguobacterium sp. s36
GAGCCAGGATCAAACTCTCCAAAGAATTTGATATAGCTCTTTAAAAATGACGAAGCTTGCGCTTCATTCAAAAATTGTAAAACTTTTTTTGCCTCATCGTTCAGTTTTCAAAGTTCGTTTGTCGCTCATTGGCGACTCTTAAAATAATACAAGTCATCGACACAGTTGTCAACCACTTTTTTTATTCTTTTCCGCTGCCATCAGCGGCAACGTTTATTACTTTACCGCATCCCTAAATAGAACGCAAGACTTTTTGCAAAAGTTTTTCTAAAAAAGTTTTTAGTCTCTTTAAACCGGCAACATTCTCCATAGAAAAACCTCTCGTCTGTAAGAACGAGAGGTTAAAATGATTCTTTACTGTTGGTGTCTCATCGTCGGGAACAATAGAACATCACGAATCGATGGTGCATTCGTCAACAACATGACGAGGCGATCGATTCCGATTCCAAGACCGCCCGTTGGCGGCATTCCGTATTCGAGTGCCTCAAGGAAATCGTTATCCAATTCATGGGCTTCGTCATTCCCTGCTTCTTTCTCAAGAAGTTGAGCTTCGAAACGCTCACGCTGATCAATCGGATCATTCAATTCCGTGAAGGCGTTAGCATGTTCACGACGAACGATGAACAATTCAAATCGATCCGTGAAGCGTGGATCTGTATCGTTCTTTTTCGCCAATGGCGATACTTCGACAGGGTGACCGGTGACAAACGTCGGTTGTAACAATGTTTCTTCGACTTTCTGCTCAAAGAATTCATTGACGATGTGACCGAATGTCATATGGTCTTGAATCTCGACACCGTGCTCTTTTGCAAGCGCCCGTGCATCTTCATCAGACATCTGTTGCCAGAAATCGACGCCTGTTTCTTCTTTAACCAAGTCGACCATGTGCGCACGTTTCCAACCGACAGCCAAATGAATCGTATCTTCTCCATATTGAACGTCCGTCGTGCCAAGAACTTCTTGGGCTACGTGAGCTACGAGTTCTTCTGTCAAATCCATGATGTCATTATAGTCCGCATACGCTTCATACAATTCAATCATCGTGAACTCTGGGTTATGACGTGTTGAGATCCCTTCATTACGGAAGACACGGCCAATCTCATACACGCGCTCGAGACCACCGACAATCAAGCGCTTCAAATGAAGCTCGATGGCGATCCGCATATATAATTCCATATCAAGTGCATTATGGTGCGTCAAGAACGGACGGGCCGCCGCTCCACCTGCGATTGTATGCAACATCGGCGTTTCGACTTCCAAGTAACCGCGATGGTTCAAGAAATTCCGAATTTCCGAGATGATCCGGCTACGCAGAATAAACGTTTGACGCGAATCGTTATTCGTAATTAAATCCAAATAACGTTGACGATAGCGTTGCTCAACATCTTTTAAGCCATGATATTTATCAGGAAGCGGACGAAGTGCTTTTGTTAAGAGTTCGAACTCTTCAACATGAATCGACAATTCGCCGACGTTCGTCTTGAACAGCTTCCCTTTCACCCCGACGATGTCACCAAGGTCAGATGATTTGAATAAATCGAACGGTTCGTCACCTACGTCATTTTTACGCACGTAGATTTGGATTTGTCCTGTGACGTCTTGGATGTGGGCAAAGAAGACTTTCCCTTTTCCACGTTTCGTCATGATTCGTCCGGCAAGCGTCACTTCGACGTCTTGTTCGGCCAAGGCTTCTTTTTCAATTGCCTCATATTGTTCATGTAATTCACCGGCGTGGGCAGAACGTTCGAACCGACGTCCGAACGGGTCAAGCCCTTGTTCACGCATCTCGGTCATTTTTTCAAACCGAACCTGCATTTGGTCATTCATTTCCAACTCGTGACTCACTACTCCATTCACTCCTCTATACGTATTGGGGATGTCTAATAAAAAACTGTCAGCCTCACGGCCAACAGCACAGCCTAAACCGTTTGCTTGTGTGGTTCACTTTTTCGCCAAACAAGCTTACCACAAATCAATTTTTTTCACTAGTTCACACTTCTTGCATTTGTCGCTCGAGCTGTTCCACAAAATGATACAACACGATGCCAAAAGCATCTCGCGATTCCGTTTCGTTGATTTGCTTCCGAACCGGGCCGCTGCCTTTCAACCCTTTCAAGTACCACGCCGCATGTTGACGCATCTCGCGAACGGCCGTCACTTCTCCTTTGATGGCAATCAAGCGATCGAGGTGCAACATACAGATGTCGATTTTTTCACGCGCCGCTGGTTCTGGCGGAAGATCACCCGTCTCCAAATACTGCACCGTTTGATACAGCATCCATGGGTTACCAAGCGCTGCCCGCCCGATCATGACGGCATCGACACCATAGTGATCAATCGCATGTTTTGCTTCTTGAGGTGTCGAGATATCGCCGTTACCGATAATCGGAACCGTCGCAATCTTCTTGGCTTCGCCAATCCAATCCCAGTTTGCGGTTCCTTCATATTGTTGAGACCGCGTACGACCATGAATCGCAATCGCCGCCGCTCCTCCGGATTGAGCCGCCCGAACATTGTCGAGAATATAAATATGGTCTTCGTCCCAACCGAGGCGCATTTTGACCGTGACCGGCTTATCCACCGCATTCGAGACGGCGTTCACCATCTCGTAAACTTTGTCCGGGTCAAGCAACCATTTGGCACCCGCCTCACACTTCGTGACTTTTGGGACCGGGCAACCCATATTGATATCGATGATGTCCGCATTCGTGTTTTGATCTACGTACTGGGCCGCTCTGACGAGTGTATCTTTCGAACCGCCGAAAATTTGAAGGCTGAGCGGCTTTTCCCGTTCATCGACGTACAGCATCCGGAGCGTTCTTGCGTTCTCCAATAAAATCCCTTTATCGCTGACCATTTCAGCACAGACGAGTCCCGCGCCAAATTCTTTAGCGATCAAACGAAACGCAGGGTTTGTCACTCCGGCCATCGGGGCAAGGACGGCGCGGTTCTTTATATCGATGTTACCAATTTTGAACCCTGACACTTCTCCACTTCCTTTGCTAACGTTAAACCGAGCTGACTAATGATTGTAACGGCCCGAGACGGACGACATCTTGTCGTTCCGACGCAGGAAGGGCTTCTAGCAACGCCCGCACCGTCATTCCCTTTACCTCGACCGCCGGAGCAATCTCCGCGAACGGGGCAAGGACAAAAGCGCGTTCATGCATCCGTGGATGCGGAACAGTTAACTGCTTCGATTGTATATCTTCGCTGTTATAGACCAAGATGTCAAGGTCGATTGTACGCGGTCCATTCTTGAATAGTCGTTCTCTCCCTAGATCCCGTTCAATCTGTTGGAGTTGAAGCAAGGCTGCTTCCGCAGAAAGCGACGGCTCGACTTCGACGACCATATTATAGAAGGATGGCTGATCTGTGTATCCGACCGGTGCCGTCTCATATACGGATGACTCTTTCGTCACCTGAAGACCGTTTACCGCCATCGCTTGAATCGCTTCTGCCAGATAGTTGGCACGCTCCCCAATGTTCGAGCCCAGCGCTACGTACATCATACGTTCCGTCTCCGTGTCATCTCAATTGCGACTGAGTCATAATGACCCGGGATGGGCGGGTCCGGCTTGATCACTTTGACGGTGACGCTTTGAATCTTGTCGCTGTGGGCCAAAACAGCCGTCGTAATGCGCTCGCCTAGCGCCTCAAGTAGATTGACTGGCTCCCCGGTGACGATGTCTTCCGTCAATTGATAGAGACCGGCGTAGCTGACCCCGTCTGATAAATCATCCGATTGTCCAGCCGGCGCCAAATCCAACTCACACATCAAATCGATGTTAAACCGTTGACCGAGTCGATTCTCTTCTGCAAACACACCGTGATAGCCGTAAAAACGCATCCCATTCACAAACATCTTATCCAATTTGTCCGCCTCCCAGCATCGCGTCCATCATGAGTGACGCTCGTTTATTCTCTCGTACGTCATGGACCCGAATCCACGCACAGCCTTTCATGATGCCTAGACACGTCGTCGCCAGTGTCCCTTCCAGTCGTTCTTCGGTCGGTAAATCAAGCGCTTGCCCGATAAATGATTTCCGCGACGTTCCGAGTAACACCGGATAACCGAGGTTCGTGATCACATCGAGTCGATTCATCAACTCCATGTTTTGCGCATAGTCTTTCGCAAAGCCGATTCCCGGGTCTAACCAAATCATCTCATCCGGCACACCTGCCGCTTGAGCGATTTCAATCGATTCATACAAGTCACCGACGACCTCCTCAATGAAATGGCCATAATTTCGATTGTCGCGATTGTGCATCAAGATGATGGGAACGTTAAACGCCCGTGCCACTTGTGCCATCGATTGATCGCCCCACTTCGAGCCCCAGACGTCATTGATGATATCGGCCCCGGCTTCTAATGCTGCCTTTGCCACCACCGGTTTGTACGTATCGATCGAGATGAGCACGTCGAGCTCTTGCTTCAGTTGACGAATGACAGGAACGACTCGCTCGATTTCTTCTTCCGCCGAGACGAACCGGGCTCCCGGCCGTGTCGATTCCCCGCCGATATCAATCGCGTCCGCTCCGTCTTGAACGAGTTGCTTGGCGTGAGCGACCGCCTGTTCGAGCGCCGTATACCGTCCTCCGTCCGAAAACGAATCCGGTGTCACATTTAAAATTCCCATGATTTTTGTCATCGCGTTTCTTCCCTCTCAATCGCATGCAATAAGACAGACCAACATGCTTTAAATTTTGCCCCGTCTTTTCCTGGATAACTGTTCCCGGCATAGTCTGTGACCGGAGCAATCTGTTGAACCGAATTGGTCAACCAAATCTCGTCTGCCTGTGTAAGTTCAGCAAACGTCACATCACGTTCCTTCACATCAAACGTATCCATCACCCAACGTCGCGTGACCCCAGCCAGAGGTCCCGTCGCGAGCGGCGTCGTCCAAAGTTGGTCAGCTTCGACCCAGAAGATATTCGAGACAAGCCCTTCTACGACATGTCCTGAGTCATCGGCGAACAGTCCTTCCGCCTCCCGATCAACGAGCATGCGCTTCCCTAATATATTGTTCATATAATGATGGGATTTTAAGCGGAATGCTGCTTCGGGCCGACTTCTCGGAAACGGGATGGCTTCCAGCCGTTTTTCCGTGGGCTGGAACGATTCCGGTAACGGCTTGACGAGCAGTGTCACGTTCGGACGAGTGTAGCGTCCGTCGTAGAGTCCAAGTGGCGCCACCCCCGCGGACACGTTCAAGCGCACATACAGGTTCGGGGTCCCGTTTTGACGAACGACATCTTGAATCGCCTGTTCGATTTCTTGTTTCGTGTAAGGAAGGTCGATCCATAGTTCTGCTAAGCTCTTTTCGAGACGTTCCCAGTGAAGATCAAACAAGAACGGGGTGCCATTGAACGTTCGAAACGTCTCGAATAGGCCCATCCCATATAAAAATCCGTGATCTTCCACCGGAATCGTTACTTCAGAGCTGCCTCGCAGTTCGCCGTTATGCCAAAGCCACATGACGATACACCTCGACGAAATTACGAATCATGTCTTTGCCGTGTTCTGTCAAAATCGCTTCCGGATGAAACTGCACCCCTTCAATCGGTAACGTTTCATGCCGGAGTGCCATAATCTCTCCCAGGCTCGTCTCGGCCGTGACTTTCAAGCACGACGGTAACGCATCTCGTTCAACCGCGAGCGAATGGTAGCGTGTCACGATTGTCTGTTGCGGGATGCCGTTAAACAGCGTGTTTCCGTCATGTTGAATCGCTGACGTCTTGCCATGCATGAGCCGCTCGGCATGGACGACTTTTCCGCCGAACGCTTGAGCAATCGCTTGATGTCCGAGACAGACGCCAAGAATTGGGATGCGACCGGCAAACGCCTGAATCGCATCGATGCTGATACCCGCCTCACTCGGTGTGCACGGACCAGGCGAAATGACGAGATAACTTGGGGCGAGCGCTTCAATTTCCTCGATTGTGATGTCATCGTTACGACGGACGACGAGTTGTTCACCGAGCTCCCCAAAGTATTGAACTAAATTGTATGTGAACGAGTCATAGTTATCGATGAGTAAAATCATACCGTCGTCTCCGTCCTTTCTTTCGCCGTCCATAGCGCTTTCGCCTTGGAAAGTGATTCGGCGTACTCCGCTTCAGGATCCGAATCAATCACAATCCCGGCACCAGCCTGAACATGGGCGATTCCGTCCTTGACGACCATCGTCCGAATCGTGATGTTGAACACGAGGTCATCATCCCAACTAAGCCAGCCGTATGAGCCGGTATAAATCCCGCGTCGGACCGGTTCGAGTTCTTCGATGATTTCCATCGTCCGGATTTTCGGTGCCCCGGTGATGGTGCCGCCCGGGAACATCGCGCCGAGTGCTTCGGCTCCCGATATGCCGTCCCGCATCAAACCGCGCACGTTCGAGACGATATGTTGGACGTGCGAGTACTTCTCGATGACCATCAGCTCATCGACATGCACTGTCCCGTAAGCCGCGACTTTGCCCAAGTCGTTTCGTTCAAGGTCGACGAGCATGACGTGTTCGGCCCGCTCTTTCTCATTATCGAGCAGCGTCCGAGCCAGTTCCAGATCTTCCGCCTCATCTCGTCCTCGTGGTCTCGTCCCAGCAATCGGGCGGGTCGAGATGGCGGCGCCATGTTTCTCGAGCAACAGTTCCGGCGAAGCCGACACCATCGTGAGCGAACCGTCAACGAAATAACCCATATACGGTGAAGGGTTCACTTTCCGGAGCGTGTCGTAGATGTGACGCGGGTGTGCGAGTAGCGGTTCCGACTGCCGGACGCTCAAGTTCACTTGGAACACATCGCCCTCGACGATGTAGTCTTGAATCTTTTGCACCGCCGTCACGAAATTCTCTTGTGACAATGAACGTGAACGTTCGAGCGTTCCGCTCGCGACCTGTGGGAACGAATAGTGCGTCTCGGTGTGCCAGAGGGCGACAAAGCGATCGAGTTTCACTTCTAACTGATTGTCCGTCGTAACGAGCATATATAAAAGTGATTCTTCTTCATCGAAGACCGCTACTTCATCGAACAGCAAGAACGAGACGTCCGGTGTCGCCAAATCGTCTGCCGCTTGCCGCGGTAAACGTTCGAGCGTTCGGGCTACGTCATAGCTTACATAGCCGATCATCCCGCCAAAAAACGGGGGAGCGCCAGCTGGCCGCTCGGTGGCGTACCGGGTCCGGATTGTTTCGACGATGTCGAGCGGGTCACCGTAAAGTGTTTCCGTCGCCTCTGATGTCTCGAACGTTCCGACCCCATCTTTCACGTGAAGCGTAGCGAACGGTTCAATCCCGGCCATTGTATAGCGGCCGACGCGTCCGCTCTCTAACCACGCATAATGCTTCTTCCCTTCCGTCAATGTCATATATGTGTCGTACATCTTCTCTTTTGTCATACTCATGGTTTTGAACGCTGTTTGTCTCACGCCACATTCCCCCGTTCCACTGATTCATGCCTTTAATTGTACACAAGAAAAGGCAGTTACCGAAAGAAGTTGTCTCCCGGTAACTGCCGTTTGTTTACGAGCGTACGCTATCTGATTCTTCATCGAATTGATAGAGCGGTGTGCTGAGGTAGCGTTCTCCGTTTGACGGGATGATTGCCAGCACGTTTTTCCCTTTGCCGAGACGTTTCGCCGTATCGACAGCCGCTGCGATCGCCGCCCCAGATGAGATGCCTCCGAGCACGCCGTTCGTTTTGGCCGCAAGACGTGCGTATTCGAACGCCTGATCGGTCGTGATTTGAAGGACACCTTCATAAATCTCCGTATCTAGAATCGACGGGATGAACCCGGCCCCGATCCCTTGGATTTTATGCGGGCCTGGTTTACCACCCGACAAGACCGGTGAATCGACCGGTTCGACCGCTAGGATTTGAACGTTCGGATAGTGGGCTTTCAACACTTTACCCGCTCCCGTGATTGTTCCACCTGTCCCGACGCCGGCGATGAACGCATCGACTTGAAGGCCTGACGCATCGAACGCGTCGACGATTTCAGGTCCTGTCGTCATCTCGTGCACGTTCGGGTTAGCTTCATTGTTAAACTGCTGCGGGAGGAAATAACCGTTTTGTTCAGCCTCTTCCGTCGCACGGCGAATCGCTCCGCCCATCCCTTCAGGACCCGGCGTCAAAATGAGTTCGGCACCGTAGCCACGAAGCAAATTGCGACGTTCCATGCTCATCGTTTCCGGCATGACCAAAATCGCTTTATAGCCTTTGGCCGCACTGACCATGGCGAGACCGATTCCCGTGTTCCCACTGGTCGGTTCGATAATCGTATCTCCTGGTTTCAAGACCCCTTCTCGTTCAGCCGCTTCAATCATCGCGAGCGCAATCCGGTCTTTTACGCTAGAGCCCGGGTTCATATACTCCAATTTCAAGTAAACCGTGGCATCTTCAGCGCCAGTCAATCCATTCAACTTCACAATCGGTGTCTTTCCAATCAAGTCTGTTACTGAATCTACGATACGCATTTCATTTCCTCCTCCATAATTCCGACTATTCCGATATTGTAATCATACCCTATCAGATTCAAAATATGCAATTTGGAGTAAAGCGGTCAACGTGCTTGTTGTTTCATCGTTTCTAATTGTTCCGCCGAGAAGTGGTATTTCTCGCCGCAGAAGTGACAAACCGCTTCAGCGCCGCCATCCTCTTCAATCATGTGACGAATCTCTTCGGCACCGAGCCCGATAATCGCGCTTTCCATACGGTCGCGGCCACATGTGCAATTAAATTGAACCGGTTTTTGATCCAACACTTCGAGGCTGTCGCCAAGGAGCATATGGAGCATTTCTTCCGGTGTTTTCTCTTCACCGATGAGGACCGACACTGGCGGGAACGTCTTGAGCGCCTGTTCAAGCGCTTGAATCGTCTCTTCTGACGCATCCGGCATCAATTGAACGATAATGCCACCGGCCGCAAGAATCGATTCATCTTCTGGAAGGACGAGCACACCCGCACCGACGACTGACGGTACTTGTTCTGACGTCGCAAAGTAGTACGTGAAGTCTTCGCTAATCTCACCCGTTTGAATCTCAGACGAGCCGCCGACAAAGTCTTTCAAACCGAGGTCTTTAATGACCGAGATCGTCCCGCGTCCGACGGCTTCACCGACTTTCAACTTCGTCAAACCGTGATCATTCACAAACGTGCCGCCTTCGACACGAGGATGTGACACGTAACCGCGCACGTCTCCCGCCGTATCGGCATCGACGATGATTTTCCCAATCGGTCCATCGCCTTCGACTTTGAGCGTCACGCGAGCGGCGCCTTTTTGCATCGCACCGATCATCGTCCCGATCGTCATCGTGCGACCGAGCGCTGCTGAAGCGACCGGTGTCGTCTGGTGACGGAGTTGCGTTTCAAAGATCGTTTTCGTCGTCCGGACGGCAAACGCGCGGACTTCCCCGTTGAACCCGAGGGCACGGACGAGGTAATCGGCTTTCATTTGGTCAAGTAATGCTTGTTGTTCTGGTTGAATCATATCGAGTAACTCCTTTAAGTTTATTTCTGGTTGCGCTCATAGATGAGACGAAGCCCATCGAGCGTCAAAAATGAATCGACGACATCAATCGTCTCTGCATGCTCGCTAATCAAACGCGCGAGACCGCCCGTGGCAATCACGGTCGCTTCTCCGACTTCACGCTTCATACGACCGACAATGCCATCGACTTGTGCGACATAGCCGTAATACGTCCCGGACTGCATCGCTTGAATTGTATTTTTCCCAACGACCGTAGGCGGTGTCGCGAGCTCGATGCGCGGCAGCTTGGCCGCCCGTTGATAGAGCGCCTCGACCGAAATCATGATCCCCGGTGAAATGATGCCTCCGTGATAACGGCGGTTCTCATCAATATAGCAGTACGTCGTCGCCGTTCCGAAATCGACGATGATGAGCGGTCCATCATACTTGGCAATTCCAGCAACCGCGTTGACGATGCGGTCCGCTCCGACTTCACGCGGATTATCAACATGAATGTCGAGACCGGTTTTTACGCCGGGACCGACGACAATCGGTCGGACGTTAAAGTAGCGCTGCGACATCTGCTCGAGCGGAAAGATGACCGGCGGAACGACCGAAGACAGAATCACACCGTCAATCTGATCGAATGAGACGTTCGAATGATCGAACAGTGATTTCACGAGCATGCCGTATTCATCGGTCGTTTTCGTGCGGTCTGTCGAGATGCGCCAATGATGGACGAGTGTCTCGCCGTCATACATCCCAAGGACAATATTTGTATTCCCAACATCAATCACTAAAATCATGATAGCGTTCCTCACTTTGTTGTCAATTACAGTTCGCTCGAATTATAACACGAAAAAAGACGAATGCCTTGTTTAGGGCATTCGTCTCTTACACTTACCGTGATTCGTTGTTCGGGCGTTCCGTCGGTGTCGCTTCCGGCTTATCGCCTTCAGGGACAACATCCGGCTTCGCTTCTTGAACGACTCCAGGCTGATCGATGACTTGTCCGTGCTTGACGGCCGCCTCATCTTTCTTCGCTTCGTCGCTTGCATCATCTTTCGATGGTTGAGACGGCTCTTCCGGTTCGTGCGGAAGATATTCGCGCGTCTTAATCAAGTGACGAATCTGTTTCGAATCGAGCGTCTCGACTTCGAGCAACGTCTTCGCGACGAGTTCGAGATCGTCTCTACGATCCGTCAAGATTTGTTTCGCTTTCGCGTAACAACGGTTGATGATATCACGAATCTCGAGGTCGATGTCTTGTGCAATCGCATCCGAGTAGTTCTGTTCCGTTTGGAAGTCACGGCCAAGGAAGACTTGTCCACCATGGTTTGACCCAAGTTGGAGCGGCCCGAGCTTGTCGCTCATCCCGTAATCCATGACCATCTTCCGGGCGATACCAGTCGCACGTTGGAAATCATTGCTTGCTCCTGTTGACACTTCACCGAAGATGACGTCTTCCGCCACGCGGCCCCCGAGGAGACCGACGATTTTATCTTCAAGCTCAGGTTTCGTCATGAAGTAGCGATCTTCTTTTGGAAGCATGACGACATAGCCGCCTGCGTTACCGCGAGGAACGATCGTCACTTTATGCACTTCATCTGCATTCTCAAGTTCAATCCCGATAATCGTATGACCCGCTTCATGATAGGCGACGATTTGTCGTTCTTTCTCCGAGATGACACGGCTCTTCTTAGAAGGACCGGCGATGACGCGGTCAATCGCTTCCTCGACATCCACGACTGATACCGCTGAACGGTCAGACCGGGCTGCGACGAGCGCCGCTTCGTTCAATAAGTTTTCAAGGTCAGCACCTGAGAATCCAGGTGTCCGCTGCGCAATCGACTTCAAGTCGACTGTCGAATCAAGTGGCTTGTTGCGGGCGTGAACTTTGAGGACTGCTTCACGGCCTTTAACATCCGGACGATCAACCGTGATTTGACGGTCAAATCGACCTGGGCGAAGAAGGGCCGGGTCAAGAATATCCGGACGGTTCGTCGCGGCAATCATGATGATCCCTTCGTTGTCACTGAATCCATCCATCTCGACAAGAAGTTGGTTAAGCGTTTGTTCACGCTCGTCATGTCCACCACCGAGGCCAGCGCCACGTTGACGTCCGACCGCATCGATTTCATCGATAAAGATGATACACGGTGCGTTCTTTTTCGCATTCTCGAACAAGTCACGTACACGTGACGCCCCGACACCGACGAACATTTCGACGAAGTCAGAACCTGAGATTGAGAAGAACGGTACACCGGCTTCTCCTGCAGCTGCACGAGCGAGCAATGTTTTACCAGTTCCCGGAGGACCGACAAGCAAGACACCTTTCGGAATCCGTGCCCCGAGTTTCGAGAACTTACGTGGGTCTTTCAAGAATTCAACGACTTCGATGAGCTCTTGCTTCTCTTCATCCGCTCCGGCAACGTCTTCAAACGTCACACGGCGCTTCTCTTGGTCGTATAGTTTGGCCTTCGATTTCCCGAAGTTCATCACACGACCGCCACCACCGCCACCTTGGGCTTGGTTGAGCAAGAAGAAGAATAAGATGAAGATGATGATGAACGGTAAGATCGCGAATACGATGCTGAACCAGCTACCACTCGACTCTGCTTCTTCGATTTGGATGTCGGTATCCGCGCGAAGTGACGAGAGCACTTCGGCGTATTCGGCCTCGTTGGCCGGGATATTCGTTTCAAAACGCTGATCTTCGTCTCCTGTTAGATCTCCTGTAATTGAGATGGCTCCCGGAATTTCTTGTACGGTTGCCGTTTCAATCCGACCTTCTTCCACATATTCCAAGAACTTCGAATACGTGAGCGTCTCGCTCTGGCTATTCGGGTTTTGTAAATATTGAAGGAACAAGATCAAGGCTAGGAAAATCACACCGAAAACTAAGGTGTTTTTCACTGCACGATTCATTCTCTGCCTCCTATTCCGAGAAACGATGTTCTCGCCCATTCAGTATATGTGTATACTTTGGGTATTTCTTTTATCTTAACACGACGCATTTTCAAAAGAAAAACGTTAGCCCCCGTAAATGCTCGGCTTGAGCACACCGACGTACGGAAGGTTACGATATTTCTCTTCGTAATCGAGACCATAGCCGACAACAAACTCGTGCGGAATAACGAAACCGCTATAATCTGCCGACAATCCGTTCTTGCGGCCCGTCGGTTTATCGAGAAGCGTCACGATTTTAACCGATTTGGCTTTGCGGTACTTGAGCAGGTCGACGAGATAGCCGAGCGTGAGTCCACTATCAATGATATCTTCTACAATCAAGATGTCGCGTCCTTCTACAGATGTATTTAAATCTTTCTCAATTTTAACTTCACCCGTCGATGACGTTCCGCCATGGTACGTCGACACGTCCATGAAATCCATTTCTAAATGGATGTCCATTTCTTTGACGAGGTCTGACATGAATGGCATCGCACCTTTTAACACGCAGACGAGGAGTGGAAACTCTTCTTTATATTCTTCGCTAAGTGTTGTAGCGAGTTCTTTCACTTTACCTTGAATCTCTTCGCTTGAAATCAGTACTTTCTCCATATCGTTCATTAATGACATCTTAAAATCCTCCTCTTTCTTATCCGACACAATCATCATTTTACCATTAATCGTGGGCACATCGCACCCGACTTATCCGGAAAATCGGAAACTCTTACCCCTACTATAGCGATAATCCGTCCCGTTGCGTCAACTACCAATGGGACAAAAGGCCGTTTTTCTCGCGGAATCTTCGCGTCAATGAAGATGCGGGCGACTTTTTTCGTCCCGATGGACAGTTTCATCGCGTCCCCAGCCTCGACAGAGCGGATGATCAACGGCAACTCGATCGCCTCGAGCGGGATGCCGTCCGTATCATCCTCAACGTCTAGTGAGAATAATGAAGTCCCGAACACTACATGCGCTGGGAAGGTCGTTACCACTTGTTTGTGTGGGGCTAGGAGCGATTGACCAGTTGCCTGTAACGATAAGAGCCCGTCTTGTTTCCGCAGGCCCCATGACCCCTCTAAGTCGAAGTGGCCAGAACCTTGGGCACTCGTTAACAGACGGTCGATCGCGGTCCCCACCTCTACCCCGTAGCGCATTGATAGCAGGCGCCCGACGGTGTATCGTTCGACAGGATTTAGACACATCAAGTTATCCGATTTCACGTGAAACGCTTTCATCTCGAGTCGCACGTTGTCCTGGATCCAATTCTCCATCTGTCGGTAGCGGGTCCGCCACAATTCGCGTTGATGCCGAGCTGTTTCGCTCACAACTTGAACAAGATCCGGTTGCGACGCGAGGAGCTGGGGCACGATCTGATGCCGCACTTGATTGCGCAAATATTCGGTCGTGGCGTTGCTCGCATCCTCTCTCCATTCAAGTCCGTATCGTTTGGCATAGGCAATCAGTTCCCGCTTCGGTTCCGATAAGAGCGGACGAACGAGTTCTCCTCCTGCGAACGGACGACGCTCAGGAATCCCCGTCACTTCGACGACGTTACGCTGCAGTTGAATGAGGACGGTCTCGAGTTGGTCATCCGCGTGATGGGCCGTCATCAGTTGTGTATAGTCGAACTTCTGCATAACCTGTTCAAAGAACGCATATCGTGCCGTCCGGTAACTCGCCTGCGAACCGCCGTTCGGGAAAGCGAGCCGTTTGCCATGAAATGGCACGTCGTACTTGTCGGCCAAACGTCGCACAAATTCATACTCTTCATCCGACTCGGGACGCAGTCCATGATGGACATGGGCCACGCCCACTTCCATACCGTTCCGAATGACCCGATCCAACAAGACGACCGAATCGATTCCACCGGACACGGCAACCAATACTCTCGTCATCCGTCCGCCTCCTTGATATAACAAAAGAAGCCATCTCGAGTGAGATGGCTTCTTTTCGCTTAGGTAAGTGACCCGTACGGGATTCGAACCCGTGTTACCGCCGTGAAAGGGCGGTGTCTTAACCGCTTGACCAACGGGCCTAAATAAAATGGTAGCGGCGGAGGGAGTCGAACCCACGACCTCACGGGTATGAACCGTACGCTCTAGCCAGCTGAGCTACACCGCCATGTTATTGTTGTGTCCTAAGCACATTTTCTATAATAACCAGTACCCACGCCAGTGTCAATTCTTTTTTTAAAGTTTTTTCACAAAAAAATCGTGTATAGTGTCGTCTTATCCACTATACACGATTTTCAGTTCGTTGTGCATCACGCTTCTGACGTCGTCAGCCGATATTTTTTCTTCCAAGCGATGCGGAAATATCCCCATAGCAGGAAGAAGCAAGCGGTTGAGACGAACGCCAAATAGATGATTGCTTGTTGCAGGTAGCTCCAGCCGTCCGCTGACAAGATTTCTTTATAGCCCGATACGGTGTATGTCATCGGCAACCAGGCGTTAAACGGTTGGAGGGCGCTCGGAATCAGTTCGAGCGGGAACGTTCCAGCCGACGTCGTCAATTGAAGGATCAATAAGACGATGGCTACGAAACGGCCCGGATTTCCGAGCGTCGTGACGAGTAGCTGCACGATTAAGAGGAACGTGATGCTGACGAGCCAACTGAATCCGAAGAACTGGAGCGGCGCCTCGACTTCAAGTCCGAGCAACATGACCATCGCCACATCCAAGACGAGCGCTTGAATAAATCCGATAACGAGCAACACACCTGATTTTGAGACGAGCCATGACAGGCTGCGTTTCGGTTTTCCAGCCGGATCGTACAGCGGATAGACGATCGAGAGCAAGAGCGCCCCGACGAATAGTCCGAGTGACATGAAGTACGGTGCAAAACCCGTTCCGTAGTTCGGGACCTTGTGAATCGATTCGTTGACGACCGTGACCGGTCCGGCCATCATGTCGACGTTATCGTCTCGGATGTCGATCGCGGCCGCTTCGGCCCCATCGGCGAGCGCGTCCCGTAACTTGCTGTTACCCGCCGCAAGTTCGGACACTCCGTCTGCGAGCTGGTCGCTACCTGACTGGAGGTCTTTACCGCCCTCTGCCAAACGTACAGCCCCGTTCGCGAGTGTATTCGTGCCCGCGCCGGCGCTCTTCGCCCCGTCTGCGAGTTTCGAACTCCCCTCTGACAAGGCGCCCGTCGCCTCGGTCAACTGCGTACTGCCGGACGCGAGTTCGGCGGTCCCGTCTTTCAACGCTCCGACGCCGGCGTTTAAGCGATTGCTTGCCGAAGCCAACTCTTTCGAACTCACGGCTGCCGTTTGCGCCCCTTGTTCCACTTGGGTCGACCCATCCGCCAACGCCTGTGCCCCGCTTGCGAGTTCAGCTTGTCCGTCACGTAACGTCACCAGTCCCGAAGCGAGTTCATTGGCACCAGCCTCTGCTTGCGTCAATCCGTCACCGAGCGCGGCCTGTCCTTCTTTCACACGCGTCGCTCCCGCGGACAGTGCATCGAATCCAGCGGCTGTCGCTGTTTGACCTTCCGCCAATTGGGCCACAATCGCCTGTAGCATCTCTGGTGAAGCAGGTTGCCCTGCCTCGGCGAGTGCTGACAGCTGGGTCATCAACTGATCTTGACTGGCCAACACTTCTGTCTTCATCTGACCGATTCCGGCCACGAGTTCCGTCTCTCCTGCCATCAAGGCGGCATTCCCTTCTTTCGCCGCCGTCATCGCGGCCGCCAATTCATTTGAACCGGCACTCAATTGCTCACTGCCGTCCTTCGAACGCTGAATCCCGGCCGCGAGTTGTTGAACGCCTTGATTGAGAGAAGCCGTCCCGCTGTGCAATTCCTCCAACTTCGAGGCGAACGTGTCTGTCCCTTCGACAAGTTGGCTCGTTCCGTCTTGAAGGGCAGACGCCCCGTCATTCACTTGACGTGCCCCGTCTGATAAGGCGGCGCTACCTGCATAAACTTGCTGGCTTCCCTTCGCCAACTCCGTCGTCCCTGTCTCGAGTTGGGCCACACCTTCATTCAGCCGACTCGCCCCGTCAGCCAATTCTTGTTGTTTTGAAGCGAGCAATGCGGTCCCGTCGGCCAATTGGGTCGCCCCCTGTTCGGCCGTCTGCGATCCATCTGCTAGTTTTCCCGCCCCAGCCGCCGCTTCATCGAGTCCAGCAGCGGCATCTTGAATCCCGTCACGCATCGCACTGACGTACTGTTTCGCGACTTCGGTCGACAGTTCACCTTTCACTTGCTCCATCGCGGAACCGCCGATTTGAGCCGCTAAAAAGTTATACGATTCATTGGCAATATATTTGAGTTCGAGCTTCTCAGGTTGTTCGCTGAGCGCCGTCGTCGCTTTTTCTGAGAAGTTTGCCGGAATCTCAATCGCCATGTAATAGTCATGATCGTTCAATCCTGACTCAGCTTCTTGTTTCGTCGTCTCGATAAATTCGAACGCCTCAGACGTCTTTAACTTCTCTACGAGTTCGTCCCCGACGGCAAGTTGCTCCCCGTCGAACGTCGCTCCCTGGTCTTCGTTCACGATCGCCACCGGCAAGTCTTTCATCTGTCCATACGGATCCCAAAACGCCCATAAGAACATCCCGGCATACATGAGCGGCACGAGTGCGACCGCGAAAATCGGGACCCAGACCCGAGGATTCTTCCCGATGCTTCTCCATTCCGCCAACCACAGTTTCCATCCATTCATTTTCATTCTCACCTTTCACTTATAAAACATAACTATTTTTTCATGTTCCCTATTGTGCTCGCTTCCTCGAAAAAATGCAACCCTTTTTAGTTATTTTTCATAACAAAAAAGAATCAAAAAAAAACCACAGACTATAAAAGTCTGTGGTTCGTCGTCTTCTTGAGGAAGACCGTCTATCGTTACGAGTAGAAGCTGATGGTTTACGAAGGGTTACCCGCGCTTGGCTCCACGTCCACCGCGTTTTGAGTCGGTTTGACGTTTTAACGTCGTCAAGCGCTCGTCGCTGTCTTTCAAGAACTTGCTCATCAACGTATCGAACGTTTCTGGCTCACGGCGTACTTCACGACGTCCGCCGCCACCACCACGTGGACCGCCACCGCGTGGACCGCCGCCACCGCGTGGGCCACCTTGTCCTGGACCACCTGGGCGTGGGCCGCCTTGACCCGGGCCGCCTGGGCGTGGGCCACGAGAGAAACGCTCGCCGGCTGGACGCTCTGGACGTTCACTGACAGGGCGATCGACGGCCTTTTTGATAGACAACCCGATTTTGCCATCTGTTTCGACGTTCAAGATTTTGACCGTCACTTCTTGACCGACCGTTAGCACTTCATTGATGTCTTTGACGTAAGAATCTGCCACTTCACTGATGTGCACCAAACCCGTTTTGCCATTTGGAAGTTCTACGAACGCTCCGAAATGCGTAATCCCTGTAACCTTACCTTGTACCTTGCTTCCTACTTCAATTGACATAAAATAATGTACTCCTTTTTTTGATTGATTCCCTACAATTATACGAGTCGATTCGTCAACGGTCAACGAACCCACTTATTCCTCTGGTGAGAAGTAAAAAATAATCTCGCCATCTTTCGAGAACAACAGCTCGTTGCGCGCTAGATTGGCGATGTATTCTTCGTCTTGTAAACGCTCGACCTGCTCTTTCAGTTCTGATTGTTCGTCCTTCGTTTCCCGAAGTTCGACTTGCGCTTCATTTTGTTTCCGTTCTTGCTCGGACACATATCCGACTTTCGAGAAGTAACTTTGACCGATGAAGACAACCATTAACAAAAAGAGAAGTGAGGCCGCAGCCAGGCGGCGTCGAAGATGGATACGTCGCCGGTTCTGTTCTTTTTCCAGCTGTTCTCTCCGTTCATCAAGAGCCCGAATCCGCTGTTTGCGTTCCATCGGGTTACGTCCATTCATCGAATCACCTTCCTCCTGTCCTGTTACGTTCAGTATACCTTTTTTTTACGCTTCCGTACCACTGTTCACCTTTTCTTCTTTGAGCAAGCGGTACATTTCTTTCGCATCCTCTTTGCGGGCATACTCGGCAATCGAGTCAATGACGACCGTGACGAGCTTATTCCCGAATCGAATTTGTAACTCATCACCGACTTTGACGTCGGTGCTCGCTTTCGCTACTTGTCCGTTCAATTGAATCCGGCCTTGGTCGGCGACTTCTTTCGCCAACGTACGCCGCTTAATCAAGCGGGATACTTTCAAAAACTTGTCTAGTCTCATAATCCCTTCTCCTTCGCTTCATCCCAGAGCCGATCCATCTCTTCGAGCGTCATCTCTTCGAGGGAGCCGTTCGCTTCAATGTATTCGAATCGTCTCTTAAATTTTTGATTGGTTCGTTCGAGCGCCTGCTCGGCGTTCAACTTGAAATAGCGCGCCACGTTGACGATTGAGAAGAGGACATCCCCAAGTTCTCGTTCATCTTCAGGCTGACTTCTCCACTCGTGGAGTTCTTCTTCCAATTTCTCGAACGCACCTTGAACATCGTCCCATTCGAAACCGACTTGTGCAGCTTTTTTCTGCAATTGCTCGGCCCGCATCAAACCAGGTTGCGTCATGAGAACTCCATCTAGCTGCGATTTTCTCTTTTCCCCTTTTTCCACTTGTTTAATCGCATTCCAATTCGTCACCACTTCATCGGCATCATCGACCGTCACATCCCCAAACACATGAGGATGACGGCGGACCATCTTCTCACTGACGGTGCCAATGACGTCTCGAATATCAAAATAGCCTTCGTCCGCTCCGATTTGGGCGTGGAGCATGACTTGAAGCAACACATCACCGAGCTCTTCGACAATCGCATCATCGTCTTCCGTATCGATTGCTTCAATCAATTCGTACGCTTCTTCGAGCAAATATTTACGGAGCGACTCATGCGTCTGTTTCCGGTCCCACGGGCAGCCGTCCGGACCGCGGAGCGTCGCAATGATGTGCTTCAGCGTCGAAAATTCGCGCGCCAAATGCGTCTCGTCCGTCAACGGCGGCACATAGAGCGTCGTCAAGTTGTCGACTTCTGCCACGCGGTCCATCTCATAGAGCGGGATTTCACTGACCCGCTCATGTTTTGTCCCAGCGGCTGTCACGAGTTTGACGATATGCTCATCCGGATATCGTTCCATTAATTGGACTTTCACGTCTCCGGCCACGAATCCGTCATACACTTGACCAATCAATACGTGTTGGGTCACTTGAATCCGTTCGACATCGAGCGCCGTCGCATCGAGTAATTGGAAGCCGTTGATTGGATCGATGCGGAGGGCTTGGAACATAGCGTCCAAAAAGCTCTGACCGCCGAGGAACGTGACGTCCGCACCTTGTTCGACGAGCAGTTCGACCGTCCGCTCCGCCACGAACGGATGTCCCGGTACGGCATAGGTGATGGCTAGCTCTTCACTCTTTTCAAGCAACGTCTCAACGATTTGTCGGTAGACGTCCTCGAACGTGTCACTCGCTTCGTAAATCGCATCAAACGATTCGAACGTCACGCCTTCCGCCTCAAGTTCGCTGACGACAGGGTGTTCTTTCGTGCGCAACCAAACGAGCGGTTGCTGCTTCAAATGACGATAGACACCGAGCGGTAGTTGATCAAGTTCGCCAGACCCGAGGCCGACGACCGTAATTCCGTAACTCATATCAGTTCTCCTTTTTTTCTAGCAGATTGATGAGACGACCTCCGAACGGAATCATTTCCCATTCTTCTATCGTCAAAATTTGTTCTTTCCATAACCGCCAGACATAAATGCCGGCACCGAGCACGAGCATGAAGACGAGCCAGATGAGGGCATCGAGACGATGCGTCAGGCCATCCAGCGCCATGACGTTCAAGCCGAGCAAGATGACGCCCATCGGCGCCACCGTTTTGACGAGACGTCCATAATGTCGAAACCGGAGCATGCCGAGCGGGATGATTTGATCGAGCCGATTGAAATTGAACGCGGCCATCGCTAAAAAGGCAATCGAGGTCCCGAGGGCAGCCCCGGCGATGCCATAGGAAGGGACGAGCCACAAGTTGCTGCCGAGCTTCACGCAGATGGCGAGAATCATACCGACAGCAGCTGTGCGTTCCCGATCAATCGCCTGTAGACATGTCATGCTCGCCACGGCAAGCGACGCGGCGAACGTACTCGTCGAGAGCAAGACGAGCGCTGTCGTCCCGGCCGCGTTCTCAAATAGCGCGACATTCAACGGGAACATGACACCCATCAAGCCGATTGTGGCCGCAGCGGCGACCGTTGTCGTCACGCGAATCATCGAACTGAGTCCGGAAGAGGTCGCTTCGATACGACCGGCACGATAATGCCGCACCAAGTTCGGGACGTTTGCCATTCCGAGCGCCGTCGTGAAAAGAATCGCGAATTGAACGAGCGGATAGCCTCGGTCAAATACCCCTTTGCCGACTTTCGCCGCATAATCCCCGCCCATCAGATTGACAATCGTGAACGAGTCGACGAGTTGCATCCATAAAATCCCGAGCGAGGCGAAACCGACGGCAAACCCCGTCGTCAGTAAGATTCGAAGGACAGACCGCAACGTCGTGGGTTGTACCGGTACGAGCCGTAACTGCTTCGCCCATAATGACAAGATGACGATGGCGATGACACCTCCGACGAGCGTCGCCCCATACGCGTATCGACTGAGTGTATAGGCATCTTGACCGAAGCGAACGCCAATCAACAAGGCGACGAGTAAGACCGTGACGCGAACGAGGTTCTCGAGCACTTGAGAAATCGCACTCGGCCGCAAGTCATCGACGGCCTGAAACGAACCGCGGAGCACCGCCAAAGCCGGCATGAGTAAATAACTCAGGCTGATGATCCGCAGCGTCGGTGCGAGTTCCATGTCCCCGAGGAGACGGGCGATGACCGGTGCTAGCATCCACATCGTGACGACAAGGATGACGGCTAAACCGAGCAAGGCGTAAAAACTGCCCCATAACACTTCGAGCTTTCGCCTCGGTCCATGTGCCCCGACACCGATTTTGGCAATCACGACCGGCATCGCATACATGCCGAGCGAAGCGACGATCGCGGCAAATGGATACACCGTCTGATAGGCATACAACCCGAAGTCTCCGGCGATATTTTGGTAAGGCACTCGGTAAGCGAAACTGATGAACTTTGAAAGATAGCCCGCGAGCGCAAATAAGACGACGCCGGTCGCAAACTTACTTGGCGACCGCATGCGCCAACCTCTTCACGAGCTCCTCAAGCACCGTATCGGCATCGTTCAACAGTTCGACGACCGGCATGCGGCCACTGAGCGACAATTTGAGGGCACCGTTGTCTTGTCCGACACCGAGTTTCCGACCGAGCGGCATCGTCCATTCCATGAATGACGGCACGTCGAGCGCCGTCGTCGATTCGAGCGACAATACCATCTCGATGCGGCCCGGAGACTGTTTGATGCGCGCCACTTTCGCCATCTCGCCATAGATGCGCAGACGCGTCAGTTGGATGAGGAGCGCGACCGGTTCCGGGAATTCGCCGAACCGTTCAATCAACTCGTCCTGGAGGGCGAACAACGCTTCTGGTGTATCGACATACTTAAAGCGTTTGTACATCTCGATTTTCAATTCGCTGTCCGATAAATAGTCGTCCGGAATATACGCATCCGCTTGGAACGCGATTTCCGGTTTGAAGACGACTTGTTTCGCCTGTCCGCGCATCCGGTCTTTCCGTTCCTCGATGGCTTCAGACAACATTTGTGAGTATAAGTCGAATCCGACCGAATCAATGAACCCGGACTGTTGGGCCCCGAGCAGATTTCCGGCGCCGCGAATCGATAAGTCGCGCATCGCAATCTTGAACCCGCTCCCGAGCTCCGTGAACTCTTTAATGGCCTGTAGCCGGCTCTCCGCGACCTCGGTCAAACGCTTGTCTTTCCGATACGTGAAGTAGGCGTAGGCGATCCGGTTGGAACGACCGACACGTCCGCGCAACTGATACAGCTGTGACAGCCCCATCTTGTCCGCATCGTGAACGATGAGTGTGTTCACGTTCGGGATATCGATGCCGGTCTCGATGATCGTCGTCGAGACGAGCACATCCGCTTCCCCTTCTAGGAAACTGATGAGCTGGCTCTCGAGTTCTGTCTCGGTCATCCGACCGTGTGCCGTCGCAATGCGTGCCTCCGGTAACAAAGCGCGAATCTCTTCTGCCTTCCGCTCGATGCCTTCGACGCGGTTGTAGAGGAAGAATGCCTGTCCGCCTCGTGCGAGTTCGCGCTCAAGTGCTTCCCGCAAGACAATACCATCGTATTCCATGACGTACGTCTGCACCGGGTAGCGGTTCTCTGGCGGCGTCTCGAGTACCGACAAGTCTCGGATGCCGATCATCGACATATGGAGTGTCCGCGGAATCGGTGTCGCCGTCAGCGTCAAGACGTCGATATTCGTCTTCAACTGCTTGAGTCGTTCCTTATGTTTGACCCCGAACCGCTGCTCTTCATCAATGATGACGAGACCGAGATCGGCGAACGTCACATCTTTCGACAAGACGCGGTGCGTCCCGACGACGACGTCAATCGTCCCTTCTTTCAAGCCTTTTTTCGTCGCCGCCATCTCGCTTTTCGAGCGAAAGCGGCTCATGACAGAGACGTTGATTGGAAATTCACTGAACCGTTCGAGCATCGTCTCGTAATGTTGTTGCGCCAGCACGGTCGTCGGCACAAGGAACGCGACTTGCTTCCCGGCGAGCACGGCTTTGAACGCGGCTCGAATCGCCACTTCCGTCTTGCCGTAACCGACATCGCCGCAAAGGAGACGGTCCATTGGCCGCGACCGTTCCATGTCCGCTTTGATTTCGGCGATGGAGCGGACTTGGTCTTCTGTCTCTGCGTACGGGAACGAGCTTTCGAACTGGCTCATCTCTTCGTCATCACCTGGGAACGCATAGCCGACGGACGCTTCACGCGCCGCGTACAGCTTGATCAGTTCATCGGCGATGTCTTCCACCGATTTGGCGACTTTCGATTTGACCTTCTTCCACTCGGTTCCGCCGAGTTTGTAAATCTTCGGCTCTTTACCTTCGGTCCCGACATACTTTTGAACGAGATCGATTTGATCGACGGGGACGTACAGCGCATCGTCGCCGGCATAGACGAGATGTAAGTAGTCTTGATGAATGCCGCCGACTTCAATCGTCTTGATGCCTAGGTACTTCCCGATTCCGTGATGGATGTGGACGACATGGTCGTTCGGCTTCAATTCTTGGTAACTTTTAATCCGTTCGGCGTTCGTCAAATTCTTCGTCTGACGTTTCCGCTTCGTGACGCGCTTGAACAGTTCTTCTTCGGAAACGACGACGAGACGGCTCGTCGAGAGTTCAAAGCCGCCTTCGATTTGTCCGATCATGACATGGACGTGACGCGGCAACAGCTCACCGTCCACATTTGTGAACGTGGATGAGATTCCATAATCGTCAAGCAACTCCACCACTTTATCGGCCCGTGTTTGATCCCCTGCCAAGAAGACGATGCGATGGTCACCTTGTTGCCACCGTTCGACTTCTTGTTTCAATAAGTGCATCTGGCCATGAAACGCCGGGAGCGGGCGACAGCTGAGGTGGACCGTGTTCGTCTCCGGAATTCCGGACCGTCGTGACGGCAACAAGGAGAACGCGACTTGCTTCAACGTACGGAATACTTTATGCATCGGGACGGCGAGCGTGTAGTTGCTGACCGATTCCCCTCGTTCGATGAGCGACGAGAACCATTCCGCTTCTTCGCGGTCTTGCACGTCGGCAGCATCTTCAATCCGTGCCACTTCATCTAACATCAACACCGCTTCCGCCCCAACATAATCGAGGAGCGTCGAGCTATACAGGAGCGGTGTGTACTTCCCAACTTTTTCAGGAACCTCGCCTCGACCGAACTGTTCGATGTCCCGGGCGATTCCGTCCTCGAGCGCTTGCCGGATCGTCTCGGTCTCAATGAGCGAAAGCGTCCGCTCATATTGACGTTCGAGTGCTTGTCCGGCCTGCTGCAACTGGTCGCGTGAGGCGATGAACTCGGTGGCGGGTGGGATGACCGCTTCGCCGACGACACCTAGCGAACGCTGCGTCTCGGCATCAAACGTAAAGATGGAATCGACTTCGGTGTCGAACAAATCGATGCGATACGGGCGCGCTGCCGTGAGCGGATAGACGTCTAAAATACTGCCGCGGACGGAGAATTCACCCGGTGCCGTCACGGTGGCCGTCCGTTCATAACCGAGCGTGATGAGCGTCTCGGCGAACGGCTTTAAATCGAGCTCTTGTCCAGGTTTGATGTGATGATGACTCGTTTGCCAGTCTGACGGGTTCGGGATATAACGGCGCAAGCCACCGAGCGGCACGACAAGGACGCCTCCCGTTTCGTCAAGGAGACGTGTCCGAGCCTCAATCCGAGCGGCAAGCAATTCTGGGCTCGATGTGAGGGATAGTTCGCCAGCGAGCGTCTCATCAATCGGATAAAGCAACGTTTTGCTCGGACCGATGAGCGACTCGAGTTGATCGTACATTTTTTGTGCTTGATACATGTTATGCGTGACGACGACGAGACGTCTTGGCGAATTTTTCGCCAAACCCGCCAATACAAGCGCCTTGGCACTTGTTGTCAATCCGGTGACGAGTTGTCGATCGACTTTTGGCAACCGCTCCCGAATCACGTTCGTCTCAGGTAACGTCACCATGAATTTCTCTAGAGCATTCATTTGTTTTCCTCCACCTCATACGACAAAAAAGGGTACGTTGACCCTTTAGTTATATCGATTCATGAGCGCAATCCATTCAGTATCCACAAAATCGGTTGCGGCGGACACAGCTTGATCGAGCGTATCATTTAATTCTGGCATGTCTTCTTTACGGTAGTTCATAAGCACCCAATCGACCACTTTAATCGGATGCGGCGGACGGCCAATCCCCAGTTTCAGACGTTTAAAGTCTTGTGTGCCTAAATGCTGAATCAACGACTTGATGCCGTTATGTCCGCCGGCACTGCCTTTCGGACGGAACCGCAGCTTTCCTGGGACCATGTCCAAGTCATCATAAATGACGAGCAAGTCGTCAATCTCAATCTTATAATAATCTAAAATCGGACGGACCGACTCGCCTGATAAATTCATATACGTGAGCGGTTTGACGAGGACGACACGTTCTCCATTGATTCTTCCCGTTCCAATCAATGCTTTAAACTTGGCTTCATCGAGTTTGATCCCATGCTTGTCGGCAAGGCGATCAATCGCCAAAAATCCGACGTTGTGACGGGTCATCTCATACTTTTTGCCTGGATTCCCGAGGCCGACGATACATTTCATCTTATTCCTCCTGAACAAAAAAGCCCAAAGGCGAACGCCTTCGGGCCTCGTTTTTTTAATCGAACAGTGTGCTCACCGATTTGTGCTCGTGGACACGCATGATCGCTTCTCCAAGCAAACGGGCAACCGACATCTGCTTGATTTTGCTTGAACATTCGCGACCTTCTAAATCGATCGTGTTCAAGACAACAAGTTCCTTGATTGACGAGTTGTCGATCCGTTCCATCGCCGGTCCAGATAACACTGGGTGTGTACACGAGGCGTACACTTCTTTTGCACCAGCTTGGACGATGGCATCGGCCGCGAGCGTGATTGTTCCAGCTGTATCGATGATGTCATCGATCAAGATGGCCGTCTTGCCTTCAACGCTGCCAACGATGTTCATGACTTCAGCCACGTTCGCTTCAGGACGACGCTTGTCGATGATGGCGATTGGAGCCTTCAAGCGTTCGGCAAGCTTACGGGCACGCGTGACGCCACCGTGGTCCGGTGAAACGACGACAATGTCTTTCGCTTTAAATTCATCTGTCTCAAAATACGTCGAGATGAGTGGAACACCTAATAATTGGTCTACTGGGATATTGAAGAAACCTTGGATTTGAGCAGCATGCAAGTCCATCGTGATTAAACGCGTGGCACCTGCAACCGTCAATAAATCAGCGACAAGTTTCGCTGTGATCGGCTCACGTGAGCGCGCCTTGCGGTCTTGGCGAGCGTAACCGTAGTATGGCATGACCACGTTAATCGTCCGAACCGATGCTCGTTTCAACGCATCGATCATGACGAGTAACTCCATGAGCGTTTCGTTCACCGGTGAGCTCGTCGATTGAATGATGTACACATCATCGCCTCGCACGCTCTCCTCGATGTTGATGTAAAGTTCTCCGTCGCTAAACCGCTTCACTTGGCAATCGCTGAGCGGGATGCCAATTTCCTTGGCAATCTCTTCGGCGAGTGGGCGGTTTGAGTTTAAGCTAAATAGGCGAATTTCACGTTCATATACAGTAGACATGTTTAGGATTCTCCTCCATCGTTTTCCATAATAATAGGCAGCAACTTATCGTTTCGTGTAACCTTCTTTATTCGTTTGGCGTTCGCGTGCGATCGCAAGCGCCTCTTCAGGAACGTCATCCGTGATCGTCGAACCGGCTGCTACGATTGAGCCTTTTCCGACTTTCACCGGAGCGATCAAGTTCACATTGCAGCCGACGAATGCATCGGCTTCGACGACCGTTTCGAACTTGTTCTTGCCGTCATAGTTGACCGTGATCGAGCCACAGCCGAGGTTGACGCGTTCCCCGATCGAAGCATCTCCGATATAGCTGAGATGTGATGCTTTCGCACCGTCTCCGAACGTTGATTTTTTGATTTCCACGAAGTTACCGACGCGCGTATTCGCGCCGAGGACTGCTTGTTGACGAAGGTGGGCGAACGGCCCGACCTGTGCTTCAGTTCCGACACGGCTGTCACTTACGACCGATTGACGAACCGTCGCACCGTCTTCGATGACGCTATTGCGGATATCTGAATTTGGACCAATCACGCACTCTGAACCGATAATCGTTTTCCCGAGAATGACCGTCCCTGGATAGATGATCGTATCCGAACTGATGACGGCATCTGGTGAGATGTATGTCGAAGCTGCATCCATGAATGTGACACCTTCACGCATGAGGCGTTCGTTCGTCCGCTTGCGCATGACCGCTTCAGCTTGTGAGAGAGCGACACGATCGTTGACGCCGATCGTTTCATCGAATGTCGGCGCCGTGTGTGCTGCCACGACTTCGCCTGCTTCTTTCGCAATCGAGATGACGTCCGGCAAGTAGTACTCGCCTTGAGCGTTGTTGTTCCCGACTTGCTTCAATGCATCAAACAAGAGCTCGTTATCGAACACGTACGTTCCGGTGTTGATTTCACGAATCTCTAGTTCAGTGTCAGACGCATCTTTATGCTCGACGACTTTTGTGACATTTCCGTCTTCCCCGCGGATGACGCGGCCATATCCAGTCGCATCATCAGCAATCGCAGTCAACACGGTCACTTTTGCCTGTTGCGCCTCGTGATGGGCCAACAACGCCTCGAGCGTTTCCGCTGTCAATAGCGGTGTATCGCCGCAAACGACGAGCGTCGCGCCAGGTTTGCCTGCGAGTTCAGCTTCTGCCATCTGTACCGCATGGCCCGTACCGAGCTGTTGTTCTTGGACCGCATACTCCACGCGTGAGCCCAACGTCTCTTGTACCGCTTCAGCCCCATGGCCGACGATGACGATTTGACGACTGACCCCGATTTTGTCGAGTTGATCGACGACGTGTTCGACCATCGGTTTTCCAAGGACCGGATGAAGTACTTTATAAAGCTTCGACTTCATGCGCGTCCCTTTACCTGCTGCCAAAATGACTGCAAAACGATCCATTCTTGATTCGCTCCTATCTCATATCGACTGTAATATACTCAAATGTTCGGTTTTTTATACATTCAAACCTTATTTACACCGTATCTACTATATCGAAACCATGACGCGGTTTCAACCGTTGTACCTATTCGTAACCAATGAAACGTAAAAAGGCAGCGGAAGGATCCCCATCCGCTGTCAAATATTACTCGTTCATGGCATTATATTGGGCTTGCGTCTCGGCGATGGCGACGTCCTCTTGACCGTACGCCTCTAAAACGGCAGCCTCGACTTTCTGACGCATATCTCCATTAATCGGGTGAGCAATGTCACGGAAAATCCCTTCTGGCGTCCGCTTGCTCGGCATCGCTACGAACAGACCGGTACTCCCTTCAATGATTCGAAGGTCGTGTACCACAAATTCGTGGTCGAGTGTAATGGAGGCCAGTGCCTTCATTCTACCTTCCGTCGCGACTTTGCGAATTTTTACGTCTGTGATCTGCATGTTTCGCATCCCCTTTTCATCGTTGTCTGGACCGTGGTGTACTTTCTAAAAGGCTGAGATGATTCCAAGCGAACCGATTGACTTCGTACGAATCTTATACCCTTTCATCATAAAACGAAATCAATTTTTTGCCAATCACTTTAAGAACTGTTCGACGTTTCCACGCGAAATCGTGACGAGACCTTCATCCGAGTCGACGTTCGTCAATTTCATTAAACTGACGTATTCGCTCACCATTTTCTTCTCGGCGCCTTCTGCTTCCATAAGTACGCCGACACCGGCAAGGTTCGCTTCGAACTCGTTCAAGAGACTCATCATTCCGCGAATCGTTCCGCCAGCTTTCATGAAATCGTCAATCAACAGCACGTTCGCGCCACGTGGCAAACTGCGACGCGCGAGCGCCATCGTGCGAATCGCCTTCGACGAACCGGAGACGTAGTTGATACTCACGGTCGAACCTTCGGTGACACGACTATCGGACCGAACGATGACAAACGGTACCCCGAGTTGCTCGGCTACAGCGTAGGCGAGCGGAATCCCTTTCGTCGCAATCGTCATGACGACATCGACTTTCCGATCAGCGAACACCGAGGCGAAGACTTGGCCCATCGGCTTCACTTGACGCGGGTTACCGAGGACGTCTGTCAAATAGAGATAACCTCCTGGGAGCAACCGTTCTGGCTTCGACAACTGTTCACATAGCCCGTCGATCATCGAGAGCGACTTGTCTTTGCTCCACCCTGGGATGAACATGACGCCACCGGCCGCTCCTGGCACCGTGACCAGTTTACCCGTGCCATCGTGGGCCAACATTTCACTGACAATGACCAAATCTTCACTGATGGATGACTTGGCTGCTTTATAACGGCTCGAAAACATCGATAACGAGACGAGCTGGTGCGGATGGTCCAGCAAATAACGGGTCATATCAACGAGACGACCACTTCTACGAATTTTCATACGGATTCCCCTTCACTTCTTCAATAATAGACGAATGTTCTAAACAGAATATATCATTCTCATTCGTCTTTGTTCAATGTTTTTTGCCGAGAATCCGAACGACGAACACTTCAGGACAAAATCCTTTCAGCCCGTTATAGACACGATGTGCTTTTTGTTCATGCTCAATTAGTGCGAATACGGTCGGACCACTTCCACTCATGAGCACCCCATCCGCTCCGCAGTGGAGCATCGTTTCTTTGATTTGGCGAACTTCCGGATGAAGTTCGAGCGTGACCGCCTCAAGGGCATTGCCTAAGTTTGAACAGATACCATCAAAATCACGATCACGAATCGCCGTGACCATAGCCTCGGTGTTTGGATGCACAATCTTCTCCATCTCTACCGCGCGATAGACGTCGGCCGTCGATACCCCGATTTTCGGTTTCGCCAAGACGACGTAACACGGTGGCGGTGACGGGATTGTCTCTAACTGTTCACCGCGTCCGCGCGCGATGGCTGTTCCCCCCATGACACAAAACGATACGTCCGATCCGACGGCGGCCCCAAGTTCGGCCAACTCTTCTAACGACAGGCCGAGGTCGAACAGGTCGTTCATACCTCGAAGCGTCGCGGCAGCGTCACTCGATCCGCCAGCTAGCCCTGCCGCGACCGGAATCTGCTTATCCAATACGATTTCGACACCTTGCTTGATGCCAAATCGCTTCCGCAACAACTCGGCTGCACGATACGCCAAGTTCCGGTGGTCATTCGGCACATAGGCATGTTCAGATTGAATCCGAATCTCGTCTGTATCAAGGACGGTCAATTCCAGTCGATCCGATAAATCCACTGTCGTCATTACCATTTCTACTTCATGATAGCCATCTGCCCGCTTCCCAAGGACGTCAAGCGTCAAATTGATTTTTGCCGGCGCTTTCACACTGATCGTGCGCATATCGTTCACCCTTCCCATGTATCTCCTGTTCGCCATTGTACCGTAAACGAGCGCACAAAAAAAGAAGCAGCTGCCAATGCATCCGCCTCTCATTTATCGTTCAATTGCTGAATTCAATTTTAACTGTATCCGTTAGGACATCAGCGTAGCTATATGAGACACGTTCCACGTTATGATGGTCTTCATCCAATTTGACGACGAACACCGCGGGATACGTCTCAACGAGCGTTCCAAACCGAGTAACGACTTTCTTACGACCGCCGTTTGCTTTCAACGTCAATCGTTCTCCAACATGCGATTCGAGTTTCTGTCTGATTTCTTGCAACGTCTTTGGCATACGCTTCACCTCACTGTTACAAGTATAACACATTCAGAAATGAAAATAAAGATTAATATTATATCGATTCGCTATCCGGTCGTCAACTGTTTTTAAGTGGTAAAATTGTGTCCGCTAACCGTGCAAACTCTTCAAGCGAAAGCGTTTCGCCTCGCCGTTTTGGATCGATTTCAGCCTCACCCAAGAGACGTTCGATTTCCATTTTTTTATCTTTGCCCAGGTGATTCGTCAAGTTATTCAAAATCGTTTTCCGACGTTGCGCGAAACTGGCACGGGCAATCTCAAAGAAGAAGGCTTCATCCTTCACGTCGACCGCCGGTTTGGGGCGCATTTTCAACGTGATGACCGCTGAATCGACGTTCGGCGCCGGCATGAACACACTTTTCGGGACGATAAAGCTCACGTTCGCCTCTGCGTAATACTGAATTGCAATCGAGAGAGAGCCGTATGCTTTTGTCCCAGGCTTCGCTCCGATCCGCTCGGCAACTTCTTTTTGAATCATCATGACGAGTGAACGGAACTTGATTTGGCTTTCCAGTAAACGCATGATGATTGGCGTCGTCACGTAATACGGCAAGTTCGCCACGACCGAGATGTCTTCGATACCTTGACTGAAAAACTCACGCTCGACGATGGATTGAATATCGAGTTCGAGCGCATCGCCGTGGATGACATGCACGTGTGGATAAGGAGACATCGTGTCTTCCAAAATCGGAAGCAGACGTTGGTCGATTTCGAGGGCGACGACCTTTTTAGCCCGCTTGGCAGACTGTTCCGTCAATGACCCGATACCGGGACCGATTTCGAGCACCCCGCTCGCTTCACTTAGCTCCGCGGCGTCTACGATTTTATTCAAAATATTTAAATCGATTAAAAAGTTCTGTCCAAGCGACTTTTTAAACGAGAAGCCGTGACGTTCTAGAATTGATTTCGTGCGTTGAATTGTGGCGATGTCTTTCAATGATTTTCCTCCTCTAACTGAGCCAGTGCTCGTTCCCATTCTTCAATCGTGACCCGTAACGCTTCCACTCGTTTCACAAACTGTTTCGCGTTCGGTTCACCAATGCGAAGTAACACCCCGAGTCGTTTGCGCCGCCGCGCCGCGTCTGGTCCGCCAATCAAATCAGCTTCGAGCACCATCTGACGGGTGACGAGCGGCATGTCCGTCTCAACCCGCTGTTCATACAACGCTTCGAGCACACGGCGAATCGTCGCTGGAGAAGCATGCTCGACCCCGATTTTACCGCGCTTGTCTTTCGCTTCGGCTCGAGGGAGATAGGCATGCTTGCACCCTTTGACTTGCTCCTCGACGATGGCCCGGATTCGGTCACCCGGATAATCCGGGTCCGTCAAAATAATCACGCCCCGTGTCTCTTGGGCACGTTTGATTCGCTCGATTGTTTGCTTCGAAACGGCCGACCCGTTCGTCTCAATCGTATCGACGTCATACACTTCTTGTAGCCGCGTCGTGTCGTCTCGACCTTCGACGACAATCACTTCTTGTATCTTTTCACGCATCATCAGTTCCTTCTTTCTCTTCTTGCTTGGGGATGACCCAAATCGTGAGTGGCTGACGCCCAAACGTCACTGCCTCTTCTTTCGAATCCATCATCACATCGATTTTATTGCCTTTGATGGCACTGCCTGTATCTAAGGCAATCGCCATCCCAAACCCTTCAACGTACACGCGTGTGCCGAGCGGGATGATGGCTGGATCGACTGCAATGATTCGCATGCCTTCATACAGAATCGTGTCCGTCACATCATAACCGCTGCGCGTCAGTACCCTGCCGTCAAACGTGATCGTATCTTCCGCATTGTTCGTATACGCCGTCGCCTCGACGAGAAGCTGTTTCGCAGAGGTGAAATCTAAGACGTCCTCGGCTCGAGGCGTCTCTTCGATTTTAATCTCTGCTTCCTCTCGAAACGGGCTCGACGGTTCGGTCGTTGCCGTCTCCTCTTGTTCTTGCTCGGTCTCTTGATTCGCCTCTGGTTCAGCTACGATTCTCGTTCCAAGTTTTATGATTTGAGGGCGCACGGTTCGCAGCGTTTCCACGCTTGTTTCGGTCCGATTTGTAATTGTACCATTTTCCACTGTCAGTGCATACCGCGTCCGTTCGAGTCCAGGGACACCGACTTGAACAACCTCGGTTTCTCCGAGCGCAAGCGTGTCGTCCTCTTCTCTGACGATTTCAAATGGGATGAGTCGATTCTCATACTGCACGACGTCTCGACTCACGTTGACCGTGATTGTCATCCCGTCTCGCACTGGTGTCGCCAGAGCCGGTTCGACAGTATCCTTGTCAGAAACCGTCACATTCGCCTCCTGTAGCGCCTGCTCGACAGTTTGAGCCATCGTATGAACCGTCTTCGCCTCAGCGCCGACAATGACATCGAGTGCGACGACAGGCTGATACCGGATGGTCATACCCGATGTAATCGGGGTACGGACGCCCGGGTACACATCGTCCCCGTCACGGACACTCACTCCATAACGAAGCAACACGTCTTCGACAGTCCGTTCACGCGTCTCAACCGTTTCGATTTGTCCGTAACCAATTTGTAGCGAGACGGTACGGGCCCGCTCAATCTGAATAACTCGGTCGAGCGGGATATCCGCACTCAAAGCCGGCGTCACGACGTCTGACTCGTCAACGACAATCCCCGTCTCTTCAAGCACATCTAACACCGACTCGCCCCGACTCTCATGCACCATCGTCACTCCGTCATCGATGATGGTGACAGGTTCTGGTTGCATCGCCATATAGGCGAACACAGCGGTGGCCACGACGCCGACGCTTAACACGATCCGTCTGAACATCATGGGAGACGGAACAGGCGCTTCGCATTAGCGGTCGTCGCCTCAGCAAGTGCGTCGTAAGACATGTCACGTAGCGATGCAATCTCTTCGGCGACATACGTGACGTAAGCCGGTTCGTTCCGCTTGCCACGGAACGGCGTCGGCGTTAAATACGGACAGTCTGTCTCTACGAGGAGTCGATCGAGCGGGACTTGTTGTGCCACCGCTTTCGGTACTTTCGCATTCTTGAACGTCACCGGTCCCCCAAGAGAAATATAGAAGTTCAAACGCAGACAGCGCTCCAACAGTTCGACGGACATGCTGTAACTATGGAACACACCACCGACCTCTTCGGCGTGTTCTTCCTCTAAAATATCGAGTACGTCGGCGGTCGCTTCCCGATTGTGAATCACGATCGGCATATTCGTCCGTTTCGCGATGGCGATTTGTTGCCGGAACACGCGCTGTTGGACATCTTTAGGTGATTTGTCCCAATGATAGTCGAGCCCGATCTCCCCGAGCGCCATCACTTTCGGATGATCCATCAATATCTCGATTCTTGCCAAATCGGCCTCCGTGCAATCGACGGCGTCGACCGGGTGCCAGCCGACGATCGCGTAAATGTCTTCATACGTTTCCGCGAGCTCGATGGCACGCGTGATGGTCGGATTGTCGAACCCGACGACGAGCATCGGGGAAACGCCCGCAGCACGAGCCCGTTCAATCGTCGCTTCGACGTCTTCATTGAACTGTTCGGCATTGATATGTGTGTGTGTATCAATCAACATGATGGTTCCTCCTTGTATAGACAAAGAGGGAGACCGAAGTCTCCCCCAAACGATTATTTGACGATGGCCCCGTTCGGCATATTCTCAGATACGGTCGCAAGTTCAAGCTTGCCGTCTTTATCAGCCGCTAAAATCATCCCTTGTGACAATTCGCCACGCAGTTTGACCGGCTTCAAGTTGGCGACAACGATGACTTTCTTGCCAACCAAGTCTTCCGGCGTATACCATTCCGCGATACCCGAGACGATTTGACGCGTCTCCCCGCCAAGATCGACTTGAAGTTTCAACAACTTCTTCGCCTTCTTGATTTTATCGGCTTCGACGATTTGGCCGACGCGGAACTCGACTTGGTCAAAGACGTCAATCGTGATTTCCGGACGCATGTCCTCATCTTCGACGTCGCCCGCTTCCGCTTCGGCTTCTTCGACACGAGCTTGCGACGCTTGACGCATCATTTCTTGAATCGCATCGACTTCTTCTTTGACGTCACGACGCGGGAAAATCGGTGTCCCGTCTGTGACGACGGCTCCATCGAAGGCTGCGAACGTATCGAGCGCTTCCCATGACATATCTTTTCCTTCGAGACCGAGCTGACGGAACATCTCTTTCGGCGCCCGTGTCATGAACGGCTGAATCATCACCGCGACGTGACGGAGGACGCCGGCGAGGTGAGTCATCACCGACGCCAGTTCGTCATGCTTCGTTTCGTCCTTCGCGAGAACCCACGGTTGCGTCTCATCAATGTATTTGTTGGCACGGCTGACGAGTTGCCAAATGCTTGTGAGCGCTACCGAAAACTCCATGTGTTCCATAGCCGCTTCCGTCTTCGCTTTCGTCTCGTTGACGACTTGAAGCAATGAGGCATCGAATTCCGTTACATTGCCCGCATAAGCAGGAATTTCACCATCAAAATACTTCTTAATCATGGCCACGGTCCGGTTGAGCAGGTTCCCGAGGTCGTTCGCAAGATCAAAGTTCAAGCGATCAACGAATGCTTCCGGTGTGAACGTGCCGTCTGCCCCGAATGGAACTTCACGAAGAAGATAGTAGCGGAGCGAGTCGAGTCCGTATCGGTCGATCAGTGGAATCGGGTCGACCACGTTGCCTTTTGATTTCGACATTTTGCCGTCTTTCATGAGCAACCAACCATGTGCGAAAACTTGTTTCGGTAACGGGAGGTCAAGCGCCATGAGCAACGCTGGCCAAATGATTGTATGGAACCGGACGATCTCTTTTCCGACCAAATGGACGTCGGCTGGCCAATAGCGGTTGAACAACTCGTCGTTGTCCGACCCGTAGCCGAGGGCAGAGATATAGTTCGTAAGGGCATCGACCCATACGTATACGACATGCTTCGGGTTCGATGGGACTTGTACACCCCAGTCAAACGTCGTCCGTGAGACAGCCAAGTCTTGAAGACCCGGCTTCAAGAAGTTGTTGATCATCTCCGTTTTGCGCGATTCTGGCAAGATGAAGTCAGGGTGCGACTCGAAGTACTCGATCAAACGATCCGCATACTTGCTGAGACGGAAGAAGTAACACTCTTCGCGTACGAGTTCGACTGGGTGGCCGCTGTCCGGGCTCTTCCCGTCGATGAGCTGAGACTCCGTATAATACGTCTCATCAGGAATCGAGTACCAACCTTCATACTCTCCGAGATAAATATCATCATTTTTAAGAAGCGTCTCGAACACATGCTCGACGACAGCTTTGTGGCGTGCGTCTGTTGTACGGATGTAGTCATCATATGAGATTTCGAGACGGTCCCATAACACTTTGATGTCTTTGACAACTTCATCCACGAACGCTTGCGGTGTCACACCGGCTTCTTTCGCTTTTTCTTGAATTTTTTGACCGTGTTCATCCGTCCCAGTCAAATAACGAACGTCAAAACCTTTCAAACGCTTATAGCGCGCGATCGCATCGCCGGCCACCGTCGTATAAGCGTGACCGATGTGTAGTTTGGCACTCGGATAGTAAATCGGAGTCGTAATATAAAAAGTAGGCTTCGCCATTGTATGTTCTCCATCCTTTCGACATTTGCAATTTCCATTATACACGGTTCGACAAAAGAATTTCCAAACCAATTGTTTGGAATTTTTTTGTTGTTATCTCATAAAATATGTTCCAAAAAAACCCTTTCTTTGTTTCAGGTCCTAACTTTCGGGGAATTTTAGGTATATATCGCTCCTACATCGTCATTTTTCGAAAATGTAGATTTCCAATAGTAAGCAGTTGACTACAATTGGAAAGTTTAGTATGCTTTTTGCTGTAGTAACATTGTCGAATTTTGACGACTCATGTCACCAAGAGATTTCGACACCATTGGAGGAGGAAACACAAAATGAAATCTACAGGTATCGTACGGAAAGTTGATGAGCTCGGTCGTGTCGTCATTCCAATCGAATTGCGCCGCACACTTGGGATCGCTGAGAAAGATGCACTTGAAATCTACGTCGACAACGATCAAATCGTGTTGAAAAAATACAAACCGAACATGACTTGCCAAGTGACGGGCGAAGTATCGGATGACAACTTCAAGTTGGCTGACGGTAAATTGATCCTTTCACCAGAAGGCGCACAACGCGTTCTCGTCGAGTTGAAAAACATGCTCGAAAACTACTATAGCGAAGAGTAAGCAAGGGATTCCTTGCTTACTCTTTTTTGTCGACTTGATGATACGCGTCATACACTTCACTCCGTGACAGACCCCGCTCTTTAGCGGCTTGTTTAATGGCAGCGTTCGGTTTTAAGCCATCTTCAATGTAACGGTCGACGTGCTCGAGGGGCGATAGTGCCTCCCACCAATCGTGTGTCGGTGCCGCTTCCGTCGATCCTTCCACCATGACGACGAATTCGCCGCGTACTTCGCCTTCGCACCAGACCAACGCTTCTTCTACCGTCCCTCGTAAAAACTCTTCAAACGTTTTCGTCAACTCTCGTCCGAGAACAAGTTGCCGGTTGCCGAACACGTCTTGAATCCCGGTCAGCATCTCTTTTAACCGATGTGGCGCTTCATAAAAAATGATAGTGCCCGGTTCATATTGTAAGGATGACAACACATCGAGGCGCTCTTTCTTTTTACGGGGCAAGAATCCATAATACAAAAACCGCTCGGTCGCAAGACCAGAGGCGACAAGAGCCGTCAATGCTGCGTTCGCTCCAGGGAGTACGACGACGGGGAGCCTCGCTTGAATGGCCAACCTCACGAGGTCACTCCCAGGGTCTGAGATACCCGGCATGCCAGCGTCTGAGACCACGGCGACCGACTTGCCCGCCTCGATATCTTCGATTAAGCGAGGGCCACTCACGTGCTTATTATGCTCATGGTAGCTGACCAGTTTCGTCTCAATGCCGAAATGGCGACAGAGTTTCATCGTTTGGCGCGTGTCTTCAGCCGCAATCAAATCGACTTCTCCTAAAATTCGAACCGCCCGATACGTCATGTCTTCTAAATTTCCAATCGGCGTCGGCACAACATAGAGCGTGGGCCCATCAGTCTGGTAACTTTTCTGTGAGTTCATTACTCGTTCCCTCCATCAATTGCTGTTTTTGAGCCCGCGTGAGTTGTTTGATGGACCATTCGTACTGCATGGCTTCGCGTTTGGTCGCAAACGACCTGACATATCGCAACGTCACCGGGAGACGAGCCCGTGTATATTTCGCACCTTTTCCGTTGTTATGCACTTCCATCCGCTTATCCACATCCGTCGTATATCCGGTATAGTACGTGCCATCGTTGCACTCGAGAATATAGGCAAAGTGCTTACGCATCGAGGATTGCCCGCATGTCGCTCGTATACGTGTCATCTTCCTCATAAACGATAAACGGAGGTAAGATTGTGAGCCCTGCTTTTCCATCTTTCGACCCCTCTATTAACAATGTGTTCGCGTCTCGACCTTGCTTCGGATAAACGAGTTGCATTCGCTTTGGTTCAATCCGATACGCCCGCATGAGCGTCAGAATGTCGAGTAATCGTTCTGGACGATGGACGAAGGCCACTTTCCCACCCGGTTTGACGAGTTGACTGGCTGAACGAATACAATCTTCTAGAGTGCAAAGGACTTCATGGCGTGCAATCGTATGATGTTCATTTTGATTGCGTAACGATGTCTCGTTCGCCAAAAAATAAGGGGGATTGCACGTGACAACATCATAACGGGCATGTCCTAATCGACTTGCAGCGGTTTTCACGTCCCCTTCAACGATGTGGAGCCTCTCGTCCAACTCATTGATGGCAATGCTGCGATTGGCCATGTCGACGAGGCGAGGCTGGATTTCAACACCCGTGACCGTCCCTTTCGTTCGATATGATAAAAAGAGCGGAATCGCCCCCGTGCCGGCGCACAAATCGACGAGCTTCCCTTTTTGAATCGGCACCCATACAAATTCGGCGAGTAATACGGCATCCAATGAAAATGAAAAAACGTCATCACTTTGAATGATCTTGCCGGGACGCCCTAACAAATCATCAAGACGTTCACCTTGTTTAACAGTCACGCCATTTCCCTCCTACATAACGTACAAAGGCGACGGACGGGAATACCCCCGTCTATCGCCCCTTATTAATGTTTATTTAGCATCGACATGCAGAAGAGACAGTCTCCGTCTTTTCTAACTTGTCCATAATGCAAATTACAAATGTGAAATCCTTCTTGGTATAGCGCCGCCAGATTGTTCTGTCCTTTTCCGGACAACGCAATTTGGGGATCCCCATCAGGCGTCTCGACTTCTGCAAGTTGCTCCACTTTTTCACGCAAATGATGGTTTTCGAGATACATGTGTTGGTTTTCTTCGAGCAAATAGGCGAGTTGCTCTTTGAGCACCCCTAAATGCTCCGTCAACAATTGCATTTGTTGCTCGATCGCATCGACCCGCATCATGACTTCCTTTTTATCCATTCTTTCCACTGCTCAGCACCCCATCACTGTTTCGACGGTTTTCGTTTGACTGCACCGACCTCGACGAGCTCGTCGATTGTATACGTCACAACACGGGTCCGATCATTCAACTCGACTTGAATCAATTGATCCAAGATATTGAGACCGATGACACGTCCGTCACCTTCTGGAATTTTGATTCGTTTTCCGACGTCTGGTAAATCCCGCTTCAATTCTTCATACGTATCATTCTCGTATTTCAGACAGCACATGAGACGACCACACACACCGGAGATTTTATTCGGATTCAAGGATAAGTTCTGATCCTTGGCCATCTTAATCGATACCGGCTCAAATTCCCCTAAAAACGAGGAGCAACACAACACACGACCACAAGGCCCGATTCCGCTCAGCAGTTTCGCTTCGTCCCGAACTCCAATTTGACGGAGTTCGATCCGGGTGCGAAACACACTTGCTAAATCTTTGACGAGTTCCCGAAAATCAACGCGCCCCTCTGCCGTGAAATAAAAGATGACTTTATTACGATCAAATGTATACTCAACATCTACTAACTTCATTTCAAGTCGATGTTCACGAATTTTTTCTTCACAGACGGCGTGAGCGTCAAATGCTGCCAATCGATTGTCTTGAACGATTTCGGCATCTTTTTGATCGGCGACACGAAGGATTGTCTTTAACGGCAATACTACTTCGTCTTCACCCAGTTGCTTACCAACTTGGACGACTTCACCGTATTCGATGCCTCGTACCGTCTCTACGATGACATGGTCTCCACGTTCAAGCGTTGCTTCGCCTGGTGAAAAGTAATAGATTTTTCCCGCTTCTTTAAAACGGACTCCGACTACTTCAAGCACGCTCTCCTATCCTTTCTGCAAATCGAACGTTAACCGTTCGAACGTTAATTGAGGATTGACGTTTGCCTCAAGCCGTCGAATCGCCTCATGGACAGATTCAATAGCATGGACGATTTTATGAACCGGACGATCTTTTACAAACGCGGTATATAGCGCTTGTTCTTTCGTAAACAACTCCGGAACATAGTCTGTTCGCACTTTGAAGTGGAGCGCTTGCTCCAACCAATTTCCGAACAGCTCGAGACCGACTCGCAATTCATTCCGCCCTTTAAAATGACCGAACCATTTTTCTTGGGCGAATAAAAGCAATTCTTGCTGGCGTTTTGTCAACACTTCAACTAATTGTACCACTAGCCCATACGCCTGTACAAACCAGTCGTTGTGAAGTGCCTCACGGGCGTCTTCGAATTTTGGATATGTCTCTAAAGCAAGACGTGCTAAATCGCTCGTACATTGCACGTCTGCGACCAACGTTTCCACAAGTCGTTCTCGATCAATCGGTCGAAACACTAAATGCTGAGCCCGCGAGCGAATGGTTGGTAATAAGAGTTGCGGCTGGGTCGTGACCAAGATGGCCAGTTTCCCAATGCCCGGTTCTTCGAAAAATTTTAAGAGACTGTTGGCCGCCTGAGGTGTCATTTTATGCGCTTGATGAATGACATATATTTGACGGTCCCCTTCTGCTCCACGTAGCGACAAGTCGCTCAACAATTGTTGAACTTGTTCTTTTTTGATACTGGCCCCATCCGGTTCCACTTCCATATAGTCGACGAGGTTCCCCGAATCCATCCGTCTACAGTTTCGACAACTGCCACACGGCTCTACTCCGTCAGGCGACTCGCAAAAAAGGGATTTTGCAAACAGTTGCGCCGTCTCAATTAAATAAGGTTCATAATCTCCTGAGAAAATATAGGCGTGACCCACCTTTTGAGCGACAATCGAATTTTCAATCACTTTGGCGATAACCGTTTGAGATTTCGCTAACTCTTGAAAGCTCATATTCGTGACCGTTCCCATTAAAACTGATGGAATCCTTCAATCGGCAAGACGAACACAGTCGCTCCGCCAACTTGTACTTCTACCGGATACGGAATATATGAATCAGCATGACCGCCCATCGGTGAAATCGGCGTGATCATTTGATCTCGGCTCGAGCAATTCGATTTGATTAGCGCGAGCAAATCGTCTAACCTTTCTTTTGGTACACCAATCATGAACGTTGTGTTACCTTCTTTCAAAAAGCCTCCCGTTGTGGCTAATTTTGTTGCGCGGAAGTCCTCTTCGATTAAAGCATCTGACAACCGAGCACTGTCCTTATCATGTACAATCGCGATTACCATCTTCATCATTGCGTCACTCCTCTTTCATTTAATCGTTCTAACGTAATATCTAACACTTCATCTTGAATCATTTCAATTGTAGCGTTCGCATCGATACGAACCATCCGATCCGGATGTTGTTCTAATATTTTTTTGAACCCATCGTATACGCGTTGATGGAAAGACTCATCTCGGCTCTCGATACGGTCTAATTGACCTCGATCTTTCATGCGACGGCTCGCTTGATCAGGGGTCAAATCAAAGAGGAAAGTCAAATCGGGTTTAATCCCGGCCGTTGCCCACTCGTTCAGTGATAGAATTTGATTCAAATCATATTGGAGTCCATATCCTTGATAGGCAATCGAGGCATCGACAAATCGATCACACACAACAATCGCCCCTCGTTTAAGAGCAGGTCGAATCACTTGATCGATGTTTTGGGCACGGGACGCGGCATACAGCATCATCTCGACGCGTGGAGTCATTTCATCATGTTCTGGTGATAATAAGACCTCTCGAATACTGTTTCCGACTTTGGTCCCTCCTGGTTCTCGAGTGACGACTACTTCGTATCCTTTTTCAGTCAATGAACGAACTAACAATTGCAACTGCGTGGTTTTCCCCGAACCGTCGGGACCTTCTACAGTAATAAACATACCTTTCACGATTAAAACTCCTCTACGATAACATCAATTTGTTTCATCATAACATGCCTACTCGCTTGCAGGTTCCGTCCTAGTGAAATCCATTCATTCAATACTCTAATTTTCTCGTGTGTGATGACTTCTCCTCTTAGTATCCACGGAATTCCTGGTGGATAAGGGATAACAGTTTCTGCAGCGACGGCTCCTATTGCTTGTTCAAATGATTTGCGAATGATATCTGCATCATCTGAAATAGCATTCAACACCGAAACACGTTCTGTCATCGGGTAAGGATAGATTGTTTCATCTTCGACAATGAGCGGGACATGTTGTGATGCATTTTTAATCAGTTTTACCCAATGTTGAATCTCTTGGCTTTTTAATTCCCTTAACGGCAGGCAGAATAACACATGATCTTCTGCAGCTAGTTCCGTATCAATACCGATTGACGCCAAATGTTGACTAAAGATGAGACCATTTTTCGGATATGTCAGCACGGTCATTTTGGTAAAATCATCGCCCACTTTGATTGAAAAGCCAGCTCGTCTCATTTCCATGATGAATGCGAAATGACTTTTTTGAATATGTGTCCAATCTCGTTCACTCAAATTTTCGAGATACTCTCTAGCGTAATCGAGTGAAGCCATAATCAAATAAGACGGACTAGACGTTTGAAAAGAAGAGAGTGCATGAAATAAACGTTTCTCATTAATCTCTTCCTTATAGTGGACCCAAGCACCCATCGTGAGCGCTGGAAGGGTTTTATGAGCAGACTGGACAACGGCGCTAGCTCCTTCGAAAATAGCGGATCGCTTTGGAAATGTAGGATGAATCAAATGAGCGCCATGTGCTTCATCAACTAAGAGAGGAATATGCAACGGACGCAAATAAGCACTGATCTCCGGGATGTTTGCCATATCTCCGTAATAAGTAGGAGATGTCAGTAGGAGGGCCTTCCCACCTGGGTACTGCGTGACAGCATCTTGAATTGTTTCTAATGCGACGACAGTCGGTAAACTGCTCCCCCTATCTAATTCAGGAGTGAGTAAAATGGGTTCTAAACCGAGCCACTCAATGGCGTTCCACACGGATTTGTGGGAATTACGTTGTACATATACTCGTTCTCCCCGTTTCACAGTTGCTGCCAACAGACTCCAGTTTCCCGCCGTTGACCCATTCACTAACCATTTACTTTTACTTTGATAAAGAGATCCTAGTGCCCTCTCTCCTTCTAGAATAATACCTTCAGCATGGTGTAAATCATCCAAGTGTCCGAGTTCTGTTAAATCGTATGGCATTATTTTTTGGAATACAGTCGGAAGTTTCTCATCTCTTACTGTTCCATTGTGATGACCAGGTACATGAAAAGAGACACGATCTTCGCGTACATGTTGCTCCAATGTTTCCATAAATGTGAAAGGATTATGTTTAGGTTTTCGAGTCATATAGGCAACCTTCCTATCCGAAATAGATGCGACTTATATACAAAAAGAGACGATCAAGCGGATGCTTGATCGTCTTTCGCGTTGGCCTGGCAACGTCCTATCCTCACAGGGGGAGACCCCCAACTACTTTCGGCGCTGAAGCGCTTAACTTCCGTG
>NZ_JACSLW010000012.1:0-34358 GCF_018618345.1 Exiguobacterium sp. s36
TTGAAGTACATCATCTTGCGTGACGGGATGCGTCCTTGTTTCACGCCGTCCTTGATTGGCTTCGGTGCCTTGCTGAGCGGTACCCATTCGTCTTTATGCAGGGCGTACGTCACCGGGTTCGGGACGAACACTTTGATGCCACGCTCACCTTTTTGGACCTGCGCGCCTTGCTTCTCCCAGAACGGATAAGAACCGATCGCGACCGCGCCAGGGAACTGTGACTCGATTAAGACCGCGTTCCGCATCGAGTATTGATGGAACTTGCCGAGGAACTGTAGATGCTCCCGGATTTTCTCCGGACTCTCGAAGTAGCTGTCGATCTGTTTTCCCATCTGTTCGGTCAAGGCCTCGAGCTCGGCCTTTCGTTCTTCGTTCGTCTTCATTTTGGCCATTGTGTCAGACTCCTTCCTTCAACAAGTCGGTGATAGATTCATCACTATCCGCAAATTCATTCAGTTCACGTTCAAGTTGAGGCAACGTTTCCGAGATGTCGAGTAACAATCCTGTCCGCTCGAAATTGACTGGAAGCAAGACGATCTCGTCTTGTGCGATGGCGGTCAGAAGTTGGTGCTCGGAAGCGGACACCGGGATGTCGTACCGTTTTCCATAGATGAGGATCGTGACAGTATCGGGTTGAAGCGTCAACAGTTGTCCCATCGTGAAGGGACGGTCAAGTGGTCGCATAGGATTCATCCTCTCTCAAAAGTTAATGTGTCCTTCTTCTGTTTTTGGTGTTCAATGCGCTCCTGGACGATGCGTTCCGCCGTCGCGAGAAACGTCGGCTTGAATTGATCCGTCGTCATGATGTCCTCGATGCCCTCGGTCTGCATCAGCGCCTGCAGAAGCTCTGTCAGGATCTGCCCGTGGCGATCGGAACGGTTCGCGGCGAGTCGGATCCGCTCGAGTTCCGTCGACACCTGCTTGTTCATTAACTCCTCGATATGACTTGTAACCTGCGTGCTGATCGAGCGGGTGAGGAACTGCATGTCCCACTTCCCGTCAGCCAGTTGTTTATGCTCGTCTGCGATATGGTCGATGACCTGACCGAGATGGCCGAAGCGTTTGTCGTCGGCGAACTCCTCCAAATACGCGACCGTCTCCGGCTTTAATCGGAGACGGATTTGTCTCAACTCTTCCATCGTCCTCCCTCACTTTCCATATTCGATGTCCCGTTCCAACTGTTCGAAAGCCCGTTGATTCTTCAGGTGTTCGAATTCGTCGTTCATGTGCCGTCCAATCCGGTACAGCGATTCGTTGAATAGCTTTTGTTGGTTGAATGCACGTCTGACCGGATGTTTTGGGGCTCCATTTTTCTCAACTATCGTTTGTTCCTTTGACAAGTCTCGCATCTCAGCGAGGATGGCATTCCCCATCCGGGTGTAGAGATCCTGTCGCTTCGTCGTCCGGTAATGCTCGGCCTTCTCCGTGTCGCCGTAGCTGCGATGATGGAACGCTACCTCCTGTTCGAGCCGCTCGTTGAAGGCTTGGAACTCTGATTTGAAGTGAATGGCGATATAGCGGTCGGTCAGATGATCGAGCGATTCACGGAGCGGCTGCATCCCGTTCATGTTGTAGCGCCACTGTCGTTTGTCTTCCGGCAACCGCTCATAGATGTCCTTGAATTGACGGACGAGCTCGGGATGCAGGACACGGTTCGGGAGCGTTGGAATCTTCCGGTTCCGTTTATGGGCGACCAGTTCGTCTCTTATGAACGCATTCAGTTTCTCCTGTTCTTTCGTCCGGTCGGCGAGGGAATGGATGACCTTCGACTTCATCAGCTCGATCGATTTTGGTTTGCGTTTGCCGCGCTCGCGCATATGGCTCGTCTCGACGATGGCGACATGCACGTGGATGTTGTCGGTGTTGTAATGCACGGCGCCGGTCCAGTAGGCATGGACCATCTTTTCTTTTTGGAGCATCGCCTCGACCGCGTTCCGTGTCGCCTGGATCAACCGTTTCTCGTCGACGAGGTCATCGTGGAGCACACCGGTCTCCCGTAGCCAGGCGTTATCGAACGAGATGACGTCCTGCCAGAGGATGCTCCCGTCCGCTTGTGCGTGTTTGAAGATGTCACGGACGGTGCGACGCTTTTCTTGGTCCAACCGGTCGTCCTCGCGTGTGAAGAGACCGCTCGATTTCGTCTCGTCTTCCATATAGTCGTGATACGTCTCGAACTGATCGGGGCTGTCTTTCGCATCCGGTCGATTGATGTAATCGAGGTATGTCGTGTAGCGACGTGACTTCTTTTTTGTGCTCGGCACCTTGAACTTCGACTTGATGACGACACCCGGTGTCTCACGCATCCTGCATCACCTCGTTCAACAAACGGGTCACTTCGGCGAGCTCGTCTGCGCTCCGTTTCAGGTGGAGCGTGTTCGCCTCGAGCTGTCGTTCGAGCCGCTCGACCTGTGTCGATTGGATGCCGTTCGCACACCAGGAGGCGAGCAGTTCTTTCAAGTATTGTTGCCGGGAGCGGTTGTGTTCCTTCGCCCATTCATCGATTTGCTTCACGATGACGGGGTCAATGTCGCGGAGTAACAGATCCATCTGCCTGACCACCTTTCTAGAGGCTGTATATTGCCGAGGTCCTAAAAGTTCGTTCAAAGAGCATAAGGGGAAACTGCTATCACTTGTCGTGATAGCCCAGGCAGAGCCTGGGGTTTCCGTGATATCACCAAAAGTCCGAAAACGGAACGAAATGTGCCAGTAAAACCAGCGATTTGGCACGAAATGTGCCACTTAAATCGATAGTTCCCGGAGCCGAACACGCAACTTGTCGTGCTTTTCTTCGAGCGCTACGACCGACTGTTCGAGCTTTTCAAGTTCTAGTGTGAGCTCGTCACGCTTCCGGCCGAGGTCGAAAATCTCGTTCTCCTGTTCGACCTGTTCGTCGAGCGAGAGGTAGGGAAGTTCGTCTTCGAGTTCCTCTTTGTCACGGTCGAGTCGCTCGATTTGTTGCCGTTGTGCTTCGACTGACTGCTGTGCTGTTTCCAAATGCCGTTCGGTCTCCGCGAGCTCGTCCTCGACGAATAGTCTCGTGAAAGTTGTCTCGTCAGATGATGTGTGGCTCGCCTGTTGGATGGTCCGGCGGTCGGCATAGAGTGACGTCAAAAGACTGTTCTCCCGTTCCTCGGATGCGAGTGTGTCGATCGATTGTGACTCATCCAATCCGTAAATCCGGACAGCGAGCTGGTCGAAGTCGCTCGGAACATCTTTCAATTCGAGCACGTATTGATCGTTCCGGTCATACAGCACCATGACTTCCTTCTCGGAATCCGGACGTGCCTTATAGACATAGCGGAAGAGATGATCGTTCGTGTTACCTGGTGCTTCATCGAGCGAGAGTCGGATGCGTATTGTCTTGGCCTCCGTATCGTAACTGGACGCGTGGAGCGTCACGGTCTCCCCGTTCGAGAGACGGATTGCCTCGTTGATCGGCGTCTCATTGACCGGTGCCTCCTCGGCGAAGAAGAACGACGAGGTACCGAAAAAGAGGAAGCCGACGACAAAGAATACGCCGAGTACGAGGTAGAACCGGGAGACGTTCTGGGTGAGACGCCGTCGTGTTTGTCGTCGCATCTAGATTCCTCCTTCAGGTGTCAGGTCTTCCATTTCGGTGACGACCAAACGTCCTTCGATAGACTCGAACGTCAGGGCCAACAGTTCTTGCGTCGTCTCTTCATAACCCGTCTCGGTGATCCACAGGTGCTGTTCGAACCGTACGAGGCAATCTTCTCTGGAGACAGAAGGAAACACCTCGATGTTGCGGACGGTCGTCTCGAACGTGCCGACGTCACTGCCGTCAGCGGCGAAGAGCGTGGCCGCGAGTTCCTCCGACATGACGTCCTTCGCCTGTCGTTTCTGGGTCGTGTAACTGTCCTTCGTGATGGTGAAGGCGTACTCGACGAAGCGCGTCGCGCGTGTCGTCAGCTCCTCCATTCGTTCCGTCTCCTTTGAAGCGACGACTTGTTCGGTGTCCGCTGACGTATCCTCGGAGGTTGCCGATTCAAGGGAAGTGACGCTCTCATTTTTCGTCTCACTAGGGTCTGAAATACTCGTGACAGCCGTCGCTTGTTGATAGAAAAAGGCGTTCGCCGCGAGTGAAATAAGAAGCAGTACCCCGAACAGATACGCGAGGTGACGTGCGGTGAAGTTCATTCTTCCTCCTCCTTTCCATACATCCATGACTCAAAATCCGAAGACCGGGGCGGGGTCGATATGACCGGACCATTCACCCGTCTTGATCTCGAAATGTAGGTGGTTCCCGCTCGAACGGCCGGTCGTGCCGCAGTACCCGAGCACCTGCCCGGCGTCGATCTGTTGCCCGGTCTGGACGCCGAGACGACTCAGGTGCGCGTACGCCGTGATGTAGTTGTCGTGTCGGACTTGGACGAGATTGCCGTACGGTCCGCGGTTCCCGCTATAGATGACGGTGCCACTTTTGACCGCGTGGATCGTGTCGGACGGGGTGCAACTGAAGTCGATACCGGTGTGGTTATCCCGTTGTCCGAAGACGACGCGCCACCCGAAACGCGATGTCACGTTGAGCGGGATGGCGAGCGGGGAACGTAACCCCGACAACAGTTCTTTCGTGATGACCCCGTCGGCGACGGCGATCGGCGCGAGGTATTTCAACACCGCGTCGACGTATTCGATGTCCCCATAACAGGCACCGTGCTGGACCGCGCTCGGACGATGACAGCGGTAGATGCCGGTGTGTTTCACGCGTTGGTACATCATTTGGGAGAACGAGATGGCGAGCTCTTTCGAGTACCGTCCTCCGTTCTGTTGCACATAGTCAATAAAGCCGCCTCCGAAGTTGTAACTCTGTAGCGTGAGCTGCACGTCGCGGTTCGCTCGTTCGAAGACGGACGCGAAATGTTCGACGCCGTAGACGATGCTCTCCTCGGGGGAGGTGATGCATCCGATGCGTCCACACTTCGATTCGCTCGCCTGCATCGGGTCGTTCCCGCGTCCGCCGCTCTCCTGCATCATGAGCGCGAGTACGAGATTCGTCTGTTCGGTCAGTCCGTGCTTCGACAGTTCCGATTCGACCAAGCCCCGATATTGGAGCACCTGGTCGCTCACTTGGAGACCACCGGCGGTGTCGAACGGGACGTCGGTCGGTTGTTCGTTCTGGACACCTGTGAGCGTGTCGAGGATTCCGACAACGAGGATGACCAGGAACAAGACAAGTGTCGCGATGCCGAGCAGAATGAGCCGCCACTTGAGCGTCGCGAGCTGCCATTTCGCTGTGACGGCGAAGCGGGCCGTCCGTTTCGCGGCCGCCCACATCAGGCACCCCCACCGAACAAGACGAGTTCTTCGGGTGCGACATCGACGTCAAAGATGAGATTCTGCACGCCGGAAATGCTGAGGACGACACGCCCCGTCTCGAGCGAGGGGATGATCCGCATCTCGGAATTCGAGAGTTGGCCATCAAACACCGTCTGGATGATTGGGATGCTCTCCGCGTCCTGTTCGCCGATGATCTTGTATTGCGTAAGCTGGAAGAGCGACTTGACGTTCTCCGCGTTCTCGGACTTCGATCCGGCCGGCACGAAGTCGGTGATCAGATGCGACACGAAGAAGATGCCGCCGAAGTACTTGCGCGCCTCGCGCATACAGCGTTGCAGATACAGGATGGCCGGCTGCGCGATGTCGCGCGTGTTGATTAAGTGGTGTGCCTCGTCGATGACGATGAGGTACTTGCATGCTTCCTCGGTCCGGAGCACGCCCTGGTTATAGGCTTTCAGTTGACTCGAGCCGTTAGAAATCATCCCGTCCCACAGCATGTTCATCAAGGAGAACACCTGCGCCTGGAACACCTCGTCGCGTAGGCTCGTCAGGTTCCGGAGCGGGAACGAAACGATGAGCTCTTCGTCGAACCGATCAATCGAGGAGTGCCCGTCGAAGATGTTGCCGTAGTTATGGACGAGGTTCGTGACGGCGAGCTCGATGTTCTCGAGACGCCGCACCCGGTTCGGACTGATGGCTTCCTTGATCGAGGTGCGCGTGTCGTCCGTATAGAGCTCGCGACGCACGAGTTTTAAGAAGTCAGAGAACGTCGGGTACCGGTTCGCCGGGTGCGTCGTGATCGGCAGTTCGCCTTGTTCATCCCAGAGCCCGTGCCGGACGTATAAATCGCGAAGCAGGATCTCGAACTCGTTCGTCTCTTCCTGAGTCGCCGCCGGGTTGATGTAGTGATAGAACACGGCCATCTTTGACAGATGCTGCATGAACGAGAGTGCCTCGTTGGCGCTGCCATCGTTGTTCGTCACCGTCTTATAGACATGGAGCGGGTTGATGAGCCCGGCCGATCCGTCGAGCGCGATCTCTTTTCCGCCGAGCTGACGCACAAGGTCCGAGAACTCGCCCGTGACGTCGAGGATGCGAATCTTGTTACCCTTGATCGCCTGATCGAGCACGGTCTTCTTCAATAATGTCGATTTGCCGGACCCCATCTTGCCGATCATGAGCGCGTTATAGAACTTGCGTTGTTTGTCCTTGTGGAATAGGTCGAAGATGACGCTTCCGTTCGTGTCGGTCGTCCCGTAATACGTGCCGGTCGCGTCCTGGAGCGACGTGAAGTGGAACGGATAGCCGCCGGCGATGGAGAGGGACGGGATTTCTTTCCCACGGCGCCGGTTCGGGAGCTTTTGTTGTTGGTCATAGCTTGTGAACAGGCTCTGCCACTCCCATTCCTGTTCGTTCAGGAAGATCGTCGAGCGGAAATTCCGGGCCTCGAGTTCTTCCATCACTTCCTGTACTTTCACCTCGAGCGCATCGAGCGTCTTCGCCTTCACATAGAGGCGCAGATGCAGATATTTCATCGTCTCGCCTTGGGTGATCTGTTCGTAGAGCTCATTCAGCTCCTTATATGTCTCCCGAGCGTCGATGCGGTCGATATTATCTTTCGCGTTCTCGAAGCGTGTGTTCTGTTCGGCCATCGACTTGTTGATGGTCTGGATGATTTCACGTTTGTCGGCCGTCCCGATGTCGAGCGTCGTCAGGACGCCCGGCATGTTCAGAATCGGTTCGAGCCAGTAGTCATAGACGAGCGACTGATATTTATAGACATGGAGACAGGACAGGTAGCCGTCCCCGAGCCGGACGAAGTTGGCGTCGAACTTAATGCCACCCTGTGGCTGGATCTTGGCGATGACGTCGGGGTTATAGCCTTTCTCGATCTTGACGGTCTCCGGGTCCTGTTGTTTGGATAACTTGGCACGTAGGCGCTGCCACATGCGCGTCACTCCTTTCTTCAGGCGTCGAGTTGCGGTTTCGTGTTCGGGTTGTTCAGTTGGTAGAGTACATGGACCTTCTGGTCGAGCGTCAGCTCGCGCATCGGGTTCGAGCGTCGGAGCAGTTTATAGAGGTGTGTCTTGCGTTCCCGTAGCGTCCGCTCGTCTTCGGCATAAAAAAAGAGGAGATAATCGCGATTGGTGCGATGCTCCTCGAGGTATTCGAGCTCCTGCTTCTTTTTCAGTAGGAAGGGCAGGTAGGCCGGTGTCTGATTTTGTCGAATCTGTCGCTCGATGCTGATCTTCTGCCGCTCGAGATTGAGCGGTGTGTTCAGTGGCACGACCTTAAGCGGGTGCGTGTACGCCTGCAGGAGATAGGCGAGTGAGAACACGTCATGGTCCTTTTCCTCCTCGTTCAAGGAATAGATGTCCTTCGAGGTGAGTTGGACCATGTCGAGATAGGTTCCGTCGCGCATCTCGAACGCCTCCGTTCCGGTGATGTCGACGACCGGCATCAGTTCGGCGACCGTCGGTTTGACGACGACCTTTTCTTTGACCTTCCGTTTCTCGACCACGTCCTGTTCGTCGAGCCAGGTGCCCGTTCGTCTAGGTCCCTGTAGCGTATCTTCAATGAAAGCCATCTCAATCACGTCCTTTCGTGTGCGCGTCGAGCGCGAGATAGGTGTCTTTCCGTTTGATGAGTGCGTAATAGAGTGCATGGACCATCCGCTTCTGCGGGTTCGTCGCCGGACGGAGCACCATGAACAGCCCGAAGACGACGAGGAAGACCGTGAACGGGATGTGCAGCACCGAAGGGATGAACGGGAGTGTCACGAGCCGGAGCACGATGAGCCCAACAAGGAACAGGAAGTCATGCAGGTAGAGCATCTTGTTGATCTTCAGTTCGGTCGTGACCTCGTTCGGGATCCGGTATTTGCGCATGGGTCATCACTCCTTTTTCTTCATGTTGTCAGGTTTCGGTGGCGAGGTCGGATAGATCCGTCGCGACTCTTCATGGTTATGCGTATGGCGGTGTGTCTGATTCTCACGCACCTGTTCGATGACCTCGGTCTCGACGTCGATCATGGTATCCTGATGGATGGTCCGTCGGGCTTGTCCTTGGCGTTTCTCTGTTGCCGAATCATTCGAACCCGTCGTAGATGATGAAGACGGGGATGAGTCGCTTGAATGTGGTGCCTCATGATGTGTCGGTGTCGACACTTCGTTTCGGGCTACCGATTCATTGTGACGACCTGGTCCGGATGTGGCATCGATGGACCCGGTGACCGGTTCGATGGTCGACGAAGTAGGGACTGGAGAATGACCAGAGCTTGAATGGTCGTGAATCGATTCCGGTCTTTGTGTCTCCGATGAACTTGTTTGATGGTCGGGTTCACGTTCGGTATTTGATTCAGGGTTCGTCGCATGAATCGATTCGGGAGAAGTGCGACCTGACGCTTCGTTCATGTGTGGAGAGCCTTGCGCTTCAAGTTCTGCTTCTTGACCGTTGTTTGGTTGCGCAACGTCCTTCGGATTTTTCAGTTTCTCTTGGTCGATCTGCGTGCGATTGGCGGTTTGATTCGCTTGAGCGATACTGTCTGGAGCGTTTTGTCTCTCGGCGTCCATCCGCTGTGAAGCTTGGCTCGCCGCATCAAGCGGTGTATCCCTTTGCGGCAGGGCATTCGAATCCATCCGAGCCGTCGCGGCTTCATGGAGCGATGGCATCTTCGGTGCACCTTGTGTGGCACGCGCGACTTTCGAGACCGCGTGTGCACCGGCCGAGGTCACGCCTTTCCCGGCGGCATAGGTGCCGAGGGCGACACCCCAGCCCCGTTTGAGCCCGGCATCGATCCCGAACAGCCGCTCGACCATGTTCGGTCCGTCAATCAATGCGACCGAGAAAGCGATGAGGGCGATTAGATAGGCGAACCCGTCCAACGTCTCCGCGAGATAGGCGGTCCCAATCGTATACAACTTGATGGAGACGAAGATCAGGATGATCACGAGGAACGTATTCAGAATGCTCTGGATGACCTTTTTCGTCTTTTGGCCACTGTGCAGGTCGGCCGGTGCGACGAGGATCGCCAAGACATAGTTGAAGGCGAGCTCGAACGACAGGCGCGCCAGTTTGTAGGCGATTGAGAACAACGTGAAGCCCATGATTCCGAGCGTCACGAAGATGGTCAACCAGTTCGGCTGATAGCGGTAGTAATATTGGTTGTTCCACTCGACGCCACCTTGATCGAGTTTACCGAGGCTTGTCTCTTTTCCGTTCCATAGAATATAGGACTCGGCCAATTTGTTTCCGGTTGCCGATAAGTCATAGTTGTTCTTGTCGAAAATCTCATTGATTCGGATATTATCAATCAACTCAGTCGGAATGGCATTTAATGATTCGCCGGTAGCAGCATCAAAGTTCTTCGAATCGTGCTCAATCAAATCATGTACATTCCGTTTTAAGATACTCTCAGATAATGAAGCTTCTCCGTCGTAAAGCGAATCTGTTCCGATTTCTGCGATTGCTTCATCAGAGAACTCCTGAATTCGGCTCATAGTTGGTGAAAGTAAACCTAAGATCAATAGTGTGATGAACAGGTTGATCAAAAAACTCTCACGTTCAAATTTCTTTTGGAAAATTAACAAGTATCCAGTAAACAAGAAGCTCCCTGCTAAAAGAACATACAAAAAAGGTTGAATCGTAAGAACGAATTCAACCACTTGTTCATTATTGAAGAATGTATTAGTTAATAGGATTTGATCCATGATTGATTCAAGGCCGTCAATCAAAACTGATAGTCCTCTGACAAGAATCCATCCCATTGAGCGCAGTGCGTCATTGACCATACTACTTATTTGGAGTACATCTTCGTATTCCTGTAATTTGGTGATTAAATCGGAATCAGCCATTGAAAGACCCCCAATCTACTGAGTCCTAGTAAAGAAGTCCGCTAACTGTTGTTCGTAATTGTCCGCCGTCAACATGCCAACATTGATTTCATCTGTGACGTTTCCATCTTGAATAGAGTATAAAACGGCACCTTTTAGTTCGTCAGTGTATTCAAAGTTACCACGATCGACAAGTGTCTCGCCATCTGGCTGAAACGTATTATAGAGCGTGACTTGTTGGTTCTCTTCGTTCGCTACCTCTTTTACGAATTCAACGAACTCTTCGAATTCACCATCTTCTTCTTTTACAATCAGCAAATAATCATCCTCTTCGGCTGTCATGACCTTCTCAACGTGTTCAATATCACGTTGAACCAAAGACTCATTGGAATTTGAGCAAGCTCCAAGTAAAAACAAGCTGATTCCTAAAGTACCCGCAAGTAGTTTCCTCATAACGTTTACCCCTCCGTCAGACGATTTTCCACTTCAATAGATCCGCGACTTTCAGGTTGACGCGGAAGTCGAACTTATCTATTAGTGTAACAGTTTTCGGGGTGTCTGAGGTGTCGTCCTGATAGACGGTCAGAAAGCCATCAGTCGTCTGTATGTTGAGCACATCGCCCCGTTCGAGACGGACGCGCTGCGTCTCGATGATCCTCGCGACGACACGCAATTCGTTCTGGATTCGCTTCTCTCTCGCACTCTCGGCCATGGGTTCGGCCTCCTCTCTACGGTGTGCCTTGCTTCAGTTTCTCGAGTCGCTTCGCGATCATCGTGCTCAGAAAGCTCTTTTGGCTGTCGGTGACGTCGTAAACTCCTAAGTTCAGGTTCGTCTCGAACTCAGGGAGAGATACTCCTCCGATGTCATGACCCTCGAACATCGAGCGGAGGATGCTATCCTGCAGCACGTCACGTACCGTCAGTGTCTTTTCTTCCTGATTCGATGGAGCGTTGATTTCCGTTTCGTCTTCTTTCTTCGCGAAATGGATACGGATCTGTTCAAAGTCGAGACCGGCGTGACGGCAGGGGATATCGATGTCATGCAGGGAACGGTCCGTGTCGAAGTCGTCCGCCAGGTATTCGTAGCGGTACTTCATCGCCGTCTTGCCGCTCAGGAAGATCGGGTACGACTGGATGCGTCGTTTCTTCGTGTCCTGACGCTTGATGACACGGATGATGAGCATCTCGCCTTCCTTCAGCCCCATGACCTCGGTCGCTGTCATGAGCCGGCGGCCATCCACGTTCTCCGTCTTCGATTTTTTGAGCGAGAACGTCTGTCCGGACCGGGATTTCGTGACGATGGTCGCCTCACCGAGCTTCTTCGAGATCAGTTCGGCGGTCGACTCGTCCGCGGTCAACAGATAGTGCGTGTTCCCGCAGTTGCCGTCAATCGTTTTCCAATCCTCACCGTACAGGTTCTCGAGCTGAGAATAGGCCTGGATCACGAGGTTGAAGCGCATGTTGCGCCCGAGACAGACCGTGATGATGTTGGCCATACCCTCGATCGGTGGCATGTTGCCGAACTCGTCGAGCAGGAAGACGACCTGACGCTCGCATTTACCGTGTTTCGTCTGCGAGGCGACCCGGGCGAGCGCCGTGTACACCTGTTTGATATAGAGTGACGCAATGACGTTGAAGGTCGGGTCATAGTCCGGGACGATGAGGAACACCGCCACGGGACGCATCTGGTGCATCACCTCACGGATCTGTATCGTCCCGTCGATGGCGTAGTGGAACCGTCCACTCTCCTCGTCATGCGTTTCCAGCTGGATCGTCGCAGTGCTTGAGTAGGTTGCGATTTGAACGACGTCCCCAGTTTGGAGTGACGACGTATGATAGATAATGAAGCTACCATCGTCATCGGTCGTGAGCGCATGGGTCGTCCCATCAGGGAACATGAACGTGAGCCGTGTCAAAGGCTCCGCGCGTCCACTGATCCAGCGGTTGAAGCCGATGCGTCGCATGTCGAGCGAGTTCATCGACGTCAGCTTTCCGGTCCCGTTCAATGTGAAGATCCCGAGTTTTGCATTCGTATTGGCCAGGATACTTGCTCGTGTCTGGCCACCCGAGAAGTGGAGCGTCGCGAACTGGAGCCGGGCCGGATGATTCTCCGGGAAGCGCTGAAAGAACTCGTCGAGTGCCGAAATCTCCTGACCTTGTCGCGTGACCACCGTCCGTGACCCTAAGTCCGAGAGCATGAGCGCGACGTTGTACATGTTGATCTTCTCCGGCGTGTCCTTCGCCTCCTCACAGAGCCCGAGGATGAGCGCCGTACACAGGTCAATCGACGAGTTGGCCCAGAACGGGTCGCGCGCCTTCGGGTCATGGTACAACATGAACGCGACCGAGCGCGCATACTGTTGGGCGAGCGAGTAGTTCTCCTCTAGGAATGCATCGATTGTCAGTTGTAACAGGTTGTACGACATCGATTGGAGCGGGTTCATCAGGTTCAACACTTCAACCTGATATCCGCGATGCTCGAGCGTCTCCTTCGAGGCGGCGAAGAGCTCACCTTTCGGGTCGTTGATGATCAGGCTCGCTTGATCACGCGCCCGGCTGTACAGATCGATCGTCGAGAAGACGAACGTCTCGCCCTTCCCGGATCGGGTCGTCCCGATGACGAGGTTGTTGACGGGCGAGTCATCGACGAACAGCTCGTTCTTGATCCGTCCGACGGGGACACCGCCTGATCCGCTGTATTGCTTCTTCCGGTCCGGGACGCGACGATACTGTTGCTTCAGTTCGTCGAATGAGGTGAAGCGGGCGCTCCCTTTCTGATCCTTCCGCAGATCCCGGAAGTTCAGCCATATCTTGCCGAACACGACCAGCCCGATCAGTATGCTGAACACCATCAGCCCGAGCAAGACAGTCGAAGAGGGGAGACTCACCTCCAAGAACAAGGAAGGCGTGAGCGTCGGAATCGCCGCTCCGGCCAACAGTCCTTCTTTTAGAATTGGGGTCATGATTTGTCGAATGATGTTGTAGACCCCGTTCAACAGATAAAAAATCCCGGTCGGCAACACTAACAGGCAGAACAGGGCGGGGAAGATCAGACGTATAGGAAATCGTTGTGATCGGGACGGAGTTCTCAATTATTTCACCTACCTTAATCTGAATAAAGAATTGTTTGCAGTTTAACTTCTTCTGCAGCAATAGCGGCTTGAATCTTCTCACGGGCCAAAGTGTCCTTACTAGAGGTTTTCTTCAGTTTCTCGTTCAGTCCGTTGATAATAGCCGTTATGTCTTGATAGGTGTCGACTTGTTCTTGTACGTCAGGGTCGTTCGTTTTTGATGCCCACTCATTCGCGGACTGGATGTCCCCGAGATAGAGATAAGCGGTCACTTTCGAAGAGACACGGGGAGCAGTCCACTCTACGTCTTTCGTATTGGCCACGTTCTCATGGTCTCGTTCCAGTGTGGCGATATCGAACGCACCCTCATCGGTCGGATGTGACGCTTGGAACTCCTGGAGCCGTTCCAATTTCTCCTTATCGGATAGGTCGAGCCTGGCCAGCTTCGTCTCGATCAGGATGGGATCATCCATGAGCTCGAGCGCCTTCTGGTCTTCTCCTTCCGTCAGATAGAGGTCGATTAATAGGGCATCCTCTTCCTCGGACCGGTCTTTTCGTTCCAGTAAATTGATTAGTGAGGATTCCTCACCTTGGAGCGCCTGCTCGTAAGCATTCAGCCACGTCTGTTCACCACCGATTCCCTGTTCGGCGTGTGCCTCTTTATCGATGAACCATTGCGCGGCAGTGAAGAGAGAGGTGAATAGAATCCCAGCCGTGGCCGCCCCGTAGATAAGGCGGCGTTGCAGGCGGGTCAGGCGTGACTGATAGGTCGACGACACAATCGGGTTCGATTTGATGGAATAGCGCTTGTAGTCTTCAGGTGTCTCGGCCTCGATCTCGTCGAGGAGCCACATTTTTTTTGCGTTGTCCTCTTTCTTCGTCCGGATCCGTTGTACTCGGTCCTTCACTTGATGGTACAGGTTCGGATACGTTCCTTCTGTGCCGAACGTGAACGTCCCCCGATAGAGCAGTTCGTCTTTTTGGTCGAAGAGCCGGAAGTCACCGGAACAGCTCGTCCCTTCCTCGCTGAGTGCCTGGTTCAGGTCATGGGTCGCGATGACCGCCTCGGCGAAAGGGAGCCGCTCATAGTTCTGAATCCGAGTGTCCGGCACGTCGGTGAATCGTACAAACAGCATCTCGTTCCTCCTCTCGTTTCAAGCAACAAAAAAAGCCTTCCGATTGGAACGCTGCGCGCGTGTGCATTAGAATTTGATGTTTTGGTCGACCATCTCGGCGAGCGTGAACGCGCCCATGACGATGATCAGGCCGACGGCGCCCCCGACGAGCCAACCGACCGCCTTCGAGCGGCCGCGATCCCCGCCGAAGATGAAATAGAAGCCCCCGATGGCGAAGGCGATGGCCGCAGCGATGACGGCGAGCCCCTGGAAGAACTGAAGCAAGCTGAGCCCTGTCTCATTGAGTCCCATATCGTTCCCTCCTTATTCCTGGTGCGCCGACGACTTGAAGCTGAGCTTCGCCTCGAGCGCCTCCAAAATGAGTTCCTGGTTGTCCTGGATGACCTGTTGATGTTGCTCGTCGAGCCATTCCTCGTAGTCCTTCCCACGGATACGTAAGAGTTTCTCGGCGAAGCTACGGTTCTGTTTCTGTTCCTTTGATGCCACAGTACACACTTCCTTCCCTTGATCTCGTGATGTGCAACAGCACATCATTAAGGACAGTCGGATTCGGTGCGGTGGGTTTCTAGCCGTTTCCCCACGAACTCCGCTCCTCATGAATCTAAGGAGCTGTACAGGGTTTTTCGATGACCCAGAACGATATGGTGACCTTGTGGCGAGTTTTAGGAGATTCTCGCCGAACCATCTGTGCGTAGATCCCGCCCACCCGGTCACTGATGAGGGACACGCCGGTATGTGATTGGAGGAGACCATCCTTAAGGATGTGCTGTTGCGCCGGTGTCGGTTATTGTCGAACGTTTTTTCGTTTCTTGACGTGGACGAGCTCGTCGTCCGGGTTCTTCCGTTTGGCGAGCACGTGGGCATCGCTGACGACGGTACGGATCCGGTAATAGAGTTGTGTCAGTTCCACTGCCTCTCCGCTTCCTTTTTCGATGCCGATGAAGCCATGCAGTTCATACGTCTTCCCGTCGAAGGTGCGGACCGAGTCGGCCTGCGGTAGCTCTTTCAAGTCGAAGCGGCGGCGCTCAAGCTTGGTGACGGAACGCTTCGCTCCGTATCCGAAGTCGATGACGTCCCACGGGACCGTCGCGAGCGTGTGTCCGAACGCACGGGCCAGGTGATCGATGTCCGAGATTGAGGGCACCGAGCGGTTCTGTTCATACTGGCTGATGGCGGGCTGTGAAATCTCTCCGAATGTCTTCTCCGATAGTTCGACCTGTGACCAGCCCGAGAGCCGGCGGTTCTCCTTCAACCACTCCCCGAATCGATACATATGGCTTCCCCTTTCTGTAAACCAGAGCGGCGACCAAACAGATGTTTCCTTTTGTTGCTTAGAATATAACAGGAAAAATCTATTTAGTCATCAGTTTTCTGATATGTCAGAATTTTATAGTTTGCCACCTTTTGTCGAAACGGCTCTATATAAAGGCTTGTAGATAACAGTTACTCAATAATTCATGTTGTGTAGATAACCAAAAAGTGATGCTTTGATTATAGAAAATAATGACAATTGTTTCGATTTCAAGAGATTATGTTAGAGTAGAGGGATAGAAGAGTTCGTAAAGAATAAGTGATGAAGAGAGTACTTTGATCGTGGGGTGAGCAAGTGGAGTTGAACGAGGCAATCATCGAGCGAATGAAAGAGCTCGCAGCAGAGCGCAACATGACGATTCATCAAGTGATTCAAAAGGGTGGGTTGAATCAGGCGACAATTTCAGAATTGATGAGCGGTAGGACAAAACATCCGAAAGTAAGTACGATTCTGAAATTTTGCAATGGGTTGAACATTTCCCTTAATGACTTTTTTAATAGTTCACGCTTTCTATAATAATCATTCACTTTGGATTGAATCTATATTCTGTATAAGGAGCGTGTATCTTGGAACAATTCAATGTAGCAGATTTTGAATGCAAAGTAGAGAAGAGCATAACAAGAATAAAAGAAATGCTGTCGGAATCAGACCCACTTTTAACAATGATTCAACTGTATAATTATAAGTTTTTTAGAGGCTTGATGAACATAGAAGAAACTATTCAAGGGAATACAACACCTTTTGAGAACAAACTTCTTGATATTACCCAGAGTATTTTGGTTAGTAGTCAACTAATAATTGATCACGATATAGAGGAAGATTTTTTAGTCGAAGAATATCTAGAAGAAATTGAGAGTTTTTATTCTGCTGCGAGTATTCTTATAAGTTTCTCTCCAAAAGAAGAGATTATTAGATATTCACAAGGAATGCAATTTAATGTAACTGGTACTCTATATCCTTTGTTTGAACAAGATCACTTTACTGATATGTTGTCTCCTTACGATCAGTTACTACAAAGTACATTTGGATTAACTAGTTCAAACTTGGTGAATGGGATTCTTGCCATTAGCAAGCACTTGCGTAGCACTTTATATATAAAATTTTTAGGGGACACGGATGGTATTTCTGATGATGGGTCTTTTATAGATTTACATGTAATAGCTGATTACTTTGATGTAGAAAAAATCACCAAATGGCCGAGAACATTTATTAAAGAGTTATCGTTATCAAGAGGCGAATATAAAGATTTTTACGAAGATAATTTAAGTATAGTAACCAAAGAAAGTCCGATTAAATACAAACCATTCCTCGAATTAGATGGTCGTTTCTATTGTTTCTCCATAGATAATTTTATAGATAACATATATAGATCGACTTTAAGAGTGATTAGAGCAAACAATCCTGGTTCATCAAACCAGATTAATCTGATTCAAAACGATCTATCAGAAGAAATATCGCTAAAATTATTAAAAAAAATGTTGCCAAAATCAAAACTCTATAAAAATGTCTTCTATAAAGCTCCTGTTGGTGGAAACGGTAAAGATGAATGGTGTGAATGCGATGGCATTTTTATATTTGATAATGTAATGATTATTGTGGAAGTAAAAGGAGGGGCACTATCTCCAGTCTCTCCATTTTCAGATGAAGTTGCTTATTTAAAATCATTAGATGACTTAGCTAAAAATCCTTATAATCAGTCCTTGAGGTTTTATAACACATATAAAAAACAAGATTTTATTGAACTTTTCTCAAAAGAAAGTAAAAGAAAGTATCAAAAAGTCGCAATCGTAAGTGATATTAAATTTGTTCAAGCTTGTAGCGTGACATTAGACGATTTTAATGAGATTGCATCTCGTATTGAAAAAACAGACATCATTCAGAAAAGTGATCTTGCCATTTGGTGCATTTCTATTAATGACTTAAGAGTATATCCTGAGTTGTTTGATTCCCCAAGTATCTTTTTAAACTACTTATACCAACGCAGTAAAGCTTCTAAAAATCCGTATATTAAGCTAAATGACGAACTAGATCATATTGGGTTGTACTTTGAATATAATGACTACTCTAAAAGAATTAATGAAGTAGTTGAAGAGCATCAAGGTATTTCAGAAGTGTTCATAGATAACCATAGAGAAGAAATAGATGTATACATGACTATGAAATTTAATTCAATTTTAGAGAATGCTGACCCAGATAATTCATCATGTTCTTTAAGTAATGGGGAATTTCATAAGAAACCAAATCAAAAAATGCCAAAGACATTTCAACAACTAATCGATTTGTTGGATACGAAAATGAACGAAGAATTGATACGTGTAGCAAGATATCTACTCATGTTAGACTGGGATACTCGAGAAAACATTGAAACTTTCTTAACCTCTAGAAGTCGAAAATTATTAGAATCTAAGCGGCGTGGAGTGATTCTTACACCTTACATGCCTATGAATTATAAAAAAGAAAATAAAATCGAAGAATTACCTGTCATTTCAATCTTTCTTCTTCATTCATCAAATAGAGTTTTTAAGAATGAAACTGAAAGGAAAAGATTTTTAATGGAAAGGGTATTCGACGAGGATGAACAGACGATTTGTCTTGTAGTTGGAATTAATGACAAAGCAATTTTAAATAAAGCTGTGGTCTACAATATAGGGCCGGAGCAATTTAAGGCTCTACCTTTTGAAACATACGAAAGATTGAAAACTATTCGAGTGAAAATAAGTGAAGCGAGAAATACTAGAGAATTTTAAATAGCTCTCCACAAATAGTTTTGGAGAGCTATTTAAAACAACTAACTATAAGATACATATAGATTGTTCCTGATGGCCGAGCATAATAAAGAGTATAGGCAGTGCAAAGTTCACCCTTGTAACTCTAAATGTTAGTGTCTTTTGTCAATATGTAATGAATCAGAAATTTAAATTTATGTGTTATCAATTTTTCAAATGAAAGGCGCTTAAGCCAACGAAAAAGTTAGACTTAAGCGCCTTTCATTAATTATTTATTTAGACTTTAAATATCTTTTCAACTCATGATAAAAGTTTTCTCGGGTTCCAGCTAAGATAACGACAATCAATTCCCCGTCATCTCCCATTTCAATGCTGTATGCAATCTCATAGACGGTCCCCTTATGCCTGAAATCATAGCCTCTGATGCCGGCCAGATCCCCTGTCTTAAATTCGCCAATTTCAGGGTTACTTAAAATCTTTTGAAGATTTATTTTATACAGCTCACTAAGGCGTTTATCTTTCTTTTTTAGCTTCTCAAAATATTTTTTGGCTGCTGGATGAAATACAATTGGCACGTTATCATTCAATTTAAATCAGTCCTCGTCGTCATCTCCGAATAAATCATCTATTGATGTTGGCTTAGTGCTTGTTGCTTCCTTGATCATCTGTGAAATAGCCGGACGAATCATATTTTTACGTCGTTGAAACTCTTTCAAAATGTCGTTCCCTGTGAAGCCCTCTTGAATAACATCTGCTAATATTTCTTCCGAAAAATCATCCGTATGTTTTCTTACTGGTTTGATATGAATAACTCCATCATTCAGTTCCATAATGATCTCTTTTTCAATACCGATCGCATCAAAGAATTCTTTGGGAATGGCGATTTGTCTTTTGCTGGAGACGGCAACCTTTTTCGTTTTCGTTGCTAACATGGTTTATCTCTCCTTTTTTCACTTTACCATTTTAATTTGTGTAATTTATTTTCGCTCGGCTTTTTCATTTGTTTGTTTTTTTGTTCGCTGATTGTCTTGTTTTTTAATTTACATACGGTAAGAATTCTTACTTTTTACTTACACTAACTATATATCACTATCTGAATTAATTCAATCTTTAACGTGAAATAATATCAATCCATTTGTATACATGTATACAAATGGAGAAAAGTTTGATACGTTGAAGTTACAAATAAAAAAGGAGGCACTAAAATGACCAATCAGCTTGATCTCTCACAGCAAGAAGCGATTGTTGTGACGTTCGGAAACTTTAAAGGCGGCACGGGAAAGACGACGAATAGCACGATGCTCGCTTACGCATTGGCCAAGAAAGGCTATCGTGTATTGCTCTGTGACCAAGATCCGCAGGCGAATGCGACTACCTTGTTCTTGAAGACGAAGGCTGCGCGAGAAGATGACTACATAACCTTCGAGAAAACATTGATGGCGGCAATGCAAGAAGGCGATTTAAGTAGCATCGTCACAGAAGTCACGGACAATCTATTCCTACTACCTTCATTCAGTGATTTCGCGCAGTACCCGAAGTTTCTTGAGAAAAAGTTTGAGAAAGAAGTGGACCGTGTGACGTACCTTTCTACTCTTCTCGAACCTTTAAAGAGTGAGTTCGATTTCATTTTTGTGGACGTCCCTCCCACTATCTCCATCTATACGGACTCAGCGCTCTATGCCTCTGATTTCGTAGTCGTCGTACTTCAGACACAGGAACGAAGCTTACAGGGTGCCGAGGTATTCACACAGTACCTGCAGACATTGCTGGATGACTATGATGCTGATTTTGATATTCTTGGAATCCTACCGGTTCTTCTCAAAAATGGTGCAGCCGTAGATATGGCAACGCTTGAAAATGCCAAGAATGTATTCGGATCGCATAACCTTTTTGAAGGTGTGATCAAGAACATGGAGCGTTTGAAGCGATATGACATCACTGGGATTGTCGAGGAAGATATGCACGACAAACGTGTCATGGAGACATACGCGAAAGTCGCAGAAGAGTTCTTACACCGTCTCGAAACAGAAATGAATTACGTGGAACAGGGGTGAATTATATGTCAGATTTGATTCAAAAACCAACGAAAAAGCGGTTGCTGGACCGTAAGGGTGCAGCGGCGCCGCAACAAACATATAAAGCTGAAGTATCTGAAGACAAAACAGTAGAATCAAAATCTACTGCTCAGAAAGAAACCTCAAACAAACGATCAGCTAAGAACTCCGTCAATATGGGTTCAAGCACTGTTCGTGTATCGAACCTCACAAAAAACAAATTGTCAGCGTTAGTGACGATGGGCAAAGCGGATTCGGTAGATGCGATTATTTCTACGATGATTGACGAGTATCTTGAATTACTCTCTTCAAATGAAAGGAAAGAATACGAGATGATTCGAGATGTTTTGATGATGAAGCAAAAGAAATAGAAAGAGTGAGCAATGTGTATTTTGACATTGCTCACTCTTTCTATTATTTTAAAAAAAGTAAATTTAAGTTTAAATAATATTGTCTATTAATCCTTTTTTTTGGTACATTGTCCTTTGTTGGATAATATTAAATATCTTTAGGGGGAACTGTTTTGAAAAAATCATTTCTAGGCAAAGTATCATTGGTTACAGCTGTAGTATTCGTTTTAAGCTCAATCCCAACACAGGATAGCAAAGCACAAGAGCAAGAAGATCAATTTACATTAGATAATGTCTTGGTTTCTACTCCTGCACTCCATTCATTCGAAGAAGTAGAGCTGAGTGAAGAAGTTTTATCAGATGATTTTGATTTAGAAGAGGCTGTAGAAAATATTCCATCTGTTGATGAAATGAGTCCAGAGCAAAGGCAGTTGTTTGATGCTTTAATAGAAGAACAAATTACTATATATGGATTTGATAACATGGAGGAAGATAAGGCCTTTGCTGAAGTATTAACTGACTTCTTTGATAAGAGTTCTGGCATTTACAATGACTTACCTGTAGCCCAAGAACAATTAGAAGAAAATATTGAGGAAATTCAGAATGAAGAGGAAAAAGAGTTTGTAATAAAAGATACAATCATTGATGCATTTAGCACTCAAGAAGCAAATGCATTTCAAGCAAGAGTTAGTGTTAGATTTGCAGCAGCTACTTTTAATACGCTCTTTGGTATAGCTGTGGGAGGGGTAGCTGGAGGCGTATCCCAATTTATTATCAAGAAGGGAAAAAAGAAGCACAACGAATATTTACTAAAACAGTGGTAAGTAGGTTGAAAGCTTGGGGAGCACCAAAATTAGCAGTCGCGGTAGGAGCAGGGTCAGCATGGGCGATGAACTATATGGATTTAGGTACCGGATTAGCTAAGTGGATTGATGCTAGAGATAGTAAGCCTAAAAATGACTATATTGAATTGAAATAATATTAAAGGAATGGTAGTTAGTGAAAACGTTTGTTAAATATTTAGTTATTATCGCCTTATCAATAGTGTTGTTATATATATATAATGAAATCGTGCCGAAAAACTTACTTACTTTTATTTTAGGTCTCCCAATCTTTATAGGAATTATCGTTTGGATTGGGAGTCTTTTTGACAAAAACAAAAAAGAGGCATAACTAGAATTAAACTGCTCCCCGTCAAGTAGACAGGGCAAATAATGAAAATCAGTCTAAACGGCTTGAGACCTGTATTCGACAGGGCTCAAGCCGTTTAGTCGTTTCTGAAAACGGTCGTGGTTGTAAAACGATATGTAGGTTGCGATGGCTGGTGTGGGTTGGTTATAGGCCTGGAACTAAAGCACATAGTACATTGCGAATTTCAGGGTACCCTATCCTTATGGATCATCAAACCAGCTCCTGTATACAGTCCCGCAATCGCTGGGGGTCATCGTCTGGAAGACGAGCCCAGTGTGTTGGTCCTTCAGAGCCGTAGGCGATAATCGAACCGTCATACTCGCAGTCAGATATCAGGTCCATATTTGAACTCCATGACGTAAATACACCATTTTTCATTCGGTCGGGAGAGGCTGAATTCTCGGTTTATTAGGTTCTTGATCAATGCTACCGGAACGATTTTTTGTACCGCTTTCGCTTCTGATGGATGACCAAAGGGATCTTATGGAGGCACATGAAATGATAGATACGCTTCTTATTGAATGCGGCAGTCCATACTGGTATCGTCTATGTTTGACCGTCATGATGATTCGTCGATAGCCGTAGTTTTGTTCACCTGTGCAATCTTAAAAGGAGCGCGACCAAGATTGTGTTGCTTGTCGACGACTTCTCGTTGATCAGTTCCTATTCTTGCTTCGTCTTTGCTGGATGTTCAGCCGCGTTGATCTAGCAAAGATAAATACTCAAAAAACGGTATACATGTATACAAATATACAAATCTACAAGTATACAAATCTACAAGTATACAAATCTACAAGTATACAAATCTACATGTATACAAATCTACATGTATACATGTATACAGCAAAAATGAAATCGTCTGAACTATGGCTTTAAACCAACGTTTTCAGCGAATTATTAAAATGAGATTTGTATACATGTATACAAATCTACATGTATACAAATCTACATGTATACAAATCTACATGTATACAAATCTACATGTATACGCGTATACAAATCTACATGTATACATTGGTTTATATGAGCATAAGCTTGAAAAAAAGCTGTTGTTAAGCGGTTTCTTTTATGAAAACATAGGATTATGAAGTTCTTTCCAGTAGGGAAAAACGGCATAAAAAAATCTGATAACCTGGCCGTTATCAGATCCAAATCACCTGACTTAGTAGTCAGACTGTGTATTTAACAACGCTTCACCCTAAACCAGCCATCATGAATAGATTTGTAGAAACCAAGATTTCTAAAAACATAATACGATGAACTGAACCTTTTTCATGCGTTGTTCAAAAGAAAAACGTGACGAACAAAGGCGTCTTTCTTATGCAATCATTTTAACATTGTTCTTTCTTCTCGACAATGTTCATCGTATTTCAGAAAAATGGATACGCAACAATTTACGATGAACCATAGAACAGAAGAAAGGAGGATGTAGCATGGAAGTATTGAGAAATCTTTATCGAGACCAATTAACGGAAGCTCCGAAACGGGCCTCTCAGATCGAGAGAACCGGATACAGCAAAGACCTGGGATGGATTTTTGTCTGCCAGGAGTTCACACAACCACGTGCCATCCGTACATACCGCTCACTCTTTGGGGCAAAAGAAAAGTATACCTATTTCACACCGAACACATTTTACCGCAATGACCAACGTCATGCGGGCTCTTTGCGTTGGTTGAACGCCGTGGTGATCGATATCGATGTTAAGACGTCGCAGAATGCAGGGATGATTTTTCCGGACGTCATGGACCGGGTGACGAGTGCAGGCCTGCCGACACCATCACTCGTCGTCCAGACGCCTTCAGGTGGATTCCATGTGTATTGGTACTTGAAAGAACCAAGACGCGCTTTTCCAAAAGTCGTTGATCACTATAAGCGCGTCCAACGAATGATAGCTGAGGAGATGAACGCGGATCTTCAAGCGATAGGTGCTGAACGTTGGTTCCGTTTACCGACAGAAGAGAACACAGTTTTTCGTTCGGGAGAACGCGTTTCTTTTGATGACCTTTGCGACTGGTTGAATGAGTTGCAAGAGAATCATTCGAAAAAAAGGAACATAGCATTGGGATCGACTGATTTATTGTCCCATCCGGCAATTCTAAAGCTATTGGAAGGCGTGGAAGAGGGTCAACGTGACAATACATGCTACACCCTTGCTCTCGCATACAAGGCTGCAGGATACGAAGAAGATCAAGCCTTGTCGTCACTTTATTACTGGAATGAAAAGAACAGTCCTTCACTTCGCCAAATCGAAGTCAAACGGAAAGTGAAGAGCGCCTTCAAACTTGGTTCTCCGCTCGGCCCTTCATCATATTGGATTGAGACGTTGTCGGGTATCGAGTTCAAGTATCAAGTCTGGGAAGGTGCAAAACCGCGCGAAGAACGTACATATAGTCATCTAGATGAATGGAAAGAAGACATCCTTGCAGTTTTACGCAAAAACGGAGGGTGTATTTGTGGTGCGCAACGAACTCTTGTTTCTTTAATCACATCATCAGTAGACCCTTCCAAGTGCTTGTCATACGCAACATTCAAGCGCCTAATTGCTGTTATGGCTGAGGAAGGACTCATAACAAAGGAAGTAGAAGGAAGAGGGAGAGGTGCAAAAACAACGATAATGTTGGTTAAGAAAGACAATGTGGTTCTTTTCCCTGTTTCAATCGAATTTAATGGGCTCAACTCCAATACATTTATAGATACGGTGGTGGGTGGGTCTCTTTATTATTTTTACGGTATGAGAAATAGTTTCGATACTACGTAGATTGGGTGTGTCTTTATGGTTTTTATTCCGCTGTCTTCTCCCGTAATTGTTTCGTTCTCTAGGCTGTTTGAACAGACATCTTCTGTTTATCGTAAACCTAGTCACAATGATATTTCACGCGTTTTGATAGATATTGGGGTATCTGGTGTCGATCCTCGGACATCTGATTCAGGTATGGGTAAGGTGAAACGTATTGAGTATCTTCTTTATAGTCTGTCTTCTTCTGAAGATACTCTTGATTCTGCGTATATCTTATTTTTTAAATTACTGTCTATGCTTCATGCTCATGGCGGATTTAGAAAGGATTCAGAAAATTATGTAGGAGTTGAAGCATTTGAAAACTTTCGTAACGTCTTGAAAACTGAAGGGGTATTTATGGATGAGGATGGGTCCATTCTACCGATTGTTTTAGAAAATATGAGTGAAGGTGAGTACGAAGAGGCGTTGACCAAATATATCGTTAGGGCCAAAAGAGGTTCGATGGATGCTGCTTTGTTGGTTGGGACAGGAAAAGATTTGTTGGAAGCTGTATCGTATTATGTCGTGCATAAGAAAATGGGTGTGTATGAGCAAAAGAATTTTCCAACGTTATTAGGGTTAGCTTTCACTTGTCTGGGCATGTCAACTTCTGCTTCTAAGACTAATCCTTCACATGTAGAAAAAATGGAATTAGTTTTATATGACTTAGGTTGCTCTATAAATAATTTGAGGAACAAACAGGGAACTGGACATGGTAGACCATTCCTTCCTTTGATCAATGATCATGAGGCAAAAGTTGCAATAGAGTCTATGGGGATGATTTCAGAATATATGATGAGTAAGTTAAGAGAGGACAGTTCCACACGAATTTAAGAATAGGACTAAGAGTAAATCCTTTCATCTTTGATATGTTCGTTAAAGTTGATGCTCCAGATACCTCGTATGACAATCAGCTATGGTTTATCGATAAGGCCCTTGCCGAGATAAGCTATTAGGAATATTTCAAGACTTCCAGCGTACAAAAGTCATGTCGCATGACACACCGTATATCTGAGTCATCAACGCGTATCCCTCATCAATCTATGACGCTTATCAATTCAGGAATTGATGAGAGAAATCCTTGATATATCAGAACGATGACGTCAGAGCAATCCCAGTAATGTCTCGTTTCTTCTGGTGGTTCAGTCGTCAGAGGTGGTAACATCTAAGGGTCGTATTCGAAATTATTTTTTAATATAATTTGACGCTTTTTTATATTTATAAAATGTTGACCTAGATATATCTAGAGTTTTTGTGATATCGTCTACTGTCATCTTGGCTTCATACATCATCATTGCTCTGGCCATGATTTGTTCATCGATTGGTTTTCTGCCACCCATTCTTCCTCGAGCCCGGGCAGCCTGAAGCCCAGCGTTCGTACGTTCACGAATCAGCTCACGTTCCATTTCTGCTAATCCAGCCATCATTGTAAAGAACAATCTACCTGCAGCCGTGGAGGTATCTACACCTAGTGTAATGATTTGAAGATTGATTCCGCGATCCTTCAAATCATCAATCAATTCAAGAAGCTTCTTTGTGGTTCTTCCCAACCGATCTAGCTTCCAGACAACCAGGGTATCACCTTCTCGTAAATAATCTAAGCACTTTTCAAATTCTGGTCTTTTTTTAACACTGGAGGCCTTCTCTTGAAAGATTTTAGTACAACCAGCTTTCTTAAGTTCATCTAGCTGAGAGTCCAAGTTCTGATCAAAGGTTGATACTCTTGCATATCCAATTCTCGTCATGAATAACCTCCGTTTATTTGTTTGTTTACTCATTAATCATAACAGAAAACGAACATTGATAAAAAGATAAGTTAAAAGACAATTGAGACAAAATGAAAAGGGCTTTAAATAGCCCTTTTCATTTTAATGTGAATTAACAAACAAATATGTCTCTTTAACGTTCGTTTAAAAGACATGTTTGTTTTTATTATGATTTCGAAGAACTAAAGAAACTAGCAACATTATTTAAGCAAGAGAGATTTACTTAAAATTCCAAAAGGGTGATACAATCAATATGGAATAATAAAACAAAGGGAGGGCATTAATTAAATGAAGCTAAAAGAAGTGAAAATAAATAAGTATAAGAGTTTCTTACAGGAACAGATTGTTTCAATTGAAGACAAGACAACGAGGTTAGTGGGGAAGAATGAATCAGGAAAAACATCTTTCTTAGAAGCTTTGGCAAAATTCAACTATTTCACAGAGGATTCTAACAAAGAATTCAATGAAACTTTTGATTTTCCTAAAAATGAACTCAAAAGTTATCAAAAAAAAGGTGAGACAGTTACCGTTGTGTTATGTGTCTTCGAACTTCTACCTTATCAACTACAAGAGATTGAAGTTGATCTAGGAGAAAACGTTTTTCTTTCTAAGGAAATCAGTGTTTCTGTTGATTACGGTAAAAATAACAAGATTTATAGTGGTGTAAAAACAGATGAAAAGAGGTTCCTAGATAATCTTTTCAATAGATATATTACTGATGCTGCAATATTAGAGAAATTGAATAAAGCAAAGAGTATTTCGGAAGCAATTGAGTTTTGTGAGGATGAAATCGAATGTGAAGAAGTCTTAGAATTCCTCACAGAAATAAAAAACAATTCTTGGGACTGGAATCAAACTCTGAATGGGTATATTGTTAAAAAATATTTACGTGATTGGATACCTAAGTTTTGGTATTTCGATGAGTATTATTCTTTACCTTCGCGTATCAGTATCTCGAAAATGAAATCAAAGGGAATCGATGAAAGCTTCACAAAAGAAGAATATGACACTGCAAAGGCATTATTTGAATTAGCAAATATTGAAATTGATGAATTATATAATGCGAGTAGCTTTGAGTCCTTTATTTCTGAGTTAGAAGCTACATCTAACGAAATAACAGACGAATTTTTAAAATATTGGACTACGAATCAAAACCTAGAGATAAAGTTTGAAATAGAATCAATCACTAACCTCCACCCTAATAATCCTAATACTGTATTGAGTCAAGATAAGATACTCAATATCAGAATAAGAAACACCAAACATCGGGTTTCATTACCTCTCAAAAACAGAAGTAAAGGCTTTATTTGGTTCTTCTCCTTTTTAGTATGGTTTAGCAGAATAGATAACGCAAAAGACGATAAATTTATTTTGTTACTTGATGAACCAGGACTTAATCTACATGCATCTGCGCAAAGAGATTTATTAAATTTTATTGATGAAGAACTTTCTGAAAACTATCAAGTAATTTATACCACCCATTCTCCCTTTATGATTGACTCTGAAAAACTTCATGAAGTTCGGACTGTTTATGATTCTTTGGATGCGAAAATTGGAAGTAAAATTTCTGATGCCATTCAAGAAAAAGATTCAGAGACTCTTTTCCCGCTCCAAGCGGCTTTAGGATACGATATTGCACAAAATTTATACATTTCCAAAAACAATTTATTAGTAGAAGGGCCGGCTGATCTTATTTATATCACTGTAATGTCGAGTCTTCTAGAATCCAGCGGAAGAACATCACTTACCGAAGGTGTCACGATTATTCCGGTAGGTGGCTTAGATAAAGTTTCTACCTTCATCTCTCTTTTAAGAGGAAGTAAATTGAACACGGTTTGTCTATTAGATTCATTTACTGATCAAAAAGGAAAGCGGAAGGTAGAGGATCTGATTTCGAAAAAAATTATTAAAGCCAAGAATATTAGGTTTTTCGATGAATTTATCGATAGGGATAATAAATATGCAGATATAGAAGATTTATTTGAAAAAGTAGAATATCTTACGCTATTCAATGAAGCATTTGAAGAACTCGAAAACATTTCTGTTGAACAATTAGACACTGAAGAACCACAAGTATTGAAACAAATTAATAAAGTAATAGGAAAATCACATTTCAATCACTATAGACCTGCAAGTAAATTGGCTCAAAAAGGAGTAGACAGCAGTTTCTTTGAAGAACGAACGCTCACTCGATTTGAAAATATGTTCAAGGAAATTAATAAACTGTTCTAACTGATTAATTCAACTAAACTCCAGACATGAATTACTTTTTGTTTACAATTTCCTAGCCACTGTTATGAAATAAGTGGCTATTTTTTATTCTTTTATAAAAGTCGAGGAGCGATACTTCGTTTCGCGACGCAGACTTCGAACAACCGCCAGGGCGTTAGTCCATCGATTGTTCCACGTGAATGATGGCCTCGAACGGTACATGGATGATCCCGTCCCGCTGATTGGCCAGTTCGACGGTCCGCTCCAAATAGTTCGTTCGGTGCACGAACCCCTTGAACCGTTTCATCTCCCGCTCCTCGACATATTTCACCTCGACCATGTCTCCACTGAAGAGCGCGTCATTCAACACATTCTCATAGACCGATAGGACCTGTTCGTCGATATCGGGCATCTCAATCTTTTGGATTTCCTTATAATACTTTGTCAGTAGTGCCTTGTGCTCGGGCATGAGGAATGGAATCCATTTCAGCTCGCCCCGATCGCGATACATCGTCATAAAAAAATCATCCTCTTATTAAAACGAACATTTGTTCTTATTTTATACCCATTTTCTCTTTTTTGAACAGCCTTTTTCGTGATTGGTGTAGCTTTAAAATAAAGTTTGATCAAAAGTTCCCGCAAAAGCTCATTTTTCGGGCAAATAAAAAGAATCCGTTTTGAAAAAAAGATTGATCAAAATGGATTCTTTTCTTGTGGGTTAGTATACACTTTTTAAAATAAAGTTTGATCACTTTCTACCCTTGACGTTCCACAATAGCGCCCGATTGCAGAAGACCACTGTTTGCAATTGAATTATTTATTCATATAAGCTTTGATTTCTTCTTCTGACATGGATGAATCGCATTTCACGTTTATTGTGTCACCATTAGTAAAAACGAAACCAGGAACCGTTGGAATGTCGTATTCATTACGGAAGGCCGTAATACCTTCCATATCAGATTTTTCCACACTATTTACATAATAGATAGTAGTATCAGTTTCCTCAGCAACTTTTTTTAGTTTTTCAACGAATATTTGGCAAAAAGGACAAACAGCCTTTCCAATATAGATTAAGGCTTCGGATTCCCCTTTTACCAATGCCTGTGCTTTTTCGGAATCGATTTTATCAAAACTAGCTACATTTTCTTCATAAGTAGTCATCATCGCTCAATCTCCTTTTTCTAATGTTATTATTATACAATAAAGTGTAAATACTCAAATAAATTACGCTTACGTGCTTGAATGTTCAATCCTATCAAAAATTGATGTGAAACACAAAAATTGATCTCAATCAAAATATATTCCTACGATTTGATAAATTCTTCCGTATGTCACAAGAGTTTACTCTACAATCTCGCGCACGTTAGCCTAATGTTTTAAAGTTCTTTATATTTATTTTGTACCTGAACAAGAACGTATCTTTTAATCCACATTTGTGTAGCAACAGTTAATTGTTCATCCTCTTTCTCAAAGAACAGACCTGAGCCTTCTTTCGCTTCAAATTCCCAGCCGTTTGAACCAATCATTTGTTTAAGATTTTCATCGGCTATCGAAATACCGTCATTCTCGCTTCTTATGATATACCAAGTGGAATCATCGTCTGTTACGATCTCTATTATCTCTTCATCGGAATTTCTTAGTTTTTCAATTGCTACTTTTGCAGTTAGATTTTCTATCGGTAGAGGTTGATTTAGACCCACACCCTAAATAATGAATATACAAAAGCACTTACTCTGAAATAGAGTAAGTGCCTTTGCATATCTTTTCAATCTGCAGAATTCTTTAAAATATGTGAGATTGAAGCGAAACTTGAGTTTAAAAGGACTCTTGACGACAATAGTTTTTATAAACTAACAATTTTACGATTAATGAAGAACCGCTAGTTTATAAAAACAGAAAGCACATGTAACTAGTTTATTATTTCTTAATTACTACATTAAAATATAACTTTTATTCATTCAATGTGCCATTCAGTTCAGCAGTTTTAGTAGAAATTAAATCCATTAACTCAGGTGATAGGACATCATAGGTAGGTAATCCAATATCATTTAAATCTTTTCGGATATCAGCCATTTTTGAAGCCGGTGTACCTGTTTCGATTACAGACGAAACAAATGCTGCAAATTGTGGTGCAGACCACCCTTTATCCTCTGATAATTCTGTATGAACAAAATCTAAACCATAAAATGCATGATCTCTATTTTCTATACGACCAAATAAATGTGCTTTACATTCTTTACAAAAATGTCTTTGAATTGTAGCTGTTTCATCAACAATCTCTAACTTATCGCCGTTTCTAATGACATGAACTTTGTCACGAGGAGCTACAGCTACTAAAGAAAAATTGGCACCCTCTGGTTTCCAACACTTAGAACAACCACATGCATGGTTGTGCATTGTTTGTGAATCTACCTTGACTTCTACTTTATTGGATTCACAAAGACACTTTAGTGTTCCTCCTACAAAGTCTTTTACTTCTGGATAATCATTAATCCCGTTATCTAATCTTGGATGTAATTTAGTGGTAGTCATATGTTTTCCTCCTTGAATATATTCATTATTTTTCATACGTTAACATCGTACGGATTGACTCACCCTTATGAAGCAAATCAAATGCATCATTGATGTCTGTAAAGTTTAAGTGGTGTGTGATAAACGAATCGATATCGATTTCACCATTCATATAATCTTCAACCATTCCTGGAAGCTGCGTTCTGCCTTTCACGCCGCCAAAGGCAGAACCACGCCATACTCGACCCGTTACTAATTGGAATGGACGCGTATGAATCTCTTTCCCTCCAGCTGCTACACCGATAATAGTACTTTCACCCCAACCTTTATGACAACATTCAAGAGCAGACCTCATTACTTCAACATTTCCAATACACTCAAAGCTATAATCTACTCCTCCATCTGTCATTTCAACAATGACTTCTTGAATTGGTTTATCAAATTTAGCAGGATTTAGAAAATCAGTTGCGCCCATTTTTTTAGCTAATTCAAACTTATCTTCATTTAAGTCTACAGCAATAATTCGGCTTGCTTTTGCTTGAACCAATCCTTGAATAGCGGCTAATCCAATGGCTCCTAAACCAAATACGGCTGTCACAGCTCCTTCTTCCACTTTTGCTGTGTTGTGTACAGCGCCAATACCTGTAGTCACACCGCATCCAAATAGACCAATTTTATCAAGTGGCGCTTCTTTGTCAATTTTTGCTAAAGAGATTTCAGGAACGACTGTATATTCACTGAATGTACTTGTTCCCATGTAATGATAAATAGGCTCTCCATTATAAGAGAAACGAGTTGTTCCGTCAGGCATTAAACCTTTACCTTGAGTTTCTCGTACAGCACTACATAAGTTTGTTTTACCAGATCGACAGAATTTACATTCCCCACATTCAGCCGTGTATAGTGGAATAACATGATCTCCTGGTTCTACTGAAGTAACTCCTTCACCTACGGCTACTACAACACCAGCGCCTTCATGACCTAAAACGGCAGGGAATACGCCTTCTGGATCATCCCCTGATAATGTATAAGCATCTGTATGACAGACTGAAGTGTACAGTATCTTTACTAAAACCTCTCCGGCTTTTGGATCCTCTACATCGATTTCTACAATCTGAAGCGGTTCTCCCGCTTTAAATGCAACGGCTGCTTTACTTTTCAAATGAAACCCTTCTTTCTTTTGTTTTATAGCGTTACCATACCCATAATTACATATCAATATACCGTTGACAATACTGACACATTTGTCATCATGGACACATTAATACGTAAAAAATGTGAAACACTATGATGTTTACATTTCCATGATTACATATCGTAATTTAAATTACCATACTGACAAATATGTCATAATAACCAAAAGTGTAATGGATAGGTACGCGAACTGAAAAATTAATGCCTGTTTTTCTTTCTTACACCCATGCTAAGTATACATAGATGTTATTCAATCTCTGTTTTATTAGCGTCTCTTTCTAAAGAGTCGCTAAAAATATCTCCCCAATCACAGATTGAAGTTACAACAGGTTCTAGGAGACAACCAATTTCACTTAGTTGATACTCAACTTTAGGAGGTACAACGGGATATACAGTTCTAGTAATTATGTTATCATCTTCTAATTCCCTTAACTGTCTAATTAACATGCGTTGATTGACTTCGGGAAGTTTTTTTTGCATTTCACTTAACCTTAATGGAGACTCCTGTATCAAACACCATATAATCACTATTTTCCAACGTCCACCTATAACTGATAAAGCCAAATCTTTTCCAGTAAAATAAGTTTTATCTTTATAATTAATTTCCAATTATATTCACTCTCTCTATAAGTATTGATATATCACGGTTTAAACCGTCGAAACGATATTAGAATGTTCTTTTGGTTTTCCGGAAATTCTCACATATTAAGAATTCTAATCCTTGCCTTGTTTGATGCTCAGGTTAAGTTTTCTATAGAAGCAATCTCCGCATCATACCAATAGGGCTTCTTATTTACAAGTTGTCTTAAAGTTTTCTATCAGTAATGCTCCTTTCTTTTACTATTATAGCATAGTGACAAAAACGTCAGTATTGTAGATTGCATTTTATTATGTAATTATGGGTATGGATATCAATAAAGCATTTGGTTTACTTCATTAGTTAAATCAATCCGTACAATTATAAACAAATGGAGAATGGAGAGTGAAATAAATGAGTCTTAAACTAATTGAACAACAACGCTCTTTTGATGGGGAACAACGTAAGTACACCCATTATTCAGAAGTTTTACAATGTGATATGACATTTAGTATCTACTTACCATCAAATAAAGAAAAGAAAAAAATCCCTCTTATTTGGTGGCTATCTGGATTAACTTGTACAGATGATAATTTTAGTCAAAAAAGTGGATTTCAAAGATTGGCTGAAAAATATCAAGTGGCAGTCATTATTCCTGATACTTCACCACGCGGAGAAAACGTTGCTGATGATGATGCATACGACCTCGGACAAGGTGCCGGTTTTTATTTAAATGCCACACAAAATCCATGGGCAAAGAATTATCATATGTATACTTACATCACAGAGGAGTTAACAGGTATTACGTCCACTTTAGTACCTGGATTTTCAGGAAAAGAAAGTATAATGGGCCACTCAATGGGAGGTCATGGTGCTTTAGTAATTGGGATAAAAAATGCTGCAAGATTCAAAGCGATTTCTGCTTTTTCTCCTATTTCAAGTCCTAGTCAAGTCCCTTGGGGAATAAAAGCTTTCTCAACTTATTTAGGTGAAGACAAAGCTTCTTGGAAAGAATGGGATGCTTCAGAACTCATTAAAGCAACTGACACCCCCCCTATTCTTATTACACAAGGAACTGCAGATCAGTTTTATCCAGAACAATTGGAAGAAACGACTTTCTTAGAAAATGCCCAAGCAAATAACGTAGAAATAAACTATAAGCAAGTTAAAGGTTATGATCATAGCTATTTCTTCATCTCTACATTTTTGGAAGAACATTTCGAATTCCATATGAAGCAATTAAGATGATGCTTTTTAACAAATGACGGTTTGTCAAATTAAGCGCAACACTTCCTCCGTGAAGGCCTCGTGTGCGGTCTTCCAGCCCAGGCATTTGCGTGGGCGGCCGTTGA
>NZ_JACSLW010000013.1:0-31231 GCF_018618345.1 Exiguobacterium sp. s36
GAAAGTCACTGAATTACCGCACACCGTTGGAGGCATTTTTGAGTCACCTGAATGGAGTCGATCTGTCTAGCTTAAATTGACAAACGGAAATTTCTAATCAATTCGAGATCGATTAACGTAACATCTTACTTTAATGCAATGTTCATGGTATTATTTAATGAAAGCATCATTGTGTTAAAGGGAGGTTTGGCATGTATACGATTGACGAAGCATTTGAAATCTTATCGAAGAACAAGCTCACAAGCCACAAGGAGACGGTCCGCAACTGGGTACGAAAAGGCGTGATCCAGGCAGAACCGCTCGAGTCGCGTAAAAAAGGCTATCGGATTAGTGAGGAGGCGCTCGAACAGTTCATCAAAGAACGGATGCCTGAAGGATGGGAGCTGTATCCAGAGTCGATGACAGGAGATTCACGAGATGTCGTCAAGAATGAAGAAGAGGCCCCGTATCACGTGGAAGTCGATGTAGAAGCGATCAAAGAGCGAGCCCGCGAGGAGATGTGGTACGAGCTTCTCGGCAAATTCGTCTTCGAGGACTACTTTGTCCTGAAGAAATCAGAGGTCAAGGCTGCGGTCGAGCATATGCGGTATTCAAAAGAGTTCGGAGCCGAGGTGTGGGAACGTTGCTCGAAGCACACGTGGGGTCACGCGACACCTCGAGTCCCGTACCTGCTCGATTACTTCATGTTCGAAGGAGAGCGGATTCCCTTCAACAAAGATTTCGTGGGAAGAGATGAACAGATCATCCACGCGTTGATCGAGAAAATTCGGCTTGATAAAGTGAATCGAAAACGTAAATGAACATAAAAAAAGACATTCTCTTAAAAATAGAGAATGTCTTTTTATACAATCATTATTGTTTTAATTTTTGGGTTGAAATCATTCCCCGACCATCCCGTCATTGTCGTTATCACGCATATAAGGATAAAGCCAATGGTCGCTCATTATCGGCATCGTGAAACCGGCGTCTTTCGCCTATTGAATCGTCACCTGACCGTCTTCATTCGTATCTCATCACCAGCAGGCTCGTTCGTGGCTGGGGATTCTAACTCACTTTCTGTGAGTGCCTCGTTCAACTCGTCCGGATTGACCTTGTCGAACGAGTCGGTAACCACATTTCTTTTGACCGTATATGTGTATTGGTAATGTGATGTAATATAAGTTTTCGTATCTAGATATGTGATGATCATTTTAAAGTCAATCGCGCCGCCGTCCTTACGGATAACATGTCACCTGTCGAGCTTACTGTATTCGACGCCTGAAACCTTAACGACCGTCTGACGTGACACGGATCAATTTACAATGCTCATTCGTGGACGCACAATACTCGCAATCCCCATATTTGATATCGACAGGTCCTTCTGTAATAGTCGCCGCACTTGATTCCGTGGTGCCCGGCTCGGACGTCTTGATGTTTTTCCTCTGTCGTAAGTATTTTTTCTGTGTTCTCTACTGTAGAGGAACTGCTCTATTGGGAACATCAGGAAAATAAAGGTATAGCTTGAGGTGCGGCTGAGTAAGTGAAATTCATTTCCTTTCTCTTTGAATGAATAGTTTCAGTATTACCAATTCTTTTATTTATCTGACTGTGAATCCAAGTTGTTTGAGACTCGTGTATATCCAATTTCATCATTAAGGACCTCTGTTCGTTTGCTTACTCATCAAATATAAAAAACGAACATTGATAAAAAGATGAGTTAATGGACAATTAAGACAAAATGAAAAGGACTATTTAAAGCCCTTTTCATTTTTTGTGAAAAGATAAACAAATATGTCTTTCTAACGTTCGTTTTTCGAATATATCTTCTTCGTGAAATTTCTTAATTATTCTTCAAATTCGAGAGGTGGTAGGCTATTTACTAAATTAACAGTCTGAACGGAAATATTTATTACCGAGAGCAATAATTTGTAAATATACTTTTCGTCAGTAGAATAATCGTTAGGGTTATCATTTGTTTTCAACTGATATTGATTGATTATCCACTCTATTGCACTTCTACCGTTAACTACATATTCATGTGCCTCAATAGGGATATTTTTAATTGTTATGTCTTTATTGAAAATGATGGTATCTCGTTTTCCATTCTTCAAGAAACTCATTTTCCTAACTTCATATGAAGGATTAATAGTGTTGAAAACAACATCAACTCCAGGTGGGGAAGGATGATTTTCGAAGTCGAGATGGATTCGAACTAGCTCTCTCCCTATTCGAACAAATTCTTCTTTATTTCTTAGTATCGGTATTCTTGGTGATGCTTTTCTTAAGTCATTGTTGTATTTTGAACAAAATTCTTTAGAATGAAGTACCCCATATACGTAATGAAAAACATCTTCAGGAGAAAGACCGATTTTTTTTGAAAAGTGCTCATTAATATTGTTGTTATCTGTAAATAAAGAGCTAGTGTCGTTATTATACAAAAGATAACCACGTCCATTTTCCATCAGATGAAGGTTTGGTACCTTGTCAACTACCAGTGCTGAAAAGTCTCTACGAGCTCCTCCGCCAGAAACATATATGATTTTATTTTCTTTTCCAAACACCGAATGATATATTCCTGGATACTCAACGATACTCTTATCGTAATAAAGCCATTTTTTTGTGAAAGGTCTATAGTAGCTCTCGATTATAGAGTTTGAATTATATTCAATTCGTTGAGAGCGATCAAACTTGTTTTTAAGTCCTCTTGACCACTTAATATAGGTTTCGTCGGTGTTAACTAACTTTGCACGTTCTTTTAACGATTCTATAGTAGATAGCCTTTCTATCTCATGGTTAAAGTTTTTGATCATAGTACTGGAATTTTTAGCAACTTCCAAGTTTGAGAAATTGTAAACCCAAGAGTCTCTATTTGTTGTAACACCAATAGCCTTTGTTAAGAAAACATCGCCATCCATTTTGTCGAAAGTAGCATATGATTGGTCACGTTGGTTAATCCAATCATTGTTTAGATCTGGCTCTATTTCTGTAAACTTCATCTCTTGGATAGATTTTAAACTTTCTAATTTTGCTAATTTTTCATTTCTGCTGAGATAATCTCCTATGTCGTGATAGTAAACTTTGTGGTTTTCAGAATTATCCTTAACTAAGATTGTTATTGCAACACCGGTTAATATATTGAAAACACTCTGACCTTCTTTTTTCGCCTCTTCCCCAATTTTCCCCCGAACAGCACCTTTTAAATTTATAGAGTAAACATAATTAAACTCTTCTTTGATTATTTTCCGAAATCCTTCATGACTAGGCTTATCAATTATTGAATTTGGTGTAATGAAGGCAATAACACCTTTGCTTCCGATTTTATCGGATGCCCATCTAAACGCTTTAATATAAGAATCGAATAACGACTTTTTATTTAATCCAGACGTATATTTCGCATACGTATCGTCAATACGTTTATTTAGAGCAGGATATTCAATATTTTGATTATTATCGTTGGCACTTGTTTGTCCAATTGAATAAGGAGGATTTCCTAGTATAACAGTTATTTGCTGTTCTTTTTGACGCTTTAATCTAATGTCGTTTCCGCTAAAGAAAGCATCTTCAAAAGTGTTCTCTCTCTCAGTTGAATCGAAAGTGTCAGTTAGTACAATACCTTCAAATTGAATATATTCGCTATCTTTGCTACTGTCCTCATCAATTAAAGAATGGAACGTTTCCTCAATATTTATAGCTGCAATATAATAACTTAATAAAACAATTTCATTAGCATGTAATTCTTTCATATATTTTCTCAACAGATGTTCTTTTGGAATTAAACCGCTTTGAAGCAGTCTTGTAATGAAAGTCCCAGTGCCCGTGAAAGGATCCAATAAATGTACATTTTCTTCGAAAATCGATTTGCCCAAATGTTTCTCTAAAGCATAGTTAACTGAGTTGATGATAAAATCTACTACCTCTACAGGTGTAAAAACTATCCCTAAACTCTTTGTGGTTTCTTCAAATCCGATTTTGAAAAATTTATCGTATAATTGTACGATTATATCTTGCTTACCTTTTAAATTATCAATCCCTTGTGCTCGAATTCGCACGCTCTCATAGAACGGCTCTAAGATTTTTTGTTCTTTTTCTAATTGATTTTCATCTAAAACCTTCAATACCGATTCCATAGAGCGAGACACGGGATTATCATTAATAAAACTATAAGAATCAAATAAAGCTTCAAAAACAGGTTTTGTTATTAGATGTTGAGATAACATTTGGATAGCTTGTTCTTCTGATATGGAGTCGTTTATGTTATGTCGTAAGCTCGTTAAAAACCGTCTGAATTCTTTGTAATAAATACTTTTCCGATCTTCTAATAGCACACTAATACGCATGACGTGTTTTCTTGCTATTTCCGAGACGTCTTTTGACCAATCTTCCCAATACCGTCGTTTATGGTGATTTGTCCATGAACTAATGAATTAAATGGCTTTTTTAATTTTGTTCAATAATCGGGCCAGATTGTGGAACAACACTTTTAAAGAAAATTGGATATCTATGTTAAATTTCAGAATAGATGGTAAGGTTATACTTAACTAATGGGATAGTTTAGTTTTAGAAGATAAAATAATAAATCATACTTGACCCTGTACTGTGGTACAGGGTTTATTCTGTACTAGGAAGAAAAATTCCTGTAAATAATTGCAGATCAAATAGAGGAGGCAGCAACATGAATCAAAATCATTTGAATACTTCGTTAAAGGACAAGGTGTTACAATCACTTGGTTTGCCAGAAGAAGGATTTGAGGGAAAAATCCGTTTATTGTCTCCTTCAGAAAATAGTATCCGTTTAGACATTCTTCTTTTCATGGCTGAGGGAAAAATCGTCAACATCAATGATTTAACTGCAACAGAGGAACAAATTGATGTCCAATCTGCTCTTCAACGTTTAAGGGAATTGGATTTAATTCACTGGGACCAAAACTCTGGGGATGTGAACGTGGCGTATCCTTTTTCAGGAGTTCCGACTCCACACCGTGTTACATTGGCTGGAATGTTGCCAGCTTATTCCATGTGTGCGATTGATGCCCTTGGCATTCCATCGATGTTTACAGATGCCGTTATTGAATCGGAATGTGCATTTTGCGGTGAAAAGATTACCATCGATGTGAAAAACAACATGCCCGTTGCCAATCCTGATACCGTGGTTGTAGGCTTGGGAACAACGGATGCTGCCGATACCAACGCATGCTGCGATTCTTCTTGCGAATCGAATGAGCCAACGTCCATTTCTACCAGCTGTTGCCCAGCCATTCAATTTTATTGTTCTGAGGAACATTGGCAAAAAGCGAATGAAAAGAATTCAACAACGGCGAAGGACAAGCTGACTCTTGCGGAAGCCTTTGAGGTTGGGGCTGCTGTTTTTGGCGGCACGTTATCTGGCTCTAAGGGTAAGTAAAATCTCATGAATGAAGTAAACTATATATTTACCCTGTACTAAGGTACGTGGTTTATGCTGTAAGTGAGGTGAGACGTATGAAATTTCGTATCGGAGAACTGGCTGACAAGTGCGGTGTTAACAAGGAGACCATTCGATATTATGAGCGTTTAGGCTTAATTCCAGAGCCTGAACGTACGGAAAAAGGATACCGAATGTATTCCCAACAAACGGTCGATCGATTGCATTTCATAAAACGAATGCAGGAATTAGGATTTACCTTAAATGAAATTGATAAATTGCTAGGGGTTGTCGATCGCGATGAAGCGAAGTGTCGTGATATGTATGATTTCACTATTTTGAAGATAGAGGACATTCAACGTAAAATTGAAGATCTTAAAAGGATTGAACGAATGCTGATGGATCTTAAAGAAAGATGTCCCGAAAACAAAGATATTTACGAATGCCCCATTATTGAAACACTGATGAAGAAATAAGAGGTGAAACAGAAATGAAAAACATAATAAAAAGTTCAGGTTGGTTTCTTGTCGCACTCATCACATGCCCGTGTCATCTGTTTTTACTACTTCCGTTGATTGCAGGAACAGCACTGGGATCATACTTCACGGAATTTAAAAATGTTATTTTCATCATGATGGGTCTGTTATTCGTTTTCGCTCTTTTCAAGGGCTGGAGAAAACTTGATCCAGAAACAAAAGAGGAAACAAAGAAAGATACAACCACACATGATTGTTGCAGCATGGAGAATTTCAAGTCATGAAAGAAAAAGTTTCACAAGTAGCCACTGTATTTTCAGCTTTTGTTATGGCGGGTTGTTGCCTGGGTCCACTAATCTTGATTCCCCTTGGACTCACTGGGTTTGCAGGCGCAATCGCATTCTACTCGTTGAAGTATCGGTTATTGTTCAGCATCGTTACCATTGTCCTTCTTGCGTACTCCTTTTATATGGTTTATGGAAGAAAGGGTAAAAGGAAAAGTTCTGTCATTGGCTTATGGATTACAACGTTCCTTGTTTTTACCATGTTTCTTTTCTTATTTTCAGTTGAAAGTTGACTATAAAAAATGGGGTGTATTATGTGAAAGTACAAATAATCAGGATTATGATGTTGCTATCCCTTATGCTAGTGGTTAGTGCATGCAGTAACGAACAAGAAGTCCAAAAAACTGAAGTATCTAAGAGTGAAGTGAAAACAACTGCTATGAATTCAGAGAAGGATGTAAAAGCTATTACTGAAGCTGAGAAGACGGGGACATTCATGGTTATAGCAGGGATGGATTGCTGCCCGCCATCAGTTGTGGAAGATGCCATTGCACAGGTTGAAGGTGCTGGCAAAACAGCCATTAAAGTTAATGGAAGCACCGCGGAAGTAACGGTTTCTTTTGATGATACGAAAACCAATTTAGATGCAATTAAGACGGAGGTTTCAGACTTGGGTCTCCCCGTCGAATAAAAGGAGGATATTTTTACCATGAAAAAATATCGAGTGAACGTGCAAGGAATGACATGTTCGGGTTGTGAACAGCATGTAGCTGTCGCTCTTGAAAACATGGGTGCAAAAGCGATTGAAGTAGATTTTCGCCGTGGAGAAGCTGTATTTGAGCTTCCTGATGACGTGAAAGTTGAAGACGCGAAAAATGCGATTGCTGACGCAAACTATCACCCGGGCGAAGCAGAAGAATTTCAATCGGAACAAAAGACGAATTTATTGAAAAAATATCGGCTAAACGTTGAAGGAATGACCTGCACTGGTTGTGAAGAACATATTGCGGTTGCTCTTGAAAATGCAGGTGCAAAAGGGATTGAAGTAGACTTTCGTCGCGGAGAAGCACTGTTTGAACTACCGTATGATGTAGACATTGATATCGCGAAAACAGCGATTACTGACGCACAATATCAACCGGGCGAAGCAGAAGAAATACAAGTGCAATCGGAAAAAAGGACAGATGTAAGTTTAAATGATGAAGGTAACTATGATTATGATTACATCATCATCGGTTCTGGTGGAGCTGCCTTTTCATCTGCCATTGAAGCCGTTGCTTTGAACGCAAAAGTGGCTATGATTGAGCGTGGAACGGTGGGTGGAACTTGCGTTAATGTCGGATGCGTTCCTTCTAAGACCTTATTAAGAGCAGGGGAAATCAATCATCTAGCAAAAAATAATCCATTTGTGGGATTACACACTTCGGCTTCAAATGTTGATTTAGCGCCATTAGTAAAACAAAAGAATGATTTAGTAACCGAGATGCGAAATGAAAAATATGTGAATTTAATTGATGATTATGGTTTTGAATTAATAAAAGGTGAAGCAAAATTCGTAAATGAAAATACAGTTGAAGTAAATGGCAATCAAATCACAGCCAAAAGATTTTTAATAGCTACAGGTGCTTCTTCAACTGCACCTAATATTCCCGGATTAGATGAAGTAGATTATTTAACAAGCACTAGCTTATTGGAATTAAAGAAGGTTCCAAATCGTCTTACCGTAATTGGTTCAGGATATATCGGCATGGAATTAGGACAACTATTTCATAACCTCGGGTCAGAAGTCACTTTGATTCAAAGAAGCGAGCGTCTATTAAAAGAATACGATCCTGAAATTTCAGAAGCCATTACTAAGGCCTTAACAGAACAGGGAATTAATTTAGTAACAGGTGCAACCTATGAACGAGTTGAGCAAGATGGAGACATTAAAAAAGTTCATGTTGAGATAAATGGTAAAAAGCGAATTATTGAAGCAGAACAATTGCTAATTGCCACTGGAAGAAAACCAAATACAGAATCATTAAACTTACATGCAGCAGGCGTTGAAGTTGGTTCCCGTGGTGAAATTGTCATTGATGATTATCTTAAAACGACCAATTCCCGAATTTATTCAGCTGGAGATGTCACTCTTGATCCCCAATTTGTTTATGTAGCTGCTTATGAAGGTGGACTTGCTGCTCGTAATGCAATCGGAGGACTAAATCAAAAGGTCAATTTAGAAGTGGTTCCAGGCGTTACGTTTACTTCTCCATCGATTGCAACGGTTGGTTTAACGGAGCAACAGGCAAAAGAAAAAGGATATGAAGTGAAAACATCGGTATTGCCGTTGGATGCTGTTCCAAGAGCGCTCGTTAATCGGGAAACAACAGGTGTTTTCAAATTAGTGGCAGACGCGAAAACATTGAAAGTGTTAGGGGCGCATGTAGTGGCAGAAAACGCAGGAGACGTAATTTATGCAGCAACATTAGCTGTGAAATTCGGTTTAACTGTTGGAGATCTGAGAGAAACGATGGCTCCATATCTAACAATGGCAGAAGGATTGAAGCTGGCTGTCCTAACTTTTGATAAAGATGTTTCGAAATTATCTTGCTGTGCTGGATAAGTTAGAAAAAAGATTCCTGATTATTGCTCAGGAATCTTTTTTCTGTTTTATGAATAAGGTTTTCCGTACTTTGCCAAATTAACTTTAAACTGTTTAAGGAAATGAAATATTCATATAGCATATTTGTTTTACACGGTTTATTATGTCAACAATCTGTGCACTTTGGTTAAGTCTTCTTGCTATTGAAATCTATAAAACTTACTTAATAAAAAGGATTGAGTTTCTCTACAAATTATCGAGGAATGACTAATGGTGGCAGAGGAATAAATCCCTTTTTAACAGCCATTGAGTCAGTGGCTAGGTGCAACGATTTGCACGATGATAATTACGAATAAATGCATCACTTACGTCTGCTCGATGGCTCGAAATTGCCCCAGTATTCCAAAGTCCATAAATCCCTGTACGGCGAAATAATGTCCAATGAGTATCTTCTGGTCATCTATAAACAGGCGTTTGAATATCTCCTAGTTCCTTAACTGTTTTTGATTCCGAAATAGCATTATATGGAGCTGGAACAGTGTAACCAAGACGAATTAAAATTTGATATAACTCTGTTAGATTGGGTTCGCATACATCCCGACGATAGATTTCCATAAGTTGTTTTAATTGAAGATTCTTTAAAATCTGAATGTATAAATTACATTACCCCAAGCAAACCCATTCGCGAAGGTAGCATTGGGTTACCATATAATACTCTCTAGTATCAAGGAAACGGTTTTCATGTCGAGTTTATTATAGAAATGTTGCAATAACACCATTTTAAAGATGATGTTACTTCTATCTCCTGATTAAACTTTGTATTTAAATTATAAAATTGCACTTGACCTTCCCCTAAGGTGAACGTTGTAAACTCTAGTTAATTCAGTGATGGTCTTCCAGTTAACGAAAAGGGGGGAGATAATGGAGGATTTAACGATTGGTCAACTAGCCCAACAAACAGGAGTCAGTCGAAAAGCCATTCGACTGTATGAAGAAAAGGAATTGATACTGCCTTCTATAAAGCGTAGCGAAGGTAATTACCGCGTTTATAACCAAGAGCATGTGTTTTGTATCAATGGTATTAAACAACTCCGATCATTAGGCGTATCACTGGAGGAAATGAAAGATTTAATAGTGATTTTCGAAAAAAATACGGTGGAGATAGAACCGCATCTACAACATTTGTTAAAAGATAAACTGACCAAGATAGACGAACAAATCAACGAACTACAAAAGTTGCGTAAACACATTGAATCGTACCTTGATTCCCCGAAAGAGGCATTCAATCAAATGGAGGGATTTAAACAATGAAGAATAAAACAGAACTCAAAAAATTTTATGAACTATTGTTAGCTAAGCTGCCTAAAGAATCAGTGCCTATTCTTCGGACAATTTTTTTCTCCATTCGTGATGGGCAGGCAGTTACAGAAAGTTCTTTAATAAATCAAACGGGAATTAATACAAAAACAGTTCAGTCAGTAGTGAAGATATTAGCCCAACGGCAGATGATCGTTCGGGAGGCGGATCAAAAAATAGTAGGGGCATTGGGCTTATCGATTATACCGACTACTAACCAGATTCATTTAGGAGGACGAACTTTATTTGCCTGGTGTGCAATATCGACATTGGAGCTGTCAACTGCTCTGGTTGCTGATGTCGATATACATTCCCGTTGTGCGTACACAGGTGAACCGATTGAGGTAACTGTCCGAAATGGAAAATTAGCAAAAACAACTCCTGATTCAACAGTAATCTGGACAGTGCCGTTTGATTCTGAGGCTCCATGGGCCGGAGGAACATGTAAACAAATTCACTATTTTAGCTCAGTTGAGCATGCAAACAAGTGGAAAGAAGAACATCCAAAATTGCAAGGGGAAATTATGACTTTGGAACAAGCTCTCTCTTTTGGAAACGAATTGAAAAAATTTTTATCATAGGGTAGAGCCCATGAAGTTTCAAAAATCAGACAAGCTATGAAAAGGATGCTTTTATCGGTCAATTAGTCCAACAAATGGATTTTTTAGGTAATGAAAAGTAATATCGAAAATAATAATAGGAACAAAAAATAACAAAGGAGGAAAAAGACATGAAAACTGAAATTCAGGAAATCGTAACCCGACTTGACCAACAGTCGAACAAGGGAGAGGGAGGAGAATCCATGAAGTGGCTGTTTCGCCCGTTGTTACAAATGCTAGCAGGGGGGGAGTCTGTCACCATTGAAGATATGGCGACAACGACCGGAAAACCTGTTGAAGAGGTGAAGAAAGTTCTCCAGTCTCTGCCAAGCGTGGAAATCGACGAACAAGGCCGTGTCGTTGGTTTAGGTCTTACCCTTATCCCTACCCCTCACCACTTTACGGTTGATGGGAAGCAACTATATGCCTGGTGCGCCCTTGACACACTTATATTTCCAGCACTCATCGGTCGTTCGGTCAACATCGAGTCACCCTGTCACAGCACCGGAGAACCTATACGGTTGAATGTGGAACCGGACCACATTGTAAGCGTGGAACCTTCCACTGCCGTTGTCTCAATCGTGACGCCAGATGATATGTCCTCGATTCGTACAGCATTCTGCAACGAAGTCCATTTCTTCAGCTCACCGAATGCAGCCGAAGACTGGCTTGACCAACATCCAGGGGGAAAAGTGTTATCTGTAGAAGATGCCTTTGAACTGGGTCGCCTAATGGGGACGCGTTACGAGGAATCTAGACCTGCCAATGGGTCATGCTGTGGCATTTAGTCGCAAGTAACCACGATACCAGAAGGAGCCACAGGTCTGAAAGATGAAACCCAGGGCCAGCTCAGGACAGGTTTCCCTCTTTTATACCTGATTTCTTATATCTCTGACCGCTAACTACGCGAAGTATGCAAAGGTGGTAAAACCTACAAAAATACCCGGTATTTCTGTACTAAGGAGCCGATCCGTATATGCCATGGTACCGGAGTATTTATTCGATGCTACGATTGAAGGCTTTAAAGACGGAAAAACAGTACAAAAATACAGTTAAAATCCATAAATCATGGAGGTATTGAATAAAAAAATTCATCATTCTAGGAGGGAAAAATATGCAAACATTAATCTGTCCTGCTTGCGGATGTTCCCTCGTACGACTAGGGATTGAAAAAGATAGGGCAGCTGTGTACAAATATAAGTTTACGAGAAGACCTGCTAAAACATATTTCTCCATTGGGATGGGAACATATTAATTTTCTTGGCGAATACACATTTGATATGAAGAAAGTAGCAAGTTTATATTCACTACGCCCTCTTATTCAATAATACTAAAGGCCGATGATTCCTTAGGTAGGGAAAATCGGCTTTTTTCCTCCCAAAATTCTCTTATCGTATGTTTTCCGCGTTTTGTTGGTAAGACCCCAACTAAAGCTGAAAGAATGGCTAAAAATTTCTAAGCAGGATAAGATTTTTCAATTCAATTTAAGGAAAGTAACAAAAATTGAAGTTTGAAATGTAATATAATATACAAATTAGGTACTTTAATTTAAAAAATACCTAATAATTGAATTTATAGATTGGGAGGAGATTTCATGGCAAGATGTACGGCGCCAGTAAGAGGGCATCATTCAGCAGAAGCTCAAGCAAATTGTCCTGCGTGTGGAGGAAGAAGCTATAGAAGTGGTTATAGTGGACACGCATCGTATTCACCTTTTGCTTACAGTCCGCCTTCTAGTAGTAATGGGGGAGGAAGAGGGAATAGGAGTTCCATTAATACGACAAAACCACGATGGTCGAGTGGAAGTTCATCAGTGATTTATACAACACAAGAAGTTCGTGCACTCACTCCGATTCGAAAGAGTGTCGAAGAGTTAGCGGCAAAGCCCGAACTTGATCTTCGGGATGTTTTTCTATGTCATGCTTGGGACGATCGACAAGAGGCTGCTAAAGAGTTACATGATTTGCTTGAATCACAGGGCGTTTCGGTCTGGTTCAGTGAAAAGGATGTTGTTCTTGGTGCACCGCTACTTCGAGCGATAGACAAGGGACTGGCAACTTCACGAATTGGACTCGTTTTAGTGACACCCGCGCTTTTAAAGCGTCTTAAAACAGAAGGTATTGCTGATAAAGAGCTCTCAGTTCTTCTTGCAGGCGAACGCCTGATTCCGGTCGTACACAACACGACATACGAGGAATTACGGGAAGTCAGCCCGCTACTTGGATCTAGAAGTGGGTTAAGTACTGAAGAGGATTCAATAGAGGACGTTGCAACTAAACTTGCAGAGCTTGTAAAAATTTAAGTCTAGTTTTCGCCTGATTCTTCTTTTAGTGATTGTGATCTAAAAAGTTTTATCCCTCTTCAAATAAATAAAAATCGAGACGGGATGGAGGAAGAGTATAATTACTCTTCCTTTTTTGAAAAGTCGAGGAGCGAAACTTCGTTTCGTGACGCAGACTTCGAACAACCGCTAGGGCGTTAGTCCATTGATTGTTCCACGTGAATGATTGCCTCGAACGGTACATGAATGATTCCATCCCGCTGATTGGCCAGCTCGACGGTCCGCTCCAAATAGTTCGTCCGGTGCACGAACCCCTTGAATCTTTTCATCTCCCGCTCCTCCACATATCTCACCTCCACCATATCCCCGCTGAAGATCGCGTCATTCAACACATTCTCATAGACCGATAGGACCTGTTCATCGACATCGGGCATCTCAATCTTTTGGATTTCCTTGTAGTACTTCGTCAGCAGCGCCTTGTGCTCGGGCATGAGGAATGGGATCCATTTCAGCTCACCTCGGTCGCGATACATCGTCATAAAAATTACCCCTCTCAATAAAACGAACGTTTGTTCTTATTTTATACCCGATTTGTCTCGTTTGAACAGCCTTTTTCGTGATTGGTGATCCGTGCGTCCTGTTTCCGTACTCTAGCTCGCTGGTCGTCGGTGTAAGGGACGTCAAAAAAATGACGCGCCCTCCGGCCCGTCTTCCTTCGCTTTAGGCTCAAAGCGAGGCTTTTCGCTCGTTGGCTACGGAAGCCTGGTTCTGCGTGCGCTCTACGCATTTTTTTGAGGCTCTCCCTGCGGTCGCCCTTGCACCGTCTCCCGACGCTCGCAACGAATCCGTCAACAGGACGCACAACGGTGTTCGTTCTGAGGACAGCTTTTCTATCTGAAAGGGGACAAACCAACATGGAACTATCCGCTATCATCGAGGTCATCCGTATCAAACAAGAGGTTCGCGAGGAGATGGTCGCCCTCGAGCATGCCATCATCCATTCTCCGGACAGTGCCCGGCAAATTGGGTCATCGTTCATCGGGGACGACGACCGTGAAGTGTTCCTCGTCATCATGCTCAACACGAAGAATCGGGTCATCGGCGTCCACCGGGCGCATGTCGGGAGCGTCAACTCGAGTGTCGTCCACCCACGGGAAGTCTTCAAATGCGCCATCTTGAACAACGCCTCGTGCCTCATCGTCTGCCATCAGCATCCGAGCGGGGACCCGACACCGAGCCGGGAGGACATCCTCGTCTCCGAACGGTTACATGAAGCAGGGGACCTCATCGGCATCCCGGTGCTCGACCATCTTATCCTCGGTGCGGACGAGTCGTATGTCAGCATGAAACAGCGAGGGTACATGGGTTGAACGGAATGGAGTGGGGCCGGGGGACCGGTCCCGGTCCGTCCGGTAAGGGCAAGGAAGAAAAACGTACGTTTTTCTTTGACTGGATGGGCGACTCGCGTTGCTCTCGCCTGGATCCATAGAGCGGGATCCGGAAAAGGGTCGTTTTCGCATGACGAAAACGAGATGGTTCGTGTGTGAAGATTGGACGTTGTTTTGGTCTGTCTCGTAAGAAGACTATTTGATGAAATGACAGAAGTGAAAACACGGTTTGTTTATTGAAAATGAGCATGTTTTCTAAACAAGCCCTAGGGCTTGTTTGAAACAACACCAGGGCTTACGTGAAATTAGGCGAGATGTTGTCTGCTTGGATGCGAGGTATCATGAGGCTATCAACAGGAGAGGAAGATTCAGATGGACAGTTACCAACTAGATCAACAGACGATGGACGAGATGACGGAGGTATTGCTTCGACGCCTTCCTGACCGGCTCCAAGAAGATTTTGACGACTTAAAACTTGTGAGCATGGATCTGCTTTGTGATGTTAAGGAAGGAGAGCGCTTGACCCACCTCACCGTCTTCTTCAATACCAATATGATTCGACGGAATCGTCGTACATAAGAAAAAGGAATGATTGTATACATGTAGATTTGTATACGTGTATACATGTATATGTGTATACAATTTTTAAAAGTCTTCATTTCTGTAGGTTTATGAACAAGGACTGAGCTGACTCTGGATGGGGAATCGGTCTTTAAAGGACCGGAAGGGGTGAGACGTGATGGACGAGGGGCTGCTTGATGACTATGCGTTTAAAGGATTGGATCCGTTTGTCCGGACGGTGTTTTCAGAACTGATGGAACATCCGGAATGGATGCGTGTCGTCGACAAGGAACATGGTGTCGAGAAGGTCGTCCGGTTCGATGACGGACGGAACTCGCCTTACTTCCGGGTGCTGATCTATCTGGATGCAGAAGAGCGTCCGATCAAGAAAGTGTATCTATACGGGACATGGGTGGTGGCGGATGGAGAAGTCAGCTTCGTCGTCTCAGAGCTATCCAAGGGTGTATTCGAATATGAAGTGATGCATGTCCATTGGCTCATCAAGTATCGGTTCAAAGATTGGGGCGTGTCTGAAGACGGGGCATGGGAGAAGGAATGGTGATCCGGGCTCATGCGTGAGCGTCTAACGCCAGGAGGCGAAGTCGCTCATCGCACCGCTGCCCCCCTGACGGCCCGGTAACAAGAGCTGCTGGCTCACCGCCGCATCTCTATGTTCCTGGCCCTTTCTAACGGGAGGCACGGAGCGTAAGGTAAAATCAAAAGCAAGAGCGTGGGCGCGTCTAACGCCACGCGGAGTGGCATTCGAATCTAGGACAGGCCCAAATCGCGGACGCAATTCTCGACAGGATTGTACACGACTCCTATAAAATCCTGGTCGATGGCGAAACCTCAATGAGGGAACACCACGGGCTAGGGATAAGCTAAGATCTTGGCCATCGATGAGTCGATGGCCTTTTTCTTCATATTGACTCGCTCAGTCGTCCGCACTAGTGGCTCTCTGTATCCGCAATACTCAGCAGGACAAAAAACGCATCCTTCGAGTTTTTGAGGATGCGTTTGAGCAATGTGACTCTATTTGACTCGCGTTTATATTCCTACATATAAGCATACAACTGATGGTAGTTTCCAAGGTGGAGCGACGGAATGGACGTATCAGACATTGGAGCGGAAAGGATATATCATAAAATTGGTATTTTTCGAGCATATATCACAAGGTTGATGTTGTCGCGCGATTCAATAAAAACGAGTTTTTTCATCATGGATTAGCTCGTCTATATTATTAATTGTAATAATTAAAATTTATTATTTTACTAATATTTCGTTTTTGGGCATAGAATGATAGCTTCTTGCTGTCGTATGTGAATATATAAAGTATTTACCGGGCTCTTCAAAAATATAAGAAATTACATACAGTCCGTCTTGTTGATAATTGGCTTCAATTTTTTCGTGTTGGCTTTCCTCTTGGCCTTCTTTCCATATCTCGAATTCAACTTTATCCGCATCGTCTACTTTCTCGTTTCTTTGAGAAACAGTTGCTATAAGTTCAATAACTTCGTTTGCTTTTACTATTTCAGGATCTGTTTTAAATTGTACATCAATTAATTCTGGAATCACTTCAGGTCCATTATTGCTTACTGTACTTCCACAACCAGATAATACTAACAAAACAATCAACAGTGAAAAAAACCTTGCCATCTTTTTTCTCTCCTTTAAACGATTTAATATTAACATACACGAAAATGTGATGTATTGATTATTACATTAAAAGTGACCTGATCATGCAATCTTATTAGCTATCGAGCATAGACCCCATGTCACTTTTAAGGTTCAAGACTTTATAGAGCGTCGTATGCTCGATTGGTTTACTTTTCTATATAAAAAATAAAGAAATGTACATTTTATATATTAAGTTCAATTTTATATATTAAGTTCAAAAGATATTAATTGAACTTAATCCAAAAAGTTGGATCATGAAATAGATCATCTGGTGACTTCGACAACCTAGGTTTGAATTTGGACCTTCATATCCGTAAATTTATCATCGACCGTTAGACACGGCCTTAGTAACCTAAGGTTCGTCTCGACGTATATTGCCAGTTGAAGGTCATCAAAGGAGAGAAGAGTCTGTACTTCAAGATTGAATCGATTAAAGATTGTCTACCCATCCATATCGTTTTTAATATCTACATAGTGAATGTGTATGTCGCACCTGAGATTGTATTCCCCAGGCACTCGTAGGGGGGTGGGGGCACGAACGAAAGCTCATCCTAACTTTCTGAAGTTTTTCTTGCGAGTCAGTTAGCGTTTGGTCACCGAGACTTTAAAAGCTTTCGGACATAAAAATCGCCCCATAAAAATTAGATTATCAGGTCCAACTTTTACGGGGCGTCTAATATTCTGTGGTCTAAATATTAAGTGATTTACTGAAGTAATTATATAGTGTTAAACAATTTCGCCTCTGAAATTCAGAAAAATTGGGATGGGTTGACTGTATTCCCTGCACTTGTAGCTGAGTACGAATAGTTTCCTCGATGGACTTCAAAGTGTAAATGAGAACCGGTCGAATTTCCGGTACTCCCCATCGCACCGATGTTCTGTCCTCGGGTCACACGTTGTCCGGCGGAAACGGACAATGAGCTCATGTGAGCATAAAGGGTAGTCCAAACTTGACCGCCTATGACATGCGTAATGATGACATGATTTCCATAAGGTCCACCCCAGCCTGCTCGAGTTACAGTTCCTGTTTGAGCAGCCATAATAGGAGTTCCTACTGGTCCAGCTGTATCTAGTGCATTATGGAAGCTGTAGCCATTGGCCCCGCCTGCTGGACCCCATCCTTGGGTTACGATACCTGAGGTTGGACGTTGAAAAACTCCGCCACTTGTTGGAGAAGCGAGTGAATCCGTAGTCTTTGAAGTGTTTACCACTTTCTCAGAGTTTGGTGATTTTTCGAGAGAGGCTTTATTCTCGCTGATTTCATTTTTTTCGGCACTTTTTGCTTCTGCAGCTTTACGCGCAGCCTCTTTGGTACGAATTTTAGCTTGTTCTTCAAGCCTTTGGGCTTCAATCTCTGCTTGAATTGATTTTTCTTGTTCTTGAAGCGTCGATTCCATTTGTTGCAAGCTTACCAATTTAGATGTGAACTGGATTTTTTCGGCCTCTAATTTTTTTATTTGAGCAGCCCGCACTTTAATTTTGCCGTTCAATTTTTTCTGACTATTCTCTAGCTCTTCTTTTTGACTAATAAGCTTATCTTTTTCAGTGTCCAATTCAGCTTTAGCAATTTGAAGCTTATTTTTTGTTGATTGATATTCTTTGAAAAGTTCTTGATCATTTTCTTGAATCGTCCCTGCGGTGATCATGCGTGAAACCAGATCACCAAAGTCTTTTGAACCAAAAATAAATTCAGCCCAGTTTATAGAAGAACCACCGTTTTTTTGCATCGTGACCATGCGTTCTTCCATCAATGTCTTTTGAGAGCTCATTTTTTTCTGGAATTCTTTAATTTGAGTTTGAATCTGAGCAATTTTCTTTTGGGTTGTCCGAATTTCAGCCTTCTTCTGGGTGACCTCATTGATAATATCCTGTAACTCGGATTCCAAGTCATTCAGTTTCTGTTCTTCGAGTGTGATATCTTGTTCACGCTGCTGAATTGACGTATTAGCTTTACGTTGCTCTGTAGAATTTTGCGCTTGCTTCTGCTGGATATTTTTTTGTTTTTCAGTCAAGTTTAAAGCGTAAGAAGGGGATGCGCTTTGAACTAACATAACACCAAGTAAAGTTGAAGCTATAATTTTTTTCATGGTAAACAATGTTGTTGCCTCCGTAACTTATCTCTATTATAAAAAATGCGTTGCTGGATAAAAGTATTCGTATCATGATTAAAACTCGAACCGGAATCATTGTATCAATATTACTTCACCATCTATATTTCTATTTCTTTTCATTTCTATGTCAGTTGTTCTTTTGAGTTTATTGTCATTCGAGTATATCAAGAGAAATACTTATAATGCCATTTTGATGAGGAAATGAATGATGACCACTGAATTTAGGACATTTTGTCTCAAATTCAGTGGTCAAATCGTTTGTTAGTATTTGTTTGGTGTTTATTTAGTAGTAACTCTTCATAAATTTATCAATTCCTTTGGCGGTTGCTTTGATCATGTTACTTCCCGACATATAGGAGCGATCTACTGAGTTAGCAATAAAGCCATATTCGATGAGAGTAGAAGGTACCGTGTTTCTTCCTACCACATAGACATCTTGTCGCTTAACGCCTCGATTTTTAAAATCTGGAACGTTCATGGCGATTTCTTGATTAATTACTTCACCTAATCTGCGGCTAGCGTTCGCATATGGATTTGTGGTGTACGCGCTAGAAGTAGGGACGAGTGCTTCATGACCTGTAGCGAAAGAAGGTGAAGAATTAATGTGGACGCTTATGAAAGCGTCAGCATCAAGCCTTTCTGATAGATTGGTCCGCTCAACAAGTGACAAGTATCTATCATTTGAGCGCGTTAGTTTCACTTCATAAAGCTCATAGTTTTTCTTTAGTTCGTCGGCCACACGATTAGCAATGTTTAGGGTGAGTACTTTTTCTTGAACTGTACCGTTTGAAGTCACTGCACCAGCATCTCCCCCACCGTGTCCAGCGTCAATTAAAATCACGTGTTTGTTAGCTGGAATCACCGGTGATTTTATAGGAGTTTTTCCGGTAAATGGTTGCACAAAACCAGATGATACGTAACCGACTTGATTGTTATATCGCACCTTGTACCAACTGGCGCTTTTCGATATGACAGAAATCGAAGTGCCTGAGGGAATTGTTGTCAAAATAGATCCGTAACGACTCGCTTGGTTACGTAAATTAAGATTTTCGATAGTAATATATGTTGGATAAGTGGATAAAGAATCCCCCGGTGCCACTTGCACTATATAATGTCGAGCAGGTGTGAATCCTGTAATACCGTTATACATAACTTTTAACCAAGAACCCGTTGTGCCCGATTTTCCTAGTACAGTCACTTCAGTAGATGCTGGAATCGTAATAAGGACCTTTGAGTTCACTAAAGACATGCTTGAGCGAATCTCGGTCGTTTGCTTACTTCGTGACTTCATAGCCGAGGGCGATATGGTTACATACTGACTTGCTACATAGCCTTGAGTCCCATTGTATGATACTTTATACCAAGGGCCTGAGGCAGCATGGTACATTAGTGGGCTGGACTTTGGGATAGTCATTAAAACGGGTGATTTGACAGATGGGCCCTTACGCAGATTTAGTGACGTTTTAGTTTTATATATTGTGTTTATTGAACTGACTGAATTTTTAGGTATAGGTTTTGGGGTCACGTACTTCGTTGAGACATAACCGATTTTTGAATTGAATGAAACTTTAAACCAGGATTTATCTTCTCCATATACACCTATCTTCTTAATGGTTTTTCCTTTTGGAATCGTCAAAAGGACATTGCTTTTTGAAGAGAACGAGGAACGCAAATTCAAATTTTCAGTTGTTACGAATAGAGATTCCTCTGCATGTACGACTTTTAGGACGTTAACACTAGTTAAAAGCTTAAAGGGAGAGAAAAAAGAAGTTAATAAAGCCAAGGAAATTACTAAGCTTATTCGAAATTTATGTTTAGACTTCATAATAGACTCCTCATATGTAGTTTTTTTGGTTGTAAAGACCCATGAATGGTTTTTTACTATCTGTATGGTACTTATCCTTTAAATATTAGTCATTCTATGCAACGATTATTGGCTTTCGTCTATCTACAGTTAAAAGTTTTCTTGCCCTGTTTTAAAATGCACTATTATTAAGGGAAATAGACGTATTTTAAGAAATAAATTGGCCCTCCTTTCATCTGCATAAAAGTTTAGTTGCATGAATGTGTTAGAATGTAACTTGTTTGACTCATAGATTTCGTTTTTAGAAGTCCATGGATTCAATGTTGAAAAACTAAGGATACTCTAGTATTTTTAGCTATAATTCTTATAAAAGAAATAACGAATTTATAAAAGAGGTGAATTGTTTTGAAAACTAATCAACTATTGACTATTTTTACATCCGTAATAGTAATTGCAGTCTTAGCTTTTTTATTTTTAAATGATCAAAGTTCCGAAAAATCAAAGACTAAAATTGTTCAAGATGAAAAGATATCAGTTAATAATCAACCTACAATAGGTAAAAAGGAAGCGCCGATATCAATTGTAGAATTCGGAGACTATAAATGTCCTTCGTGTAAAGAGTGGGGTGAAACAATCTATCCTCAACTTGTAAAAGATTACATTGAAAGTGGGAAAGCTTCCTTTAGTTACATTAATGTTTTGTTTCACGGAGATGAGTCCACTTTAGCTGCCCTTGCATCAGAATCTGTTTACAAAAATCACCCAGAATCATTTTGGCAATTTCACAAAGCTATTTATGAAGCTCAACCTGACGTTCAAATACACGATGATCCATGGGTTACGGTGGAGAAAATGGAAGAGATTGCGACGAAGACTGTCCCTTCTCTAGATTTAAATAAATTTAGAGAAGACCTATCAAGTCGTTCTTCTAGATTAGAATCAGTTAAAATGGATGCGGCGCTCGTAGAAAAATACAATGTTACGCTGACCCCGACGATTGCAGTTAATGGGGTCATCCTTGAATATCCATTCGACTATACCTCTATAAAAAAACAAATTGAAAAGGAGCTAACCCAATGAGCGCTTCAGTAATAAATCGATATGGACTGTACCTCGCCTGGGTTGTTTCAATTACTGCAGTACTTGGAAGTCTATATTTTAGCGAAATTCGTGGTTTTATACCTTGTGAACTCTGTTGGATTCAACGAATCTTTATGTACCCAATAGCTTTGATTCTTGCAATTGCAGTTTTCAGAGAAGATAGCTCAATCAAATTTTATGTTCTCCCTTTATCAATAATCGGATTCTGTATCTCTTTTTACCACTATCTTGTACAAAAGGTGCCCGGCTTTTCGGAAGTCAGACCATGTGAACAAGGAGTTTCCTGTAATGCACAGTACATTGACTGGATGGGTTTTATCACAATTCCGTTTTTAGCGTTGACCGCCTTTTTTCTGATTACAGTCATTCTTGGACGAATCAGTACCAAACAGTAGTTTTTGATTTGGATTTGAAAAATGAAGAACTAATTGTATCAAATTGGTATGCTTACTAAAAAACAGCTTTGATTTAGAAAAACATGAAAAGCTTTTTGAAGTTGGAAAATAGATTAGACAATACCCAGTAAATAATTCAATTGACGTTTTTCTTAAAACGTTAGTGTACTATATTGTTTTTTTGAAAAAGCGTGACTACCTATCGAGTATGAGATCTAACTAGCTCTCTAATAGGTAGTTTTTGTATGGCTAAAAATAAGAAATAATCGCAAAACCAGAGAAAGTATCTCAAATCTTCAAGTATGTAGAGCTGATAGAATAAATGTTTTTTAAATTAAGTGTTGACGGCACAGCAAAAGTTTAATAAGTTATACATGAACATATGAACATATTAACATGTATAGTTATCATGAGCGGAGGTACTGACTTATGGATGAACCGATTGAAGATACTACAGAAAATGAAATAGAAATAGGGGCGCAGATTGACGATGAGACTCTATTTATTGTATCTCAGACGTTCAAGGCACTTAGTGACCCGACAAGAATTAAAATATTAACCCTGCTATGCACAAAGGAACATTCGGTCAACGGAATAGCTGATCTTCTTAACTTAAGTCAATCAAACGTGTCTCATCAGCTACGTTTTTTAAAAAATCTTCGACTTGTCAAGTTTAGAAGAGAAGGAACTACTCTATTTTATTCAGAAGATGATCACCATGTCATGAACTTACTAAGACAGGCGATTGAGCATGCGAAACACCACTAAATATAGTAAGGAGAGTTAATCTTATGGCACATAATCATGCACATGATCATTCTCATACCTCTAACAAAAAGATTTTGATCATTTCATTCTTTATTATTTCGGCATACATGGTTGTAGAGGCGATTGGAGGGTACCTTACAAATAGCTTAGCACTTTTAGCGGACGCAGGTCACATGCTTAGTGATGCGGCTTCGCTCGCTATTGCATTACTTGCCTTTAAATTAGGTGAACAAATAGCGAACAATCGTAAAACGTTCGGATATAGACGCTTCGAGATTCTAGCAGCTGTTTTAAACGGGGTCACACTCATACTGATTTCCATATATATCTTTTATGAGGCCATCAATCGATTTATTCAACCACCTGAGGTCGCATCCGTAGGAATGTTAATTGTTAGCAGTATTGGCCTTGCTATAAACCTTCTTGTTGGATGGATTATGTTAAGAGGTGCAGACGTAGAACATAATTTGAATATGCGAGGTGCTTATCTACATGTTGTAAGCGATACGTTGGGTTCAGTCGGTGCAATACTGGCAGCGCTTCTTATCATGGCATTTGGATGGAACTGGGCAGATCCGCTCGCAGGAATCATTGTAGCGGGACTTGTTTTACGAAGTGGTTACTTCGTGACGAAATCCGGATTGAACGTATTAATGGAAGGTGCACCACAAAACGTTGATGTCGAAAAGGTTCTTCAAGTCATTCACAACAAGGAGGGGGTACGGAGTATACACGACTTTCATCTTTGGAGTATCACAAGTGGAATGAATGCGCTCTCATGTCATGTTGTCGTTGATGGTAATTTACAAATCTATGACAGTGAGAATCTACTTCAAGAAATTGAACACGATTTAGCACATCTGAACGTTCAACACTCTACGATTCAATTCGAAACTCTTTCTCATCCTCACAGCGATGAATTGCTTTGCAAACTGAAGGTAGGGGAAGTAGTACATCAACATTAAAAAAATCACCTGTTGAGTAGGATTGACAATCAAGAGGAGGAGACAGCAATGCTGATTTTGGATAATAGTTACTTAATTTTGAGCATGTATAGAAACTCGATTTTTGGCAACGGAGTTTTGATAGATGATTGAATATATTTCTTCGTTAGAACCCCTTACTCAAGCATTGCTGGGTACTTTATTCACTTGGGGGATGACGGCGCTTGGTGCCGCGTTAGTGTTTATGACAAAATCAATGAATCAAAAGCTAATGGATGGGATGCTCGGTTTTGCTGGAGGAGTAATGATTGCCGCTAGTTTTTGGTCATTACTCTCACCTGCAATTGAGATGGCGGAACAAGATTCTCTTCCGGCGTGGTTACCAGCTGCAATCGGTTTCTTACTTGGAGGATTCTTTTTATCAGGTGTTGATAAAGTGATTCCACATCTGCATCCCACTTCACCGATGGATGAGGCTGAGGGTATAAACCCTAAGAAGAGAAAGCGGAGCACGTTACTGGTGTTAGCAATAACATTGCATAATATTCCAGAGGGACTTGCCATAGGCGTTGCATTTGGAGCAGTTGCAGCAGGATTCCCTTCATCATCAATCACGGGAGCTATCGCGCTGGCAATCGGAATCGGCATACAAAATTTCCCTGAGGGTGCTGCTGTGTCAATGCCATTGAGACGAGATGGATTATCTCGTCGTAAAAGTTTTTTCTATGGCCAGTTATCTGGTATGGTTGAACCGTTCGCGGCGTTGGTAGGAGTAGTAGCAGTACTCATAATGGAGCCTTTACTTCCGTTTGCGCTAAGCTTTGCTGCAGGAGCAATGATTTTTGTTGTAGTGGAGGAGGTAGTCCCAGGATCTCAAGAAAATGGAAACAAGGACTTGGCTTCTGTTTGTTTAATGTTTGGCTTTACAATCATGATGATTTTAGATGTGGCTTTAGGCTAAAATAATTATTTTTTTAATGGTTATCACTTTATTTTTTGACTGATATATATTCAAGATACTAACTATATTCGGAAGTGTAAATAATGAGCCTTAATTATATTTACTTTCAGTCGGTATTTTTACTGTTGGATAAATAAAAATACTAGAAGAAAAAATATAAAACCTCTTGCCCTGGCAATTAAAATCGTGGAGTTATCTATTTCATTCTGAAATTTCCTGAAAATTTTGGGGGTGATTTTGATAGAGAAGGAAAGCAAATTCGGAATTCAAGTGCTAGAGAAGGTGGAAGCCCACCAAGTCAGTATATACATCATTTTTTTGATGTTGGCAGTAATCTTTGGTCTATTGAATACAGAAGCTGTATATCTCGATATTTTTATTTCTCCCCTTTTAGGAGTTTTGATGTATGGGATGTTCGTTCAAATTCCGTTTCTGAAATCGAATGGATCTGCTACAAACATGAGGTTTGTGGTAGCTCTTTTATTAGGAAATTTTGTTGCCGTTCCTTTAATAGTTTAGGTTTTGGTTATCATATTTCTTCAAGATTCATCACTAATGCTGGGGGTGTATTTGGTGTTGTTAACACCGTGCATCGACTATGTGATTGTTTTTACAAAGATGGGAAAGGGAAACGAATCAATATTGTTAAAAGTAACACCGATTCTTTTAATTTTACAGACGATATTCTTACCCATATATTTATTCGTATTATTAGGAGAAAAGGCTATTAGTATCGTTAGGATGGGTCCATTTCTAGATGCATTTCTATTTTTGATTTTTATACCGCTTCTATTAGCGATAATGACACAATTGTGTTCTAAAAAGAGTTCTTTAGGTAATCGTATCATGAAAATGCCGCCATGGATTCCCGTTCCATTTATGTCTTTTGTACTTTTTGTGGTAGTTGCCTCTCAAATTAGGGAAGTGTATAGTGACCTCGGGACATTAATAGATGTAATACCAGTTTATATTTTATTTCTACTTATCATACCATGGGTGTCAAAGTCCCTTGGTAAGTTGTTCAAACTAGATATTGCTTCAAGAAGAGCAATTACATTTAGTATGGGAACAAGGAATTCACTTGTAGTTCTTCCATTAGCATCTATATTACCAGAGCCCCTATCAACACAAGTAGCTGTAGTGATCATTTTACAGACCGTTACCGAATTGTTCGGAGAAGTCTTATATATAAAATTAGTGCCTAAATGGTTCTAACAAATTAGATACATGTATTTAATTTCGCTTTCAAAAATTACGTCCTTCGATTGTTTATTAAAATATTAAGAACTGCGCTTAAGTTCTCAAGTATGCGTTGTTTACAATCAATAGGCAAAGAAATTTATTATATTGCAGAACGCTAGAGACCAGTATTATTCTAACAACTAACCTTTTTAAGGATGGACTACCAAGTGAGGAGAGATCGAACAATGGCGAGTACTGATAAGGCATCAAAAAATATCAAACTAGCATTTATAATTAATCTTGTTTTCTCGATTGGTGAATTTATCGGGGGATTTTTGATTAATAGTGTTGCAATCATGTCGGACGCCATTCACGATTTAGGTGATGCTCTTGCATTGGGCCTGTCCTGGTTCTTACAAAAATTTTCGAACAAAAAACCCGATCATAACTTCACTTTTGGATATAATCGTTTTTCCCTTTTAGGAGCATTAATAAATGCGACAATATTAATAATTGGATCTGTATATATTTTTACTCAAGCAATTCCTCTACTGTTTGAACCGGAGCATTCTAATGCACAAGGAATGATTTGGTTTGCAATTTTTGGTGTGCTTTTAAATGGTTTTGCGGCATTCCGTCTACACAAAGGAAAATCAGTAAATGAGGGAGTACTATCTTGGCACCTTTTAGAAGATGTTTTAGGTTGGATTGCCGTTCTTGTAGTAGGGATAGTTTTACTCTTCAAGGATATACATATACTTGACCCCATCCTATCAATTGCTATTGCGTTGTTTATATTAGTGAATGTGTTTCGTAATTTAGTTAAAACAATGAAAATACTTTTAGGTGCTGTCCCTGATGGTATTGACATCGATGAGGTGAAGCAAAAGATTGAAGGTATTGAAGAAGTGATTTCTGTTCAAAACCTATATGTCTGGTCAATTGATGGCGAAGATAACGCCATGAATTTACACTTAATAGTAGAAGAGATGAATCTAAAGGATTCAACTATTGTTAAACAAAAAGTCAAAGAAGTGACTTCAAAACTAGATGTTAAACATTCTACAATAGAGTTAGAATCAAAAAAACACAACTAAAGAAATAAGTCATCCTTGCACCAAATCCACACTGAGGTTCGACATATGAGTAAAAATTCTATACTTCATACCGTCTGATACCAATAAATACTTTTCTACGTGCAAGGAAACTGAATATCGAATGAGGGTATATTTAGAAACCCCCTCATTCGTTTTTTTTTTGAACACTATCGAAATTTCGTCTCTTAAAATAGGATGTATTCGAATGAATGAATGATTCCAAAACGAACGTTCAAATATTTAGATTTAATTGTCATAGTTTAGTAGACCTATCGACCGGATTTTCTTTCCATACTTCGGAGAATATTCCGGTCAATGAATAAGGTTCGGCCTCGATTAAAACTGTCTGATGATAAAAAAGCTGACAATGAAACCTAAAAAGATGACTCGGGAACAATACCGAAGTCATCTTAAAGCCGTCTTAAAAAACAGAGATCATTTATTTTTATCATACCCAGTACAAATTCGAGGATATAAAAATGAATATTTTTGTTTTTTTATTCTTTGACATTCATCAGTCTTAAACTGTTCAGTGCTACCAGAAGAGTTGCCCCCATATCGGACATAATAGCTATCCATAGGGTGAGCCAGCCCGGGATGACCAAGAGTAATGCAATCGCTTTGATACTGATAGCGAACGCGATGTTCACTTTGATAATATTTAGGGATTTTCGGCTCAATTTTATCGTAAACGGTAGTTTGCTCAAATCGTCGCCCATCAGGGCGACATCTGCTGTTTCCAAAGCGGTATCCGTTCCAGCACCACCCATGGCAATTCCAACAGTAGAGGCAGCGAGTGCCGGAGCGTCATTTACGCCGTCCCCGACCATCGCGACATTGTCGTACTCAGCTCGCAAGCGTTTAATGACATTTAATTTATCCTCTGGCATCAATTCTGCCTGGATTTCGTTGACGCCGACCTGCTGGCCGATGGCCTGACCGGTCCCTTTGTTGTCGCCCGTCAGCATGATTGTCTTCTTGATGCCCATTTGATGCAGCTTCTGGATGACTTCCTTGCTGGATTCACGGACTTCATCCGCCACGGCAATGACCGCGAGGATAGTTTGTTCCGTTCCGATGATCATGGCTGTCTTGCCCTGATTTTGAAGGGCTGTTACATTTTGTTCCAAGTTCTCATCGGCACTTGCGGCGCCCAGCTCGTTGAAGAGGATCGGGCTGCCGATATAGTACGTGGTTCCTTCGACGGTTCCTTTAATCCCTTTGCCGGTAATGGATGAGAAGTCCTCGACCAAGACCGAAGAATAAGAAATATTTTCTGCATCCGCTTTTTTCATGATGGCCGAAGCAAGGGGATGCTGTGAGCGGTACTCCAGTGCTGTGACGATAGAAAGCAGCTCTTTTTCACTGATTCCCTTGTTCAGCACTTCAAAGTCCGTGACAACCGGAACCCCTTTGGTCAAGGTGCCGGTCTTGTCAAACGCGATGGCTTTCAGCGCGCCCATTTCTTCCAAATACACGCCGCCTTTTACCAAAACGCCTTTTTTCGCTGCGTTCCCGATAGCAGATACAATCGAAATCGGAGTCGAAATGACCAAAGCACACGGGCAGCCTACGACTAGCACAGCCAATCCTTGGTAGACCCAGGTTTCCCAGCTGGCATCAAACAGAAGGGGAGGAACGATGGCTACAAGCGCAGCAACGACCATGATAATCGGTGTATAATATTTGGCAAATTTATCGACAAACGCCTGCGAAGGAGCCCGTTCGCCTTGTGCTTCCTCAACCAGGTGGATGATTTTCGCAATGGTTGTGTCTTCAACCAACTTCGTGACTTTGACTTCGAGCAAGCCTTCTTCATTCAGCGTGCCCGCGAAGACGTCATCGTTCACCGTTTTGGCGACCGGCACGGATTCCCCGGTGATCGCCGCCTGATTGACCGCCGAATAGCCGTTGGTCACCGTGCCGTCCATGGCAATCTTCTGTCCGGGTCTGACAATCATGGTGTCGCCCACCACAATGTCGTCCACCGAAATCAGCTGTTCCTGGCCATTCCGCCGGACGAGTGCTTCTTTCGGGGCAATGTCCATCAACGAACGGATGGATTGGCGGGCACGGTCCATGGAATAGCGTTCCAGTGCTTCACTGATCGCAAAGAGGATGACCACGATAGACGCTTCCGCCCATTCGCCGATAAAAGCCGCCCCGATGACGGCAACGGTCATGAGGGTTTTCATGTCGAAATCCAGGCGTATTAAATTCTGGAAACCGACTTTGAAGAGCGAGTACCCACCAATGACAATGGCTGCCACGAATAGGAGGGAGGTTATCAAATTTTCTTCTCCATTAACGTACTGGGAAATGTACCCGAAAACGATCAACAGGGTGGAGTAGAGCAAAGTGCTATGTTTTTGGTAGAACGGCACGTTGTCCTCTTTTTTGACTGTCACTTTTTCGGCTTCCGTTTTCGAACCAGCTGGCCGACCTGTAATTTCAGGAGCGACCTTCAGGTTTTCAAACGCCCCGGCTTTCTCCAATTCTTCGACGGTGGCTGCCCCGTAAACGGAAATCTTTGAAGCGCCGAAATTCACTTTGGCATCTTGGACACCGGGAAGCTGCTTGACGTTGTTCTCGAATTTCCCGGCGCAGTTGGCGCAGGTAAAGCCTTCGACCCGGAAAACGTTTTTGTCCTCTTTAGCCACGTTCACTTCCGGGAGCGACTGACGTTTCGGTTTTTCCGGTGCTACTTTCAAATTCTCGAAAGCGCCAGCTTTTTCCAGTTCCTCGACCGTTGCTTCGCCGTAAACGGAAATTTTCGAAGCGCCGAAATTCACTTTCGCATCCTCAACACCGGAAAGGTTTTTGACGTTCTTCTCGAATTTTCCGGCACAGTTGGCGCACGAAAATCCTTCCACACGGTAGACTGTTTTTTCTTCTTCTATCTTTGCTTTCTCAACCAACTTCAACAACCCCCTTCTGATGAGCGAAGGCCACTTGAACCAGATGTTTCACATGTGCATCATCCAACGAATAATAGACCAATTTGCCTTCTTTGCGGTATTTCGCCAACCCCATATTTTTTAACAGGCGCAGGTGGTAGGAAGCCGTCGCTGTAGAAGAGCCGATGATATTGGCGACGTCGCAAACACAGAGTTTGTCCTCCAGCGATAAGGCATAAGCGATTTTGATTCTCGTATCGTCGGACAATGCCTTGAAAATTTTCGCGACTTCCAACGGATTTTGCTCTGCAAGCTGTTGCTGGACTCGCACAACTTTTTCTTCGTCCACACACAAAATTTCGCATGTATCTTTGCTCATTTCATTTTCCTCTTTTCATCAAATAAATAGGTTGCAGTAAGTTTTTCTTCTATAGGAACAGAGCATGTGAAAAATCATTTCAGCTCACCAGTCTCCAAAGGAATCGAAAGGTTCCGTTCTCCATCATGATCAAGATGCCGAGTCCGATGAAGACAATCGGTACAATCCAGCGTTCCCATTTCTCAATCGTTTCAGAGACCGACTTAACGGATGCCAAACGGTAACTAAGGTAACACAAAATCGCGACCATGACGGCAAAGACAATAAGCATCACAACGGTTTCACTCAGATTCAAAGTTGAGAAATAGGGTATGTAGACGCCGATGTTGTCGCCGCCAGCCGCCAATGTAATGACTGTGACGGTTACAAACAAGCGATTGGATTTTCCGGAAGATAATCGGGACAGGATATCCTCTTCGTCGTTTTCTTCTTCCTCTTTAAACCACACTTTGATTCCTAGGTAAATCGGAATGAGTCCGAGCAACCCGACCCAATGTTCCGGAACGAAGGTAAGACCGGATGCAGCCAATAGACTGACACCAACCAATAGGGCTGTCCCCAAATACTGGCCGATGACAATGGATTTTAATTGGCCGGATTTTTTGGTCTGTGAAAACAAAATCAATAATATGATGACGTAATCAATGCTTGTTGCAATATAAGCTGCAATGGCGGAAAAAATAGTGGATATCAACATCACCAACTCCTTTGTAAATCCGAGCTTTAACGAATACTTTACTGTTAGTTAAACATTCAAATGAATGTTTGATTAAAGCAAGTGTATAAATATTTCGCTGGATTGTCAATCAAATGTTCAAACGAATGTTTAAATGTTATGTTTTACACGCTAAAACCTGTAGGAAAGGGAAACAATAAATACAGAATAAGCTTTTAAGGGTTCCACCAGATAAAGGTTTACATATGAGATATTATCGGAAGAGAGGAAGCCCAAAAGCTTCTTCTCTTTTCTACTTAAATTCAATTAACACAAAAAAGTTTTCAAAAA
>NZ_JACSLW010000014.1:0-12408 GCF_018618345.1 Exiguobacterium sp. s36
GAAAGTAGTTGGGGGTCTCCCCCTGTGAGGATAGGACGTTGCCAGGCCAACGCGAAAGACGATCGAGCATCCGCTCGGTCGTCTTTTTTATAGAATTTATTTATAATTTTGCTTCCTTTGCGGTATATATAATCTATTCCCGAACATTAAGAACGGAAAGTAAATGGAACGAACACAATTCTGAACTTTCTGAACATCGTGAATTGAATTGCACTTTCGAGCTATACCTGTTACCATTACAGAAATATTTCGAAACAAAGATTCGGGTCCGATAGAGAAAGGGGCAATCGATTTTTATGTGGGAAAACAAGTTTGCAAAAGAAGGATTAACGTTTGATGACGTCTTACTCGTACCGCGCTTTTCAAATGTCTTGCCAAGAGACGTGAATTTAAGCACTAAACTTTGCGAAGGTCTTGAGTTAAATGTTCCAGTCATCAGTGCTGGTATGGATACTGTCACGGAAGCACCGATGGCCATTGCGATGGCGCGTCAAGGCGGCTTAGGAGTCATTCATAAAAACATGTCGATGGAGATGCAGGCTGAACACGTCGATCGCGTTAAACGCTCAGAGAACGGCGTCATCACGAATCCGTTCTATTTGACGCCGGAGCGTCAAGTGTACGATGCAGAGTACTTGATGAGTAAATACCGTATCTCGGGAGTCCCGATCGTCAATTCAGAAACCGAGCGTAAATTAATCGGAATTTTGACAAACCGTGACCTTCGCTTCATTAAAGATTATTCGACGGTGATTGCAGATGTCATGACGACGGAAAACCTTGTTACGGCAAAAGTAGGGACGTCACTTGAAGAAGCTGAACGCATCCTTCATCAACATCGAATTGAGAAATTGCCGCTCGTCGACGATTCAGGCGTGTTGAAAGGTCTCATTACGACAAAAGATATTGAGAAAGTCGAACAGTTCCCACATGCTGCAAAAGACAAACAAGGTCGTTTGCTCGTCGCAGCTGCCGTTGGTGTCACAAAAGATGCCGCATCACGTGCTCAAATTCTTGTTGATGCAGGTGTCGATGCATTAGTCGTTGATACGGCTCACGGACACTCAGCCGGTGTCATCGAGAAAGTGAAAGAACTTCGTGACATGTTCCCGACGCTTCCAATTATCGCTGGAAACGTGGCAACAGCTGAAGCGACACGAGCTTTGATTGAAGCCGGAGCATCGGTCATTAAAGTCGGGATTGGTCCAGGATCAATCTGTACGACACGTGTTGTCGCCGGTGTTGGTGTCCCACAAATCACAGCAGTATATGATTGTGTCACGGAAGCTAGAGAACACGGTGTCACAGTTATCGCTGATGGTGGAATCAAGTACTCTGGTGATATTGTGAAAGCTATCGCAGCTGGAGCTCATGCCGTCATGCTTGGTAGCCTTCTCGCAGGTGTGAAAGAGAGCCCAGGAGAGATGGAAATCTATCAAGGTCGTCAGTTCAAGACGTACCGTGGAATGGGTTCTGAGGCTTCGATGAAACGAGGCAGCCAAGATCGCTATTTCCAAGAGGCCGATAAAAAGTTCGTACCAGAAGGCATTGAAGGACGCGTCGCTTATCGTGGCGAACTAGCCGATACTGTCTATCAACTCATCGGAGGCCTTCGTTCAGGAATGGGTTATTGTGGGGCTGCCGATATCCGTGCGCTACGTGAGGATACTCAGTTTATCCGCATGACTGGGGCTGGGTTGCAAGAAAGTCACCCTCACGATGTCCACATCACTAAAGAAGCTCCAAACTATTCACGCTAAACAACAAGCCGTTGTCTCTAAATTAGAGGCAACGGCTTTTCGTTATCATTTTTTTGACTTGGCCACGAGAATGACAGTACCACCATCGTCCTGTGCAGGTAAGCTGACGGTCACTTTCCCATCTCGTTTGACGACGTAATGACGTCCGCTATAGCGGTCGACGAGCGTCGTTTTATGCTTGAGTTTTGTCTGGAATGTGATCGTTCGTTTGGCTTCTGTCGTGTTCAAGGCCACGAGAACAGAGTCTTTGCCGTGCTTCCGTTCAAAGACAGAGTATCCAGTAGCAGAACCACCAGCAACGACGGCACGCGTTCCTTTACTAAATACTTTTGAATAGTCGGCACGAATATTGAGTAGCTTTTGGTAATGCGTATGCATCGCCTTACCTTCTCCTTTGACTCGTTTCCAGTCGAAGTCATAACGGTTTTCATTGAACTCGCCCTTATCCATATCCAACGCATGTTTTCCGGACTGTCCAACCTCTTCACCATAGTAGATGACAGGCTGTCCTTTCGCCGTCATTTGAAGCGAGGCGGCGACCATATGCTTCCCTTCATCGCCTCCTGCACGTGATACGAGGAAACCGTCCTCGTCATGACTGCTGAGGAATTGACCGAGTGTCGCTTCATTCGAGAGTTGCGTGTTGCGATATTGAAGCGCACTCTCGACGTCATCAATATTTCCGTTGATGAACCGTTCGGCTTGATACTTGAAATCAAAGTCGAGAAGCGAGTCCATCTGGCCACTCTGTAAGTAACCGCCCGTGTTGTTCACACTTGCACCGTAATGTTCGCCAATCATTTTGAAGTCCGGTTTGAGGGCCGTCAATTCGTTTTTGAACGACTTCCATGTTGTAGAGTCGACGTGTTTGACCGTGTCGACGCGGAAGTAATCGATGGTGTTTCCTTTTTTCGTTTTCGAGCGTTTAATCCAATCCGTCTGCCATTTGACGAGTTGTTCACGGACGGCAGCCTCTTCGGTCTTAAAGTCCGGTAATCCGGAAAGAGACATCTTCAAGTCATCGCCATCGACCGGATTCGAACGAATCATGCCGTCGAACGCTTTGCGCTCTTGATCGGTTGGGAAGTTTGTGGCGCCCGTGTCTACAGCTCCTGGTTCCATCCCGTAGCCAGGGTGGTTCAAGACGACGTCGACCATAATCTTCATACCGCGAGCATTCGCTTCGTCAATCAGACGATGGAATGCTTTCATATCGCCGAGATGCTCATCGAGTTTTTCGAAGTTTTTCGCCCAGTATCCATGATAGCCATACTGTGATCCATCTTTACCATAGCGAAGATCCCAATCGATATTATCGACAATCGGTGTAATCCAAATCGTGTTGATGCCTAGTTTATCCAAGTAGTCGAGTTTCTTCGTCACACCGGCAAAGTCGCCGCCGTGATACGACTCAAGATGATCTTGGTCATAGTATTCACCGTTCGGGTTATTGTTCGTTTTATCCCCATCGTAGAATCGGTCGGTCAGCATGAAGTAAATCCGTGCCTCATCCCAATCGAACTCTTGCTTGTCCTTCATCGAGACCGGTCGGACCGTTAACGATGTTTTCGTTTTATGGACGTTACCGTATTGGTCAATCGCCGTAATCGTTAAGAATTTATTGCCCGGTTTGACGGTATCTTTGACTGCAATCGTCTGTTTGTTGAGGGCCGGGTCGACTTCTAGTTTAGCCGGTCCACCCAGAGGACGTGCATCGATGAACAGTTGACGCAGCTTGACGCCTTTCGGCAACGTCGGCTTCACCTGGACGACCGCGTTTTCTCGAGAACTGAGGGCTTTCGGTGCCACGCTTGCCGCCAGTTTAACGTTTGGACGACGATACTCGACGCTCGAAGCCTCGAAGTAAGGATCCTTCACTTCGGTCGTGACGCCATCTTTTGTGACAAGGAACGTATAATCATGTTTCCCTTCCGGTAATTTGACCGTATGGCGGAACCATTCATTTTTGGCTTCGTACGTCATCGGGTACGTCGTGCCATTGACTTTCAATGCGACACTGTCGATTTCATCGAGTTGTCCCGCTTCATACAACGCTTTGTCACGGTAGAAGAACGTGACGGCACCATCTTCAAACAAGGGTCCTTGAATCGTCGGTACTTGATGGAACGTCCCTTTGCCGCTCTCGACGACGACTTTCGTCACCCGGTCGCTTCCCAATTTGACATAGCGGTCTTCCCCGTAGCCATCTTTCACGGCCCAATCCGTGCCCTTGCGGATGACAAAGCCTACATTGGTCGCATCTTTTCCGACTGGGATTCGGAAGATGGCGCCATCTTCGGTGATTTTATACGGGTCAACTTGACCGTCTTTGGCACCCGTACTCCACGTCCATAAATTCCAGTCCGTGTAATCGTTGTCGGCCCGGACGTACAACATTTCGATGTAGCGTTGTGTTTTCCACGGATCGGCGATTTCAGTGATGGTTTTAAATGACGTCGTCAATGCCGGCAATGTCGTGTTCGACAGGTTGCCTTTCACGGCGTCCGCGGGAAGGGTCGCGGTATACGTTTGATTCAAACTGAGTGCTTCGGTCGGTGTGACAGTCACTGTCGATCCACTCGCTTCAGCCGTGAACGGTACAACTGTCTCGCCATTCATCAAGCTGATGTTCGAAGCATCTAACGACACAGGTTCATTGAACGTCCATGTGATTGGGGATTTGATGTCCACTTGTTCCGATTGATTGGCCGGCGTGACCGCTGTCACTTCGAGTTGACTGACCGTCTCGACACCGCTCAACGTGAAGGCTGGGCTATATACCGATTGTGTCGACGGAGTCGCCGAAACATTCCAACTATCGGCGACTTTATTGGCCGCATTGCTTGGAATCGTGTCGAACGCACCGTGCTCGGTAGCGTTATTCCCGCTGAGTACCGTGAGGACCCGAACGATATCATCATTGCTTAGACCAAGCAGGGACAATGGAATTTTGCCTTCAAAGCCTTTCGTGCGATCAATGGCAAACGAGGCGCCGTTTAAGTTGCTCAAGTTTGCGAGCGGCGTGGATTTTCCTGCTTCATACAGAGCGGCTTCTTTTACTGACGTGTCGCCATCGACGCGAAGTAAAATATGATACTGTGGCTTTTTATCAGTTTGGCTGAAGTTGAACGGATGGCCGAGCGGGTTTGTCGCTACGCCTGGATCTTGTTCATTGATTTGGAGGGCGATATTTATGTACTGACCATTGTCGCCCCAGTTCGGGACGTTGTTCGCATCCACATAAAAGTAAAGGTTACGCGCATCGTTCTGCAGATAGACGTCTCCTAAATCGAATCCTTGCCAACCCGCCTGTGGGGATGTGGCGAGCGCTGGCGTGTTCGCCCAATCCGTTTTTAAGCCATCAATCGAGATTGTCGCAGGCTCGGCCAATGCGTTCATCGGAACGCCGGCTTGGATGAGGAGAACAGATGATAAAAGTAACGTGGTCGTCTGTCGTGCCGTTTTCTTCTTCATAAAGCACCTCTTTCATGGAATGTGTCGTCTACAGGGCAACGAATTGTCAAAATTGTGCAAACGGTTTCAGGAATAGTTTAGCTGAATATGTAAGCGCTCACAATATATTTTTTAAAAAATAATAAAAACGCCTATCGGTTAGAGAGGCGTTTGGTTCACGAAGCGTCCTTTGACAATCAAACGTTCGGTCGCATCGAACGTGCATGTGACGAGTGTAATCGTCGGTTCTGTTGTCGGGTCAAGCACGTCGACCCGTGTCGGGGGAACGGTCTCAAGCGAAATGACCTCGTATTCGAACGTATGTGTCATGTCGGTCAAGTAGATGGACATGCCGACGTCGATGATGTGAAGCGGACCGAACAAGGCGGTCGGGCTTTGCGTGTAGTGGGCCGCGAGTGCATAGTTTCCAGTTCCCATTCGTTGGTCCGGGTCCATCGTTCCAGCCCCGACAGCCAAGTTCTCATTGTCGAGCCCGTATAAGATTGGGAGCTCGAGTTCGATTTCTGGAATCGAAATGAGGCCGACGGTCGGTAAATCATGAAATCGATTGCGCACGGTGAGAAGTTGTTCCCATGATAACGGCTCGACGTTTGAAAACTCAAATTCACCGGTTTCTGGTTGTCTCGGTTGAATTTCGGCGGTCACTTGTTGACTGTTCCATACCGTGAGTTGGTCTTTCCACCACGATTCGGATAACAGGAGTGTACCAATTAACAAAAGGAGCCCACCGACGACGTAGCGTGAACGTTTCATCCATCTCTTCCTTTCTCAATGTTCCAACACGACATGAGCGCACTAACGGCAGCTGGTAACGTTTCTTCGGATAAGGCGGCAAATCCAAATAAAAACTGAGGAATCGTGTCGCTTGGTTCGATACGATAGTCTGTCATCGCATTGATTCGGATATTCGAAGTCTCGGCCAATCGTTTCAATTCTTCACTTGTCGCGCTGGTATGAACAGACAGGACGACGTGAAGGCCGGCGCTCGCCCCCGTGACGGAGACGACCGGTTCATAAGGTTTAAAGGCGGCGATAATGATTTCAAGTTTCCGGCGGTACGTCTTCCGCATCCGGTTCAAGTGTTTCTCAAAATCACCGGTCGCCATAAATTCGGCCAACGTATGTTGTTCGAAACGGGGGACACTGCACGTAAAGTGACGGTAGCGCTCCCGGTATCGATTCAGCAGCGGAGGCGGGAGTACCATATAACCGATTCGCAATGAAGGCATCAATGATTTAGAGAATGTGCTCAAATAGACGACCCGCTCGTTTTGATCCATGCTTTGCAAAGAGGGAATCGGTTTGCCGCTATAACGGAATTCACTATCGTAATCATCTTCAATCACATACGTCTGTCGCTCCGATGCCCAGTTGAGCAAGCGTTGACGTCGACTGACAGATAGAATGGTCCCGGTCGGAAATTGATGGGCCGGTGTGACATAGAGGGCATCAATGGATGCTTGCTCCACCAGGTCGACACGGACGCCGCTCTCATCGACAGGAATCGGGATGAACGTCCGCCGTTGATGGGCGAACAGTTGGCGGGTGAGCGGATACCCCGGATCCTCAATGCCGAACGTCGTAGTATCCGGCAACAGTTCTAACAATTGGGGCAACAGCTGCTCGGTTCCCGATCCGACAACGATTTGTTCGGGAGAACAATGCACACCGCGCGAATGGTAGAGATAGGTCGCAATCTCTTGACGAAGGACGAAATCGCCTTGTACAGAGCCAAGTGACAGCAAATCGTGATGTTCTTCCGAGACGACTTGTTTTAAGTGCCGGCGCCAACGTTCGAATGGGAAAGCGGTCGTGTCGATTTGACTCGGATACAAGTCGAACTCATATGTTTTTTTCACCGGGAGCGGTTCGATGACGCTACTGCCGCGCCGGACGTACAGTTCTTCTTGCGGTAACACGTAGAAGCCTTTGCGTGGCAACGACTCGATGTATCCTTCCGCGAGCAGCTGAGCGTAGGCCAGTTCAACGGTCGTTTGCGAGACGTCTAAAAACTCCCCTAGCTTTCGTTTGGACGGAAGTTTCGTCCCGGTGGTGAGGGTGTCATCAACGATGGCTTGTCGAATGTGCAAATAGAGTTGTTCATATAATGGGACGCTCGAGTCAGCCTCGAGCGAGAACGTGAGCATATCCATGATGTGTCCTTTCTGTGGTCAGCCAAAGAAAAAATAGAGCACGAATCCGATGACGAGGAGGAGCGAGACCATTCCCGTTTTTCCGAAAAAGCTGCGCTCCTGCGCGTCGTCACGACTGTTCCATTGATCCATTCCATCATCTCCTTTAATCTTTAAAACATTCGAGAATCGAGAAATGAAGTCCTTTGTTCGAACTGACCACTTTAAAAAATATAAAACTGGCACTTTCAATATAGTCAAATCAATTTATACTTGCAAGTAGACTAGCTTATTGGAGGGGATCCATTTGGAAAAGAGACAAGTAGGGACAGATAAAGTAAAACGTGGTATGGCCGAGATGCAAAAAGGTGGCGTCATTATGGACGTCATCAACGCGGAGCAAGCCAAAATTGCTGAAGCGGCAGGTGCAGTTGCCGTCATGGCACTCGAGCGCGTACCTTCGGATATTCGCAAAATGGGCGGCGTCGCTCGTATGGCCGACCCGACAATCATCGAAGACGTCATGGGTGCAGTATCGGTACCGGTCATGGCGAAGTGCCGGATCGGTCACATCGCTGAAGCACGTGTCCTTGAATCAATGGGGGTTGATTTCATTGACGAGAGTGAAGTATTGACACCTGCTGACGAAGAATTCCATCTCTACAAACGTGACTACAAAGCACCGTTCGTCTGTGGCGCGCGCGACCTTGGTGAAGCATCACGCCGCATCGGGGAAGGTGCAGCGATGATCCGGACGAAAGGTGAGCCGGGAACCGGCAACATCGTCGAAGCGGTTCGTCACATGCGTACCGTTCAAGCCCAAGTGAAACGCTTGCTCTCGATGAGCATCGATGAAGTGATGACGGAAGCGCGTGACCTGGGTGCCCCGTTTGAAGTACTCATGCAAATCCGTGAAGCAGGTCGCCTCCCGGTCGTCAACTTCGCAGCAGGCGGAATTGCGACACCAGCTGATGCGGCACTCATGATGCACCTCGGAGCGGACGGCGTCTTTGTCGGATCAGGAATCTTTAAAGCGGAGAACCCTGAGAAATTTGCCCGTGCCATCGTTGAAGCGACGACATACCATGATGACTATGAGCGCATCGCACACTTGTCGAAAGGACTCGGCGAAGCGATGAAAGGGCTCGACGTCCGCACGCTCAAACAAGAAGAACTCATGGCACCGCGAGGTTGGTAAGATGACCACGATTGGTGTACTCGGAATGCAAGGTGCGATTCGCGAACACGTCCATATGCTCGAAGCACTTGGTGCGAATACGCTCGTCGTCCGCTCGGTCGATGACTTAAATCGAATCGATGGACTCGTCTTGCCGGGTGGGGAGAGCACAGCGATGCGTCGCTTACTCGATCGGTACGAGTTGCTCGAGCCGTTACGTGAGAATGCGGAGTTGCCGATGTTTGGAACGTGCGCTGGTTTGATTTTGCTCGCGACCGAAGTTGAAGGATATGATGCGCACTTGCGTAAAATCCCGATGACGGTCAAACGAAATGCGTTCGGACGACAAGTTGATAGCTTTGAAGTCGATTTGACTGTCAATGGAATCGATGAAGCTGTCGAAGCAGTGTTCATTCGAGCGCCGCAAGTCGCATCGGTCGAAGCGAGCGTCGAGGTGCTCGCCGAGGTCGAAGAAGCGATTGTCGCGGTTCGGTATGACAAGTATATGGCCTGCTCGTTCCACCCGGAATTGACGGACGACTTGTCGATGCACCGCTATTTCTTGGACATGGTTGAAGCGACGAAGCGACAACTCGCCTGATTGAAAGGCTCTCTAGCAAATAGGGAGCCTTTTTCATGTGTTTTTTTGCTACACTGGAACGAGATACGTATAGAAAGGGGCAAGACCGTGAGACAAAGATGGATCGGATGGATGCTCGTTTGGGCAATCCTTTTAAATATGATCGTGCCGACGGATGCATCGGCGGCACCTAAAGTTGATGCGACCGGCGCGATGCTCGTGGACATGACGACGGGACAAATCCTGTTCTCACAAGAAGAGGACGCGATGCTCCCTCCGGCATCAATCACTAAGCTGATGACCGCTTTTCTCGTCCGAGAAGCCATCGAAGCGGGTGACCTCAGTTGGAGCCAAGAAGTGACCCCGAGCGACAAGGCGTTGGCGCTGACCCGAAAACCAGGATTGGCTCGGATTCCGCTCGTCAATAAACCGTACACGGTGAAAGAGCTATACGACGTGGCGTTGATTCGTTCCGCGAACGAGGCAGCGGTCACATTGGCCGAGGCCGTCTCTGGTTCGGAAGGGGTATTCGTAAAGAAAATGAACGAACGGGCGACCGAACTTGGCATGACCCAAACGACGTTCGCCAATGCATCGGGACTTGACTCTGTGTCAGCGGGACGTCCAGGGGAGAATTTGACATCGGCCAATGATTTGATGATGCTAGCTTTGGCGTATTTGACGAAGTTCCCGGAAGTGCTCGATGTGACGAAACAAGCGTATGTTGATATCGACGGAGTCCGATTTGAAGCGACGAACCGGATGCTCGCTGGTCGTGATTTAGCCTATCCGGGTATGCTTGGCTTTAAAACGGGCACGACTGACGATGCCGGTTACTGCTTCATCGGCGTGTCGACGCGAGATGGACGTACCGTGCTATCGGTCGTTCTCGGAGCGAAGACCGATCAAGGGCGCTATACTGCTACAAAGGCGCTTCACGACTACGCCTATGGCGATTTTGTCTTGACCCCGATTTTACGGACTGGTGAAATCGTCCCGGCGACGCTCCATGTCGCTGAAGGTACAGTCGAGTCAGCAAAAGTGCGCACGACGTCAGCCTTTGAAGTACTCGTCGAAAAAGGACAGGATGTACCTGAACCGACTTACGATCTTCCGGATACGAAAGCCCCAATTGCGGCCGATCAACAGGTAGGGACCGTCACCATCGAGCCTTCCGGAAGCGTCCGGTATCTAGATGGTGAACTTCCACCTAAAGGAACGCTCGTCGCGGCCGAACCGGTCGAGATGGCATCGTTTTTGACACGTATGACGCGTGCCTTCTCCGACTTTTTAGATGAGATTCGACTCGTGCTCGGAAAACTGAGTCTTGTCGATAGAGTTGAGATGTTGTAAAGTAAAACTAATTCAATGACAGATGCAATGATGGGGAAAAGTACGTTACGGTCATCTACTGACAGAGAGCTAGTGGTTGGTGCAAACTAGTGGGATGATGTAACCGAATCGGCCTCGGAGCATTGGCTTGGAAACAAGTCACGTTACGCACACGTTACGTGCATCGAGTGGCCCGATTTCGGGCAACGAGGGTGGCAACGCGGATCCAAGGTGGTTCGTCCCTTTCCTACGGGAAAGGGGCGTGCCACCTTTTTATGTGAAAAAAGGAGGAATAACGAATGTTAGACATTAAACGATTACGTTCAGATTTTGAAGAGATTAAAACGAAGCTAGCTCATCGCGGCGAGGATTTGAGTGCGCTTGACCGTTTCCCGGAGTTGGAAGAGAAACGCCGCAACTTGATCAATGAGGTTGAAGTGAAGAAAGCGAAACGAAATGAAGCGACGAAGCAAATTGCGGAATTAAAACGCAACAAACAAGATGCGGATGCACCGATTCTCGAGACACGTCGCCTCGGGGACGAAATCAAATTGCTCGATGAAGAGTTGCGTGAAGTCGAGGCCGAATTGAACTTGATTCTCCTCAGCATCCCGAACATCCCGCACGAATCAACGCCGATTGGAGAAACGGAAGATGATAACGTCACGATTCGCGAAGTCGGAACAAAACCGACGTTCGAATTCGAACTCAAACAGCATTGGGACGTCATGGAAGATTTGAAAATCGTCGATGTGGAACGAGCGGGTAAAGTGACAGGTAGCCGGTTTGTCTTTTATAAAGGTCTCGGCGCCCGTCTCGAACGTGCCCTCATCAACTTCATGATGGATATGCATGCCGATGAACATGGCTATTCTGAGGTGCTCCCTCCTTATATGGTCAACCGCGACGCGATGACCGGGACGGGACAACTTCCTAAATTTGAGGAAGACGCATTCAAAGTGGCGGATACGAACTATTTCCTCGTACCGACGGCAGAAGTTCCGGTAACGAACATGCACCGTGACGAGATTATCACGGAAGACCAACTTCCAATCACGTATACGGCGTATAGCGCTTGTTTCCGTTCAGAAGCGGGATCAGCCGGACGCGACACGCGTGGGCTCATTCGTCAGCATCAGTTCAACAAAGTCGAGCTCGTCCGGTTCGTGAAACCTGAAGAGTCTTATGAACAACTCGAACTCTTGACGGGCCACGCTGAAGAAGTGCTTAAGCGTCTCGGTCTTCCATATCAAGTGCTCAGCATGTGTACGGCCGATCTCGGCTTCACGGCTGCGAAGAAATATGACATCGAAGTGTGGATGCCGGCGCAAGGGATGTATCGTGAAATCTCATCTTGTTCGAACTTTGAAGACTTCCAAGCACGCCGGGCCGGAATCCGTTTCCGTCGCGAAGCGAACGCAAAACCGGAATTCGTCCACACGCTTAACGGTTCTGGCCTCGCAGTCGGACGGACCGTCGCTGCGATTTTAGAGAACTTCCAACAGGCAGACGGTTCAGTCGTCATTCCGGAAGTATTACGTCCATATATGGGCGGTATCGAGAAAATTGAAATGCCTCAGTAATGAACAAACCAGCCCGTCTGAAACGTATCGTTCAGGCGGGATTTTTTTTGGTTTTTTTAATGTTTTTTCACAAAAGGGTTTGACATCTGTCTGCCAAGTTGGTACTATAAATCATGTCGAGCGAGATGTTTGCTCACCAATTGTATATGAGCTTTGGAGGTGTACCCAAGTGGTTTAAGGGAACGGTCTTGAAAACCGTCAGGGGTGTAATAGCCTGCGTGGGTTCGAATCCCACCACCTCCTCCATTTTTATTTTTGGAGGCTCAACAATTTCATACTTTTTTGGAGGTGTACCCAAGTGGTTTAAGGGAACGGTCTTGAAAACCGTCAGGGGTGTAATAGCCTGCGTGGGTTCGAATCCCACCACCTC
>NZ_JACSLW010000014.1:12508-19406 GCF_018618345.1 Exiguobacterium sp. s36
CTCCACTTTCTTTTTTTTACACTTTTTTAAGCCTGGAGTTGTACCCAAGCCCGGCTGAAGGGGACGGACTCGAAATCCGTTAGGAGTCGTAAGGCTCGCGTGGGTTCGAATCCCACCAACTCCGCTTGTTTTGGCATCTGCATGGGCAGATGCGTTTTTTTATGGTCGTAGACTCCGGTCTGCGGCTTTTTTGTTTGTGGCAATCCGACGAAATCTGGCTAAGCCGCGCGTAAACCGGGAATCTACATAGAGTAGACTATAGTGGCGCGTAAGGAAGGAGATGAGCGTCATGGATTGGATTGAGATGTATATCGATGAGGTCGTGCGACACGTTCCACCGAAGTGGCGCGAGGAAGCTGCTGCCTCGGTTCGGCAATCGATTGAGGCGGCACTGCCCGACCAACCGTCTGAGGCAGACGTAAAACGGGTGTTAGCAGAGATTGGGCATCCGGCCGTCGTGGCCGCGCGTTATAAGGAAGGCCAGTATGTCATCGGCCCACGTTTTTTCCCCGTGTATGTGACTGTCGTCAAGCTTGTCGTTCCCATCGTCTTAGCTGTCGTTTTCTTCGGGCTTGTATTTGCTAGCATGCCGACGTTCTCAGGGCCGCTTATGCCGACAGTCGGCACATTTTTGACGAACATGTTCGATGCGTTATGGGATGTCGGGATTCAGCTCGTGTTTTGGATTACGCTTGTCTTCTTTTTGATTGAGCGCTATGCACCCGATGATGTACCGGCGCCAGATATGAAATGGGATGTGTCCAAGCTGAAAGAACAGGTGAAGGGCGGTCGAATCAGTAAATTTGACGCAGGGTTCGGGTTGTTTTGGACAGCCGTGTGGTTTGGCGTGTATATTAATGCCGAACAGTTACTAGGGATTTATGAATCTACGAACGCGGGATTCAGGATGATCACTCCCATCTTCAATCAAACGTTCCTAATGGATGTGATTTGGTTTTTTGTGATCGTCATCTTGCTTCAAGTCGTGCTCGGGGTATGGAAATGGATGAAAGGACATTGGACGTATGCGCTCGCTTCGTTTAATTTGATCTACAATATTGCCTCGGCAACGTTCATCATCTGGATGGCCAGTTCCCCACAGTTACTCAATCCACGATTTTTGAACTGGCTGGAGACGAACGTTCCGAACGGCATGCTCTCGTTCGATTGGGTATTTGGATTGGTCGTCGCCATCACGGTTTTGGCGGCCGTGTTTGATTCCATCGACGGTTTCCGAAAAGCTCGGAAGACGCCGACGTACCGGAAACCTCATATCGCCCACACATAAAAAGAAGGTGCACCGCTCAAGTGAGCAGTGCACCTTCTTTACTTATCTGACTTTCGCTTCGCGAGCGATCGTCAATTGTTTCTCGATTTTTTCAAGGATGAGTTCGACCGAGTTTGGGTCGTTAATCAAGTCATACTCTTCGATTGAGAGACGAAGTACCGGGCAAAGATTGAAGTTGTTGATCCACTCCGTATAGCGCGCGTACATTTCTTCCCAATACGTAATTGGTGTTTGTTGCTCCATCTCACGTCCGCGCATTTGAATGCGGTCGAGCACTTGCTCGAACGAACCTTCGAGATAGATGAGCAAGTCAGGATGCGGGAAGAACGGTGTCAGCACCATCGCTTCAAACAAACTCGAGTATGTCTCGTAGTCAGTTGGAGACATCGTCCCTTTTTCGTAGTGCATTTTGGCGAAGATCCCTGTATCTTCATAGATCGAACGGTCTTGGATGAAGCCGCCGCCGTATTGGAAAATCTTCTTCTGTTCTTTGAAGCGTTCAGCCAAGAAATAGATTTGAAGGTGGAAGCTCCAACGCTCGAAGTCATGATAGAATTTATCGAGATAAGGGTTCGTATCTACTTTCTCAAGTGAAGTTCGGAAGTTGAGGGCATCGGCAAGTGAGTTCGTGATTGTCGATTTACCGATTCCGACCATTCCACCGATCGTGATGATCGTGTCATTCGGAATGTTGTATTTTTCATTCAGCGTCATTTGATTTGTGCTCCTTTAGTCAATTCTAATTCACGTTCGATCGTTGTGAGGACGTGCGTCAAATCGTCCGGGTTTTGGACGAAGTCGAGTTCATCTCCACTGAACGAAAGAATCGTCACTTCGGGGTGTGTCGCGCGGTATGATTCGATGAACGTTTCATAATCGCGGGCGAGCTGTTCGAGGTAGTCGCGAGACATATTCTCTTCTACTTCACGTCCACGCAAGGCGACACGTTTCATTAACGTCTCGATGCTGGCGTGTAAGTAGATGACGACATCAGGCTTTGGCATATCGTGTGTCAAAATCTTATAGATTTGCTCATATTTGTTCAAATGAGCTGGTCTCAGGGAACGGTGGGCAAAAATCAAGTTTTTGAAAATATGATAGTCCGAAACGACGGATTGCTGTTGACTCAAGTGGTGTTTGTGGATATCGTCTAATTGCTTGAAGCGATTACAAAGGAAAAACATTTCCGTCTGAAAGCTCCATTCGTCGATATCTTCGTAAAACTTGCCGAGAAACGGATTCTCTTCTACAATTTCATTCAGCATCTGCATTGAAAAGTGCTGACTGATGATATGGGCCAGTGACGTTTTCCCGACACCAATCGGTCCCTCTACCGTTATAAACATATGATGTCATCCTCCATTATCCAAAGTGCAAGTTCCATTCTAGCATACAATGAAGTGGATAGGGCGAGCGAAATGATTTTCATTTTTTTTCATAATAAGTAATCAGAAACGGAGTGTGTATATGGAACGAGATGAACGATTTATGAGGCTCGCCATAGAAGAAGCAAAGAAGGCGGAAGCAATCGGCGAAGTCCCGATCGGATGCGTCATCGTTAAAGGTGATGAAGTGATTGCCGCGGGTCATAATCGCCGAGAAACGGACTTATTGGCAGCGGCCCATGCCGAAATGATTGCGATTGAACAGGCGAACCAGGCGCTCAGCAATTGGCGTTTGGAGGATTGCGAACTGTTCGTCACGTTAGAGCCGTGCCCGATGTGTGCGGGGGCCATCGTGCTGTCTCGCGTGAAGCGTGTCATCTTTGGTGCCCATGATCCGAAGGGAGGGTGTTGCGGTACGCTCATGAACCTCGTTCAAGACGAACGCTTCAACCACCAAGCCGAAGTGACACAAAATGTTTTAGCAGAAGAGTGTGGGGAGTTGCTAACGATTTTCTTCCGAAACCTTAGAGAAAGGAAGAAGCAGGCGCGGCTTGAACAGAGAGGTTGCAACCCATCTGATTAAACAGTATAATGTAATAGCACTCAACGTAGTGCCTAACTTCATTTACCCATTTGCCGTGCTAGGCGGGGAGGTAGCGGTGCCCTGTAACTCGCAATCCGCTATAGCGAGACTGAATCCCGATTCGAGGGAGTGCATTGGTGTGGCCTGTCCTCGTGTAAGTGGCGTTGACGTCTGAGTCCTGCGCAACGGTCACCCATGAACCAGGTCAGGTCCGGAAGGAAGCAGCCTTAAGTGGTGACGTACCGTGTGCCGCAGGGGTGCTTGGGCCGAGCAAACTGCATGAGTAACGCACATTGACGTGCTTTCAGAAATCGGTGCGCGGCAGATTTATTTAATAACTTCAATCTACGGCCCCAGGGTTGTAGATTTTTTTGTATGATGAAATAGAGAATGTAAGGAAGAAAGGAGGCGGGGACATGGCGTATCAAGCGTTGTATCGGGTTTATCGTCCGCAGTCGTTCCAAGAGGTTGTCGGTCAAATTCATATCACACGTACGATTCAAAATGCGTTGCTTGAGGAACGAATGTCACATGCCTATTTGTTCTCGGGTCCACGAGGGACCGGGAAGACAAGTTTGGCGAAAATTATCGCGAAAGCTATCAACTGCGAGACAGCACCCACACGAGAACCGTGTAACACATGCCCGACTTGTATCGCAATCACGGAAGGGACGAGCCCGGACGTGTTTGAAATCGATGCGGCTTCAAATAATGGGGTCGACGAGATTCGAGAAATTCGGGATAAAGTCAAATATCCGCCTTCTCAAGCGCGCTTCAAAGTATATATCATTGATGAAGTGCACATGCTTTCGACTGGGGCGTTCAACGCCTTATTGAAAACGCTGGAAGAACCACCGGCGCATGCCATCTTTATTTTGGCGACGACAGAACCACATAAAATTCCGGCAACTATCATCTCACGTTGCCAGCGCTTTGATGTGAAACGGCATGAAGTCGGTCAATTGCAAACACGTATGGCATATATCTTGAACGATCAAGATTATGACTATGATCCAGAGGCGCTCAAGCTGATTGCTCGTGCTGCCGATGGTGGGATGCGCGATGCGCTCAGCCTACTCGATCAAGCGCTCGCTTTTAGCGATGGCCGTTTGACCGAAGACGCTGTTCTAGAAGTGACCGGCGCGGTAACGGATGATGCTCTACTTGATATGGCTTATGGCTTACAACAGAAGCAACTCGATCAAATTTTGAGTACGTTGGAAACGATGCTTCGTGAAGGTAAGGATTTGAAGCGATTCATTGAAGATCTCGTATTCGTTCATCGTGATGCTTTACTATTAAAGGCTTCACCTCAAGCCGTCGATTTACTCGAACGCGCCCGTCCGACAGAGACGTTCCGACAATTTGTTGAAGCGACGTCGACGGACGAGTTGTTCCAAGTGATTGAAGAGTTGAATGACTGTCAGCAACAGATGCGATTATCAAACCATCCGAAAGTCTTAGTTGAGTTAACGTTTATTCGGATTGCTGAACAAGGACGGACGATGACAGAACAGATGAAACAACTTCAAGAGCAGGTCCGTGAACTGAGTCGCGAGTTGAATGAAGTCAAGAAAACGGGTGTCCCTGCAGCGGAAGCAACAGCGGAGAAACCGAAAGTTGCCAAGCGAACTCAAATTCGAGTCCCGAAAGAACGCATTCGTCAATTATTGCAACGAGCGGAACGCCAACACTTAAACGCAATCCGTGATAGTTGGGAAGACATCATGGGGAACATTCGCACGCAAGATGGTCCGATTTTTGCACTGTTCTATGAGAGTGAGGCTGTGCTTTGTGCTAGTGACACCTTACTGGTACAATTTAAAGATGGGATGACGTGGCATTACGAGCAGGTTAGCTCGAACGGTCGCACGCGAGACGTGATTGAACAAGCCTTATTCGAAGTGACGGGGATTCGTCGAGAAATCATGGCTGTACTCGAGACCGATTGGGTTGAGTTGAAGAATGAGTTCATCCTTCGTAAACAAGCTGAACGTTCGGATCATAAGGAAGAGGAAGTGGAGGAAGAAGATCCACTTGTCTCAAAGGCCCTCGAACGTTTCGGTGACGTCGTTGAAATTGAAGAAGTTTAAAAGGAGGCGCTCTACATGCGTGGAATGGGAAACATGAACAACATGATGAAGCAAATGCAGAAAATGCAGAAAGATATGGCGAAAGCTCAAGAAGAATTGAAAGACTTAACGGTCGAAGGTACAGCAGGCGGCGGCATGGTTAAAGTAGTCGTTAGCGGACATAAAGAAGTGCTTGATGTCATTATTGCTGAAGATGCTGTGGATCCAGACGACGTCGAAATGTTGCAAGACCTTGTGTTGGCAGCGGTCAACGACGGGATGAAACAAGCTGACCAACTAGTTAATGAAAAAATGGGACGTTTTACGCAAGGGATGAACCTTCCAGGTTTTTAAGTGAAGAAAGGAAAGATGCGAGTTGCAATACCCTGAAGCGATCGGACGTTTGATTGAAAGCTTTACAAAATTGCCGGGCATTGGTCCGAAAACTGCTATCCGTCTAGCGTTCCACGTACTTGATATGGAAGAAGACGATGTATTGACGTTCGCTAAGGCGCTTGTCAGTGCTAAGCGTGATATTAAATATTGTACGGTGTGTGGACACATTACAGATGTTGATCCATGTGCAATTTGTAGAGATTCGCATCGTGATGAGACGGTAGTCTGTGTCGTTCAAGATTCTAGAGATGTGATTGCGATGGAGAAGATGCGAGAGTACCGCGGGAAGTATCATGTCTTGCATGGAGCGATTAGTCCGATGGAAGGAATTGGTCCTGAAGACATTAACGTCTCGAGTTTGTTAACACGTCTCCAAGAAAATGAAGCGATTAGTGAAGTCATTTTGGCAACTAACCCGAACATTGAAGGGGAAGCGACTTCGATGTATCTATCTCGACTTTTAAAACCGACTGGTATCCGTGTAACACGTCTTGCTCACGGGTTGCCCGTGGGTGGCGATTTGGAATACGCAGATGAAGTGACATTATCTAGAGCGATGGAAGGTCGACGGGAACTATGAAGTGGTTTCGTAAACCTTTACGCTATGGTTACGATCAAAGGTTTTTGTCGGAGTTGTTAGATGCTAAGGCGAAGTACGAATCGAAACGTCACATTCTTGAAGTGAGCATCGAAGATACCGGTGAGTTAGCAGCCCAAGTAAAACAAGCGGAAGCCCTATACTTCTTTTATTTGAAAGAAGCGAAGCGACGCAATGTTTCACTGTCTAACTTAAGGTCGTGAGGCGAGATATTCCATCTCGCCTTTTTCTATGCTGAATCACTCTAGCAAATACATCGAGCATTTTTTCTCTATATAATGAAGGAACTAGAATTATATGAAGAGATTTGAAGCGATAGACAATTGAAATGAAAAATAATTTAAAGTTTTTCTAAAAAAGCTATTGTGTATTTAAAGTTTTATTGATATATTAATAGACGTCGCCGAGAGCGGTTTTAAAAATCGAAAAAAGATATTGACTTCTAGTTGATAGCTTGTTAAGATATTTAAGTCGCCAAGAACGACAGACGAACTTTGAAAACTGAACGATGAGGCAAAAAAAGTTTTACAATTTTTGAATGAAGCGCAAGCTTCGTCATTTTTAAAGAGCTATATC
>NZ_JACSLW010000015.1:0-7073 GCF_018618345.1 Exiguobacterium sp. s36
TCAACGGCCGCCCACGCAAATGCCTGGGCTGGAAGACCGCACACGAGGCCTTCACGGAGGAAGTGTTGCGCTTAATTTGACAAACCGTCCATTAAAAATATATTGTTCAGTTATATCAAACTACTTAAACGTTTAATTTTATGAATAATTACTCCGGTTTAAATACGACTTTAATATTATTATCTCGTTTTTCATCAAATACTTTATAAGCCTCATCGGCTTTTTCTAAAGGAAAAGTATGTGTGATAATTTCAGTAGGATCAAATACTTCATCTTTAATCATTTCATATAATTTAGGCATTAAATGAATAACTGGTGCCTGACCAGTTGTTAAACGAACATTTCTATTAAATATTAAATCAAGTGGAAAGTTATCAGCTGGTGTACCATAAATTCCAGTCAGTTGAATTGTACCAAATTTACGGACTGATTCAGCGGCTGTAATAATCGGACTAATTGTTCCTCTTTGTTGAGATGTTTTTGAAAGTTTTGGTTCTGGACTTGATTGTGCGCCATCAAAACCAACACAGTCAATAACTACATCAGCACCACCACTAGTTTTTTCTTTCAATAACTTACCAATTTCTTTTTCTTTATCGAAATTATAAACTTCAACACCATTGTATTTTTTAGCATGCTCTAGTCTATGTTCGACATTATCGATTGCTATAACACGTTCGGCACCTTTTAGTTTCGCAAATTTTTGTGCCATTAAACCTATAGGACCACATCCTAATACGATAACAGTATCCCCAGCCTTCACACCTGCATGTTCGACACTCCAATAAGCTGTAGGTACTACATCAGATAAAAATAATACTTGTTCATCTTTTAAATCACTATCTGGCACAACAAAAGAAGAAAAATCAGCATATGGAACTCTTAAATATTCAGCTTGACCACCCCAAAAATTCCCATGCATTTTTCCAAATCCAAATAACGCACCGTTATCCATCTTCCAGTTTGCAGGTTCTTCATTAGATTGATCACATTGTGATTCCATTTGGTTATTACAGTAAAAACAATCGCCACAACCAATATTAAAAGGAATAACGACACGATCACCTTTTTTTAGATTCTTAACTTCTTTACCAACTTCTTCAACAATCCCCATTGGTTCATGTCCGATAACAAAATCTTTATCCATAAACATATCGCCTTGATGATATAAATGTAAATCTGATCCACAAATACCTGAAGCAGTAATCTTAATAATTGCGTCAGTTGGTTCAATAATCTTTGGATCTGCAACTTTTTTTACTTTCATTTTCTTTTTACCTTGAAATGTTACAGCCTTCATACACATTACTCCTTTATTATATAATATCTGTATAACACATTATTAATACCCCTAATTTTAAATGATAAAACCTTTATACATATATTATTACCTTTACACAAGATTAAATATTCAACAAACTATTTATTTAATTTTACTTCTTAATTATCGAAAGATTTATCAGCTATGTGAATACCTATTAATTCACTATCTTTATTAAGGATAGGGGCTCATATTGCCCAAATGAAGTATCAGCTTAGTATATCTTCTTATTACATATACTTGCTTTTACTTTACCATCACTAAAAATATCTTACTTTTTTCACCACTAAATACACTCCTCTTATTTTTGAATGTAATTAGATAAATGTTTCCCAGTTACGCTATCTTGTATGCTAAGGACACCTTCTGGGTAACCACTGTATAATAATCTTCCTCCTTGTTGACCAGCAGCTGGTCCCATATCAATTAACCAGTCTGATTCTGTCATCATTGACAAGTTATGCTCGATTAGAACGACGGTATTACCTTCATCCACTAATTGATTAAATAATTCGATCAGCACATGGATATCCCTTTCATGTAACCCTGTTGTTGGTTCATCAAAAATAAAGATGTGGTCAGTCACTTGATTGATTAAATACTCACTGAGCTTTACACGTTGAATTTCTCCACCTGAAAGTGTGTCCAATGATTGTCCAAGTGTCATATAGCCTAGACCAGTGGCAGCGAGGGATTTTAATATCTCCAGAATTTTATGATGTGTATTGAAGTAATTTATTCCTTCTTCCACCGTTAATTGTAAGACATCTGCAATAGAGTAACCATCTACTTTAGCATCTAGAACTTCCTGTCTATAACGTGTTCCATGACATACTTCACAAACTTGTGAAAAATCAGGCATAAACGCAAGTTCTGTTTTAAGAATTCCTTTTCCTTTACAGTTTGGACAAGCACCTTCAGAATTATAGCTGAACATACTTTTCTTTAGCCCTGTCTCCTTACTGAAAAATGCTCGTAATTCATCAAATGTACTGGTATAAGTTAATATATTTGAACGATTTGAAACATTAATAGCTTTTTGATCGATGAATATAACATTTTTAATCTGTTTAAACCCAGTTTTTATGAGCGTACTCTTACCAGAACCAGCAACCCCTGTAATAACAGAAATAGCATTTTTAGGGAGATACACTTCAACATTTTTGACGTTATTTTTTGTAACTGGACCGATATGAATCATTTCTTGAGATGACCTTGGAACTTTTAGTTGATGTTTTTCTTTGAGTTCTTGTCCAGTCGCAGTGTGGGAGTCGAGAAGTTGATCGTATGTTCCTTCAAATGTAATTCTACCCCCATTTTTACCGGCACCTGGTCCTACGTCAACAATGTGATCTGCAATCTTAATAATATCAGGATCGTGTTCAACCACAATAACTGTATTTCCTTTATCCCGAATAGACATAATTATGCGATTGATATTTTCAATATCTTCAGGATGCAGTCCAACACTCGGTTCATCGATAATGTATACGAGATCGGTCAGTGGGCTACTTAAATGACGAATAAGCTTAATACGCTGAGATTCACCACCTGATAATGTAGGTGTTTCTCGACCAAGTGTCAAATAACCAAGTCCAATATCAACTAGAGATTGAAGTTGCTGTTTAAGCGGCTTTACAATATATGCAGCTGTTTTATCAGTAAGATAGTCTAAAAACAGGATATTTTCTACGATACTTTGATTTGTAAAATCAGCAATATCTGCACCGTTAATTTTGCAGCTTAAAATACGTTGATTTAAACGTTTTCCGTGACAGTTAGGACAAACCATTGTCGTTACAACACGCTCATATTCATCCGGCCACCTGCTTTTTTCATAGCCATCATTAATAATAAACAGTCGCCTGAATCGATAGACGACCCCTTCATATTTTGCAGTACGGGGCCATTCTTCAGGAGGATTGGTCAGTTTGGTCGGCTCTAAATAAAGTAATTGATGCATCTCTTCCTTCGAATACTCTTTCAGCTTCTTATCATTATCAAATAGACCCGAATGCGTATAGCTTTTACCACGCCAGTGATCTGGTCCGAATGTAGGAAAATTAATTCCATGTTCGTTTAAAGATTTGTCATAATCCAGCAATTCATCGATATCAATTTCCTCGACATATCCTAAGCCTTGGCATCTCTCACACATTCCTGCCGAATTATTGAATGAAAATTCATTTGAATATCCGACAAATGGTTGACCAATACGAGACCATAGTAGACGAACAGCAGAATAAATGTCGGAAATTGTACCTACTGTAGAGCGCGAGTTACCACCAAGTCTTTTCTGACCAATGACCATTGAAACAGGAAGATTTTGAATGGAATCTACATCAGGTTTCTCATAATGAGTTAATTGATTCTGTATATATGTAGAATAAGTTTCATTGAGTAGACGCTCAGATTCAGCTGCAATCGTACTAAATACTAATGAAGATTTTCCAGATCCTGATTTTCCTGTAAAAACGGTCAATTGATGCTTTGGAAGACTTAACGAAACATTTTTTAAATTATTTTGTCGTGCACCTTTGATGATGATATTTTTCATCCCAAACTTCCCCTCCATAATTAAATATATTTATATTTTTTACCTTTTTAACGAGAAATAAGTTTATAAGTATCAATTTTAAAGTTCCAAATTTTTAGCTGAATTTCCGATTATATTCTATTAAAAAATTTAGGGAAATTCTATAATCAAGTTAGCCACCTACGGTGTGCTTTAAAAAATTTAAATGTACGCAGATTGTAAAATTAAGCTAGACAACTAAAAAAGCCTTCTGTGCTAAACTTAATATGTATTTCCGACCAAAGAAAACATTAAGGAGTTAGCACAAATGGCCTATACACACCTTACCACGGATGAACTTGCGTCCATAGAATTATATTACCACCAGAAAATTTCGGTCAGTGAGATCTGCCGGAGAATTAAGCGTTAAAGAGAGATCGTCTATAATGTAATTAATGCACTCAAAGCAGGTATATCTGTACTGGAATTCTATCAGAACGATAAGAAAAGAAAATCTCTTTGCAGAAGACGTAGAATCGTCCTTCCTAAGCATCAGATCAGTTATATTCAAAAAAGGATAGCCGACGGCTGGACACCTGACACCATCATAGGCAGAAATGAAGAATCTATCAGCTGTTCTGTTAAAATTCTGTACAGAATGTTCAGAGAAGATATTCTTCCTGTTCACTCACTTCCGATGAAAGGGAAAAGAAAACCTAACAGTCATCATGAGAAAAGAGGTCGTCAGACTTTCAAACGTCACATTTCAGAAAGAACAGTTGAATTTCCTGACTTTGATAAAGCGTTCTAAAGTGGATCCCATTGTCAAAACACTAATTTTATAATAATAAGGTGAAAACAGTCATTCTTCTTGTCCTTGTCCCATCTTGCAGACCCAGCCTTTCCTATGCCAGGTTCTGTCAAGGGCGTATTTTCCCTTGACAGGTCCTGGGATGGGAAAGATAATTGCTCCGAGATGGCAAGGACAGTAACCTACTGAAAATAGATGGATGCCGGTGTCCTATAACCCAATGACTGGTGGGGACGTTCCCAGTTATAGAATTCCATGTAGTCACGGATGTTCTGTCTCGCTTCTCTTGGTGTCCCGTAGTCCTTCAGATAGACCTCTTCGTACTTGAGGCTCCGCCAGAAACGTTCGATCATGATGTTATCCAGTGCCCGACCCTTGCTGTCCATGCTGATTTGGACGGCAGGCTGTTCCTTCAGGAGGTGGATATATTTGGAACTGGTGAAGTGGCTACCCTGGTCACTGTTGAAGATGTCCGGCTGCCCGATCGTGAAAGCCCGCCGGACGGCATCCAGGACAAAACCTATTTCCAGTGTCTGGTCCAGTTCCCAGCTGATGATATACCGGGAGTGCCAATCGATGATGGCTGCCAAATACATCCAGCTATCCTGCAGGCGGATATACGTGATATCAATGCCCCAAGCCTGGTTGGGACGGGTAATGTTCACCCCTTTCAGTAGGTATGGATAAATGCGATGCTGCAGGTTGCGTTTACTCAGATTGGGGCCTGGATAGAGAGCCTGTATGCCCATCTCGCGCATGTGACGCTGGACCCTCTTGCGGTTGATATTCACCTCTTCATTTTTCAATACTTCGGCAATCCTGCGTGACCCGTAGAACGGATATTTGGTGTAGATCTCATCAATCCTATGCTTGATGGCAACCTCTTCAGGCGAAGGGGCAACCGGCCTGTAATAAAGGCTGGAACGATTGAGCCCAAGCAGATCGGCCTGTTGGGAAACAGGAAGTTTACTGTTTCCCCATTCCATCATCTCTACCCGTTCCTGTCTAATCGTGGTAGATGCCAGATTTTTTTTTGATCCACGACAGCTGCGTGGTTAACTTTCCGACTTCTGCATAGAGATTTTCCAGTTTCTCTTCATAGTCGGCTCTCATCTTCTCTTGGTCCTTGTTCTGTTTCTTGAACACTTGTGGCATCTCTGACAGGAAATGTGTTTTCCACTTATGCAGCTGGTTCACATGGATGCCATGTTCGGAAGCAATCTGGCTCATTGTTTTTTCTTCCTTCAAGATTTCCAACACAACTTGAGTTTTGAATTCGGGTGTATATCTTTTTCGTTTCATATACCTACCTTAACATCTCCTTTTTCGTGTCTGAAATCTTGGGTCCATTATAAAGAGACAGGGTTATGTGGTGCGCGTGGCATCGATCAAGAATTTATCCATGACGTGGATGCAACCATCGTGTTGGACCGTCGGGGCACACGCGACATTGTCACCGGATGTCGAGGCATGTTCGATTTTTGTGAAGCGTCTTATGGAGAACTGTTCGAAAGAGCGGGGCGATTGGTCGGAATGAACGACTGGAAGGCGACGCGCAACGGGGGATCAAGTGATGCAAAAGTATTTGCGGAATTCGGTATTCCGTCTGTGAATCTATCCATCGGTTACCGTGACGAGCATACAGACTTCGAGGAAGTTGACTATTGTGCAACATTTGAGACGGTGGTACTTGTCGAAACAGTCCTTAGTCATCGTCTGATTCAACAAAATAGCTGAAAAAATAGGAAGGCAGCACTTGAAAAAAATGCTGCCTTCCTATTTGCAATTTTCCTTGTATTAAAATGATTCTATTTTTATTCCCCTACCATTCCGTCATTATCGTTATCACGCATATAGGGGTAGAGCCAATGGTCGCTCATGATCGGCATCGTGAAACCGGCGTCTTTCGCTTCCTGGATCGTCACCTGACCGTTGCCATTCGTATCTACGCTCGAGACATCGCCTGTGGCCTCAGGTGCAGCTGCGGGTTCCGGTTCACCTTCTGTTAGGCCGAGTGCTGCATTCACTTCATCCGGGTTAACGTTGTCGAAGGAATCGGTGACGACATTTCCTTTGACCGTATAGGTGTATTGGTAGTGTGACGGAATATAAGTTTTCGTATCCGGATAGGTAATGATCGCCTCGAAGTCGGTCGCGCCGCCGGCCATACGGATGACGTCCTCCATATAGGCCTGGTCCCCGTAGCGGTTGAGCGTGCTATCTTGTGGTGTGATGTTGTAGGCGTTCGAGACGCCCCCGAGCGAGTCAGCGATGACGTGGCCTTCATCGAGATCACTGTTTTCGACGCCTGAGACCTTCGCCTCGTCATGATAGTAACGGCCATCCGAGGTCACATCCTCCGAATCATCATCCTGCAAGATGATCTGATCGGCGATGACACGAATCAATTGACCATGTTCGTTCGT
>NZ_JACSLW010000016.1:0-5102 GCF_018618345.1 Exiguobacterium sp. s36
GAAAGTCACTGAATTACCGCACACCGTTGGAGGCATTTTTGAGTCACCTGAATGGAGTCGATCTGTCTAGCTTAAATTGACAAACGGAATGATTTAAAGATATCAGTGTACTGCAACTTTTAACTGATACATCTATAAAAGCAGCAAAGGATTTTTCGTCAGCAACCGCCAGGGCGTTAGTCCATCGATTGTTCCACGTGAATGATTGCCTCTAACGGCACATGGATGATCCCGTCCCGCTGATTGGCCAGCTCGACGGTCCGCTCCATGTAATTCGTCCGGTGCACAAACCCCTTGAATCGTTTCATCTCCCGATCCTCCACATATTTCACCTCCACCATATCCCCGCTGAAGATCGCGTCATTCAGCACATTCTCATAGACCGATAGGACCTGTTCATCGATATCTGGCATCTCAATTTTTTGAATCTCTTTATAGTATTTCGTCAGTAGCGCCTTGTGCTCGGGCATGAGGAACGGGATCCATTTCAGCTCACCCCGATCGCGATACATCGTCATCACAATCACTCCTTTTTATAAAACGAACACTTGTTCCTATTTTATACCTGATTTGTCCCGTTTGAACAGCCTTTTTCATGATTGTTGATCCCTGCGTCCTGTTTCCGTACTCTAGCTCGCTGGTCGTCGGTGCAAGGGACGTCAAAAAAATGACGCGCCCTCCGGCCCGTCTTCCTTCGCTTTAGGCTCAAAGCGAGGCTTTTCGCTCGTTGGCTACGGAAGCCTGGTTCTGCGTGCGCTCTACGCATTTTTTTGAGGCTCTCCCTGCGGTCGCCCTTGCACCGTCTCCCGACGCTCGCTGCGTTCCCGTCAACAGGACGCACAACGGTGTTCGTTCTGAGGACAGCTTATCCGAAAGGGGACAAATTATCATGGAACTATCCGCCATCATCGAGGTCATTCGTATCAAGCAAGAGGTTCGCGAGGAGATGGTCGCCCTCGAGCACGCCATCATCCACTCGCCGGACAGTGCCCGACAAATCGGCGCATCGTTCATCGGGGACGACGACCGTGAAGTGTTCCTCGTCATCATGCTGAACACGAAGAACCGGGTCATCGGCGTCCACCGGGCGCACGTCGGGAGCGTCAACTCGAGCGTCGTCCACCCACGGGAAGTCTTCAAATGCGCCATCCTGAACAACGCCTCGTGTCTCATCGTCTGTCACCAGCATCCGAGCGGTGACCCGACACCGAGCCGGGAGGACATCCTCGTCTCCGAACGATTACATGAAGCAGGCGACCTCATCGGCATCCCGGTGCTCGACCATCTCATCCTCGGTGCGGACGAGTCATACGTCAGCATGAAACAGCGAGGTTACATGGGTTGAACGGAATGGAGTGGGGCCGGGGGACCGGTCCCGGTCCGTCCGGGAAGGGCAAGGACGAAAAACGTACGTTTTTCTTTGACGGGATGGGCGACTCGCGTTGCTCTCGCCTGGATCCATAGAGCGGGATCCGGAAGGAAAAGGGTCGTTTTCGCATGACGAAAACGAGATGGTTCGTGTGTGAAGATTGGACGTTGTTTTGGTCTGTCTCGTAAGAAGACTATTTGATGAAATGACAGAAGTGAAAACACGGTTTGTTTATTGAAAATGAGCATGTTTTCTAAACAAGCCCTATTGCTTGTTTGAAACAACACCAGGGCTTACGTGAAATTAGGCGAGATGTTGCCTGCTTGCTTGCGAGGTATCATGAGGCTATCAACAGGAGAGGATGATTCAGATGGACAGCTACCAACTAGATCAACAGACGATGGACGAGATGACGGAGGTATTGCTTCGACGCCTTCCTGACCGGCTTCAAGAAGATTTTGACGACTTAAAGCTTGTGAGCATGGATATTCTTTGTGATGTGAAGGAAGGAGAACGTTTGACCGACCTTACCGTCTTCTTTAGTACAAATACGCTTCGCCATAATCGACGTACATAAGAACAAAAAGAAGTTCGTATATCTTCATATAATCTTTCTAGTAAATGTTTTTATTCAAGCAAAAACACCTTTGATGCTAGCACATTTTAAAAATTGTACCACGCCGAAGGTGTTTTTATATTATCTCAAGAAAATTAGGGTACCCCCGTCCAATTTATATGCGAAGGGCGTTTTTTCATACTTTAGTTTCACACTTTTTAATAAGTTACCCCTAGAATGAAGGGCCTTAATGCAATATATGATTCTGGGATGTTAATCCATCTCTCTAGATATGGATCATAGTAACGGCCACTCTTGATTCCTTCTCTTGAATTCCATTCTCCTTCAAATAAATAATCTTTCTCACTTCTTAAATACATCTCTAAGCGTTCATCTGAATTTTCATGCTCGTCCAGTCCCTGTGTATCTGGTCCCAAATGTTCTTCGAGCTCTTCAGAGGAAAGATTAGAGTAATAGGACCATTTTTCTGGACCGGCCAAATATCTAAGACCTTCATAGAGGGAATCGAACTTGAGGAATTCTCGTCTTGTTTCAAATTCTTTGGAGTCTCGCCATTCGTATACGGTGAGCCAGCGTTGAGCGAAATCGAACAATCTAAATGTACCTTCGCTTAAATCAGGTTCGGACTTGTCATGAGTCACGACTTGTTCTTCACCGTCTGAGTATTTGATATAGTATATGAGTTCACCTGACATCTCTTCGTTCTCTAAAAAATCAAATAGTTCCATCTCTTTATCATTGAGTAATTCTACCAAAGAGATTTCCTGTTCAGAATTCATCTCTCGATACATGATGACCAGGTTTTTAATGCTATAGATTTTCAATGTCAGTACCTCCAATACTGTATTTTTGGATAGAATTGCGTTACTTGCGGATTCTTACTTGATCCATCTGCATACTTTTGAATACCTACGCGATAAAACTTGCCATCGACATATGCATCATATTGAAAGAATTTCTCACCTTTATATTTCAAAAAGTCATTTGCAATCTTTGATTTTCTCGCATGAAGCGTTTTTGAAAGGGCGTTTAATATCTGTGTGTTTGTCGTATCGGGTGGGAAAAATGTCTGCGGCTTTGATTTTCCAGGACCGGACGTCCCAATCCAATATCTAAGGTCATGTCGATATAACATATGCCCAAATCTCTCATTCTTTAGTATAAGCGGTTTTTTGGCGCCGGGTAATACATTTGGGAATGCAATATGGTCCTTGTTTTGCATATATGCTTTTGCTGCATCTAGACCTGGCTTTGTATTGTTATTATTTTTTGATTTAACTTTTACAGTCTCAACTAAGTCTCCTTTAGTATCTTTGTCATTTTTAGGTTTGCGAATTTGAACACGTCCATGCTCCATAAATTTTGAAAGAGCTTTAAACAATGCACTGCGTTGCACAGATACTGTAGGTTTAGGAGCTAGGATTTCTATGGAGTCTCCGTTTGATTTTATATAAAATCCATCTATTATTGTCTCTTCTAAGGGTCGTTTTCGTATGACGAAAACGGAGTGGTTCGTGCGTGGATATAGGGTGAAGTTTTGTTCTGTCTCGTGATTTTTTGATAAAACGATAGAAGTAAAACATGGCTTGTTTATTGAAAATGACCATGATTTCTAAACAAGCCCTAGGGCTTGTTTGAAACAACACCAGGGCTTACGTGGAATTAGGTGAGATGTTGCCTGCTTGGATGCGAGGTATCATGAGGCTATCAACAGGAGAGGATGATTCAGATGGACAGCTACCAACTAGATCAACAGACGATGGACGAGATGACGGAGGTATTGCTTCGACGTCTTCCTGACCGGCTCCAAGAAGATTTTGACGACTTAAAACTTGTGAGCATGGATCTTCTTTGTGATGTGAAGGAAGGGGAACGCTTGACCCACCTCACCGTCTTTTTCAATACGAATATGCTTCGACGGAATCGTCGTACATAAGAAAAAGGAATGATTGTATACATGTATATGTGTATACACTTTTTAAAAGTCTTCATTTCTGTAGTCTCATGAACAAGGACTGAACGGGCTCTGGACGGGGAATCGTTCTATAGAAAACCGGAAGAGGTGAGACGTGATGGATGAGGGCTGCTTGATGACTATGCGTTCGAAGGATTGGATCCGTTCGTCCGGACCGTGTTCTCTGAACTGATGGAACATCCCGAGTGGATGCGTGTCGTCGACAAGGCACATTGCGTCGAGAAGGTCGTCCGGTTCGATGACGGACGGAACTCGCCCTACTTCCGGGTGTTGATCTATCTGGATTCAGAAGATTGTCCGATCAAGAAAGTGTATCTATACGGGACATGGGTGGTGGCGGATGGAGACGTGAGCTTCGTCGTCTCGGAGCTGTCCAAGGGTGTATTCGAATATGAAGTGATGCACGTCCATTGGCTCATCAAGTATCGGTTCGAGGATTGGGGAGTCTCTGAGGACGGGGCATGGGAGAAGGAATGGTGATCCGGGCTCATGCGTGAGCGTCTAACGCCCCGTGGCGAAGTCGCTCATCGCACCGCTGCCCCCCTGACGGCCCGATAACAAGAGCTGCTTTAAAACGCATCTCTATGTTCCTGGTCCTTTCTGACGGGAGGCACGGAGCGTAATGACAACGTCAAAAGCAAGAGCGGGGGTGCGTCTAACGCCACGCGAGGAACACCATTCGGCGGAATGGTGTTTTTTCATGTACATGGACCAGCATCATCTAGTGCACTGTCTATATATAAAAAATGCATCAGCTAACTCGGCTTTTAAAAAGTCAGTTAGCTTGATGCAATTTTTATGAGCTGAGCTTGCTTGTTTTTTATTTTCGTCACGTAAGGCGAGAAACGGGTTGAACCCATATAGTGATCTTGCTCCGAGAGACTAGAGAGTAAGGCGAGGATGTTTTTAAGCTGCTTCGCCCCTTCTTGGATGCTCAAGTGATTGACATGTCCCTTTTGATCTAATCGGTTCACAAACAGCTCGACCTTCCCGCCGCTTTCAATCAATTCCCGACTGACCAATGCCGTATCCTCTATCAACTCTTCGAACTGATGATGAAGGCCGATTCCATTCGAAGCCGACAAGTCGAGATACACCGTGAACATGTCTTGATTGACCGGCTGGTACAGTTTCGTTTGCAAAGTCGATTTCTTCGCCGTCGCATACCAGTCGATTTGTCT
>NZ_JACSLW010000017.1:0-4940 GCF_018618345.1 Exiguobacterium sp. s36
GTTGTGGTGACTTCATTCTACACGAGGCCGTCGCTATGGGCTTTTTTGCGTTCACGTTCAGGTGTTGCACTTAATTTTATAATTCATCAAATAAGATTCGGAACGGTAAATATTCACATTTAATTAGATTGTGGATATTTTTGATTGTTTTTAAAAGGTAAGAGAATAAGGAGCATTCCTGTTAGGAAGATTTCTGAGGCCTTGAATTAAAAAAAGCCCTCTTTTATGATGATTGAGTGGTCACCCGATAAAATGACCCAATACATCTAAGAGAGGACTATTATATGAATTCTAAAACGAATGAAAAGATTAATCAAGTCTCAGAAAAGACACTGGTCATCGGTATCGACATCGCCAAGCGTACACATTTCGCCTGTGCAGTCGACGACCGCGGCCGTGTGCTCCAGAAATCCTTCTCGTTCACCCAGTCACGGCACGGCTTTGAGGTCCTCTACACGCGTATCATCGCCCTCAAAGAAGAACATCTGAAACAAGATGTCATTGTCGGTTTTGAACCGACCGGGCACTATTGGATGAACCTGGCGGCCTTTCTCACCGACCATGGCATCCCCTATGTGATGGTCAATCCGATGCACGTCAACCGATCGAAAGAGCTGGATGACAATCTACAGACGAAGAATGACAAGAAGGATGCCGTCGTGATTGCGCGACTGATGCGAGACGGGCGCTTCAACTATCCTCGGATCTTGGAAGGGATTGAGGCTGAATTGCGGAACGGTGCGACCCTTCGCTCGAAGATCCAAGAGGATATCAATGCGCTACAGAATCGGATCATCCGCTGGCTCGACCGTTTCTTCCCTGAGTTCACGATGGTCTTCAAAAGTTTTGGGAAGATGGCCTATGCCGCACTTGAGAAGACGCCTTTGCCGGTAGACATCGTCGGTAAGGCTCCCGAAGAGCTCCTCTTCCTCTACCGTCAGGTAGAAGGCATGAAGAGCCCTCAGCTCCCGAAGGCCAAGAGATTGGTGGAGGTCGCTGCCCATTCAGTCGGTCTGACAGAGGGGCATGTGATGGCACGTATCGAGATCGCCACGCTGCTCACCCAGTACCGTCTGTTACAATCGCAACTCGAGGCACTGACGGATGAACTCATTGAACTTGTCCGTCAGACACCGGATTATGAATATCTTTCCTCGGTCCCGGGCATCGGTGATGTGACGATCATCGAGCTTCTCTCTGAGGTCGGTTCTTTCAAACAGTACAAGGATCCACGCCAACTCATCAAACTAGCGGGCCTGACCCTGAGAGAGAACTCCTCAGGACAACAGAAGGGACAGAAACGCATCTCAAAACGCGGTAGGAAAAGGCTCCGAGCCCTCCTGTTTCGTGTCATGATGCCACTGATCCTTCACAACACTGCATTCAAATCTTTACATGAACATTACACCACGCGAGCAGCCAACCCACTTCGCAAGAAACAGTCGATCGTGGTGCTCTGTGGCAAGCTATTGAAAGTATTACACGCACTCTGTACCAAGCACTGGATGTTTGACGAGCAACGGATGATGGATGACTTCACTTCTCTCCAGTCGGCAGCGTGACCTGAACGTTTGAGTTCTGACAACAAGGATGACACGGAGAAGCCGGCACCATCTATTCCATCCGACCGTCCGCTAGGACGAGTCCACTGAGGAGCATCGCCAGCCTCTGCCTTATGAATAGACCGAACGAAGGAATGTACGCGCTAAGACGCCTAGAGACATGGGAGGGTCCGTCATCATAAGCTACGCAGAGATCCAATGTGCATTGAATAGGACACAGTATAGGAGCAATTTCTACCAATAAATACAAGCTCCTACAGCGTAGCGTACGGATCAATTGTAATATTCATGAAGAAATACAAAATAACGATAGATATTGGTGACGAAAAATATTTTTTCGGGCACTTGAGATGGTGAAAACCATTGATATATCAACATTTATAGAGGGAGGTATAGTTAATATGGATATTAAAAAAATGTTAGTCAATGACCGTGTTAAACCATACTTATTAAAAGCCCGTTATGGGATTGAAAAAGAAAGTATACGAGTTGACTTATCAGGAAATTTAGCTAAAACGGATCATCCTAAATCGATAAGAGATGAACACCCGTATATTCAGCGAGATTTTTCAGAGCTACAGATGGAATTAATCACACCTGTTACTGAGACATTAGAGGAACTGTTTAATTACTTAGCAGCCATCCATGATGTTGCTTATCGTTCTATGGGTGATCATGAAATGCTTTGGCCATTAAGCATGCCACCACAGTTACCAGAAAAAGAAGAAGATATTGTTATTGCGAAATTGAAAAATGTTGAAAATGTTCTATATCGTCAATCTTTATCCAATTCTTATGGCCGTCGTAAACAAATGCTTTGTGGTGTTCATTTTAACTTTGAATTCGGCGATGAGTTAATCCAAGCGATATTTAACTTACAATCGGAGATAAAAGATTATCTACAGTTTAAAACAGAGATTTATCTAAAAGTCACAAGAAACTATTTACACTATCGATGGTTAGTAACTTATTTTTATGGAGCTTCTCCTAGTAGCGAAAAGAATTATTTTGAAGAAGATTCTTTGAATGGGGCAATAAGAAGCATTAGAAGCAGTAAATTGGGTTATACTAATTCTGATGATGTTCAAGTGTCATATAGTAGTATACAGAACTATATATCAGATCTTTCTTTGATGGTTAAAAAGGGGCTTTTATCAGAAGAAAAAGAATTTTATGCATCTGTCCGTTTAAGAGGCGGACATCATGTTTCAGATTTAGAAGCTCACGGTGTTAGTTATCTTGAATTGCGAAATATAGATTTAAATCCTTTTGAAACGAATGGAATTAGCTATGAACAAGCAGAATTTCTACATCTTTTCTTATTTTATTTACTATGGAAAGATGAGGGTAATAATTGTGATGAGTGGATAAAAATGGGTGATTCTTACAATGATGTAGTGGCTCTTGAGCATCCATTAGAGCATACACAATTTGAAGTAGAAGCTAAAAATATGATCGATGAGATGGAACATTTAGCAGAAATTTTAGATTTGACTATTTCAGATACGTTATTTGTTAACCTGAGAGAAATGCTAATGGACCCAAGTAAGACTTTAGCTGGAAGGCTTTATAAAGAGAGTGAAAAAAGCAGTCAAGGACAAGTGGCTACGTGTATTGCGAAAGAAAACTATAAAAAATCATGGGATAAGCCATATCAATTAACAGGATTTACTGACATGGAGTTGTCCACTCAGATTTTAATGTTTGATTGCTTACAGCAAGGAATAAAGGTAGAAGTTTTGGATCGGCAAGATCAATTTTTGAAGCTTCAATTAAAAGATCATGTTGAATATGTGAAAAATGGGAATATGACAAGTAAAGATAGTTATGTATCCCCTTTAATTATGGAAAATAAAACAGTAACAAAGAAAATTCTTCAACAACATGGATTCCGTGTACCAACAGGTGAGGAATTTAATGATATAGAACATGCTTTAAATTCTTATAATATGTTTTCTGCTAAACCTTTTGTTGTAAAGCCGAAAACAACAAACTATGGATTGGGAATATCAATCTTCAAACAAGAGGCAAATTACGAAGATTATCAAAAAGCAATCACACTCGCATTTAAAGAAGATTCTTCTGTACTAATAGAAGAGTTTCTCTATGGAACAGAATATCGATTTTTTGTGTTACATGATAAAGTTCAGGCGGTTTTATTACGAGTTCCTGCGAATGTTAAAGGCGATGGTGAACATACAATCGAAGAGTTAGTCATTGAAAAGAATCGTGATCCGTTAAGAGGAAAAGACCATAGGACACCTTTAGAAACTATACAATTAGGTGACTTGGAAAACCTTATGCTAAAAGGCCAAGGTTATCAAATGAATTCGATTCCAAAAAATGGTGAAATCGTCTATCTGCGTGAAAATTCTAATGTTAGTACAGGCGGAGATTCGATTGATGTGACAGATCAAATTCCCGATGACTATAAAAAAATAGCAGTGGATGCGGTATCTGCACTGGGAGCTAAAATTAGTGGTATCGATTTGATTATTGAAAATATAGAAGTTCCTGCAGCTAATAAAAATGCTTATGGGATTATTGAAGCGAACTTTAATCCATCAATGTATATGCATATCTATCCATATAAAGGAGAATCTCGACGTTTGACTATGCATATAATACACTTTTTATTCCCTGAACTATTACAAAGTTAGGAATCAAAGTTAGTCAAATTAGGGGTGCCATAAGCAAAACGCGATTATCTACACTATGAAAATCGGGAGTATTTAAAGTATTCTAAGAAGAAAAGTTGGGTGAAAGGCTACTTTGAATACTTGATATCTTAACCCAGTAAACAATGTATTCTACGTATCGAATGTAGTGATATCTTGATAATTAGAAGCATCAAATAACCATACCATTCTAAACATTGTTCTAGGAAGAATTAAAGGTATTTGCTACTTCTTAAGGACGCCTTAAGGCCGTTTTAGCTACCTTCAAGGCGGTTGTAGAATATGATGCTGCGAGGATCGTTGTCTAGACTAATACGTTGTTTATATGGCTTCAATGAATAAATCATTGATAAACAAAGGTTTTCTATGTAAGAGTTAAGATAACTGCATATTTACAACGTTAAGCTGTTGAATGACAATAAAGTTATTTAATGTTCAAATTACTAACATACATAACCCCGTTCTGAGTAGGGACGGGGTTAAAATAATAGTGTTTAAATACTGTGTATAATACTTTCTGTCATTTCATAGTTTACTTTTTCCCTGATTGCATGGACGCTGGTATTACCCTAAATAGCCCGATTGTTGCATTTAAAAATACTGCTTATCAAGATGAATTATAAAATTAAGTGCAACACCTGAACGTGAACGCAAAAAAGCCCATAGCGACGGCCTCGTGTAGAATGAAGTCACCACAACA
>NZ_JACSLW010000018.1:0-1349 GCF_018618345.1 Exiguobacterium sp. s36
TTAGACTAGATCAAAGCCTCGACCGATTAGTATCATTCAGCTCCACACGTCGCCGTGCTTCCACCCATGACCTATCTACCTCATCGTCTCTGAGGGGTCTTTCTTGATTGCTCAAAGGGAAATCTCATCTCGGAGGGGGCTTCATGCTTAGATGCTTTCAGCACTTATCCCGTCCGCACGTAGCTACCCAGCGATGCTCCTGGCGGAACAACTGGTACACCAGCGGTGCGTCCATCCCGGTCCTCTCGTACTAAGGACAGCTCTCCTCAAATTTCCTGCGCCCACGACGGATAGGGACCGAACTGTCTCACGACGTTCTGAACCCAGCTCGCGTACCGCTTTAATGGGCGAACAGCCCAACCCTTGGGACCTACTCCAGCCCCAGGATGCGATGAGCCGACATCGAGGTGCCAAACCTCCCCGTCGATGTGGACTCTTGGGGGAGATCAGCCTGTTATCCCCAGGGTAGCTTTTATCCGTTGAGCGATGGCCCTTCCATGCGGAACCACCGGATCACTAAGCCCGACTTTCGTCCCTGCTCGACTTGTAGGTCTCGCAGTCAAGCTCCCTTCTGCCTTTGCACTCTTCGAATGATTTCCAACCATTCTGAGGGAACCTTTGGGCGCCTCCGTTACTGTTTAGGAGGCGACCGCCCCAGTCAAACTACCCACCTGACACGGTCCTCCAGCCGGATCACGGCTGCGAGTTAGAGACTCTATACGCAAAGGGTGGTATCCCAAGGGTGTCTCCACCGAAGCTGGCGCTCCGGCTTCACAAACTCCCACCTATCCTGTACATCGCGTACAAAGCCTCAATATCAGGCTGTAGTAAAGCTCCATGGGGTCTTTCCGTCCTGTCGCGGGTAACCTGCATCTTCACAGGTACTATGATTTCACCGGGTCTCTCGTTGAGACAGTGCCCAAATCGTTACGCCTTTCGTGCGGGTCGGAACTTACCCGACAAGGAATTTCGCTACCTTAGGACCGTTATAGTTACGGCCGCCGTTTACTGGGGCTTCGGTTCAGTGCTTCTCTTGCGATGACACATCCCCTTAACCTTCCAGCACCGGGCAGGCGTCAGCCCCTATACTTCATCTTGCGATTTAGCAGAGACCTGTGTTTTTGCTAAACAGTCGTTTGGGCCTATTCACTGCGGCTTATGTTGCCATAAGCGTCCCTTCTCCCGAAGTTACGGGACCATTTTGCCGAGTTCCTTAACGAGAGTTATCCCGCGCGTCTTAGAATTCTCATCTCGCCTACCTGTGTCGGTTTACGGTACTGGCGCCGACCTCCTTACTAGAGGCTTTTCTTGGCAGCGTGAAATCCGGTACTTCGCCCTACGGGCTCCAC
>NZ_JACSLW010000018.1:1449-3084 GCF_018618345.1 Exiguobacterium sp. s36
CGGGCGGATTTGCCAACCCGACGGCCTCGCTGCTTGTCCGTGCACTTCCAGTCGCACGGTTACCTTATCCTTCTGCGTCCCCCCATCGTTCAAACGGTGGTACGGCGGTACAGGAATATCAACCTGTTGTCCATCGCCTACGCCTTTCGGCCTCGGCTTAGGTCCAGACTAACCCTGAGCGGACGAGCCTTCCTCAGGAAACCTTGGGCTTTCGACGGAGGGGATTCTCACCCCTCTTTTCGCTACTCACACCGGCATTCTCACTTCCAAGCGCTCCACGGCTCCTCACGATACCGCTTCACTGCTGCTTGGAACGCTCCCCTACCATCCCTTACGGGATCCATAGCTTCGGTGGTATGTTTAGCCCCGTTACATTTTCGGCGCGGCGTCACTCGACTAGTGAGCTATTACGCACTCTTTGAATGGTGGCTGCTTCTAAGCCAACATCCTAGTTGTCTGTGCAACGCCACATCCTTTTCCACTTAACATACACTTTGGGACCTTAGCTGATGGTCTGGGCTGTTTCCCTTTCGACTACGGATCTTATCACTCGCAGTCTGACTCCCGAGTACAAGTTGCCGGCATTCGGAGTTTGACTGAATTCGGTAACCCTGTGGGGGCCCCTAGTCCAATCAGTGCTCTACCTCCGGAACTCTACACCTCGAGGCTAGCCCTAAAGCTATTTCGGGGAGAACCAGCTATCTCCAGGTTCGATTGGCATTTCACCGCTACCCACACCTCATCCCCGCACTTTTCAACGTGCGTGGGTTCGGACCTCCAGTCAGTGTTACCTGACCTTCATCCTGGACATGGGTAGATCACCTGGTTTCGGGTCTACGACGACGGACTGATGCGCCCTATTCAGACTCGCTTTCGCTGCGGCTCCGCCTCATCGGCTTAACCTCGCCCGCCATCGTAACTCGCCGGTTCATTCTACAAAAGGCACGCCATCACCCGTTAACGGGCTCTGACTACTTGTAGGCATACGGTTTCAGGATCTGTTTCACTCCCCTTCCGGGGTGCTTTTCACCTTTCCCTCACGGTACTGGTTCACTATCGGTCACTAGGAAGTATTTAGCCTTGGGAGATGGTCCTCCCGGATTCCGACGGGGTTTCACGTGTCCCGCCGTACTCAGGATCCACTCTGGAGGGGATGGGATTTCGGCTACAGGGCCGTCACCTTCTCTGGCCGACCTTTCCAGGTCGTTCACCTATCCTATCCCTTTGTAACTCCGTATAGAGTGTCCTACAACCCCAGGAAGCATGCTTCCTGGTTTGGGCTGTTCCCGTTTCGCTCGCCGCTACTCAGGGAATCGAATTTTCTTTCTCTTCCTCCGGGTACTTAGATGTTTCAGTTCCCCGGGTTTGCCTCACGCCGTGCTATGTATTCACACGGGTGTCCCGCCAGTCTCCCGGCGGTGGGTTCCCCCATTCGGATACCCCTGGATCAAAGTGTACTTACCACTCCCCAGGGCATTTCGCTGTTCGTCGCGTCCTTCATCGGCTCCTAGTGCCAAGGCATCCACCGTACGCCCTTTCTACCTTGATCTAGCGTCTAAGACACACGGTCCTCACGGACCATATGTGAAATAATTGGTTTGATGTCTTGATGAATCTTCAGTTTTCAAGGAACAA
>NZ_JACSLW010000019.1:0-2157 GCF_018618345.1 Exiguobacterium sp. s36
CAGAGCCCTCTTGATTACCTTGAACAGCTGGAGCGGCCAATGGGATGGAAAGACGCTGACCTCAGTCTTTATGAACGGGTGCATGCCGTACAAAGTGTGTTCCCCGAGGAGGTGGAGCCCTATCTGAACGCAAAAGCGGCCCTCGAGACGAACCTGAAGGTGGATCGCGTCGATGAGCCGCTCATGTATATTCATGGTATGGGTCTCGGGTTTCAGCAGTTCGGCATCGCCAATAATCATGACTTCAGTGAAGATCAGCTTGTGGCTTATACAATCGCATTACCGAATCAACCATTGGTCAGTGGTCACTTCGTCCCGGAAAGTGCCGTACATCCTTTACACCATCTTGAAAAAACCAATCGTTTGGAGAGACCGGTCCTGAAATCGCTTGAAAATCACTGGCATGACGTGTTGTTAGATGAAGAACAAAAGTCCCTTTCAAGAATTTCATTATTTAACATCGAAAGACTCTGGTGACATTCGTGGGTATGATGATTTTAAAATTCATACCCTTTTCAATTTCAGAGCGCTGCCATTGCTTTTACCTCATACATTTTGTGTAAGCATATGAGCAGCTGTTTCACGCATATCTTGTAGGTCAGATATCTCTGCGAATTCAGCTACAGTTATTGCGCTGGTTGTTAACAACTCAATTATATGCTCATCCATTCTTGACCATGTTCTTCCGCCTGCATTGTCGTAAGCATCGAGTAACTTTGTCAAACCATCCTTACCAAACAGTAATAGATGTGATAGAAAATCCACAGATGTGTCCGCAATACTAATTTCTGTCCAATCTATCAAACCAGAGACCTCAAAATTCTTATTTATTAGTATGTGGCCAGGGTGTAAATCCCCGTGGCTTACACCTACATGCGATGGCCATAGCGAATCATTCGCCAACCATTCTTGCCAACGCTCCCATAGCTCTGAATTCACATGATACTTCTGTCTCACCTTCTCCATCCGTATCTTCATTGAACTGTTTAAATCTCTAGCATATAGAGTTTTGATACCGATTTCTTTGAAGTGTCGATGTGGTAATGTGTGTAGTTCTGCCAACACTTTACCTAATGACTGATAGTAAGATTGTGGTGTATTCTCTTTGTCAAAACTCCAGATGTAATCTTGTTGCTCTACATCAATTGTTGCAACCGGAACACCATCTAATTGCTTATACGCAATTAGTTCATCATCAAAAATTGACCAATTTGGAACTTGAAAACTCACATGTTCTTCCATAATTTCTAGTGCCCCCTTTTCTTTCAAGGCGCTCCTCATCGAATCTAATCTTCGAGGAATTCTTAGTATCCACTTGCTACCAAGCGTATCTTTTGCATAAGCAACTTGAAAATCAACACCCGATTCATTTACCACAATGCTATTCTCTAACACATCTAATCCTTTATTTTTTGCAAGCCGTTTAAATTCGTTCATGATTTGTTCCTCCAATTTTTATGTTGTGCGATAAGCAAGTGAAATGTATGCATTTTTAATACTTTTTCATTTCAATCTTTTCTAATTAGACTTAACTAAATGAAGTCATAAAAAAATCACAGACAAAATGGTGTCTGTGATCAAGAGTAAATGAGCTACAACCAAGAAGCGTCCATTATCAAAAATAAAAGGACACGACAAAAAGAGTTGTAAATCTGCTATGTTTGTAAGTGTGTGGTTTCTTCGTCAAAGATTGATAAAAATGTGCAGACTACTCCCATTTACTCTGTTTTATGAAAACAGAGCCTTTGAACATATTCAATTAGCCATTGTTCAAAGTGTGGTGGCGTAATCTCCCGGCGTGCATCATTCTTAACAATCCTCCTAGTGAATATTATGCTGTTGACTTTATATCAGTTTTTATTCAATGTCAATCGAGCTTTATATTTAGATAAAAATTATTTGCCGATTTGTCTTTATTAAAAAATACTGATTTGTAAGTTTTAAAAATACAATCATGAATAATTGATACTCGTTTTTAATCTTCCCAAAGCTCATCCATCAACTCATCGATATCACTCGATAATCGTTTGCGTTCCTTGGCGTCCACTTCAACTTTCCCATCTTCATAAAACCAAAGCACGTCACCAGGTTGAACCGTGTCTGGAAGTCGTGACTTTGGAATATCCTCCATCACTTCTCCGAATTCGACGACAGCCA
>NZ_JACSLW010000020.1:0-2143 GCF_018618345.1 Exiguobacterium sp. s36
ACGAACGAACATGGTCAATTGATTCGTGTCATCGCCGATCAGATCATCTTGCAGGATGATGATTCGGAGGATGTGACCTCGGATGGCCGCTACTATCATGACGAGGCGAAGGTCCCAGGCGTCGAACACAGTGATCTCGATGAAGGCCACGTCATCGCCGACTCGCTCGGGGGCGTCTCGAACGCCTACAACATCACACCACAGGATAGCACGCTCAACCGCTACGGGGACCAGGCCTATATGGAGGATGTAATCCGTAAGGCCGGCGGCGCGGCCGACTTCGAGGCGATCATCACGTATCCAGATACGAGCACACACACCCCTTCACACTATAAGTACACCTACACTGTCAGAGGAAATGTCGTCACCGATTCCTTCGACAACGTTAACCCGGATGAAGTGAACGAAGCACTCGGCCTCACAGAAAGTGAACCGGAACCCGCAGCTACACTTGAGGCCACAGGCGATGTCTCGAGCGTAGATACGAATGGGAACGGTCAGGTGACGATCCAGGAAGCGAAAGACGCCGGTTTCACGATGCCGATCATGAGCGACCATTGGCTCTACCCCTATATGCGTGATAACGACAACGACGGAATGGTCGGGGAATGATTTTAACCTGAAAATTAAAACAATGATGATTGTATAAAAAGACATCCTCTATTTTTAAGAGAATGTCTTTTTATGTTCATTTACGTTTTCGATTCACTTTATCAAGCCTAATCTTCTCGATCAACGCGTGGATGATCTGTTCATCTCTTCCACCGAAATCTTTGTTGAAGGGAATCCGATCCCCCTCGAACATGAAGTAATCAAGCAGGTATGGGACTCGTGGTGTCGCGTGACCCCACGTATGCTTCGAGCAACGTTCCCACACCTCGGCTTCAAACTCTTTTGAATAGCGCATATGCTCGACCGCAGCCTTGACCTCTGATTTCTTCAGGACGAAGTAGTCCTCGAAGACGAATTTGCCGAGAAGCTCGTACCACATCTCCTCACGGGCCCGCTCTTTAATCGCTTCTACATCGACTTCGACGTGATACGAGGCCTCTTCTTCATTCTTGACGACATTCCGAGCTTCCCCTGTCACCGACTCCAGATACAGCTCCCATCCTTCCGGCATCCGTTCTTTGATGAACTGTTCGAGCGCCTCCTCACTGATCCGATAGCCTTTTTTACGCGACTCGAGCGGTTCTGCCTGGATCACGCCTTTTCGTACCCAGTTGCGGACCGTCTCCTTATGGCTTGTGAGCTTGTTCTTCGATAAGATTTCAAATGCCTCGTCAATCGTATACATGGTAAGCCTCCTTTTAATACAGTGATTATTTTATTAAATAATACCATAATCATTGTGTTAAAAAATATAGACACAAACTCTACTTTTTAGAAGGGATATCAATCAAAATTAAGCGAATCATTTATGATAGAAGTTTAATTTGGAATCAAAAAATAAAATCCCATTTTTAAACATTGAATTTTTTTGTATTTAAAGGGATATTTAAGGTTAAGCTGTATATCTTTAATTTCATTTGTATAAGAGGAGGGTTTATGCAGAAAAGAAAAATGTATTATTTCATCATTTCGACCTTAGTCATCCTCGCTTTATTTAAAACCGGCGGGGCTTTCCTTTATGGAATGATTGTAGATCGCCCCACCCAACAAGACATGTCGGGAAATCCAAGGTATATCGATGGTGAATTGGCAACCTTTAAAGAAAAAACAGAGAATCTAGAGGATACGAATGATATACCGAAGTGGTATGATCTTTTGTCAAAAGAACGGTTTGAAAAGAAGGCGTCTGGCGAAGATCAAGAGACTGCTTCAGACGTCCTGAAATGGGCCGTTATAGCTTTCTTGCTCATTTTATTTTTCACGTACTACAAGCGCGTACGGGATTGGTGGGATAAGCGGCGACGCAAAGCGACACCGTCTTCAGCCGACGAGAGACCATTATCATCTCGAGCCAACATGAACACGGTGACCAATACCACACCAATCTTTCTCTATGCCTCTGATACTGAGCTTGGGAAACTACTCGTGGAGTTGAATGACATCTTGAGCGACACTCAAAAACGAAAACCTCACGAGACCGTCTCAGAGTGGTTTGCACGCATTCGATTCGAACAATCTGTGAAACCTTATG